>DATBRV010000047.1:0-24629 GCA_036560145.1 Myxococcota bacterium
GCGCGAGGCGCCAGGCGTCGCTGAAGTGCGTGATCTCGCTGGCTCCCGCCGGCGGGACGAACTCGACGTCGAGCGCCCGCGGCGTGCGCCAGCGCAGCCGCAGCTCTCCCTCGCCGCCCTCCGTCTCGACCCGCAGCAGGAGCGTCCGGCCGGATTCGAGCCGGGCCGAGTCCAGCACGCGGCGCACGCGCTGGCGGGGGCCGCCCTGCTCGAACGCGAGCCCGAGGGGCGCCTGCTCGACGAGCACGCGTCCGGCGGCGTCGCGCAGGCGGAGGCCGAAGCGCCCGGAATCGATCTCGACGCTGGCTTCCGCGCTCGCGAGCCGCAGCCCCTGGCGGTCCGGGCCGCGCGCCGCCGCCTGCGTGCGCCACGCCGCGTTCGCGATGAAGACATGCCGGTCGTCCTCGCCGAGCAGAGCGTGATCGAGGCCGGCGAGCAGCGCGCGGTGCTTGTTGCGAACCACCGCCGCCGCCGGGCCACCCGCCTCGAAGGCGGCGCGGAAGCGCCCCGATTCGCGCGCGCCGAAGCGCTCGACGGGGCGCTGCGCGTAGAAATAGACGGAGAGCGCGTGGTCGTCGAACGCGAGGGCGCGCACCTCGGGGCGCTCGCGCAGCCACTCGCCGTAGGCCTTCGCGGGCGCGGCCTCCAGCGCCTCGACGCGCGGCATCAGCCAGGCGCTCACCCCGCCGAACGCGAGCACGCTGAGCGCGACGAGGGCCGCCAGCACCTCCCGCGCGGGACGCAGCCAGGCGAGCGCGCAGATCCCGGCGAAGCCGGCGGCGAACGCCGCGAGGGTCGCCTGGAGCGGCGCCACGATCGCCTCGGGCAGCGCCTGCCGGGGCCCCTCCGGAAGCGCGAGCAGAGCGATCGCGCCCAGCAATGCGGCCAGCAGCGCGAGCAGCGGCGGAAGCGGCGAGAGCGCGCGGCGCGGATCCGGCCGCGCGAGCGCGAGGCTCCACCAGCGCCCGATCAGCAGGGCGAGCGCGGGAAACGCCGGGAACGTGTAGGTGACGACGCGCGTCGCGCCCAGCGAGAAGAACACGAACACGACGGCGGCCCACCAGACCGCCAGCGCAGCCAGCGGATCGCGCGCGCCTTCGGCCGCCGCGCGCCGCGCCCGCCCGAGCAGCGCGATCAGCGCGCTCGGAAGGAACGCGGACCAGGGGAAGAACGCGGGCCAGAGCGTCGCGAGATAACCCCACCACGGGAGGCTCGCGCTGCTGACCGCCTCGCCGAAGAAGCGCTCGAGCGTCTCGTAGCCGAGCGCGTGCCGGGTGAACGCGCCCTGCGTGCGCAGGTGCACGGCGATGAACCAGGGCGCCGCCAGCAGGGCGAAGAGCGCCGCGCCGATCCAGAGCTCCCGCCGGCGCAGGAAGCGGCCGAGCGCGCCGCGCCACGCGAGCCAGGGCAGCCAGACCAGCGCCGGGATCAAGACGGCGACGGGCCCCTTGGTGAGCAGTCCACCGGCCAGCGCGACGCAGGCGAGCAGCGTCGGCCAGCGCCCGCTGCCGCCGCGCTCGCGCTCGCTCTCCGCGAAGACGAAGCCGGTGATCGCCGCGGTCGTGAAGGCGCACAGGATCACGTCGGTCATCACCGCGCGGGAGAGCCCCACGGTCGCGACGCTGGTCGCCATCACCAGCCCGGCCGCGAGCCCGGTGAGGGTGTCCGCGAGCTTGCGGCCGAGCGCGAAGACGAGCGCGCAGAGCAGGCTGCCGAAGACGGCGCTCGGCAGGCGCGCGGCGGCCTCGCTCACCCCGAACAGCTGATAGCTGGCGCCGATCAGCCAATAGATCAGGATCGGCTTCTGGTAGCGGGGCTGGTAGTTGAAGCTCGGAACCAGCCAGTCCGCGCGCTCCAGCATCTCGCGCGCGGCGGCCGCGTAGAGCGATTCGTCGCCGACGATCAGGATCCGCTCGCGGATCCCGAACAGGTCGAGGGCCGCGGCGACGCCGACCACCACCAGCAGGGCGAGACCCGGCCGCTCGGCGAGTCGCTGCATCGGTGGCTCCACGGCGAGCGGAATCCGTATGCTCCGGCTGAAGCCGAATCGGGGGCAGCCCGGCCCGTTTTCGGTCGCGCAACTCTACCGGGCGACCGAAAAGCCACAAGCAGACCGGGCCGAGGGAGGAATCCGTGGCGCAGGCGCAGCAACCCCTCGACGAGCCCGGGCCCGCGCACCTCGCGAGAAGCATCCCCAAGGCAGGCCCCTTCGAGTGGCTGTCCCGCATGCTGCGGATGCGCAACGAAACGCTCACGCTGACCGAGCGGATGTACGAGCGCTACGGCCCGGTCGTGGCGACGAGCTTCGGCTTCATGAAGTCGGTGAATCTCTTCGGCCCCGATGCGAACAAGCTGGTGATGCTGGATCGCGACCAGAACCTCTCCGCCAAGGGCGCCTGGGACCTGATCATGGGCCGCATCTTCAGCAACGGCCTGCTCCTGATGGACGGCGACGAGCACCGCTACCACCGCCGCATCATGCAGCAGGCGTTCTCGATCCCGGCGCTCGAGAGCTACGTGGAGCTGATGGGCCCGCGGGTCGCCGAGAGCACCGGGGACTGGCACCAGCGCGGCCCCGGCTTTCTCGCCTACCCGGCCTTCAAGACGCTCACCCTCGATCTGGCCGCCTCGGTCTTCCTGGGCGCGGAACTCGGCCCGGTGACCCGGCACCTGAACCGCGCCTTCGAGGACACGGTGGCCGCTTCGATGTCGATCGTGCGGCTCCGCATCCCGGGCCTCGAGTTCCAGCGCGGCCTGGTCGGACGCGAGTGGATGATCGAGTTCTTCCGCAGCCTGTTGCCGGAGAGGCGGGCCTCGAACGGCAGCGACATGCTGAGCCGGCTCTGCCGCGCCCAGAGCGAAGACGGCCGCTTCTTCACCGACGGCGAGATCATCGATCACATGATCTTCCTGATGATGGCCGCCCACGACACGACCACCAGCACGCTCACCTCCATGCTCTACGAGCTGGCCCGCCGGCCGGAGTGGCAGGAGCGGCTGCGCGAGGAGTCGCGCGCGGTCGGCAGCTCCCTGCTCGGCTTCTCCGAGATGGACCGCGTGCCGGCGCTCGGCTGGGTGATGCAGGAGACGCTACGCCGCTACCCGCCGCTCTCGACGGTGCCGCGGCTCTCGGTCCGCGAGTTCGACTACCAGGGCTACCGGATCCCCGCCCGCGCGCTGATCGTCGTCTACCCGATCCACACCCATCACATGAAGGAGTGGTGGAGCGACCCCTACAGGTTCGATCCGGAGCGCTTCTCCGACGCGCGCGCCGAGCACCGCCGGCACACGCATTCCTGGGTGCCGTTCAGTGGCGGCGCCCACACCTGCATCGGGCTGCGCTTCGCGGAGCTGCAGATCAAGACCATCATGCATCAGCTGCTGCTGCGATATCGCTGGTCGGTGCCGGAGGGCTACCAGATGCCGGTGCAGCAGGCCCCGATCTCGAAGCCCCGCGACGGCCTGCCCGTGAGCTTCGAGCGGATCGGCTAGCAAGCGAAGCACGCGCAAGCGAAGCGCGCAGTGAGCCGAAGGCGAACGTAGTTCATTCAGACCGGCCGCAGGCGAGCGGAGTTCACCCAGACCGCACTTCCCGATTGCTTTTTTGCTCCCAACAGCGGTAAAAAGAAGTCACCTGGGAATCCCCCGCGAGGGGGGTGGAGCCCGGGTTTTTATTTGCGCCCGGCCCCGGGGGCTTTCCAGGCGATGGCGGTCGCTCGGTACCGCGGGGAGGTCGCGTGCGCGAAAGCCTTCGACAGCTCACCCTGACCCTGGCGCTTCCCACCGCGGTGATCGCGGTCTGGGCCGCCCGCGGCGAGCCCGCCGGATCGGCCGCCCGGGAGCTCGCGACCCCCTACGGCGTGGAGCTGGCCGAGCTGCCGCTGCCGAAGCGCGAGCGCCTGCGCCCGCCCGGCAGCGGGGTCGTCTGGCAGGCTCCCCGCGCGACCGCGGAGGACCCCTCGCTTCGCCCGCCCCGTCCGTTGCTGTCTGATCCGTCTCCGCCCGCGCCGCCGCCCGTAGCCTTCGGTGCCGAGGCAGCTCCGGCGATCGGGATCGCCGACGCGCCCTCCCCTCGCCCGGCGGCCGAGCCGCCCGGCGTGGCGCCGGATGCGATCCGGCCTGCGTTGCGCAGCGGCATTCCGGTGCTCGTCGCGGCGGGCGCGGCCGTCGGGCCGCAGCGCGCTGCCCCGTACCCGGCGATGGCGACCGGGTCCGCCGCCCCTGCGCAGAGCGCGCCGGAGAGCCGCATCGCCAGCCCCGCAGCCCCGACCACCGGCGCGAAGCCGGGAGCCGGGGAGCCGGCGGCCAGCGCGCATCCGGGCTCGGCGAAGGCGGTCCGAATCGCATCGACGCCGAGCTTCAGACCCATCTCGGGCACCCCATCCGGCAAGAACCTGGCGAAGGGCTTCTCGATCGCCGACTACCTGAGGAACACGCCGTTCAGCTGGCGGGCGAACCACGCCCCGATCGACACGCCGACCGACACGGGCCGGGTCGGAAGCGATGAGAGCCGAGGCCAGGGTCGCGAGAACCCGAACGACCGGCCGCTTTTCACGCCAGCCGGCCCGGCCTGGGATCCGGCGATCGATCTCTCGCTGGGGCCCGAGGAGCCCGAGCCGGCCGTCGAGCTCCCCGATCTCCCGCTTCAGGCGCTCGAGACCCCCGCGGCTTCGCACGCGTTCGGCCGGAACGACGACTTCAGCGGTGGGGCGGCTCCGGTTCTCGTCTGGCTCGCCTCCCCGTCGCCGACATTCAAGCCGATCCCCGAGCCCGGGAGCGCGCTGCTGGTCGGCGCCGCCCTCGCCGGGGTCGCCGCCGCGCGCCGCCGACGGACTTGCCGCGCCAGCGCTCGAGGGGCGGCGCGCAGCGCCTGAAGATCTCCCCCAGCGCGCGGAACTCGGCGCCGCGCGCCGAGCCGCGCCGCCAGACCAGCCCGATCGTGCGGCCCGGAACCGGCGCCGCGAAGGCGCGCAGGGCGAGCCCGCTGCCCGCGCGCGCCTCGACCCCAATCGAAGTTGCCGGCAGCAGCGTGATGCCGAGCCCGTTCGCCACCATCTGGACCAGCGTCCCCAGGCTGGTCGCCTGCACGCGGCCGGTCTCGCGCGCGCCGACCGCGTCGCACAGGGCCAGCGCCTGCGTGCGGAGGCAGTGGCCTTCCTCGAGCAGCACCACCGGCTCGCCCGCCAGCTCGTCTTCCGACACCGGTTCGTTTCGCTTCGCGAGCGGGTGGGACGCCGGCACCGCGAGCACGAACGGCTCCTCGTAGAGCGGGAGGGACTCGAGGTCGTCTCCCTCGATCGGGAGCGCGAGCAGCAGCAGCTCGAGATCCCCGCCGCGAAGACGCGCCAGGATCCGCTGCGTCTGGTCCTCGCGCAGCAGCAGCTCGAGCCCCGGGTGGGCCGCCCGCACCGCGGGCAGCGCGTGCGGCAGCAGATAGGGCGCCACGGTGGGGATCACGCCGAGCGAGAGCCGGCCCGTGAAGGGCTGCCGCGCCGCGCGCGCCTCGTCGAGCAGGTCGTCGATCCGGCGCAGCGCCTCGCGCGCGCGCTCGATCACGCGCTCGCCGGCGGGCGTCACCAGCACCTGGCGATGGCCCCGCTCGAAGAGCTTCACCCCGAGCAGCTCCTCGAGCTCGCGGATCTGGAGCGAGAGCGCCGGCTGGGTGACGGAGCAGGCCTTCGCCGCCCGCCCGAAGTGCCGGATGCCCGCCAGCGCGACGAGGTACTCGAGCTGACGGATCGACGGCCTCACGATCAGGCCAGCTTATCGCTCCGGGGAGCGCCGGGCCCGTTCGGGAGGCGGAAGCAGGCGGCGGGCGGGGCTACTCGGAGCGGCGTCGACCCGCAATCGCGAGGCCGATCAGGCCTAGCCCCAGGGTCAGCGCCGTCGAAGGCTCGGGGACCACCACCACGAAGTTGCTGGTGAAGGACGCCGAGTCGCCGGGGGTGAGGATGAAGTCGAGCATGATCCCGATGTTCGCCACCACGGCCGGGCTGGGCAGGCTCGGGATGGGGGTGCCGAAAGCGGCGCTCGGAACGTTGTTGCTGAGGAAGGCGCCGGCGGAATAGGACGCGAACTCGGGGTAGAGCGTCCGCGCCGGAGCCGACGCGCCGTCGATCAGTCCCTTGTAGAAAGCGGTCCCGGCTCCGGCGGTCGAGAGGGTGGCGCCGTCGCCGGTGTTGTCGGTGACGCCGCCCTGGACGGAGCCGCCGCTCAGGGTGGACGGGCCGATCGGGCCGGTCGGAAGCGTGAAGAGCAGCGTGTACTGTTGGGAGCTGATCAGGTTGTTGTTGGTGACCGCAACGATCCCTGTCACGACGGGGTCGACGTCGAAGCTCATGTTCCAGCTATTGAGCGTCAGATCGCCCACGACCAGGCCACTGCCCGAACACACGAACCAATCGCCCGTTCCGGGAACGCAGCCGAGAGCGGTCTGGTTGTAGTTGCCGCCGTAGACGCCGTCGACCCAGATCTCGAGACCCACCGGGCTGACCGGGGCGGCGCTCGCGCTCGTGGCGAGCAGCAGGCCAGCGATGCAGTACAAGGAGGCAAATATCCGACGTCGCATGGTCCCCTCCCAGGTCGGGCTCAAGATCTCGCAGCAAGTCCCGTGCCGATTCCATCATTAGTTCAAAAGGCAGATATTTCGATTAGTTGGCCAAACTAGCCGGGGCTACCGGATCCGTCCGACGGAACGGCCCTGGTGCTTTTGGGGAAACATTTGCCGCGCAGGTCGGAAATCTCGGCCAGGAGGAAGTCGGGAAAATGGTGGGCCGCCGGGGAATCGAACCCCGGACCCTCGGGTTAAAAGCCCGGTGCTCTACCAACTGAGCTAGCGGCCCGAGGGGTGGGTACCAGTCGGGCCACGGTGTGTCGACTGGGATCACGCCGCCCGGAAGGGATCGAGCCGGGCGATCGTCTCGTCGCGGCCGGGGCCGATCGAGATCAGCTCGACGGGGACGCCCACCAGGGCTTCGACCCGCTCGACGTAGGCGCGCGCCGTCGCGGGCAGGTCTTCGTAGCGGCGGCAGCCGCGCAGATCTTCCTGCCAGCCGGGGTGGCTCTCGTAGACCGGCTCGGCGCGCTCGAGCTCGCGCAGCGTCATCGGAAACTCGTGCACCAGCTTGCCGTCGATCCGGTAGGCGGTGGCGATCTTGAGCACGCCCTGCCCCGCCAACACGTCGAGCTTGTTGATCGCGAAGCCCGTGAAGCCGTTCACGGTGGCGGCCTCGCGCAGCATCACCGCGTCGAGGTAGCCGCAGCGCCGCGGGCGGCCGGTGGTCGCCCCGAACTCGTCACCGGCCTTGCGCAGCCGCTCGCCGAACTCGCCCTTCTCCTCGGTCGGGAAGGGTCCGCCGCCCACGCGCGTGGTGTAGGCCTTGGTGATCCCGAGCACCCGGTCGATGCGCGTCGGTCCGATGCCGGCGCCCGTGCAGGCGGCCCCGGCGACGCAGTTCGAGGAGGTCACGTAGGGATAGGTGCCGTGGTCGATGTCGAGGAAGGTGCCCTGCGCGCCCTCGAAGAGCACGTTCTTGCCCTCGCGCAGCGATTGCTCGAGCGCGCGCGCGGTGTGATCGACGTAGGGCGCGAGCCGCCGGCCCCACTCGACCGCGCGCTCCCAGACCGCCTCGACGTCCACCGGCTTCCACTTGTAGTAGTGCACCAGCTCGAAGTTCTTCTGCTCGCCGAGCCGGCGGATCTGGCCGTGCAGCTCTTCGGGGTCGAGCAGATCGGCGACGCGGATCCCGCGCCGCGTGACCTTGTCCTCGTAGGCCGGCCCGATGCCGCGTCCGGTGGTGCCGATCGCGCGGCCCTGCGCCGCCTCTTCGCGCGCCTTGTCGAGCGCCGTGTGCCACTCGAGGATCACGTGCGCGCGTCCCGAGAGGCGCACCCGCGAGGGATCGCGCAGCACGCCGCGCCGCTCGAGCGCCTCCAGCTCGCCGAGCAGATCGCCCGGATCCACGACCACGCCGGGCCCGATCAGGTTCACCGTCGAAGGATCCAGCACGCCGGCCGGCACCACGTGCAGCACCGTCTTGTCGCCGTCGACCACGAGGGTGTGGCCGGCATTGTTGCCGCCGTGGAAGCGCACCACGAGCTGGGCCTGGGGCGCCAGCCAGTCGACGATCTTGCCCTTCCCCTCGTCGCCCCATTGGGCGCCGACCGCGACCAGCGTCGTCACGATCCGAGGTCCACCAGCTGGACGGAGATCATGTGCGGGAGGCTCCGGATCCGCTCCAGCGCGGCCTCGTCGGGCGCGCTGTCGATGTTGACCAGCATGGCGGCCTCGCTGCGCTCGCGGACCAGCGCCAGCTGCATGCGCGAGATGTTGCAGCCGGAATCGCCCAGCACCGTGCCCACCGTGCCGACCACGCCCGGGCGGTCGTGGTTGTGGACCAGCAGCGTGGGGCCCTCGGGAATCGCCTCGAGCATGAAGTCGTCGATCCGCACGATCCGCGGCTGCCCGCCGTGGAAGAGCGCGCCTACGATGGTCCTGTCGATGCATCCGGTGACGCGGGTCGTGATCGAGCTGGCGAAATCCCGCGTGCGGCTCGACTTGGACTCGATCACCTTGATCCCGCGCTGCTGGGCCAGCGAGGGCGCGTTCACCATGTTGACCTTGTCGGTCACCGATTCGAGCAGGCCCTTGAGCACCGCCACCGTGAGCGGCGCGACGTTGAGATCGGCCGCCTCGCCGGCGTACTCGATCTCGATCTGATCGATCGCGCCCTTGCAGAGCTGGCCCTGGAACCGTCCCAGCTTCTCGCCGAGCACGAGGTAGGGCCGGATCCGCGCCAGCAGCTCCTTGGGCACCGAGGGCACGTTGACCGCATTGCCCACGATCTCCGACTGCAGGTAGTCGCGCACCTGCTCGGCGATCGCGATCGCCACGTTCACCTGCGCCTGCTCCGTCGAAGCGCCCAGGTGGGGCGTGCAGATCACCCGCTCGTGGACGACCAGCGGATGGTCCTTCGCGGGCGGCTCGGTCGAGAACACGTCGAGCGCCGCGCCGGCCACCCGGCCCGAGTTCAGCGCCTCCAGCAGCGCCGTCTCGTCGACGATGCCCCCACGCGCGGCGTTCACCACCAGCACCCCCGGGCGCACCTTGGCGAAGGCCGCGCGGCCGAGCATGCCGGCGGTGTCCTTGGTCCGCGGCACGTGGATGGTGATGGCGTCGGCCCGCTCGAGCAACGCGTCGAAGCTGACCAGCTCGACGTCGAGATTTGGGATCTGCTTCTCCGACAGGTAGGGATCGTGCGCGATCACCTTCATGCCGAGCCCGCGCGCGCGGTCCGCCACGATCCGGCCGATGTTGCCGAGGCCGACCACGCCCAGCGTGCGGTTGAAGAGCTCCATGCCCATGAACTTGTTCTTCTCCCAGTGCCCCGACTTCATCGAAGCCGTGGCCTGGGGGATGTGGCGGGCGAGCGAGATCAGCAGCGCGATGGCGTGCTCGGCGGTCGTGATGTTGTTGCCGCCCGGCGTGTTCATCACCACGATGCCGCGCGCGGTGGCGGCGGGCACGTCGACGTTGTCGACGCCGATTCCGGCGCGTCCGATCACGCGCAGCTTCGCGCCCGCGGCGATCACGTCGGCGGTCACCTTGGTCCCGCTCCGGATCACCAGCCCGTCGGCTTGCGCGATCGCTGCGAGCAGATCGCCGGGCGGGAGATCGGGCCGGTAGTCGACCTCGATGCCGCGCGCGCGCTCGAGGATCTCGAGGCCCTGGGCGGCGAGTGAATCCGATACGAGAACCCTGGCCACGGCTTGCCTCTCCGCCGCGCGGCGGCGCCGGCCCCGGCGCGCGCGCGCGGCCCATCCGGCCGGGACGAGGGGCTCCCGATCCCGACCTGAACTTCGGGCCTAAACCCTTGGTAGAACTAAGGAAAGACGCACGAAGGAGGGAGTGTGCCGGAGGCCCGTGAGGGTGTCAACGCCGATCGCGCGCCGGCTCCGCCCCGCTACGTTCCGCGCCACGCACGGCGCCGAGCGAGGAGTCCATTTGCGCGACCTGCCCCCCGTCCTGGAGATCCCGACCCGCGGCGCGATCGACGCCGTGCTGCGCGTGCCCGGCTCCAAGAGCATCACCAACCGCGCGCTCCTGATCGCGGCCCTGGCCAGCGGCGAGAGCCTGCTCTCGGGCGCGCTCGAGAGCGACGACACGCTCGCCATGGTCGAGGGCCTCACGGCGCTGGGCTGCGAGATCACGCTCGATCCGGAGCGATGGCGTGTGCAGGGACGGCGCGGGAAGCTGCAGCGCTCGGGGGCCGCCATCCACGCGCGGAGCTCGGGGACCACCGCGCGCTTCCTCACCGCGGCGGCGGCCCTCGCGGGCGGGACGGTCGTGATCGACGGGAGCGCGCGCATGCGCGAGCGCCCGATCTCCGATCTCACGGATGCGCTCGAGCGGCTCGGCGTCCGCGTCGACATGCTCGGCCAGCAGGGCTGCCCTCCCGTGCGCGTGCACGGCGGGGCCATCCCGGGCGGCCCTGCGGAGATCGACGCGCGGCGCTCGAGCCAGTTCGTCTCGGCCGTGCTGCTCGCGGCGCCCTACGCGCGCAGCGACGTGGTGCTCCGGTTCGTGGACGGCGTCCTCGTCTCGAAGCCCTACGTCGACCTCACGCTCGACATGATGCGCGCCTTCGGAGCCGAGGCGGGCTGGAGCGGGCCCGCGGAGCTGCGCGTGAAGGCCGGCCGCGGCTATCGCGGCCGGGAATACGCGATCGAGCCCGACGCGTCGGCCGCCGTCTATCCGTTCTGCGCCGCGGCGATCAGCGGCGGGCGGGCGCGCGTCGAGGGCCTGTGCGCGGATTCCATCCAGGCGGACCTCAAGGTGCTGGGGGTGCTCGAGGAGATGGGCTGCGAGGTCCAGCGCGGCGCGGACTTCATCGAGGTGCGCGGGCCGGTGGGCCGCCTGCGCGGCGCCCGCGTCGACATGAACGAGATGCCGGACGCGGCGCTCGCCATCGCCGTGGTGGCGCTCTTCGCGGGCGGGCCGACCCAGCTCCTGAACATCGCGAACCTGCGCATCAAGGAGACCGATCGCCTGCACGCGCTCGAGACGGAGCTTCGCAAGCTCGGCGCCAGCGCACACACGACGGAGGACACCCTCAGCATCGAGCCCGGTCGCCCGCGCGGCGCCGAGATCGAGACCTACGACGACCACCGCATGGCGATGTCCTTCGCGCTGGCCGGCCTGCGCATCCCGGGCGTGTCGATCCGCGACCCGGCCTGCGTGCGCAAGACGTGGCCGGAGTACTTCGAGATGTTGGAGAGGCTGTAGGTTGAGGCTCCCCGGCGCGCTCGCGGCCGGTCTGCTCGCGTGGCTGGCGTGCGGGCCGAGCGCGCCCGCCCCGCCCGACGTCTCGATCCGAACCGAGGCGCCCTGCCGGCAGGAGGGGCGCTGCACGGAGCGGGGCGGCGACCGCATCGCGCTGGTGGATGCGGACTGCGAAGCCGCCGCCGTCTGCAATGCGAAGGGATCCTGCCGCGCGCGCGCCGGGCGCTGCGTGGCGCTCTCGGACGGCGACTGCCGCCGGTCGGAAGCCTGCCGCGTCTGGGGAGCCTGTAGCGCGGAGCTCGGACAGTGCCGGGCGGGATCGCCGGACGACTGCCAGGGCTCGGCCATCTGCCGGATCGCGGGTCGCTGCCGCACGGACGGCTCCGACTGCGTGGCCGGCGACGCGCGCGATTGTCAGGCCTCGTCGGCGTGCCGGCGCGCGGGGCTCTGCTCCCTGAAGGCGCCCTTCTGCGCGGCGCTCTCGGACGCCGATTGCCGGGGCTCGCAGCGCTGCCAGAATGGCGGACGCTGCCGCGCCGCCGCGGGGTTCTGCGTCGCCGGGGGGCCTGGATCCGGGCCGCAGGCGCTCCGATGACCCTGCTCCTCCGCCGTGGCTGGTGGCTGCTCGCGCCGGCGCTCGTGCTGCTGGCGTATCGCGGCGTGACCCGGAACGGATTCCTCGGCGATGCAAATTTCCTGATCGCCGAGAATCGCTACCTCCAGGACCTCGCGTATCTCTGGGACAACCTCCGCCACGATTACTTCTGGTCGTCTTCGGGCGCGCGCATCCCCTACTGGCGGCCGCTCACGAAGGCCAGCTGGGTGCTCGAGTACCAGCTCTTCCAGGGCCGCCCCGCCGGCTTCGCGCTGGTCCAGCTCGGATGGCAGCTGCTCGCGGTGCTGGGGGTCCAGCTGCTCGCGCGCAGCCTGGGCCTCGCGCGCCGCTGGGCCGCGCTCGCCGGGCTCGCCTTCGGGCTGAGCGCCGTCGCGATCGAGCCGGTGTCGCTCCTGATGGCGCGCTCCGACGTGGTGTGCGGGAGCGCGACGATCTGGGCCGTGGCGAGCTGGCACCGCTGGACATCCGGCGGCCGACACCTCTGGGCGTCGCTCCACCTGCTGTGCGTGGCGCTCGCGCTGGGCAGCAAGGAGACCGGCGTCATCATCGCGCCGGTCATCACGCTGTGGACCCTGCTTCGGCGCTTCGAGGCCGGAGCCGGGGGAAGGGAGCGCACCGGGCTCTGGCGCGAGCTGATCCCGGCGACGCCGAGCTGGGCCCTCGGCGCCGTCTATCTGGCGGCGCGCGGCCAGGTGCTGGGCTCGTCGGGCGGCGCGGGCTCCGCGGCGGGTGTCTCCGTCGACCCGCTTCGGATCTTCGCGAGTCTCGCGCGCTACCTCCAGAACCTGCTGCCGTTCCGGTTGAGCTCGACGGTTCGCAGCCTGCCGCGCGCGGAAGCCGAGAGCCTCGCCTTCCTCGCGACCGCTGCGCTCACGGCGGTCTGCGCGGTCGCGCTGCTGGCGTGGCTGCTCCGCCGCCGGAATGCCGACGGGCTCGGCCTCGCGGCCTGGACGCTGCTGGCGCTCGCGCCGGTGCTGGCGGTCGGCGAGATGGCCGTCCCGGGAATCTCGGGCAAGTTCCCGCTCGCGGATCGCTGGCTCTACCACGCGCTCGGCGCCGCCGCGCTGCTCGCCGTCCTCTGCTTCGCGAAGCTGCCCTGGCCCCGCCTCCAGCAGGGGATCCTGGTCGCCGGCCTGGTCTGGAGCGCGGCCGTGATCGCCGTGAACGAATCCGTGCGCGCCGAGTACGTCTCGGGGCTCACGATGCTCCGCACCGAGGATCGCGCCGTCTATTTCGCGACGCCGCCCGAGTTCCGAACTCCGGAGGACGAATGCCGCTTCCTGGATCGAGCGCACCTGCGCGCCGCGGCAGCGGGTGATCTCGCGACCGCGCTCGAGCGGGCGGAGCAGACCCTGGCGCGCTGCCCGGACGACGTTCCCACCCGGACCTCTTTCCGCTTCCACGCGCTGATGGGGCTGGGCCGCTTCGAGCAGGCGCGGCCCCTCGCCGAAGCGCTGCTCGCGCGTCCGCCCGCGGATCCGCGCGGCCGCGTCCACCTCACCTACCTGGCGGGGATCGCCTTTCTCGAGACCGGCTCGCCGGAGCTCGCGGAGCGCTGGCTGCTCGCATCGCGCGAGCTGGGAAACCGCAGCTGCGGCGTCGAACGGCAGCTGGCGCGCGTCGCGGTCGCGAGCCAGCTGCCGGAGCTCGCCTCGCAGCGCCTCGAAGAGGCCTACGCGTGCGATGGATCCCGGAATCCGGGGCTGCTGATCGACGCGGCGAGCTGGAGCTTCTACGCCGGCCAGCCCGAGCGGACCCGCCGGCTGCTGGCGCGGATCCGAGGCGAGCACGGCGCGGACGCGGGCGCCCAGCAGTCGGTCGCGCGTCTCGAAGCCCAGCTCGGTTGGATGCGACGGCCGCGCTGAGCCGGCGCCCGCCTCAAGCCGGCGAGATCCGCACCGGCAGCACGGCCGGCACGCGGAAGAGCGAGCGGCCCCAGCTGCGCTTCTCGTCCAGCAGCTCGATCGCGCGCGTACGCGTGGCCAGCGCGACGATCGCCTCCTGCGCCTCCATGCGCGCGAGGTGGGCGCCCAGGCACAGGTGCGCCCCGCCGCCGAAGGCCAGGTGGTCGTTCGGGCTGCGGCCGACGTCGAAGCGATCCGGCTCGGGGAAGCGGGCGGGATCGCGGTTGGCGGCCTCGAGCAGCACGATCACGCGCGAATCGCGGGGAATCGTGACGCCCCCGAACTCCGCATCCTCGTGCAGGATGCGCAGCGTCGCGCCGATCGGCCCATCGAAGCGCAAGCACTCGTCGACCGCCGTCCGCACCAGCCCGGGCTCGCGGCGCAGGCGCGCCAGCTCGCCGGGGTGCCGCAGCAGCTGGTAGACGCCGTTCCCGATCAGGCCGATCGTGGTCTCGAAGCCCGCGATCAGCAGGCCGATCGATTGCACCAGCAGCTCGCTGGGGGAGAGGCGATCGCCGGCTTCCTCGGCGCGGATCATGTCCGACAGGATGTCGTCCGAGTCGCTGCCGCGGCGCGCCTCGATCAGCTGCTGGAAATAGAGCGCCAGACTGCCGGCACCCGCGATGCCTCGTTGCACGACGTCTTCGGGCGCGAACTCCGCGGCGAGCAGGTGGGTGGCGTCGCCCGTCCAGGCCGTGAAGCGCGGCCGATCCTCGAGCGGAACCCCCATCATCTCGCAGATCACGGTGGAGGGAACCGGCAGCGCGAGGTCGGCGATCACGTCCATCTCGCCGCGCGCGAGCGCCGCGTCGAGCAGGCTTCGCACGTTGGCGCGCACGCGTTCGCGCAGACCCTCGACCGCGCGCGGCGTGAAGGCCTTGCTCACCAGCCGGCGCAGCCGCGTGTGCGTGGGCGGATCCTGCTGCAGCATGAACTCGCCGGGCCCCGAATCGAAGCCCTGCGGCGCGGAGCCGATCGCCGGCCTCCCGTCCGCGTAGCGCACGCCGCACTTCACCTCGCGCAGCAGGCGGACGCAATCTTCGTAGCGCGAGAGGCGCCAGGCGCCCATCGGCGAGAGATGGACCGGCGCGATCTCGCGCAGCCGCCGCAGCGCGGGCGCGGGATCGTCGCGAAACGAGGGGTTCGCGGGGTCGGCGCCCAGCCAGGGGTCGCCAGGGTCGACGCCGAGCCGCCGCGCCGCGGCGCGATCGATGCGGCCCGCGGGCGTCGAGACGAGATCCGATCCGGCTGCTGCCATGCAGGCCTCCCCGGGGCGCGCCCGCCGCTGACACTAGCAGCGGCGCGGGGGAGTTGGCGCGGCGGCGCGGGCGCTAGCGGCGCGCCGCCCCTCCCTTGAGCTCCTTCGGCCTGCGCGCCCCGAAGAAGCGGCGGGGCCGCGCGTAGAGCCAGGGCTCGGGTACGCTCGGCGCGCTGCGCTCGGCCGCCACGCGGCCTTCGGCGCAGCTGGAGCTGCAATACCAGGCATCGCCGACCTTGATCGAGGCGAGGTCCAGGCTGTCGCGGCAGCGCGCGCAGGATCCGCTTCCGAGAATGGGCCGGTGGTCGATCACGCGCGCGTAGGGTAATGACCGGAAGCGCAACGGCAAGCGGAGCCGCGAGATGACGGGAGCGGCGGTGGAGACCGGAGCGGGCCGCGCGCCCGTTTCGGAGCGCGGCGTCGCGGTCGAGGCGCGCGGGCTGACGCGGCGCTTCGGATCGCACCTCGCGCTGGACGCGCTCACGCTTCGGATCGCGCCGGGCGAGAGCTTCGCGTTGCTGGGCGAGAACGGCGCCGGCAAGACCACCTTCATCCGGCTGGTGACCGGCTTCCTGCTGCCGAGCGCCGGCAGCATCACGGTGGACGGCGTCTCCCCCGCGCTGCACCCGGAGCAGGTGCACGCGCGGCTCGGATTCGTGATGGAGACCTCGCGGCTCTACCCGGAGCTGAGCGTGCGCGGCTTCCTGCGCTTCATGGGCGGCGCGCGCGGGCTCGCCGGGGCCGCCCTGGCGCGCGCGGTCGACGTGGCGCTCGCGCGCTTCCATCTCGAGGGCGTGGCGCCGCGCCTGGTCGGAAATCTCTCGAAGGGCTATCAGCAGCGGGTTTCGCTGGCACAGGCCTTTCTCGCCGATCCGCCGCTGGTGATCGTCGACGAGCCGACCGGAGGCCTCGACCCCGTTCAGCGCGGCGAGGTGCAGGCGCTGCTGGGCAGCCTGCGCGGCGAGCGCACCCTGATCCTGTGCACCCACGACCTGGGCGAAGCCCGCACGCTGGCCGCGCGGGTGGGCGTGCTGAACGCCGGGCGGCTGGTGGCCGAGGGCGAGGCGTCCCAGCTGCTCGAGCGGGAGGACGCGCTGGCGCTCTTCCGCAGCGCGGCGGAGCCGGCCGGATGACGGCGCTGCGCGCGCTGGTGCGCAAGGAGCTGGCGAGCCTGTTCGGCGCGCCCACCGCCTATCTCGCGCTCACCATGGTGGCGCTCGTCACGGCGCTGATCTTCTTCGACCACCTGCGCCTCTACAACCAGATCCTGTTCGTGTACGCCTCTGCCACCATGGGCGGCTTCGCGAGCGACAGCGTCCCCGACTACGTGAACCTGTGGGACACCGTCTTCTTCCCGGTGATGGAGACGCTCGGGCTCACGCTGATCGCAGCCGTGCCGCTCGTCAGCATGCGGGTCTTCGCCGAGGAGCGCGCGCGCGGCACCGACGAGCTGCTGCTCACGACCCGTCTCACGCCCTGGCAGATCGTGCTCGCCAAGTTCACGGTGACGTGGCTCTTCGTCACGCTGATGATGGCGGTCAGCTTCCTCTACCCCGCGACGGCGATCGAGCAGGGCGGACTCGGGCTCGAGCATCTGGCCGCGGTCTTCCTGGGCCTCACCCTGCACGGGATCGGCCTCGCCTCGATCGGGCTGGTCTGCTCGGCCTTCACCTCGAGCCAGCTGGTGGCGGCGGTTTCGGCCTGGGGGGTGGCGTTCCTGCTCTGGGATCTGTCCTGGGCGAGCGGCTTCGTCGGCGACCGGATCGCCGAGCTGCTGGAGGCCGCCTCGATCCAGCCCCGCTACTCGAGCTTCGCCGGCGGCGTGGTCTCGCTCGCGAACGTGGCCTACTTCGCGGGCATCGCGCTGGTCGGCCTCGCCGCGGCGCGCTTCTCCTTCGATCTGCGGCGGGTGAGCGGCTGATGCGCGAGCTCGGCCTGGTCGGACTCGTCGCGCTCGCCTTCGGGCTCGGCTCCTATCAGGCGACCCGCGAGCTGACCCCCTTCGCCCTGCTGAACCTGACGGTGGGGGCGCTCGGGCTCGCGGCGGCGGCGGGCCTCGCGCTGCGCCGCCTGCGCTTCCCGTCGGGCTCGCACTCGCGCCGCGTGCTGCTGCGCGGGCTGCTGCGGGTGGCCGGAGCGCTCGCGATCGCGATCGCGCTCGAGCGGGCCGCCGACCGGTCCGGGCTGCGCGGGGATCTCACCTTCGAGCGGAGCTTCGAGCTCGCGCCGGCGACGCGCAAGGCGCTGGCCGAGCTCCCGGGCGAGCTGACCGCGACGCTCTACCACGATCGCTTCGACCCGCGCGCACGCGGCACGCGGCTGCTGCTCGCGAGCCTGGCGCAGGCGGGCCCGGTGCAGGTGCGCGAGCGGCTCCTCTCGGACGCACCCGAGGAGCTGGACCGATTCGGAATCGCGGGCTCGAACACGGTGGTGCTCGAGCTGGGCTCGCGCTTCGAGACCGTCGAGCGACCGCTCGAGGGCCCCCTCTACGAGGCGCTCTACCGCCTGCGCTCGCGCAGCAACGGCGTGATCGGCGTGCTGCGCGGCGAGGGCGAAGGCGACGTCTCGAGCGATGCGGAGCTGGGTTTCTCGGGCCTCGCGACCGCGCTGGCGACCGAGGGCTATCAGCTGCGCTCGCTGGTCACGGCCTCGCTGGCCGAGATCCCCGACGACCTCGACGCCGTGCTGCTGCTGGGCCCCCGGCGCGCGCTGCGCCCCGAGTCGGTCGCCGCGCTCGAGCGCTACCTCGAACGCGGCGGGCGCCTGGTGGCGCTGCTCGAGCCGGGCGCGCAGAGCGGCATCGAGCCGCTGCTGGATCGCTGGGGGATCCAGGCAGCGGACGGCGTGATCGTCGATCCGGCCTCGGGCGACGGGGCGCTCGGCATCGACCCGGTCGCCTACAACTACGAGACCCATCCGCTCACGCGCGGCCTGAATCCCGAGCGCATGACGTTCTTCGCGGGAGCCCGGCCGCTGGTGCTACACAACACGGGCGAGGGGGACAGCGTGCGGCGCGTGGTGCTCGCGAGCCCGCGCTCCTGGGTGACGCAGGACCTCTCCGTGCTCTCGGGGCGCCGGGGGGAGCTCGCGCCGGGCGACGCGCGACAGGACTACCACACGATCGCGGCCGCGGGGCGCTATCCGCGCGCGGGCGGCGAAGCCCGGGTGGTGGTGATCGGCGACAGCGACTTCGCGTCGAATCGGTATTTGCGCGCGCTCTACAACCTGGATCTGGTCCTGAACGCGGTGCACTGGGCCGTCGAGCGGGAATCGGAGATCACGCTGCGCCCGAAGCTACGCGTGCCGAAGCAGTTCCCACTTCCCATCCAGAACACGCTGCGCACGTTCCACGGCGTGGGGCTGCTGGTCCCGGAGCTGCTGCTGCTGGCCGCCGGCCTGGTCTGGCTGCGGAGAAGGCAGGCCTGAGTGAACTCCGCTCGCCCGGCTTGAATGAACTCCGCTCGGCTGCGCCTCGCTGCGCGCTTCGCTTGCGGCTCGCTGCGCGCTCCGCTGGCTAGCCCTCTTTGGGCGGAGGCTTGGTGGCGAGCGCGATGCCGGTGGCGCCGGCCTGCTGGGCGAGGTCGAGGATGTTCACGGCCTGACCGAGCAGCACCTTCTTGTCGCCGCGTAGGATCACGATCTTGTCGCGCGAGTCCTTGAGCTTCGCCTCGAGCACCTTGAACAAATCGCTCTCCCGGGTCGGCTCGTCGTTGACGAGGATCCCGCCGTCCGGCGAGACGGTCACCGTCACGCCCTGCGGCGTGGCGTCGCTCACCTCCGCCCCGGGAAGGTCGATGTTCTTGCCCTGGTTCTGGATCACCGACGTGGTGACCATGAAGATGATGAGCAGGACGAGGAACACGTCCGTCAGCGGGGTGATGTTGATCTCGGCGACGACGCCGTCGTCGTCGTGTTCTTCGTCGCTAGGCCGGAACGAGGCGCCCACTGGAGACCTCCGGAGCTCCGCCGCCCGGCGCGCCGGTCGCGGATTCCACGTAGAGCAGGGCCTGCACGAAGCGCTCGCACGAGCGCGCGTAGGTCGCGGAGATCTGACCGACGCGGATCTGCAGGTAGTTGTACATGAGCAGCGCCACGATCGCGACGGCGAGACCCGCGGCGGTGGCGATCAAGGCCTCCGAGATGCCCGCCGCCACCACTTCGAAGCCGCCGGCGCCGTGCACGGCCATGTCGTGGAAGGCGCGGATGATGCCGACCACGGTGCCGAAGAGTCCGACGTAGGGGGCGAGCGAGCCGACCGTGCCGACGATCCAGAGGCCACGCTTCAGGTCGTGCGCCGCCTCCTGGCGCGAGGTGGTCAGGACGCGCTCGAGATCCTCGAGGGCGACGTTCTTCCAGCGCATGGCCTCGAGGTAGATCTCGGAGATGGGGGTCTTGGCCTTCTCGCACAGCGAGCGGGCGCCCGAGAGGTCCCGGCGCACCAGGCACTCGATCGTCTCGCGCGTCAGCTTGCGGGTTCCCCGGTCGATGCCGCGAAAACGCCAGAGCCGCTCGATCAGGATGGCGAGGCAGATGATCGAGCCGAGGGTGAGCGGGTAGACGGTGAGCCCACCCTGCTGCAGAAGGTCCAGGATCGTTTTCGCGTCCAACGCGATTCTCCTCTGAATTCTGGAAGCAAGCGCCGGCCGGCTGTGTCCGACGCGCGCGGGTCGTTTCGGTCGCCGGGCCGTTCCCGCTGCGGGCCGAAAGACTACCGGATCGCAGCGGAGGGGCCAGCGCAGCGCGTGCGTTGACACCCCCGGGCGGCTTTCTTACGCTGTTTTTCACTCTGGGGCGGGGTGAGGTTCAGTCAACCTTTCGTCGGGCCGACCCTTTCACATTAATTCGAAGAAATGGTGTGACGGGCTGCGGGTTCGGCCGATGAAAGTCGGCGGAGTGTGACACCCGACACACCCAGCGTCGTGAACTTGGACGAAGACCGGCGGCGATGACCGCCGCCAGCGGTGGCACCCGGACGCGTCCGCATGACCCAGCAGCTCCACATCTTCCACCGACGCAAGCGCAGCACGACGATGGGCGTCGCGCGCATGGGCGCGGCCTTCGAGAAGGCGGCCACCCAGCGCGTCGCCTACGAATTCCCGGGCCTCACGCTGAAGGATCCGGAGTCGGCCCGGCGCACGCTGCTGACCGGAGGGCTCGCGACGCTGGTCCACGTCGGCGCGGTCGCCATCCTCCTGATACTGGCCAGCCTCGCGCCGGTGATCGAGGAAGCCATCATCCCGGTCCAGATCCTGAAGGAAGAGCCTCCCCCGCCGAAGGAGGAGCCGGAGTCGGCCCCGGCGCCCAAGGCCCTCGCCGAGCGCCGGTCGGTCGATTACGCGCCGGCCGTGCAGGCCGTGCAGCCCCAGATCGTGAACCCGCGCGTGGTGGCGGAGGCCTCGCCCGCCGTCAGCGCGGAGGTCCTCCAGATGGACGCCGTCGGCTCGGTGGTGGCCCCCAAGCAGATCAACCGCGCGGCGACCGTGGTGGAAAGGGTCTCGGCGGTCAACTCGGTGGTCGCCGCCCGGGCCTCGGCGGTCGACGTCGGGAGCGCCTCCGGACCGGTGGTGCGGGGCCCGATCCGCCCAGGCCTGCCGGTCGGGCCCTCCGCCGGCCCGCGCCAGGTCAACGTCGCAGCGGGCGGCACCTCGACCGGCACCGGGCGCCTCACGATCGGAAGCGGCTCCTCGGTGCGCGAGGGGGTCGTCTCCAACCGCGACGTGGTCGGCTCGCCCAACGGCGAGCCGCTCGCGAGCGTGGATACCAAGGTCGGCGAGGGCATGCTGCGCGGCAGCGGCGGCACCGGCGAGAGCGTGGTCTCGGAGACCGCCTGCTTCCAGAAGCCGGAGGTCCAGGCCTATCTCTCCCAGGTGCAGAGCCGCACGCTCGAGCGCTGGGTGCTGCCGCCCAGCGTCTCCGCGGACCAGCAGGTCACGCTGCGCTTCAAGCTCGACGTGGCCGGCTCCGCCTCGAACGTCTCGCTGGTGCGCGCGTCGGACAACGCCCTCGGCCTCTCTGCGGTAGACGCGCTGCGTTCCGCGTCGCCCTTCCCGGCCATGCCGGATTCGGCGCGCTGCCTGATGCGCGTCCCGATCACGGCGACCTTCAGCAATCCCGTTGCGGGCTAGCCTCGCGCTCTGGCTCGGCCTCGGGCTGCTGGCCGCGGCGCCCGCCGGCGCGCAGAGCGCCTGCCCGGCCGTCGAGCTCAAGTACGACGCCTCCGAGCAGATCTCCGAGAAGCGCACCGACACCAACAAGGACTGCAAGCACGACCAGATCGTCTACTACGAGGAAGGCAAGGCGCAGCGCTCCGAGCAGGACAGCAATTTCGACGGCCGCGTCGACATCTGGGTCATCTACGGGCCGGACGGCAAGCCCTCGCGCCAGGAGATCGACACCAATTTCGACGGCAAGCGCGACCGCTGGGTCCAGCTCCAGGACGGCGCGCCCCGCAATCAGCTCGACGACAAGAACGGCGACGGCAAGCCCGACGCCACCGTCTACTTCGTGGGAAGCCAGCCCGACAAGCTGGAGGAAGACACCAACTTCGACGGCCGCACCGACCGCACCGTCAGCTACCGCGGCGGCAAGCCGGCCGTGATCGAAGAGGACAAGGACTTCGACGACAAGCCGGACGCGCTAGCGGACTTCAATCCCGACGGCTCCAAGAAGAGCGAGCAGCAGGACAGCAACGACGACGGCAAGTACGACGTCACGATCCGCTACGCGGACGGAAAGAAGGTCCGCGTCGAGGAGGACACGAACGCCGACGGCAAGCCGGACGTCACCACCCTCTACGACGGCGACGAGATCGCGCGCCGCGAGGCCGACACCGACTTCGATGGCCGCTTCGAGACGCAGGCCAGCTACGAGGATGGCATCGAGCGCCGCCAGGCTCAGGACAAGAACGGGGACGGCAAGCCCGAGCTCGTGATCCTGCTCGACGCGCGCGGGGAGAAGGTCCGCGAGGAGATCGACACCCAGGGCAAGGGGCGCGCGGACCTGGTCCGGCTCTTTAGCGGCGGCAAGCGCGTTCGCGAGGAGGAGGATCAGACCGGCGACGGCAAGCCCGAGGTCGTCACCACCTGGAACGGCGACACGCCGCTGCGCCGCGAGGCCGACACCAACGGGGACGGCAAGCTCGACACCTTCATCGAGTTCCGGGGCGGCGAGAAGGCGACCCAGGACGAGGATCGCAACGGGGACGGCGAGATCGACGCCCGCTACGCCTTCGACGCCAAGGGCGTGGTGATCTCCGAGAAATTCGACGAGGACCACGACGAGCGCTTCGAGATCTCGAACGAGCTGGTCGGCGGCAAGCTCGCCAAGCGTACGGTCTCCTCGCCCAAGGGCGACCGGATCCTGCGCGTCGAGAGCTTCGAGAACGGGAAGCTCGTCAAGGCCGAGATCGACGAGAACGGTGACGGCCGCACCGATCTCTGGAACTTCCACGGCGCCGGCGGCGCGCTGGAGCGGCAGGAGCAGGACGAGAACGGCGACGGCCGCGTCGACACCTGGGTCGCGCTCGACCCGAAGTCCGGCAAGGAGCTGGAGGTCCGCAAGGACGCGAACTTCGACGGCAAGGTCGATTCCGTGCGCAAGACCGACACGGCGGGCGTGCCTCAGCGCCTCGAAGAAGACCGCAACGGCGACGGCAAGCCGGATCGCGTGGTGAGCTTCGTCGGCGGCAAGCCGGCCTCTTTCCAGGAGGACACCAACGGCGACGGCAAACCGGATCTGGAGGGAGAGCTCGACGCCGCCGGACGATCCGTGGTCGAGAAGCGCGACGCGGACGGCGACGGGCGCTTCGAGCTGCGCGTGTCGTTCGCGGGCGGTCAGAAGACCAAGGAGGAGCGGGACACCAAGGGCAGCGGGCGCTTCGACGTGGTCACCTACTTCGAGAACGGCGTGGCCGTCCGGCAGGAGCAGGACAGCAAGGGCGCCGGCCGCTTCGATTCGGTGCTGCAGTTCAAGGACGGCAAGCAGGCGACCCAGAGCCGCGATACGAACGGCGACGGCAAGCCCGACGTGGTGGTGCGCTTCGACGCGCAGGAGCGGCCGGAGCGCGAGGAGATCGACAAGAACGGCGATCAGAAGCCCGACCTGGTGCGCAGCTACGCGAACGGCGTGCTGGCGCGCGAGGAGGCCGACGAGGACTTCGACGGGCGCTTCGAGCTGAAGACCACCTTCGCGGGCGAAGCCCCCGTGCGTTCGGAAGCCGACTCCGATGGCGACGGCAAGCTCGACGTGACGATCGAGTACGCGAACGGCAAGAAGACCCGCCAGCGCGAGGACCGCAACGGCGACGGCAAGCCCGACGTGGTCACCAGCTTCGACGCCGCCGAGAAGCCGGCGAAGATCGAGGAGGATTCCAACGGCGACGGCCGCCTCGACACCATCACCTTCTTCGAAGCCGGCGAGAAGGTCCGGACCGAGGGCGACCGCAACGGCGACGGCAAGCCCGACCTCTTCGCGTACTACCAGGGCGGCGCGATCGTCCGTCAGGAAGAGGACGGCAACTTCGACGGCAGCATCGACAAGCGCACCCAGGCGGGGGCCAAGGGCGCCCAGACCCAGGAGGCGGACTCGAACGCCGACGGCCGCATCGACACCTGGATCACCACCGACGCGAACGGCGCCGTGGTCGAGCGCAAGGAGGACCGCAGCGGGGACGGGAAGCCCGACCTGACCGCCTGGTTCAAGGGCGGCAAGCGGGACCGGCTCGAGCAGGACAGCGGCGGCCGCGGCTGCATCGATCTCAAGCAGTGGTTCGACGGGAAGGATCAGGTGAGCGCCGAGTACCGCGATACCAACGCCGACTGCAAGATCGACCAGTGGAGCTTCTACGAGAATACGCAGCTGGTCCGGCTGGGCCAGGACACGAGCGGCGACGGCAATCCCGACGCGCTCAACTTCATCGGCCCGGACGGCAAGGCGACCGCGCAGGAGGTCGCGACCGGCAGCAACGGAAAGGGCCCTGACAAGAAGCTCTTCCTCGGCCCGGGCGAGGTGGTGGTGGCGCAGTGCCTGCTCAACCCCCAGACCAAGAAGCTCGACACGCGCGCGGTCGTGGAAGGGGGCGTCGTGACGGAGGTCCTGATCGACGGCGTGGGCAAAGGCGTGGCCGACACGCGCGAGGTCTACCAGGGCGGCCAGCGCGTCCGCCTCGACGCGGACACCAACGCCGATCGCAAACCGGACGTGATCCAGTACTTCAAGGCGGACGCCGTCTCGCGGCAGGACGAGGACACCAACTTCGACGGCGTGATCGACCAGCGCTTCGATGGCGGCAAGCCCGCCTCGCTGCCGGCGGGAACCAAGATTCCCGGCGGAGATTTCGGTAGCCTCGGCTGCGGCAGCTTCCACGCTTTCTGGAAGAAGCGCTGAACCCGGCCAGCCTTGCGGATACGGCGCGGGCATAGCCCGCGCCTCCGCCTCCGCTCACCTTCGGCTCGCTGCGCGCTACGCTTGCAGCCCTGCACGAGGACGCCTCACCATGCGCATCGGTCTCTTCGCGCCGCTCGCCGGCCCCTTCGCCACCGCCGAGTACCTGACGACGCTGGGCAGCGGGGC
>DATBRV010000048.1:0-6766 GCA_036560145.1 Myxococcota bacterium
CGCAGCCCCGCGAGCGAGAGATAGCCGAGGGAATCCGCCCCGATGATCAGGCGGATCTCGTCGGGCGTGTGCTGGTGCGCGATCAGCTCCTCGCGGGTGGGCGTGTCGATGCCGTAGTGGCAGGGCCCGATCGTGGGCGGCGAGGAGATCCGCAGGTGCACCTCGCGCGCGCCCGCGTTGCGCAGCAGGCTGACCAGCTTCACGAGGGTGGTGCCGCGGATGATCGAGTCGTCGACCAGCACCACGCGCTTGCCCTCGAGCATGCCCTTCACGGCGTTGTGCTTGACCTTGACGCCGAAGTGGCGGATCGACTGCGCCGGCTCGATGAAGGTGCGCCGCACATAATGATTCCGGATCATCGCCTGCTCGTAGGGGATGCCGGATTCCTCGGCGTAGCCGAGCGCCGCGGTGTTGCCGGAGTCGAGCACCGGCACCACCAGGTCGGCCGTCACCGGGTGCTCGCGCGCCAGCGTGCGGCCCAGCTCTTTGCGGTAGGCGTACACGTTCTCGCCGTTCAGGTTCGAATCCGGCCGCGCAAAATAGATGTACTCGAAGATGCAGAAGGCCTCGCGCGCCGCGCTCTTGAAGGGGCGCAGCGTGCGCAGGCGCCCGCGCCGGATCACCACCATCTCGCCCGGCTCGACGTCGCGCTCGAAGGTCGCGCCGATCAGGTCGAGCGCGCAGGTCTCGCTGGCCGCCACCCAGGCGCCGTCGAGCCGCCCCAGCGAGAGGGGCCGGAAGCCGCTCGGATCGCGCGCCGCGATCAATGCGTCGCTGGTGAGCGTGAGCAGGCTGAAGGCGCCCTTCACGCGCGAGAGCGCGTCGATCAGCCGCTCCTCGGGCGTGTGCTCGCGCGAGCGGGCCAGCAGCTGCACGATCACCTCGCTGTCGGCGGTGGTGCTGAAGATCGCGCCGCGCCGCTCCAGCTCGCGGCGGATCGCGACCGCGTTCACGAGATTTCCGTTGTGCGCGATCGCGACCGGGCCGGCGTCGGTGCTGGCATAGAACGGCTGCGCGTTGCGCGCGATGCTGCCACCGGCCGTCGAGTAGCGCACGTGTCCGATCGCATGCCGCCCCGGCAGCCGCTTCAGGATGTCCTCGTTGAAGACGTCGGCCACCAGACCCATGCCGCGGTGCACGTGCTGCTCGTGCGCGGAGGTCGACACGATGCCCGCGCTCTCCTGGCCGCGGTGCTGGAGAGCGTAGAGCCCGAGATAAGTGATGTGGGCGGCTTCGCTGTGCCCGTGCACGCCGAAGACGCCGCACTCGTCATGGAAGCGGTCCCGCTCTCGAAGCGCGAGCAGCTCGCGCCGCTGAGATTCCGTGAGCTCCGATCCGTTCATGCCGCCTCCAATCGTCGCGGGATCGCCCGCGACCAGATCGCGTGGAGTTCCGCGAGCGCCGCATCGATCCAGGCGGCCCCCGCCGGCGGTCCGATGCGCAGGCGGGCTCCGCCCGTGCTGCCGATTCTCTGGGCGGGAACCCCGGCTTCGCGCGCCTTCGCGAGCAGCTCCTCCGGGCGGGCGCTGGTCACGATCACCCGGCCCGTGGACTCGCCGAAGAGCAGCGCGTCGGGGCGGATGGCGTCCGCGAGCGAGATCTCCGCGCCGATCCGGGCCGCGCCGGCGATCGCGCAGCGCGCGAGCGCCACCGCCAGCCCCCCCCGCGCGACGTCGTGCGCGCTCTGTACCAGGCCCGCCGCGACGCCCGCCTGCAGCAGCCCGGAGAGGCGCCGCTCGTGATCGAGGTCGACGGCGGGGGGATGCCCGGTCTCCAGCCCGCGCCGGAGCGCGAGCCACTCCGAGCCGCCCAGCTCCTCGCGCGTGCGCCCGAGCAGCACGATCGCGCGGCCGGGCGCGGAGAAGTGGGAGGTGGCGTGGCGCTCCCAGGGCTCGAGCAGCCCCACCACGGCGATCGTCGGCGTGGGGTGGATCGCACGGCCCGAGGTCTCGTTGTAGAAGGAGACGTTCCCGGAGACGACCGGCGTGCCGAGCGCGCTGGCGGCGTCGGCCAGCCCGCGCGTGGCCTCGGCGAACTCCCACATTATTTCAGGCTTCTCGGGGTTGCCGAAGTTCAGGCAGTTGGTGAGCGCGAGCGGCCGCGCCCCGGTGCAGGCCACCTTTCGCGCCGCCTCCGCCACCGCGGCCAGCGTTCCGGTGTAGGGATCCAGCCAACACCAACGCGGGTTGCAGTCGACGGCGAGCGCGAGGCCCTTCTGGGTGGGCGTTCCGTCCTCGAGCTTCACGCGCACCAGCGCGGCGTCGCCGCCCGGGCCGAGCACCGTGTTGCCCTGCACGAGCTGATCGTACTGGCGGTAGATCCAGGCCTTCGAGCCGAGATTGGGCGAGTCGAGCAGCGCCGCCAGGGCGCCCGGCAGGTCCGCCTCGGGCGCCACGCTCGCGAGGTCGAGCTTCTGGCGTTCGCGCAGGTCGGCCGGCTCGCGCACGGGCCGATCCAACTCGGGGGAGCTCTTGGCGATGGGGTCGACCGGAATGTCAACCACATGTTGGCCCTGGAACCGGATCCGCATGCGCCCGTCGTCCGTCACGCGCCCGACGACCACCGCCTCGAGGCCCCAGCGATGGAAGATCTCCGCGAGCCGGCCCTCCTGCCCCGCCGCCGCGACCAGCAGCATGCGCTCCTGGCTCTCCGAGAGCAGCAGCTCGTAGGGCGTCATGTTCGTCTCGCGCTGGGGCACGCGGTCGAGATCCAGCTCGATCCCCGTGCCCGCGTTGCTGGCCATCTCGAAGGAGGAGCAGGTGAGCCCCGCCGCGCCCATGTCCTGGATGCCGACGATCCCGCCGGTGGCCATCGCCTCGAGGCAAGCCTCGATCAGACACTTCTCCGTGAAGGGGTCGCCGACCTGGACGGTCGGGCGCTTGCTCTGGCTGGTCTCGTCGAACTCGGCCGAGGCGAGCAGGCTGGCGCCGTGGATTCCGTCGCGCCCGGTCTTGCTGCCGACGTAGAGCACCGGATTGCCGAGCCCGGCGGCCTTGGCGAGGAAGAGCCCCTCTTCGCGCACCAGGCCGAGGTTGAACGCGTTCACCACGATGTTGCCGCGATAGCACTCGTGGAAGGTGGTCTCGCCGCCGACGGTGGCCACGCCCACCGAGTTGCCGTAGCCGCCGATCCCCTCGACCACGCCGTGCAGCAGGTAGCGGTGCTTGGGGTCCTCGAGCGGGCCGAAGCGCAGCGAATCGAGCGAGGCGATCGGCCGCGCGCCCATCGTGAAGATGTCGCGCAGGATTCCGCCTACCCCGGTTGCGGCGCCCTGCCGGGGCTCGATGAACGAGGGATGGTTGTGGCTCTCGATCTTGAAGACCACGGCGAGGCCGTCGCCGATCGAGACGCAGCCGGCGTTCTCGCCGGGGCCCTGGAGCACGTGCTCTCCCCGCGAGGGAAGCCGCCGCAGGTATTTCTTGCTCGACTTGTAGGAGCAGTGCTCGGACCACATCACGGAGAAGATCCCGAGCTCACAAAAACTCGGCGGCCGGCCCAGGATCGCGAGGATGTTCTGCCATTCCTCGGGCGTGAGCCCGTGGGCGGCCGCCAGCGCGGCGTCGACCTTCGGCTCGGGAGGGCGCGTCACGCGGATGCCCCTCGTCTGGAGACGGCGTCCACCAGCGAGCCGAGCAGCACCAGCCCGTCGGTGCCGCCGATCGCGGGCTCGACGGCGTGCTCGGGGTGCGGCATCAGGCCCATCACGTTGCCGCGGGCGTTGCGCACCCCCGCGATGTTGGCGGCGGCGCCGTTCGGGTTGGCGGCGGCGGTCACCGAACCGTCGGGCTCGCAGTAGCGCAGCACGATCTGCCGCGACTCGACCAGCTGCGCCAGCTGGGCCGGCGGCGCGAAGTAGGCGCCCTCCCCGTGCTTGACGGGAAGCCGCAGCAGCTGGCCCGGCCTCGCGCGCGAGAGGAAGGGCGCAGCGGCCTGCTCGACGCGCACCGTCACGAAGCTGCACACGAAGTGCAGGTGATGGTTGCGGACCAGCGCGCCCGGGAGCAGCCCCGACTCGCAGAGCACCTGGAAGCCGTTGCAGACGCCCAGCACCGGGCCGCCGGCCTCGGCGAAGCGTTTGACCGCGGCCATCACCGGCGAGTACTGCGCCATCGCCCCGCAGCGCAGGTAGTCGCCATACGAGAACCCGCCCGGGAGCAGCACGGCCGCGGTGCCCGGCGGCAGCTCGGCGCGCTGGTGCCAGACCAGCTCCGCCGCCGCGCCGAGCACGCTCTTGAGCGCAAAACGGGCGTCTCGATCGTCGTTCGAGCCGGGGAACTGCACCACGGCGAACACGTGGGGGGAACCTCCGGGGCACCGGCGGCGCGCTCGGGCGCCCGCGTCAGGCTCGCTGTCTGAAACGGGGACTTGGATAGCTTACCCGCGAGGCCCTGCGGGAACAAGCTGGCCGTCGGCTCGGGTTGACCGGCCTTCGGACGGCGGGTTATATGGAGCCGCGACGCTCCGTGGCCGGCGGAGAGGATTCGTGGGGGGTGGCATGGGCATCGATCCGACGTTGCTGCGCGATCAGTGCGAGCGCACGCTCGCAACGACCGATTTCTCGGGCCTGGGCGAGCGCTTCGAGGGCAAGGTCCGCGACAGCTACATCGCGGGGAAACGCCGTTTCATCGTCGTCACGGATCGCGTCAGCTGCTTCGACCGGGTGGTCGGAACGCTGCCCTTCAAGGGCCAGGTCCTGAACCAGATCGCAGCCTTCTGGTTCGAGCGCACGCGCGCCGTGGCCCCCAACCACCTGCTCGAGGTGCCGGACCCGAACGTCTCGATCGTGCGCGAGTGCCGTCCGCTGCCGGTCGAGTTCGTCTACCGGGGCTACCTGACGGGCTCCACCTCCACCTCGATCTGGACCGCCTACGCGAAAGGCGAGCGGGTCTACTGCGGCCACCGCCTGCCGGATGGCCTTCGCCGCCACGAGCCGCTCCCCCAGCCGATCCTCACGCCGACCACCAAGGCGCCGCACGGCGAGCACGACGAGCTGACCTCGCGGGCGGAGTTGATCGCGCGCGGCACGCTCTCCGAGGCCGTGTTCGACGAATGCGCGCGCATCACCGCGGCGCTCTTCGCGGAGGGAAGCCGCTTCGCGACCAGCCGCGGCCTGATCCTGGTCGACACCAAGTACGAGCTGGGCCTCGATGACGAGGGGCGCGTGATCGTGATCGACGAGATCCACACGCCGGATTCCTCGCGCTACTGGTACCGCGACGCCTACCAGCGCGCGATGCAGGCCGGCCGCGATCCCGAGGCGCTCGACAAGGAGTACGTGCGGCGCTGGCTGGCCGAGCGCGGCTATCGCGGCGAGGGCCCTCCGCCCGAGATCCCCGTCGACGTGCGCTGCGAGGCGGCGCGCCGCTACATCGAGGCCTTCGAGCAGCTCACCGGCCGCGGCTTCGAGCCGGATCCCGAGCCGCCGCTCGCGCGCATCCGCCGACGCCTCGGGGTGTAGACTGGTCTCGGCCGCCGCTACCAGCGAAGCGTGTCGGGCAGATACGCTGCCACCAGGTCTTCGTAGTAGGGGCGGAGGGCCCGGGCGTCCACCGGCGACGCCGATTTCGTGTAGAGATCGTAGGCGCTGAAGCGCCGCACCCGCTCGAGCCGCATCGCGTCTCGCGGCCCGAGCAGATGCTCGTACGCGCCCGCCGAGTGGCCGGCGTAGAAGGAGTGATAGCGGACGAGATCCAGCGCCTCCTCGGGCAGGTGCTCGCGCAGGACGTGATAGAGGTACTCGTCGTGCCCCCACGAGAAGTGGACGGCGTCCAGCCCGCAGTGGGGGGCGTAGATCCCGTGTGCGCTGGCGTACTCCGCGACGCTCGCGTCCGGGTTCTCGTCGAACAGATCGGGGTGCACGACCTTCGCGTCGAAGGCGCAGCCGACCGGAAAGGTGTCGCCCACCACGGCCCACTGCGGCTCGCCGAACAGACACAGGACCTTGCCCAGGTCGTGGAGCAGACCGGTCAGCACCAGCCAGCGCGGCTGGCCGTCCGCGCGCATCGCCTCGGCCGTCTGGAAGGCGTGGTGGATCTGGCCGAGATCGAGATCCGGGTCGCTCTCGTCGACCAGCGATTCGACCTGCGCCATCGCCTCCCAGACGCCCATGCGCGCGCGGCGGAGCGGCAGATACTGCGCCTTGCGCTCCCGCACGAAGTCCAGCGTCTGGCGCGTGTGGTTCTCGCGGTAGAGCGCCCGCACGCGGGAGGGAGCGCTCTCGCCGTAGTTCCGGAAGCCGCCGAGCCCCGACGGAAGCTCCAAGCTCAGGCTCCCCGCTCGATCGCCACGATCGTGTAGTCCTCGATCACCGGGTTCGCGAGCAGCTTCTCGCACAGCTCGCGCAGGACGGCGCGGGCCTGGGCTTCGTCGCGCGCCTCCAGCTCGAGCTCGAAGAGCTTGCCCTGCCGGACGCTCTTCACCGACGGGTGGCCGAGGCTTCCGCAGGCGCTCTGGATCGCCTTGCCCTGGGGATCCAGGACGTCGCGCTTGAGGGTCACGTGGATGGCGGCCTTGAACATGGGCTCCTCACTCGCCGAGCGTGCGCTGGAAGATGGCGTCGACGTGGCGCAGGGCCTCGTCGAGGCTGAAGGCGCGGTCGATCTCCTCCTTGGAGAGCCGCTCCGAGATCATCGGATCGGCCAGCACGCGCTCGCGGAAATCGCCGCCGTGGTCCCAGGTCTCCATGGCGTGGCGTTGCACCAGCGCGTAGGCCTCCTCGCGCGAGAGCTGCTTGCGCGTGAGCTCGAGCAGGAGCGTCCCGCTGAAG
>DATBRV010000049.1:0-97223 GCA_036560145.1 Myxococcota bacterium
CTGCGGCGTCGCCACCACGGAGCCGGTGGAGGTGCCCGGGCGCGGGACGGTCACGACGTTCTGTGTCGTGCGCGTGCCGTCGGAGAACATCCACCTGAAGCTGCCCTTCGTCGCGGCGCACATCCTGCTCGATGGCGCCGACATTCCGTTCTTCGGGCTGGTCGGCGATTGCGAGGCGAGCGAGGTTCGCATGGGCATGCGGGTCGAGGCGGTCTGGGCGCCGCGCGAGACCTGGGGCCCGACACTCGCCAACATCCGCCACTTCCGGCCTACCGGCGAGCCCGACGTCGCGTTCGACAAGTTCAAGGAGCACCTGTGATGCGCGAGGTCGCGGTGGTCTCGTTCGCGCAGACGCCCTATGTGCGTCGCGAGCGTCGGCGCAGCGAAGTCGAGATGCTCGTCCCGGTGATCGGCCAGGCGATCGAGCGCTCGGGCATCCCCAAGGCGGAGATTGGCTTCACGTGCTCGGGCAGCTCCGACTACATCGCGGGCCAGGCGTTCGCCTTCGTCGGCGCGGTCGACGCGCTCGGCGCCTGGCCGCCGATCTCGGAATCCCACGTCGAGATGGACGGCGCCTGGGCGCTCTACGAGGCGTGGATCAAGATCCAGTGCGGCCACGCAGACTCGGCGCTGGTGTTCGCCTTCGGGCGCGCGTCGATGGGCACCCTGCCCGAGACGCTCACGATGCAGCTCGATCCCTATACGCTTCAGCCGCTCGGGGTCGACGCGGTGAGCCTCGCCGCCTTGCAGGCGCGCGCGGCCCTCGACGCGGGGTTGTGTACGGAGCGCGAGATGGCGGAGGTCGCGGTGCGCTCGCGGGGCGATGCGAAGCGCAACGCCTTCGCGCAGCTCAAGGGCGACTACGAAGTCGCGAAGATTCTGGCCGAGCCGCATCTGATCTCGCCGCTGCGCAAGCACGACTGCCCGCCGATCACGGACGGCGCGGCGGCGGTGGTGCTCGCCGCCGGAGACGTGGCGCGCCGCGTCTGCCGCCGCCCGGCCTGGATCCGCGGCATCGACCATCGCATCGAGCCGCACCAGCCCGGCTTCCGCGATCTCACGGCCTCGCCCTCGACGGCGCTCGCCGCGAAGAAGGCGGGCGCCGACAAGGCGCCGCTCGACCTCGCCGAGCTGCACGCGCCCTTCACGCATCAGGAGCTGATCCTGCGCCGCGCGCTCGCGCTGCCCGCGAGCGTGCGCATCAATCCTTCGGGCGGACCGCTCGCGGCGAATCCGATGATGGCCGCGGGGCTCGCGCGCATCGGCGAAGCCGCGCAGCGCATCCACGAGCGCGACGCCGGACGCGCGCTCGCGCACGCGACCCAGGGACACTGCCTGCAGCAGAACCTGGTCTGCGTGCTGGAGGGAGAGTGATGGCCGAGAACTGTGCGGTGATCGGCGTCGGCCAGACGCAGCACGACACCAAGCGCATCGACGTGTCGCAGGTGGGGCTCGTGCGCGAGGCGGCGCTGCGCGCGCTGGAAGACGCGGAGCTCGACTGGAAGGACATCGACGCGGTCGTGATCGGCAAGGCCCCCGATCTGTTCGAAGGCGTGATGATGCCGGAGCTGTTCCTCGCCGAGGCGCTCGGCGGCGCGGGCAAGCCGATGCTGCGCGTGCACACGGCCGGCAGCGTCGGCGGCTCGACGGCGATCGTCGCGGCAAGTCTCGTTCAGGCGTGCGTGCACGAGCGCGTGCTCACCGTCGCCTACGAGAAGCAGTCCGAGAGCAACGCGATGTGGGCGCTCTCGATCCAGGTGCCGTTCCAACAGGGCGTGGTGGCGGGCGCCGGCGGCTACTTCGCGCCGCTGATCCGCGCCTACATCCGGCGCGCGAACGCGCCCGAGGACACCGGCATCCGCGTCGCGCTCAAGGACCGCCAGAACGCGCTCAAGAACCCCTACGCGCACCTCAAGTTCCCGGGCATCACCTTCGAGCAGGTGGCGCAGTCGCCCATGCTGTGGGACCCGATCCGCTACCTCGAGACCTGCCCTTCCTCCGACGGCGCCTGCGCGATGGTGCTCGGGGACACGAAGGCGGCAAAGCGTGCGCCGCACAAATCCGCGTGGGTGCATGCGACGGCGATGCGGACGGAGCCCACACAGTTCGCCGGCCGCGATCAGGTGAACCCGCAGGCGGGCAAGGACTGCGCGAAGGAGCTCTACAAGAAGGCCGGCATCACGCGGCCTCGCCAGGAGATCGACTGCGCCGAGATCTACGTGCCCTTCAGCTGGTTCGAGCCGATGTGGATGGAGAACCTCGGCATCGCACCCGAGGGCCAGGGCTGGAAGATGACCTACGAGGGCGCTACGGCCCTCGACGGCGACTTCCCGGTCAACATGTCGGGGGGCGTGCTCTCCAGCAACCCGATCGGCGCCTCCGGCATGCTCCGCTTCGCCGAGGCCGCCAACCAGGTGCGCGGCCTCGCCGGCGAGCACCAGGTGGGCGGCGCCCGCCGCGCCCTCGGCCACGCCTACGGCGGCGGCTCGCAGTACTTCTCGATGTGGATCGTGGGCGACCAGCCGCTCTAGCCAGCCTGCGTGAACTTCGCTCGCCTTCGGCTCGCTGCGCGCGCTTCGCGCTTGCTATTCCCCGCGGAACACCGGCTTGCGTTTCTCGGCGAAGGCGCGCGGGCCCTCCATGGCGTCCTTGGTCGCGAAGATCGGCATCCCGATCTCCATCTCGCGCGCGAGCCCGTCGATCTCGGACATGCCCTCCGTCTCGCGCAGCGAGCGCAGGATCGCCTGCACCGCGAGCGGGCCGTTCTCGGCGATCTGCTGGGCGATCTCCTTGGCCTTGGCGAGCGCCTGGCCCTTCGGCACCACGTGGCCGATCAGCCCGATTTCTTTGGCCTCCTGCGCGGTGACGAAGCGGCCGGTCAGCAGCAGCTCGGCGGCGATCGTGTAGGGGATCTGCCGGCGCAGGCGGACCGTCGACCCGCCCAGCGGGAAGAGGCCGCGCCGGACCTCGGCGATCCCGAAGGTCGCCGTCTCGGCGGCCACGCGGATGTCCATCGCCTGGAGGATCTCGGTGCCCCCGGCGATCGCCCAGCCTTCGACGGCGGCGATCAACGGCTTGGTCGGCCGGTAGTGGCGGAGCAGCGCCTTCCAGGCGAGGTCGGCCTCGGTGCTGATGCGGCTGGCCCAGGCCTGCCGCTCGCCGCCTCCCGCCGACATCTCCTTCAGATCCGCGCCCGAGCAGAAGGTGCCGCCGGCGCCCGTCACGATGCCGACCCGCAGCTCCGGATCCTCCGAGAGCAGCACCCAGGCGTCGTACATGCGCGCCAGCATCTCGGCGCTCAGCGCGTTGCGCCGCTCGGGGCGGTTGAAGGTCGCGATCAGGATGGGACCCTCGCGTTCGACGATCAGGTGCGGGACGGGCTCGCTCATGGCGTTCTCCGACGAGAGGGTCGTTGCCGACCGGGATGAAACGTGTTCTACTTCGGCGTCGAGACTAGCCGCGCGCCCGCAGCGGCGCATCCGCGGCGAAGGAGCCCTCATGGCCGACCTCGGATTCTGGAATTTCGCGCGCCGCGACCCGGGCCAGCTCGCCCTCGTGGATCCCGACGGCCGCGAGTGGACGCGCGGCGAGCTGCTGGCCCGCTGCAACCAGCTGGTGCACGGCCTGCGCGCGCTCGGCCTGAAGAAGGGCGACTGCGTGGCGACGGTGCTGCCCAACGGCGAGCCGATGATCGAGCTGTACCTGGCGGTGACGCAGGCCGGATGGTTCCTGACCCCGATCAACCACCACCTGACAGGGCCCGAGATCGCCTACATCGTGAACGACTGCGAGGCCAAGGCGTTCATCACGCACGAGCGCTTCGCCGCGGCCTGCACGGCCGCTGCGCGCGAGCTCACGCTTCCCATGCAGGCGCGCTTCGCGATCGGAAACGTCCCCGGCTTCCGTCCCTGGGCCGAGCTCACCGCGGGGCAGCCGACCACGCTGCCCGAGGAGCGCGCCGCCGGGCAGGTGATGAACTACACCTCGGGCACCACCGGCCGCCCGAAGGGCGTGCGCCGCCCGCTCGCGCCGCTCGACCCCGACACCATGGCGACGCTGATGAGCGGCTTCCTGGGCCTCTTCGGGAGCAAGGCCGAGGACGGCAACGTCCACATCTGCGGCTCGCCGCTCTACCACACCGCCGTGCTGGTATTCGCCTCGGCCTCCATGCACCTGGGACACCCGGTGGTGTTGATGGACCGCTGGAGCCCCGAGGAGATGCTGCGGCTGATCGAGAAGTACCGGGTCACCACCAGTCACATGGTGCCGACCCAGTTCCACCGCCTGCTCGGACTGCCCGAGGCCGTCCGCAAGCGCTACGACGTGTCCTCGACGCGCACCATGGTGCACGCCGCGGCGCCCTGCCCTCCCGAGACCAAGCGCAAGATGCTCGATTGGTGGGGCGACTCGATCTTCGAGTACTACGCCGCCACCGAGGGCGGCGGCACGGTGGTGACGCCGGCCGAGTGGCGGGGGCGCCCCGGCACCGTCGGCCGGGCCTGGGCGAACTCGGAGATCCGCGTGCTCGACGAGGAGGGCAAGGACGCCCCCACCCGCACGCCGGGCACCGTCTACATAAAACTCGGCGCGGCGGACTTCGAGTATAAAGGAGACCGGAAGAAGACGGAAGAGAACCGCCGCGCGGGATTCTTCACGGTCGGCGACGTCGGCTATCTCGACGACGAGAAGTACCTCTTCCTGTGCGACCGCAAGAACGACATGATCATCTCGGGCGGCGTCAACATCTACCCGGCCGAGATCGAGAGCGTGCTGCTCGCGCATCCGAAGGTCGGCGACGCGGCCGCCTTCGGCATTCCGCACGCGGACTGGGGCGAGGAGGTGAAGGCTGTGATCGAGCCGGCGCCGGGCGTCGAGCCGAGCGACGCGCTGCGCGAGGAGATCCTCGCCTTCTGCGCCGACAAGCTCGCCAAGTACAAGACGCCGAAGAGCATCGACTTCATGGCCGAGCTCCCGCGCGATCCGAACGGCAAGCTCTACAAGCGCAAGCTGCGCGACCCCTACTGGGCCGGTCGCGACCGCGCGATCTGACCCCGCGCGCGTGAACTTCGCGTTCAGCGAGGAGCAGGAGGCGTTCCGCGCCCAGCTGCGGCGCTGCTTCGAGGAGCACGCGAGCACGGCGGCCGTCTTCCGCGCGATGGAGAGCCCAACAGGGTTTGACCGGGCGCTCTGGAAAAGGCTTGCCGGCGAGCTGGGCCTGCCGGGCCTGCACCTGCCCGAGGATTGCGGCGGCCAGGGCTTCGGCTTCCTCGAGCTCGGCATCGCGCTCCAGGAAGCCGGCCGCGTGCTGTTCCCGTCTCCCCTGTTCTCCACCGTCTGCCTCGCCGCGGGCGCGATCCTGAACGCGGGCACGGAGGCGCAGAAGCGCGCGCTGCTCCCGGGGATCGCGAGCGGCGACACGCTCGCCACGCTGGCGCTGCTCGAGCCCGGCGGCGACTGGAGCGCCGAGGGCGTGCAGCTCGGGTTCGAGTCCGGCCCCGGCGGCCATCGCCTGACCGGCTCGAAGCGCTTCGTCACCGACGCCGCCAGCGCGGACCTGATCCTGGTGGCGGCGCGGCGCGCCGGAACCCACGGGCTCGGCGGAATCGGCCTGTTCGTCGTGCGCGCGCGGGCGCCTGGCCTCGCCGTCACGCCGGTCGAGCCGCTCGACGCCACCCGCAAGCTCGCGCACGTAGAGCTCGCGGGCGTCGCCGCGGAGCCGCTAGGCGAGCCCGAGGGCGCGGGCGCGGCGCTGGCCCGGACGCTCGATCAGGCGCGCGTGCTGCTCGCCTGCGAGAGCGCCGGCGCCGCCCAGCACTGCCTCGATTCCGCCGTCGCCTGGGCCAAGCAGCGCGTGCAGTTCGCGCGCCCGATCGGCTCCTTCCAGGCCATCCAGCACAAGTGCGCCGAGGTGCTGCTCGAGGTGGCGAGCGCGCAGTCGGCCGCGCACTTCGCGAGCTGGGCGGCCGAGCAGGACGAAGGGCTTCCGCTGGCGGCCGCGATGGCAAAATCCTTTTGCGACGAGGCCTTCCTGCGCGCCTCGCAGGAGAGCCTCCACATCCACGGCGGTGTCGGCTTCACCTGGGAAGCCGAGCCGCACCTCTATTTCAAGCGCGCCAAGGCCAGCGAGACCCTGCTCGGCCCGCCCGCCTTCCAGCGCGCGCGGATCGCGCGGGAGCTCGGGTTCTAGCGCTACTCCACCAGCGCGACGGCGTGCGCCGAGACCCGGCGGAAGCCGAGCTTCTCGGGCTCGTCGAAGATGCGCGGCTCGTGGCCGGGGATCAGCTTCCCACCGCGCAGGATGCGACGGATCTTCTTGTACGACTCGACCGCCTCGCCGGAATCGAGGGCGAGGCCGAGCGGGATGTCCTCGTCGAGGTTCCGGTAGGTGTATACCGCGTCCGAGCTGTAGCAGTAGCGCCCCTTCTTCGTGTCGAGACAGACCGTCATGGTGCCGGCCGTGTGCCCCGGCGTGAGGTAGACGTCGAGCCCGGGGATCACGCCCTCGACGTCGCCGTCCGCCAGCAGCATCCGCCCCTGCCAGTTGAGCTGCACGGCGGCCAGCACGTCCTCGGCCGTGAAGGCCTGGCGCGCCGCGCTGTTGTTCGGCATGGCTCCGGCCGCGAACTCGAGCTCGCGCCGCTGGAGGATGAACTTCGCCTTCGGGAAGCGCGAGGTGCCGCCGGCGTGATCGAAATGCAGGTGCGAGATCGTCACGTAGTCCACCTCGTCGAGCGCGATGCCCACCTCGGCGAGCAGGGGCGCGTAGTCGACCCAGTCCCGGGCGTGGAAGGGCTCGCCGAGCTTCTGGTTCACGAAGCCCGAATCGAGCACCACCACCTGGCTGGGACTGCGCGCCGCACACATCGCGAAGGGAAGGTCGAGAGTCGCGTCGTGCGGAGCGCCCGCCAGCAGCGCCGAGAGCGGCGCCTGCGGGGCCACCGCATAGCGAAGGCACCACAGCTTCTCGAAGCGCTCGCCGGCGCCTGCGAGCGGCGCTCCAGCGAGCCATCCGATTGCGACCAGCAGGAGCGTGAGCCTCCGGCGCAGCGCGGTCATCGAGATCCTCCCAGCCGTATCCTGTCACGGATCCGCGAGGTCCGCTCAGCCTCGGGCGATCTCGTAGTCCTGCGGCCGGAAGCGGCGCGCGCGCAGCGCGTACTCCGCCGCGAAGCCCGGATAGAGCGCGTGGTTGCTGCCATCGGCGGAGACGTACCAGCTCCGGCAGGTGTGCCAGACCATGTGCGGCATGCGCGCCTGGATGCCCGCGTTGTAGCGATCCTGGACCTCCTGGCGAACGTCGACGAAACGCAGCCCCTCGTCCCGGATCTTCTGGGTCGCCCGCAGCACGTGCTCGATCTGGGCCTCCGTGAAGACCAGCACCGAGGTGTGTCCGGGCCCCGTGTTTGGCCCCATCAGGATGAACCAGTTGGGGAAGCCCGAGACGGTCATGCCCTTGTAGGCGACCGCCCCGCGCTGCCAGGCCTGGTCGAGCGTGCGTCCGCCGCGGCCGCTGATCGGAAACGGCGCCCGGGCCAGGCCCACCTCGAAGCCGGTGGCGAGCACGATCGCGTCCAGCTCGTGCAGCTTCCCGTCCCGCGTCTGGATGCCCTCCCGCCGGATCTCCGCGATCGGCTCCGTCACCAGCGCGACGTTCTCCCGCTCGAAGGCCGCCCAATAATCGTCCGAGACCAGGATGCGCTTGCAGCCGAATTGAAAACCTGGCGTCAGCCGGCGGCGCAGCTCCGGATCACCGACCTGCTTGCGCAGGTGCGAGAGGGACATCCGCTCGCCGAGCGCCGAGAGGCGCTTCGAATCGAGGAAGATCATCGGCCCCATCAGCTCGCTCAGCCCGTAGAGCGCGAGCCGTTTCGCGCGCAGGGCGAGCGGGTGGCGCGCGTAGCGATCCCGGACGCGCTCCGGGTAGGGCTTGTCGAGCCTCGGAACCACCCAGCCGGGCGTGCGCTGGAAGACCGAGAGCTCCGCCACCTGCGGCGCGATCGCCGGCACCACCTGCACGGCGCTCGCGCCGGTGCCGATCACCCCTACGCGCCGGCCGATCAGGTCGTAGGCATGGTTCCAGCGCGCGGTGTGGAACATCTCCCCGCCAAAGGACTGGATGCCCTTGATGTCGGGATCGGCCGGGTCGACGAGCCCTCCCACGGCGGAGATGACCACGCGCGCCTCGTGCCGTTCGTTGGCGCCGGTGGTGAGGATCCAGACGGCCCGCGCCTCGTCGAAGCGCGCCTCCACGATCTCCGTGTTCAGGCGCAGCTTCGCGCGCAGGCGCCATTTCTCGACGAGCCGCAGCAGGTAGGCCTGGATCTCGTCCGACGGGGAGAACTTGCGCGTCCAGCCGGGGTTCGGCTCGAAGGAGAGCGAGTACACGTGCGAGGGCACGTCGCAGGCCGCGCCCGGGTAGGTATTGTCCCGCCAGGTGCCGCCGATCTCGCCCGCGCGCTCGAAGATCGTGAACGACTCGATGCCGGCCTGCTGGAGACGGATCGCCGCCCCGATTCCGGCGAAGCCGGCGCCCAGGATGGCGATCTTCAGCTCCCGCTTGTTCACGGCGCAAATTTCCGGTTCTCTTCCCTTTCCGTCAAGCGTGGGCCTGGCGGGCCCGAGGTGCGTCGATGCAAGGATCCGGTGAACGAGCCCCGCTGCGCATCGCGATCATCGGCGCCGGGATGGCCGGCGTCCTGTCCGCGATCAAGCTCCAGGAGGCCGGCGAGGACGATTTCACGATCTACGAGAAGGCCGATCGGCTGGGGGGCACCTGGCGCGAGAACACCTATCCGGGGATCGCCTGCGACGTTCCGTCCCACCTCTATAGCTATTCGTTCGCGCCCAACCCGGATTGGAGCCATCGCTTCTCGCCCGGCGCGGAGATCGAGGCCTACTTCGAGGACGTGGCGCGCAAGCGCGGGGTGATCGAGCGCATCCGCTTCGGCGAGGAGATCACGCGCTGCGAGTTCCGGGACGGACGCTGGCAGCTCGAGACGCGTCGCGGGCATCGGGATCAGGCCGACGTGGTGATCGCGGCCACCGGGGTCCTCCATCACCCGAACCTCCCCGACATCCCGGGTCTCGACCGCTTCACGGGGGCGAAGTTCCACAGCGCGCGTTGGGACCACGGCGTCGCGATCGAAGGGCGCCGCGTCGGCATCATCGGCACCGGCTCGACCGCCGTGCAGATCACGTCGGCGATCGTGGATCGGGTGGCGAAGCTCTCGCTCTTCCAGCGCACGGCGCAGTGGATCATGCCCCAGGAGAACCCGGCCTACGGCGAGGACGAACGAGCGGAGTTCCGTCGGCACCCGGAGCGCGTGCACCAGCTGCACGACGAGATGGGACGGCTGTTCGCGGGCTTCGCGAGCGGGCTGGTGGACGCCAGCTCCCCGCAGATGAAGATGATCGAGGACGCCTGCCGCGCGAACCTCGAGCAGAACGTGCGCGACCCGGCGCTTCGGGAGAAGCTGCGCCCGACCTATCGGGCCGCCTGCAAGCGGCTGGTCATGTCCGCCGATTTCTACCAGGCCCTCCAGAAGCCGCAGGCCGAGGTCGTCACCGAGGGCATCGAAAGGGTGGAAGCCGGCGGCGTGCGCACCCGCGACGGGAGGCTGCACGAGCTCGACGTGTTGGTGCTCGCCACCGGCTTCCGCGTCGATCGCTTCCTGCGCCCCATCCAGGTGACGGGCCGGGAGGGCCTGCGCCTCGACGACGCCTGGGCGAAGCGGCCCAGCGCGTACCTTTCGATCTCGATCCCCGGCTTCCCGAACCTCTTCCTGCTCAACGGCCCCAACGGCCCGGTGGGGAACTTCTCGCTGATCGAGGTCGCCGAGCTCCAGCTCGCCTACGTGCTGCAGCTGGTCGAGCGGCTGCGCAGCGGCCGCTGTCGCGAGATCAGCGCCAGCCCACAGGCCACCGCGAGCTTCGAGGCGGAGCGCAGCGAGGCCGCCCGCAACACCATCTGGGCCAGCGGCTGCCGGAGCTGGTATCTCGACGACCGCGGCATCCCGGCCAGCTGGCCCTGGACCTTCGATCGCTTCCGCGACGAGATGTCGGCGCCGAAGCTCGAGGCGTACGAGCAGGTCGGCTGAGCCCGCGCGGCGGAGCTGGATCTCAGCGCGCCGCGATCCCCAGATCCTCCAGCACCACGTGGGCGCCGTTGTAGCCGGGCAGGAAGGTGACGCCCGGCCCCGGGTGGCAGCTGGCGCCGCACAGATAGAGGTCCTGGATCGGCGTGCGGTAGCCGCCCGCGGAGCCCGGCACCGGCCGGAAATCGAGCATCTGCTCGGGGTGGATCAACCCGTGGCAGAAGTCGCCGCCGGTGCAACCGAACATCCGCTCGTAGTGATACGGCGCGAAGGTGGCCTGATGCAGGATCGAGCTGCGGAAGTTCGGGGCGTAGCGCGTCATCTTGTCGATGATGCGCTCGGCGAACTCGTCCTTGAGCCGGCCGTGCTGCTCGCGGGGGGCTTCGCACGGGAAGTACATCGCGAACATCGTGCCCGCGTGCAGCCCGGGCGGCGCTAGCTCGGGGTCGAGCACGCTCGGGATCTGCATGCCGATGCAGGGATCGCTCGGCACCTCTCGGCGCCGGCACTGCACCCAGTTTTCTTGCAGCAGCTCGGGGCTGTTGAAGATCGAGACGTTCGCGCGGTAGCCGCCCTGGTTGAGCCAGGCCCATTCGCCCGCGAATTCGGGGAGCTCGCGCAGCGCCACCTGGATCTGCACGTAGGCGCCGCGGTGGTCGATCGCCTTGACGCCCTCCAGGTAGTCGCGCGGCACCAGCGTCTCGTCCATCAGGCGCCGGAAGGTGGAGGTGGGATCGAGATTGGAGACAATCTTTCTTGCGGTGATCCGCTCGCCGCCGACCAGCTCCACGCCCGCCGCGCGGCCGTTCTCGATCAGGATCCTCTCGACCGGCTCGTGGACGCGGATCTTTCCACCCCGCTCCTCGACCTTGCGCGCGAGCCCCTTGGTGAGCGCGCCGATCCCCCCCTTCAGCTTGTGCATGATCCAGCCGTTCTCGGGCGCGGCGAGCGCGAAGACCAGACAGGTCGCGCTGCCGGGGGTGTACGGCCCGCGGAAGGTGGAGTTGACCGCCAGGAACGCGAGCATGGTGCGCAGGATCTTGTGTCGCTTGGGATCGGGGAGGAAGCGATCCACGATGTCCATCACGCTGCCGAAGAAACAGAGCCGCAGCGCGTTGCGCTCCTCGACGCTCTTGGCGGCGTCGAAGATCTGGCCGAGGCTGCGCGGCGGGCTGCACGGGTTGAAGCGGTCGAGCGCCCGGGCGGGGCCCTGCAGGTAGGCCGCGAGCTGCGCGAAGCCCTGCGCGGCGTCGGCGCCGTGATCCTCCGCGAGGTGCTGGAGCATGCGGAAGGGATCCGAGTACATGTGCAGCGCGGGCTCGCCCGGGTCGCCGATGTTGGTCGCCATGATCTCTCGCGGGATGGGCACGAGGCCGCAGTTCTCGAGATCGAGGTCGGCGACCACGTAGGGCGCGATCGGGAAGACCACGGATCCCGCGATCTCGAAGTGGAAGCCGTCGAAGAGCTCGACGGTCGAGGCCATGCCGCCGACGTAGCGGTTCTTCTCGAGGCAGAGCACGTCGACCCCGGCCCGGGCCAGCAGGCTCGCCGCCGTGAGGCCGTTGTGGCCGGCCCCGATGATGATCACGTCGTGGTCCGGCACGCCAGCCTCCCTGATGAGTCATGAATGACATCGACGAGTCACCCATGACATATGCTAGATTGCCGGGGATGGCAAGAAATTTGCGGGAACTCCCGGTCGCGGCGCTCGGGAAGAAGCAGGCGCAGCGGGAGCGCACGCGCGACGAGCTGCGCCGCTGCGCCCTGGCCCGCTTCGCCCGCGAGGGCTTCGACCGCGCCAACGTGGCCGACATCGTGGCCGACGCGGGCGTCACGGAGCGGACCTTCTTCCGCCACTTCCCCAGCAAGGAATCCGTGCTGTTCGAGGATTTCGCGAGCCGCCTCGGGTGGTTCCGCGCGGCGCTCGGGGTGCGCCCGCAGGCCGAGCCGCTGCTCGACGCGGTGCGGGTCGCCGTCGAGTCCTATCCCGACGACCGCGAGGTGGTTCGCCAGGTCGCGCAGGCGCGCGCCAGCCTGCTCTCGCGCCGCGTGATCGAGGATCAGCTGCGCAGGGTCCAGTCCGATTTCGCCCGCGCGATCGAGGAGCGCGCCGCGGCGCGCCTGCCGCGATCGAAACAGCGCGCGCTGGCCGCCGCCGTGATCGGGGAAGCCGTCGCCGGCGCGCTCGTCTCGGCGCTCCGCGTCTGGGGCGAAGAGGACGCGCGCGACATCGACGAGCTGCGCAAGCGCACGGCGGACGCGCTCGCCGTGTTGCGCGACCTCCCGAGCCTCGTCTAGCCCGTGAGCCTGCGAGCGCGCATCCGGCTGCGCCTCCAGGACTGGGCCATGCGGCAGATGGACGACCTGCGGCCCCCGACGCTCGCGCATGCGCAGGGCGAAGTCCTGGAAGTCGGGTTCGGGACGGGGCTGAACCTGCGGCACTACGGGGATGGGGTCCGATCGCTGACGGGGCTCGACCCGATGGCGACGGGTGACCTCGAGGTCGTCGCGGAGCGGATCGCGCGGGCGCCCTTCCCGGTCGCGTGCACGGCGCTGCGGGCGGACTCCACGCTCCCGTTCGACGCCGGACGCTTCGACTGCGTCGTCACCACCTGGACGCTCTGCTCGATTCCGGATCCGCTGGCCGCGCTCGGGGAAATGAGGCGCGTGCTCAAGCCCGGCGGGCGTTATTTCTTCATCGAGCACGGCCGCAGCGAGAGCCCGGGCACGGCGCGCTGGCAGGACCGGCTCAACCCCGCCTGGCGCCGTATCGCCGACGGCTGCAACATGAACCGTCGGATCGACGAGCTCGTCGCGAAGGCCGGCTTCGAGGTTCGCTCGCTCGAGCGCTTCCGCGCCCGCGGGCCTGCCGTGCTCGCGGCGATGTACCGTGGAGAGGCGAGCCGGGAGTAGCCGTGAAACCTGCGTTCGGGATCGGATGTGGACTCGCCCTGCTGGGCTGTGCGGAATCGGTCGCGCGCGAAGATCTCCTCGCGCGGATCCAGGCCGGATCGCCGCCGCCGATCGTCGACGTGCGATCGCAGTCCGAGTTCGACGAATCGCACCTGCCGGGCGCCGTGCACATCCCCTTCTATGCGCTGCTGTCCGATCGGGAACGGATTCCGACTCCCGCCCGAGAAGCGGAGCCGATGGTGCTCTACTGCGAGCACGGCCCGCGCGCCGGGATCGCGCGGGCGCAGCTCTGGCTCGCCGGGGTGGGGCCGGTGGTCTTCCTGGAGGGCCACATGACGGCCTGGAAGCGGGACGGACTCCCGGTCGAGACCTCAGCGGGTGAAAGCGGTCCGTAGACGTTCGACGATGGATGCCGCCGTGCCTCGCGCATCGGCGAAGATCGCGTCCGCCGACTGCTTTACCTCCTGCCAGGACGTCCCGGCCGCCGCCCCGAGATTCTTCAGCACGCGCGCGGCATCGCGCTGCTTCGACTTCAGCACTCCGAGCTGAGCGCGGGCTTCCTTCTTCAGCTCGCGAACCCGGGCGCGCGCGTCGGCCTCGATCTTCTGCTCGGCCTTGCGCAGTCCGCGCTGGATCTCGTGGATCGACTTCTCGAGATGCCCGATGCCCTGCTTGATCTGCCCGTAGGCGGCTCGCGCCTCCGGTGACATCGACTTCTGCGCGCGCGCCATGCGGCTCTTCGCGCGGGAGCTCTTCGGGGTGGTCCTTGCGGCCATGCTCTTCTCCTTCTGCTTGTGCTTCGGAATTCCCGGATCCTATCGCGCCTTGCCTCCAGATCCTTGCGAGCTCCCGCCGGGCAGCAGCGGGGTACCTGCCTCCTGGATCGATTCCAGGTAGTCGAGAATGGTCAGGATGGAGCCGCGCTGACGCGAGTCCGGCGTCGGAACGGGCGCCTCTCCGTAGAGGCGCGTGCCCCAGATCGGCATCTCGCGGCTGCCGTGCGACAGGACGGGATCGCTGCCGTCGATGCTCCGGATCAGCTTCTGCCGGGGCAGCGGCGTCCCGTAGCGGATTCCCAGCTGCCGCAGGTTGGGGGGCGCCTGCTTGAGGACGGGCGCGACCAACCCCTGACCGTCGGCGAAGACGCCGTGGCAGGCGGCGCAGTATTGCTGGTACTCGGCGTATCCCGCGTGCCCGGCGTTCAGCCGCTCCGAGAGCGGCGACTTCTCCTGATCACCGCGGGCGGCCAGCGGCGCCGCGAGCAGCAGGGCGACACAGAGGGCGGTCTGGCGCATCGGGTTTCATCTCCTCCCGAATTGCACAGCAAGCCGCATGCCGGCCATCGACTTCGAGCGAGCGAGACCGGCTTCCTGCGCGCCGGGACTGGGACTTCCGCTCACAGGGCTGGCCTGATCCGCCCCAATTTCGCGATTCCGGCGCGCCTCACGCACCGCAGCGCCGGTGCCGCCCGGAGCGTTATGCTGGGACGCGAGGGAATCGCTCGAGGCGGGAAGGTGCAGGTTCGCGGTCTCCTGGCTTGGCTCAGCTTCCCCGTCTTGATGGGCGGCTTCGTCGCGCTCGGCGCCTGGGGCCTCGCGCGCGGCCTGGATCCCGCGGGCTTCGGCGCCGCGCTCACGGTCGCGAACTTCTTCGTGATCCTGGCGATCGAGCAGCTGCTGCCGCGCGCCCAGCAAATGAACGTCTTCCGCGACCGCCAGTCCTTCAACGACATGGGGCACGGGATCCTGCTCGCGGCGATCGCGCGGCCGGTCGGCGGCGCGCTCGGCGTCGCCGGGCTCGCCTGGCTGGCGCAGCTGCGCGGAGCGGCGGGGCTCGCGAGCCTGTGGCCAGCCAACTGGCCGTTCGCGGCGCAGTTCGCGCTCGGGCTCGCGTTCTGGACCTTCGGCGACTACTGGATCCACCGCAGCCTGCACAGCTTCGACCGGCTCTGGTGGTTCCATTCCGTGCATCACGACACGCCCCAGATGCACATCCTCAAGTCCGGGCGCATCCACTTCGGCGAGGAGATCTTCAACGCGGTGCTCAAACCCGTGCCCCTGCTGCTGCTCGGCGCGCCGCCGGACGTGATGGCGTTCATCGGCCTCTGGATCGTCTTCGACGGGAACCTGGTCCACTCGAACATCGACCAGCGCTTTCCCTCCTGGGCGCACTACTTCGTGCCCACCGTGCAGCTCCACAACCTGCATCACGCGCGCGACCGCCGTCACCAGGACAGCAACTTCTCGGGATCGAGCGCGATCTGGGACGTGCTCTTCGGCACCTTCAGCCATCCCGACCGCTGCCCGCTGGGCCCGCTCGGAATCGAGCGGAGCCCCGTGCCCACGGGCTTCCTCGCGCAGATCCTGTTTCCGTTTCGCGCGCAGCTCGCCGTGCCGGAGCCCCGGGCCGAAACCCGCGCCGAGACGACGGCCTGATCCGGGCCGGAGCGGGCCAGCCGAGCCTCGGCGCGCCGCCTGCCCGCACGCTGGGCAGCGCGCCTTCGCAGCGAGCGGAGATCGCGGCGACCCCGGCCCAGCTGGGCTGATTCCAGCCCGCCTCGGCTGGCACGCGGCTTGAAGCGTAGAGCGGGCATCGTGATCCGGTTTCCGAAACCTCCGCGTCGGATGAGCGCGCGGGATGCAGGCTTCCTGTATCTCGAGCGCTCGCACACCCAGCTCCACATCGGCTGCGTGGCGATCTTCGAGGGAGCCCTCCGGCGCGAAGACGTGATCGAGCGGATCGAGGAGCGGCTGCCACGGCTGCGGCGCTATGCGCAGCGCGCCATGCGCGTGCCGTTCTCGCTCGGCCACCCGAGCTGGGAGGACGACCCCGAGTTCCGCGTCGAGGACCACGTCACGCGCTGGGGACTGCCCTCGCCCGGAGGCGAGAACGAGCTGCGCGAGGCGGTGGCTCACCTGTTCGCGCTCCCGCTCGATCGCGGGCGTCCGCTCTGGGAGATGCACCTGCTGGAGGGCCTCGCCGACGGGCGCACGGCGCTCTTCCAGAAGGTCCATCACTGCATGATCGACGGCATGGCGGGCGCCCAGCTGCTCGAGACGCTGCTGGATCGCGAGCCGGATCCGGCGCCGCGCGCGGCGGGGGTGACGCATCGCGAGAGCGAGCTGCCGGATGCCCGCCGGCGCTTCGCCCGCGCCCTGGGAGAGGAGATCGCGACGCGGGCGCGCGGCGCGCTCTCGACCTGGCGAGCCGTCACCCGGCCGCGCGCCGCATCGGAAGCGATCGCACGGCTCAAGACGGCAGCGTACTCGGCGCTCCAGCTCGCGACCAGCGAGCTGGAGACGCTGCCCTGGAACCAGCCGCTGGGGCCGCGGCGCGCCGTCGCCTTCACCCGGCTCCCGATGAGCGGCGTGCGCAGCATCCGCCATCGGCACGGCGGCAGCGTGAACGACGTGGTGCTCTCGACGCTGGCCGGCGGCCTCAAGCGCTGGCTGGAGGCGCATGGCCAGGAGACGCGCGGGCTCGAGCTCCGGGCGCTGGTGCCCGTGAGCCTGCGCTCGCCCGATCAGGCCGCCGAGCTGGGCAACCGCATCTCGGCCATGCTCGTGCCGCTGGCCGTCGATCCCGCCGGCGAGGTGCCACGCCTGGTGGCCACGCAGGCGGCCACCCAGCGGCTCAAGAAAACCGGCGCCTGGACCGGCATCGACGCCCTGCTCGAGCTGGTGGACGGGCTGCCCGCCGCGTTGGTCGCTTCCGTCGGGCAGCGCCTCTCGCTCGGACGCCTAGCCAACGTGATCTCCACCAACGTGCCCGGTCCGACCGAGACGCGCTGGCTGTGCGGCGCGCGCGCGCTCGAGCTGCGCCCGCTGGTGCCGATCGCGGATGGCCTCGGCCTCGGCCTCGCGGTGTTCTCCTACGACGGCTGGCTCCAGATCGGACTCTCGGCGGACGCCGATCTGGTGCCCGACCTCGAGAAGCTCGAGCAGGCGCTCGGCGAGGCGTTCGCTTCGCTGCTCGGCAGCGCGATCGGGGGAGCCCGCGCGTGAACGCTGCGCGGCCCCCGTCGCAGTAGCGAGCGAACCCGAATCGATCGCCGCAGAGGAGATCCCTGCACGGAAGATCCGTCATATCGCACGGCTGCCCCATCTGATTTGACGGATCCGGCCGTCCCGAACGCTGCGTGCGCTCCGCGCGCTGGGCACGCGTCTTGCTCATCCTTCGCCTCGATGGAGGGCGTGAATTGAGCGAGCGGATCTCGCGGCGCCCGAGCAGGAGCTTCGCGCCGGGTTGGGCGTTTCCCCTATGTGCCTGGTGTCCGGCGCCTCTCGGGAGACGCCACGCGGACCGGGACGAGTCGATCAGCCACGGCATCTGCAGCGCCTGCCTCTCGGAGCGTCTGTCGGCGCCCCGGCCTACGGGTGCTTCCATCGCGCGCGGACTCGCGAGCGCTCTCGAATGACACGTCGAGCTGGCTTCTCCGGAGCGGGCGTCCGGTACCTGGTCTGGGAGGAGGACGCGCGGGACGGCGCAGCCTGGGCGGCGGAGCTCGCAGCCGTCGAGCCCGGTGCCAGCGGAGCGACGCAAGCGAGCCGCCGCGTTCCTCCGATCCTGATCGTCCCTGGCTACCGAGGCTCGGGGCCCGGTCATTGGCAGACGATCCTCGAGCGAAGGCTCACGGGCGCACGGCGCGTCGAGATGCCGAGCTGGACCGAGCCCCGCCGAGTGGAATGGGTGAATTCGCTCGAGCTCGCCGTCGCGAGCTGCGCCCGGCCACCCGTCATCGTCGCACACTCACTCGGCTGCATCGCCGTCGCGCACTGGGCGGCGACCACCCGCCAACCCGTCGAGGCTGCGCTGCTCGTCGCTCCCTGCGATGTCGATCGATCCGTACTCGCGTCGAGATTGCGCGACTTCGCTCCGCTGCCGCGCGAAAAGCTCGATTTCCCGAGCCTGATCGCCGCCTCGACGGACGACCCCTACCTCGACATCGAACCTGCGCGAAATCTCGCTCACGACTGGGGCTCCCGCCTCCACCTGCTCGGCGCGCGCGGACACATCAACGCCGCGTCCGGGTTCGGCCCCTGGCCGGAGGGCGAGGCGCTCCTGGTCGACCTGCTCCGCAGCCTGCATGACGGCCCGGGGGAAGGCGACTCGGATCGTTCGAGCGCGGGGCCAACACCACCCATTCCTCCCGAGGTCTCGATCCGACAAACCCCTTCCCTCTAGTTCGCTCTCGTACCTAGAATGGCTTCCTCACAGGATCGGGGAGGTCTCCTGATGCGGCGCGCCTTCGACTTTCTGCTCGGCCTCGCGATGGCCGCCTGCAAGCCCGAGCTCACCCCGACCGAGAAGGCCGCGAAGGATCGCAGCGAGTGCAGCGTGGTCGGAGGCGCCATCGCGAGACCAAGGAGATGGTGACCAGCACGCGTCCGAACCCGGAATACGAGGCTTTCGTCGCGGCGAAGGCCGCCTACAAGAGCGCGCTCGAGGGATGCCTCGCGGCACGCGCCGACGGACTCGACGCCTCCAGGCCGCTGACGTGCTCGATCAGCGAGGCGGCTGAATGCGACGGCGTGGCGGCGTGCAGCGACGTCACGCTCGAGCAGATCGACCTGCCCGCGCTCTGGCGCGTCGACTTCGCGGCGAAGCAGCTCTCCTCCCAGGACGGCCAGCGCACCAGCCCGATCGCGGCCCTCGAGACGCTCGACGGTGCGCTGATCCTGCAAGGCCACCAGAACGGACGCGGCTGGACGCTGGTGGTCGAGCGCGCCGCTGGCCACCTTTCGGCGAGCGCCGCGGACGCCGAGGGCGCCTTCGTGCTGGCCGGCTCGTGTACCGCGGCGTGACGCAGGACGGCGATTTCGCGCTCTCGCTGGTCCGCGGCGACGCGCTGCTGCGGCTCCAGCGCCGGATCGGAATGGTTCCCGAGGCCGGCCTCGGCGTAGCCCGGCGCGCGCTCGCGCTGGCGACGATCACCTGGCTCCCGATCGCGGTCTGGGCGGCGCTCTACGGCCGCGCGCTCTCGAGCCCAGCCGGCGAGCCTTTGCTGAATCACTTCGGCGTCCAGGTGCGCTGCCTGGTCGCGATCCCGCTCTTCGTGATCGCCGAAGGCGTCGCGCACAGTCTCACCACGCGGCTGATTCCCCACTTCGTGCGCTCGGGGCTGGTGAGCGAGGCGGACCGGCCGCGCTTGCGCGAGGTCCTGACCTCGGTCGCGAAGCTCCGCGATCGCGTGCTGCCCTGGGCCTTGATCCTCGGCATGGCGGTCGCCGTCCAGGCGATCCAATCCGGCGAGAGCCACGAGCTGGTCTGGGCGGGCGACGCCGCCGCGCCCGCGAGCCTTGGCTTCGGCGGCTGGTGGTTCGCCTGGGTGGCGCGCCCGGTCTTCCTGGCGCTGCTCTTCGGCTGGCTCTGGCGTCTCGTCCTGCTCTGCGTGCTCTTCCGCCGGATCGCCGGACTCGACCTCGCGCTGGTTCCCACGCATCCCGACGGCGCCGGAGGTCTCGGCTTCCTGGAGGCGGCGCCGGCCATGTTCAGCCCCGTCGTGTTCGGCATCTCCGCGGTGCTCGCCTCGCGCTGGGCGCACGACGTCCTCTATCACGCCGTGCACGTCGATACGCTCCGCTTGCAGATGATCGCGGTGGTGGTGCTCGCGCTCCTCCTGTTCCTGACGCCGCTGCTGCTCTGGTCTGCGCCCCTGCGCGCGTGCAAGCGGCGCGCGCTGCTCGATTACGGGACGCTGGTCGGCGAGCACGGCCGCTTGGTGCGCCGCCGCTGGATCCTGCGCGAGCCCGTCGGGGACGCCGCCCTGCTCGGCGCCCCGGAAATCGGGCCGGTGGCGGACACGATCACGCTCTACGAGACGGTGCGGAAGATGCGGACGATTCCGATCGGACGCTCCACGCTGCTGGTGATCGTGCTGGCCGCGGGCCTCCCGATGCTGTCCGTGCTCGCCATCGAGATCCCGATCCGCGATCTGCTGCTGAAGCTGGTCAAGTCGCTGGTGTGACGGGCTAGCGCGGGAAGAGGTCGATCGGCTCCGCTCGACACTGCGGCGGCTCTCCCTCGCCGCGCCAGCACACGTCGAACACGTACCGCAGCTGGTCGGCTCTCGTGTCGACCGTGAAGCCCCAGGTCTTCGCGAGGGTGATCTGCTCGCCGGCCGCCAGCCGGTGGCCGCCGGACGGATAGCGCCAGTAGTTCTTGATGTCGCCGAGTCCGCTCGCGCCGCCGGTGCCGAGCGAGTGGGCGGTGACGCGCAGGATCTCGATCGGCCGCTGGCTGGGGTTCTCGAGCGTCACCGAGAAGAAGGAATGGTCGAAGACCTGGGTCGTCCCCACCAGGGTCGGCTCGTCGATCATGAGGGCTGGATCGGGGGGGTCGAAGCGCACCCCGACGGGAAGCTCCGCCCGCTTCGGATCGCCGGCCAGTGCGGCGAGCTGCGCCTCGGCCTCCGACGCGCCGGGCGCGTCTCCCGAAGCCGCGAGGACGCTGCGAAGCACCTCGAGCGCCTCGCGATCGTACGGATTGCGCTGCACCGCGCGGCGAGCAGGGTGCACCGCACCGGCGAAATCGCCCTTCGCAACGTACATGCGGGCGACGTCGAGCACGCCGAAGTCGTCGAGGCGCCCGTAGGCCTCGATCGCGAGATCGTAGAACCCGAGGTACTCGGCGCGGCGCCCCAGGGTCTCATGAAACAACTGTGCGTCGGATCCCCGCTTCGAGGCGTTCTCGTAGTGCGTGAGCGCGTCGAGCGCGAGGAAGCAGTTGCGGAACAGCAGCTCGCCCTGGAGGAACTCCGAGAGCGGTCCGCCCTTTCGCTCGAGCGCCGCGAGCGTCTCTTCGATCGTCGCCGCGCCGAGGCTCCAGGGCTCGAGATCGTACGGCTCGCCGCTGCCGAACGCCGCCAGCCCGAAGCGGTAGGGGTTGTTCGAATTCCGGAGCCGGTAGTTCCCGTCGCGGCCGAAGAACAGGTTCTTCCACGTCTCGGGGAGATCGACGCGCCAGAGCCCGTCGCGGTTCTCCAGCAGCACGGGCACGAAGCCGGGGGCCGGGTGATCGGAGGTCACCACCGCCCGGTCCGCCTGCACGACGGCGCGCCAGGGCTTCGACGCCTCGAGCGTGCGGGCGCGCTCCAGCTCCTCATAGGGAGCGACCGGGTAGCCGCGCCGCATGCAGCGCGAGCCCGGCGTGAAGAGATCGAGGCTCGGATCCCCAGCCAGGTCCCGATGCACGCGGAGCAGCGCCTCGGCCGACCCGATCGGGTCGTCCGCCGCCGCGTAGCGCGGCCTCTGCGCCTCTGGAACGGCGGCCTTGAAGTCGCGCCCGGCGAGCTCTTCCGCGCTGGGCACGCGCACGGACGCGCCGCCGCCGCCGGACAGGAAGCGCGCCTTCTCCAGGAACGCGGGCCGCTGCCGGTAGCTCTCCGCGAGCGCGAGCCTTCCCTCCACCGCCTGCTGAAGCAGGAAGTTCTGGAGGAAGTGCAGCGCGTCCATCACGGCCATGCCGGCCATCTGGTAGCCGGCGTAGGGCGCGAGCTGGTCGTGGGCGATCCGGCCGACGAAGGCGTCGGGCAGGGCCGGCTCGAGCGCGTAGGAGACCTCGATGCGCGCCTCGCGACGCTCCGGGTTCAGCAGTACGAGCAGCCCGCCGGTGGGAGCGTCGGCTCCCACCTTCCGGATCTGGAAGACCTCCGCGGCGAGCGTCTCGGACGGGAGATCCGGCGCCGCCAGCGTGACGACGTGGACCTCGATGCCGAGATCCTCTCGCCAGGTCTTGGCCTGCCAGGTCAGGGTGTCGCTGAAGTGGGACAGCGCATTGGCTTCGTCGGCGACCGGGCCCGGATGACGCTCCAGCGAGAGCGCCGAGGCGTCCAGGGGCGCGGCGGGGAGCCCGTCGGAGCGCGGTATCGCGGGCAGCGTCTCCAGCTCCTGCACCTGCACGCGGCTCCAGGCGGCGAGCCCTGCGACGAGCAGCAGCAACGTGGCCAGCAGCGCCGTCCGCCGCGTCACAGCGCGAGCTTGGGATCCGCGAGCTGCTCGCGAGGCGCCTCGTAGTAGGCGGCGCCGTCGATCCCGTCCGCGAGCAGCGACCACGGCAGCTGGCGCAGCCGCGCGTTCAGGAGGCCGACGGTCTCGTTGTAGCGCTGGCGCTCGAGCGCGATGCGGTTCTGGGTTCCCGCGATCTCGTAGGAGAGATCTCGAAATTGCTGGTCGGCCTTCAGATCCGGATAGCTCTCGGCCAGCGCGAGCACGTTCGAGAGCACGCCGTCCACCTCGCCGGCGATGCGCGGCCGCTGGTCGGCGCTCGCGCCGGCGTAGGCGGCCCGCGCGCTCGCGAGCTTCTCGAGGATGCCCGCCTCGTGCTCCGCATAGCGCTTCGCCACCGCGACCAGCTTCGGCAGCAGGTCGTGCTGGCGCTGGAGCTGGTTCTCCACCTGCTTCCACTGCGCATCGACCGTCACGTCGAGCGCGATCAGCTCGTTGCGCAGGCGGATGGCGGCGACCGCCGACCCGACGGCGAGCAGGATCGCGAGCAACGCGACCCAGAGCAGCGGCGACGCGAAGGCGCCGCGCGGCGAGTCGATTGCGGGGCCCGGTTGTCGGTAGAGGCGATCGCTCGGCGAAGACATGCGCTTCCCACCCGTCAGTTCGAAGAGGAGAGACCGAGCCGTGAGAGCCCCGGGAGCTTTCGCTCTGCGGCAGGCGCACCCTGGGTCTGCGCGGGCGCCGCCTGCGCCACGCGGTCGGGCGCCGGAGGCGCGCTCCCGAGCTCGCTGAGCATCGAGCGGGACCACTCGTCGGACGGATCGGCCGCGACCGCGAGGCGCAGATCTTCGGCCGCCTCGCGGAACAGCCCGGCCTGCTTCCGCGCGTAGCCGCGCCAGCGGAGATACTCGATGTTCCTCGGCCACAGGGCGTGGGCGCGATCGAAGTGCTCGAGCGAATCGGGGGCCTTGTCGCTCTGCACCAGCGCCTTGCCCAGATAGAACCGGGCGGCCGCATCGTCGCCAGCCAGCTCGATCCACTGCTTCGTCGCCGTCGCGAGCGCCCCCCAGGCGCTCACGTGATCGAGGTTGTGGGCCAGGCCGTCGTACCAATCGCGCTCGTCGGCCCAGGCGAGCGCCTTGCGGTAGGTCTGGACCGCGCGCGCGTACTCCTTGCGATCGTGCTCCGCCTGGCCGGCCTCCGCCACGAGCATGCCCGGGAGCATGCGGAGCCGGGGGTTCTGCCCGGCGAAGCGTTGGGCTTCCTCGGCGAGCGTGCGCATGGCGCCGAGCGAGCCGCCCCACTTGGGCGAGAGCGCCTGGATGGCGCGTTTCCGCACGCCGACACTGAGGGGATCCAACGCCAGAGACGCGTTCAGCCGCGCGACGATCTCCCGTGTGTCTCCACCCGCCTGGAGCATGTGGATCGCGTAGCCGTGGGCCACGCACAGCTTCGGATCGAGCTCGATGGCGCGCCGCAGATCGCGGTCCGCATGGGCGAAGGCCTCGCGCATGCCGTCCCATTGCGCGTCGGTCACCAGATTCGAGGAGCGGTCGCCCCGTCGCGCGTAGCCGGTGTCCACCCAGCGCGCGCCGCGCGTGGTGTAGGCGCCCGCGGAGTCCGGCCGCGCCGCGACCCAGGCGTCGAGCAGCGCGAAGTCCTCGTCGGCGAGGTTCCGGGTCGCCATCCAGAGGTAGCTCTCGCAAGCCGGCGAGCCGGCGTAGGCCTCGCGCATCGCGGCGAGGGCGGCCTCGATCGGCTCGAAGGCGCCCTCGGCGAGCCGGGCGCGCAGCCCCGCGAAGTCGGGCTCCGGGAGCGGGCAGGAGCGCAGCTCTTCCGGGATGCTGGGCGCCTTGGCGATCGGGTCGGCAGGCAATGCCCCACCGAACTCGCAGCCGCCGAGCGCTGCCGCGACGAGGACCCAGCCCAGCCGCCCGACGCGCATCCGCTCGCCCTCCCCGAGCATGACACTTCGGGCGGACACGGGCCGCGCTTGACCGTCGCCGGAGGGGGATTCGGCTTCGGGTGTCGCGGGGTCCAGTGACATTTCGCCCTGCCTGCCGCCACTCCTCCTGAGCGGCCTCCACCCTCCGGGCAGGCTCTTCCAGCGGGCCGCGGCGAGGTCCGCGTGCTCCGTTTCCTGTTCGCTGGCGGCCTCCTGGCCTCGGTGCTGCTCGTCCCCGTCAGCGCGGAGGCGGGCAATCGACAGGGCAACTGCGGAGGCGTGGGCCAGCGCGCCTGCTGCGTGCACGAGGAGCTCCCGTCCTGCGACTCCGGGCTGATCGAGAAGGTCGGCATCGGCCCCGGCGCCGGCGACGCCTGCGACGTCTTCGGGAACGCGCTCGGCACCTGCTACAACCCCGGCTTCCCTTCCCAGTGCGGCGGCCTGAACGAGCGCGTCTGCACCCTCTCGGAGCACTTCGACGACTGCAACGCGGGGCTCTCGGCGGTCAGCGGAACCTGCCGCGACACCGGCGACGACTTCCCGGCGGGCTGCGGGCGCAAGGACCAGCTCGCGTGCACCATCTTCCAGCACTTTCCCTCCTGTCTGGAGGGATTGGTCGAGCTGCTGGCGGGCACGGAGGGGAGCTTCTGCCGCGAGATCGGCCAGGACGGCTTCCCCACGCATTGCGGCCACGACCTTCAGCGGCCGTGCCGTGTCAGCGAGCACCTGCCGTCCTGTCAGGGAAGCCTGATCGAGTTCGAGGGCCAGTGCCGGATCGCGGACGACACCTTCCCCTCTCAATGCGGCGACGAGAACGAGCGGGCCTGCACCGTGCTCGAGCACCTCCCCTCCTGCAAGACGAATCTGGTCGAGCTCTTCAACCTCTCGGGCGGAGGCTTCTGCCGCAGGCTCGATGCCGACGGCTTTCCGAGCCATTGCGGCGGCCAGGGCGAGCCCGCCTGCCAGGTTCTCGAACATTTGCCCTCCTGCAAGTCGGACGCCTACGAGATCGCGACCCCCAAGCTCCCTGCGCTCGCCAACGGATGGTGCGTGGACACGGAAGACTTCTCGGACGCGCCCTTCCGGCTGGATCGGCCGACACAGCAGGCGCCGCCGGGTCCGCGCACGATCTTCCTGCTCCATGGCCTCGCCGGCGATCGCCGCGACTACAACTTCGACGCGCTCCACGAGCCCGGCCGCGGCCTCGTGCGTTACTGGGTGGATGCGAACTGGAGCGGCGATGACGGCACGGACGCGGATCCGGTCGGCGTCCGTATCTTCGCGTCGAACGACGCAGGCGCCACCGCCCTGTGCAACAAGGGAACGCGGATCGACGGCTACACCTACTCCGTCCCGCTCACCAGCCGGCTGCTGAAGGGCGCCCTGCTCGACCGCGCGAGCTGCCGCGATCCGGCTCACCCGCTGCCCCCCGGGCCGGTCGAGAACGTGACCCTGATCGCGCACAGCATGGGCGGCGTGGTGGCCCGCGATCTCGTCTACCGGCACTACGACGAGCTGCTCGCCGGCGGCGTGCGGATCGCCGAGGTGGTGACCCTCGGATCCCCCCACCGCGGAGGGGGCTCGGCGATCCCCGAGCTCTTCAACGCGCAATGGCTGACCTGCGCTCCAGCCATCTTCACCGAGGTCCTGCACGGCACCTGCCTGCTGGGCAACTGGCACGCGCGGCTGATCGAAGAACGGGCGCGCCGGGATCAGGAAGGCGCCCCCTACATCGATAATCTCGACTTCCCCGGGATCCGCTGGATCACCCTCGCCGCCGCCGACGCGCAGCAGCCCACCAGCTCCCCCACCTTCACCGATCCGATCGTCGCGCAGGACAACCTGGTCGCCCACGTGAGCGGGCTCGGAATTGCGCCCGACTTCTGCTTTCCGAACGTCGACTCGCAGCCGCCCCCCGTCGGGGTCCTGGCCCGGTCGGTGCCGAACGTCGGCGAGTCAGAGTCCTGGATCGAGCATTTCTGGCCGCCGCAGATCGTGAACCGCAGCAACGACGCTCTCACGCAGCCGTTCTACGACTACAACCCGCACAACGACCTCGACGTGAACCCCGCCGCGCTGGTGACGACGGTGCCCTCGAATGCCGCGGGCTCGCTCGCGGCGCACTGCCATGGACCGGGGCCGTCGTCGGAGCAGCCCGAAGTCCCGTACCTCGCAGGGGTGAACGCTCCGGACTTCGCCGAACCCAACCAGCAGGGCAGCCGCTTCTTCTTCCTGGGCGACACCGGGCATCCGCACGGCGACCTGGTGGCCGGATCCGGTTACGCCAACGCGAGCCTGAACTACATCAAGACCCTCCTGACGGATGGCATCCGGACCGCGGACATCAACGGAAGCGGCGTGGTGGACGATGCCGACCGAAACCGTCTGGTGTCGAGATTTCCCGGCAACGATCCGCCCTGGGTCGACGCGGACCACGATGGAAACGTCGACGCCGGCGAGGATCCGGGCGCGCCCGCGGGCAGCGCGTTCGAGCCAGGCTTCGACGTCTGGTCGGATCTCGACGGCGACGGGTTCGTGACACTGGTGGATCTCCAGAAGTGGCACGTGCTCGCAGCCGCCGAGGCGGCTGCGTCGGATTTCTCCACCGGGGAGAGCGCGCCGGAGCCGCCGGCGGAGCCCGTCGCCCAGGGCTGCGGGCTGCTCGGGATCGAACCGCTGCTGCTGCTCGGACTGCTGCCAGGCTTCCGGCGCCGGCTGCGCCGGGTGCTTCCCGCGAGCTTCTTCGCGTGCCTCCTTTCCGGCCTGCTTCCCGCGCCGCCGGCGAGTGCGGCCGCGATCGTCCAGCTGGTGCCGTCGGCAACCGCGGTCGCACTCGATGGCTCGTTCACGGTCGAGCTGCGCGCCGATCTCGGGCTTCCGATCGTGGCCTACGGTCTCGACGTGCATTGGAACGCCGGCCTGCTCGACTACCTGGGGCCGGCCGCGTTCGCCCCGGGCTGGATCCAGCTCTCGAACGCCACGGGCGCCTCGGCGCAGCCGTTCCCGGCGCTCGCGCTGCTCAATCTCGGTGCGCTGGCCAACCCGGGGCCGGTTAGCGGACCGAACTTCCTGCTGGCGACGCTGAGCTTCAAGGCGAAGGCGCCGGGCGTCGCGAACCTCGAGCTATCCATCACGCCGACGGACCTGACCGAGGGCTTCGCGCTGACGACGCCGGGGAGCTTCGACAGCGTCGCCCTCTCGGGCGCCACCGTGAACGTGATCCCCGAGCCGACCACCGCACTGCTGCTCGCGGTGGGGCTGCTGGCGCTCGGCGCCCGCTTCCGGCGCACGTAGCCATCGTCGGCGGGTATATACTCGGCGCGTGCGGCCCTTCCAAGGCAAGCTGAAGCGCGTGCTGATCGTCGAGGACGACGCGGCGCTTCGCTCCGCCATCGCGCAGCGCGTCGCCAACTGGGGAGCGCGGGTGCTCGAGGCCGGCAGCGCGGGCGAGGCCAAGGCGCTGCTCTCGGCCGCTCCGGACCTCCTGCTCCTCGATCTGCACCTGCCCGACGAGCCCGCCTTCACGGTGATCGAGGCGGCCGCGCAGCTGTGGCCCAAGCCCATCTGCGTCGCCATCAGCGGCCGCGCCTCCCCGGAGCAGGCGTTCCGGCTGGCGCAGCTCGGCGTGCGCGCCTACGTCGGCAAGCCCTTCTCGCTCGACGAGCTGCAGCAGGCGGTCGAGATCGCCTACCGCGAGGCGCCGCGCCTCGAGACGCTGATCGCCGCCTGCGTCGGCCGCGTGCCGCTGCGCGAGCTCCAGGAGCATCTGCGCAAGGTGATGGTGCTCCAGGCGCTCGCGCTCTCCGCGGGCAGCCGCAGCGAGACGGCGCGCTTGCTGGCGGTCTCGCGCCAGGCCATCCAGCAGATGCTGCGAGGCCGCATCGCTCCCCCGCCGGGGCATCCCGTCCCCGATCCGTCCCACGACTAGCGACCCGCAAGCAGACTTGCAGCCATGGACGGCGCGAGGGCGATCCTCCCCATGCGCACTCGCACCAGCGAACGATTCACATTCATCGGCGGGCTAAGCATCCGCAAGTTTGCTTGCAGGCATGTCGGCGACCGGAAGAACGCGCGCAAAGGGCCGCTCAAGACGTGGGCTGCGATGGCGATAACGGCCTCGGAGGGCGCGCCGCATGATCTTCGGCCACCCGGTGATCGACGCCGACAGCCACAAGTGTGAAAACCCAGCCGTCTTCTTCGACTACATCCCACAGCCCTACCGGGACCGCTTCTCCCTGATCCGGGATCGCTACGGCGAGCAGCGCTTTCGGATCCTCGATCGCGATCCCCACACCGGCAAGACGGATTTTGCGCGCGTCTTCCTCCAGGCGGAGGGATACGGCAAGGGGACCTTCCGGCCCTACCACGAGGAGACGACGCTGGGCGGCCTCTTCCATCGCATCCGGCTGGAGCACATGGACCGCGAGGGCATCGATCACCAGGTGATCTACGGATCCATGACGCTGGCGTTCCCGACCCTGATCGACCCGGAGCTCGCCGTCGTCCTCTGCCGCTCGTACAACGACTACATCGCCGCCGACTGCGAGGCATGGTCCCGCCGCCTGCACCCGGTCGGCGTGATCCCGCTCCAGGACGCGGGAGAGGCCATCCGCGAGATGCAGCGCTGCGTCGACGTGCTCGGCATGCCGGCCGTCTGCATCGGGCCGAACCTGCCCATGCCCCATCCGGAGGCGCCCGATCGCTTCCCCGCGATTCGCGTACCCAAACCGCTTTCGCATCCCGACTTCTTCCCGCTCTACGCGGAGGCGGAGCGGCTGAACGTGGCGATCGCCGTGCACGGTGCGCCGGGGGCGCAGCTGGCCGGCGGCTGCTCGGATCAGCTCGACAGCTTCACGCTGGTGCACGTCTTCGCCAACCGCTGCATGCAGCAGATGGCGATCGCCCGGCTCGTCTTCGACGGGGTCCTCGAGCGCTTCCCGCGCCTGCGCTTCGGCTTCCTGGAGGCGGGCGCCGGCTGGTTCCCGGACTTCCTCCACAACCTGCACGAACACTGGGACAAGCGGATCGCGCGCTTCGATCCGAGCATCGGCCCCTCGCTGGGCGAGTTCCTGCTGGAGTTCGCGCGGGAGCGCGACGCGCGGGGCCGGCTCGGGCTGCTGGGAAAGGCGCGCCGGCTGCTCGGCGTGCTGTCGCCGGGCGCCGAGGAGAAGGCCAGCCCCGCGGAGCTCGACGCGTTTCGCCACGAGCATCCGCTTCTCACGCGCGATCCCGTCGAGTACGCCCGCCGCGGCCAGATCTTCCTGACCTGCGAGCCCGACGATCCCGCGCCCGGTTGGCTCCCCATGGCGCTCGGAGAGTGGGGCGAGCGCCTGTGCGGAATGGCGGTCGACTACGGCCACTGGGACGCGACGCTGCGCGATTGTGTCGGGCTCGCGACCCGCGCGGCCGGCACGCCGGAGCGCGCTCTGCGACTGCTCTCGAGCAACGCCCTCGATTTCTACGGAGAGCGCCTGCGGCGCCGCCTGACGACGCGCGGCGACACCCGTCCAGAGGAGACCCATGAGCCCGTCGCGCAAGTCTGTCCCCCGGCTGCTTGATCCGTTCCGGATCCTGGCGGGCGACGAGCGCCGGCGGCACATGGCCGCCTACGAACGCCACCTGGGCCAGCGCGACGGGACGCTCGATCTGGCGGCGATGCGGCTCTCGCGCCGCGAGTCGCAGTTCGAGGATCTGGCGAACAAGCCCGTGCGCTGGCGCGGCGGCAACCCGCTCGCCCCGGATCTGCGCGCGACGTGGCTCGTCGCCGCGGGCAAGGCGAACGAGGGGGAGTGCTTCGGCGTGGAGCTCGAGCTGCGCCGTTTCGCGCAGCGCCATCCGGACGGTCGGGGCGCCGACCTCCCCTATCTGCACCTGCTGCTCCAGGAGCACTACCACACCCGCTTGCTCGGAGAGCTGCGCCGCACCTTCGGGATCGAGCCCGCGCTCGAGCGGCCGGGCCCGAGCCAACGCGCGGCGATCCGGCTGATGACGCGGCTGCCCGAGCGCCTGCGCTGGATCCCGGTCCTCTGCGGCGAGGTGGTGGGCTGCGTCGTCTTCGAGATCCTGCGGGAGAAGTGCAGCCTGTTCTCCGCCCAGCCCGAGGTCGAGGCGCGGCTGCGGGCGCTGCTCGGCGAGATCTATCACGACGAGATCCTGCACGTCGCGTGGCTGCGCGCCCATCTCGGCCGCTGGGCGATCCGCGCCGCCCGCTGGATCGCGCCGCTGGTCGCCGGCGGCGTGATGCGGGAGGTTCCCCAGGTCTACACGCTCGGGTGCTCGCGGCGCGAGTTCCTCGCCCGTCTGCGCCGCGGCCTCGAGATTCCGACGGAGCTCGACTGGGTGGTTTAGAATGGCCGGCATGGGGATCGAGATCTCCGCCGGGGCCGCGCGCGGCGGCGCGCAGCCGTCTCCGCCCAGCTCGCTCAACCTGCTGACCAGCCTGATCTACCCGGTCTGGTTCGTGTTCGGACCCGCCGGAGCCAACGATCCCTGGTGGGCCTGGTGGATCGTCTCGGCGCTGCTCGTCGCCATCGTCCTCTCCGCGCGGCTGATCCCGCGCTTCGAGCGCCATCTCCCCAACGTCCCCGCCATGTGTGGCTGGATCGTGACAGCGCATCTGTTCGCGCTGGCGGCCACGAACGGAATGCACCCGTTCTACGCGATGGGATCCGTGATGGCCGTGCTCGCCACGATCGCCGCGATCCGCAGCCGACAGGGACTGCTGGCCTATGCCGGGTTCGTGGCGCTGCTCGGGATCGGCTTCTTCCTCGCGCTGCCCAATCTGCTGCAGCTCGCCTATTGGGGCGGGATGGTCCCGCCGCTGGCGCTCGCCTACTTCTGGCTGGCCGCGCAGGATTCCGCCGCGAGGCTGGCTGCGGAGTACCGCGATCGCCTCGAGTCGCAGGTGGCGGATCGCACGCGCGCACTGCGCGAGAGCAACGAACGCCTGCGCAGCGAAATGGACGCGCGGGTGCGCCTCGAGGACGAGCTGCGACTCGCGCATCAGATGGAGGTGGTGGGCCGGCTCGCCGCGGCCGTCTCCCACGAGTTCAACAACCTGCTCTGCACGATCGGCATCTACGCCGAGCTGCTGCTCGACCAGATTCCCCCGGGCAGCGAGATGCGCCGCGAGGTCGGGCAGATCCAGAACGCGCATCGACAGGCGACCGCCATTTCGCGCCAGCTGCTCGCCCTGAGCCGTCCGAGCCAGATCCAGTTCGAGTGCGTAGACCTCAACGCGGTGGTCGAGCGCATTCGCCCCACGTTTCGGGGCATGCTGGGACCCGAGGTGGCGCTCGAGATCCGGCTCGCGCCGGGGTCCTGCCTGCTGTGGGCCAACCCGGACGCGCTCGAGCAGATCCTGGTCAATCTCGCCCTCAACGCGCGCGACGCCATGCCGGGCGGCGGGAAGCTCGCGATCACGACCTCGTGCAGCGACGACAGCGTCGTCCTCGGCGTGTCGGACACGGGAGATGGCATGGACGCGGCGACGCGCGAGCGCGCCTTCGAGCCGTTCTTCACCACCAAGGCCACCGGCACCGGCCTCGGGCTCTCGATCGTGCACACCCTCGTGAGCCAATCGCGCGGACGCGCCCGGGTCGAGAGCGAGCCGGGCCGCGGAACCCGCTTCGAGCTCAGCTGGCCTCCGGCGCTCGCCGAGGCGAGCGCGCTTCCGAACCGCGCCGAACCGCCGCCGCCGGAGGCGGGGAGCGAGACGATCCTGCTGGTCGAAGACCAGGATGGGCTTCGCTCCGGGCTGGGTCGCATCCTCGCCAGCGCGGGCTATCGCGTGCTGGAAGCCGCCGACGGCGTGCAGGCGCTGGAAGTCGTGACCCGGCGCGGCGAAGACGTGCAGCTGGTCGTGACCGACGTCGTGATGCCCCGCATGGGAGGCTTCGAGCTGGCGGAGGGTCTCTCGGTCGTGCGGCCGGGCGTGGCCATCCTCTTCGTGTCCGGCCAGCTCCGCCACCCGTCGCTGCAAGGCCGCGAGCTTCCGGCGGGCGCTTCGGTTCTCGAGAAGCCGTTCTCGGCGGGCGATCTCCGCCGGCAGGTGCGCCAGCTGCTCGACGCGCGCGCGGCGCACGCGGTGGGTTGAGCTAGGGGCCGATGATCCCTTCCCGGATCGCGAAGCGGACCAGGCCCGCGACCTTGTGGATCCCGAGCTTCTCCATCACGTTCGCCCGGTGCGCCTCGACGGTGCGCGCGGAGACGCCGAGCGATTCGGCGATCTCCTTGCTGGAGAGCCCCTCGCCGATCAGCTGGAGCACCTCGCGCTCCCGGCCCGAGAGGGCGCCGATCGCGGAGCTCGCGTTGCGATCGGGCCGGACGACCGCGTCGACGACGCGGCCCGCGATCTCGGGCGAGAGGAAGCTCTTGCCCTCCCGAACCGCGCGCAGCGCGGTCAGCAGCTGGAAACCCGACGAGGTCTTCACCAGATAGCCCGCTGCCCCGGCCTTGAGCGCCTCCTCCACGTAGCTCCAGCTGTCGTGCTGCGAGAGGATCAGCACCCGCGTGCCCTCCATCTGGGCGATCTTGCGGGTGGCTTCGATCCCGGAGAGACGCGGCAGCCAGATGTCCATTACGACGAGGTCCGGACGGTGCCGCTCCACCAGCTCCACCGCGGTCGCGCCGTCGGCGGCCTCGGCGACGATCTCGAAGTCGTCGGTCGCCGAGATCAGGCTGCGGATTCCATCGCGCAGCACTTCGTGATCTTCCACCAGGATGATCGTCGATTTCATGTACGCCCCGCGCAGCTCGAGTCGATCTTTCATCCTACGGCGGAAAAACCTGGATTGGAATAGGTAATTCTACGAGGGCGCGGTTCGCCCGGCCGCGGGCGGCGACGCAGCGCGCGACAGCATAGAATCGCCCCGTGCGCCGAGCCCTACGCAGCGCCTTCTGCCTGTGCACCCCGGTCTTCGCGCTCGGCTGCTTCACGCACCCGCCGCTCGCGCAGTACACCTTCGTCACGACCGAAGCCGCCACCCTGCGGGTGGAGGTGCTGAAGGAGGGCGTCTCGGGCTGGACCTGCGTCGTGAGCACGTTCCTGGATGGACTCACGCGCGTTCCGATCCCGACACGGGAGATGGAGCTGGGCATCCCCAACCAGGCCTACGCGGTCGAGATGGCGCTGCGAACCGTTCCGGGCTCCGAGCTGCTGATCGACACGACGTTCGATCACCACGTCGAAGAGCGCGTGCTCTGGAAGAAGACCTGCGTGACGGTCACCGGCACGGCGGCGCGTCTCGTGCCATGAAGAGCGCCCGCCTCGCACTCCTCGCAGCCCTGCTCGCCACCGGCTGCTCCTACCGCGGTCCGTCGCCCGGATTCGCGATCGTCTCGACCCGCGCGCTGTCGGTTCCGATGACGGTGATCGCCGAGGAGGTCGAAGGCCGCGCGTGCATCGGGGGGCCGGCGAAGGATCGGTTCCCGGAGGCCGAGGCCGTGGCGGTGGCGCTGCGAAACGCTCCGGGGGCGAATGCGCTCGTCAACGCGCGCTTCGAGAAGGTCGGCTTCCTCCGCTGGCGCAACTGCACGCTGCTCGTGCGCGGCACCGCGGTGCGGATCGAGCCCCGCTGACGCGGCGCGCGCGCGCTGCGGCGGTTACCCTTCCGGCTCCGTGACGGAGCCCCAACACCCCGGCGCGGTGGCGCCCGAGCGCAGCCGCTTCTTCCTCTCCGACGGCGTGCGCCTGCGCGTCGACGAGTGGGGGGATCCGTCCGCCCCGCCGCTGGTGCTGCTGCACGGAGCCTTCGACCACGGGCGCGGCTTCGACCTGCTGGCGCCCCTGCTCGCCTCCCGCTTCCACGTGCAGGCGCTCACCTCTCGCGGCCATGGCGATTCGGAATGGGTCGACAGCTACGCCTGGTGGAGCGACGTGTGCGACGTCGTGAACCTCCTGCGCTCGCTGGGCCGGCCCGTGCAGCTGGTGGGCCACAGCCGCGGCGGGGGGCAGGCGACGGACGCCGCGCTGTGGGCGCCGGAGCTGGTGCGCCAGCTCGTCAACATCGATGGCTTCGGACCGCCGCCCGAGGGCTTCGCGCCGCCCGGCGTGCCCCTCGACCGACGTCCGCCGCCGCCGCGCTTTCGCGATCACCTCGACCGGCGGCGCCGGTCGAGCGGGCGCAGCTGGCGCCCGTATCCCTCGCTCGAGGATCTGGTCGAGCGGCGGCGCGAGCAGAACCCGCGCCTCTCGCGCGAGTGGCTGCGCTACTTCCTGTTCCACGGCGCCCGCGAGGTCGAAGGCGGCTGGATCTGGAAGACCGATCCGGAATTCGCCGGCGGCTTCGGCCCCTGGAAGCCCGAGTGGATCGGCGCGAGCTGGAAGGGCCTGCGCATGCCGATGCTGGCGATGGTGGGCACCGAGCCCGACACCTGGCGGCTCGACGATGCGGTCGCCTCCGAGCGGCTCGCCAACGTCCCCCAGCTGGCGCGCGCGGCGGTCCCGGGCGCGGGGCACTTCGTCCACATGGAGCGGCCGCGCGAGACGGCGGACGCGCTGCTCGGGTTCCTCGCGCCGTGATCCCCATCCAACACGGACGCGTGTCGCTGGCCCTGCACCCGCTCCGCGAGGGGGCGGGCCGGCCGCTGCTGTGCCTGCATGCCGTCGGCGGCTCGGCCCGGGACTTCCGCGACGCCGCGCAGCGCTGGCCGGGGCCGGCCTTCGGACTCGACTTCTCCGGCCACGGCGACTCGCAGCCGCTGCGCGGGGGCGGCTACTTCCCCGAGAACCTGGCGGGCGATGCGGACGCGGCGCTGGCTCGGATCGGCCCTGCCCTGCTGCTGGGCGCTGGGATCGGCGCGTATGTGGCGTTGCTGCTGGCGGGCGCGCGCCCCGACGCGGTTGCGGGCGCGCTGCTGCTCCCCGGCGCCGGCCTCGAAGGCGGCGGCGCCGCTCCCGACCCCGCCTCCAACACCCTCGCGCGTTGGACGGACTTCGCAGCGCCGCCCCCCGGCTGCGACCCCGCCGTGCGCCGGCTCGAGCGCGACATCCGGCCGCCCGAGTACGCCGAAGCCTTCGCGCGCGCCGCACGCGGATTGCTGCTCGCGGAAGGCGACTTTCCGCAGCCGCCCTGGTGGCAGGCGATCCGCTCCAGCGGGGCGGCGAGCCCGGCGCCGGGCGATCTCGAGGCGGGTCTGGCCCGCCTGGCAACCTTCCCGATCCGGTAGGCGCGCCGAGCCAGCGTGCCGCCCGCGGCACAGCCAGGCAGGGCAGCGCCCAATTTCGAGGCGTCGCGCGACCGCGCTTCGGGCAGCCCGACCGTCCGGCCGGCCCCGAGCCCCCGCCGAAGCGCGCGCCGCGGCTCCGGTCCACTTCCTGCATCGGATCGCGAGGGGGCGAGGTTCGCCCGCGTCCCCCGTCGGCCCGAGGTGCCCTCCCGCGATGGCGATCCGCGTCGCCCTTCACCACCGCACGACCTACGGCTACGACCGGCGGGTCGCGCTCACGCCGCAGGTGATCCGCCTGCGGCCGGCCCCGCATGCGCGCACTCCAATCCTTTCGTATGCGCTGAAGATCACGCCGGAGGGGCACTTCCTGAACTGGCAGCAGGACCCGTTCGGGAACTTCCTCGCGCGCGTGGTGCTGCCCGAGGCGACCGAGCGGTTCGAGGTCCAGGTGGACCTGGTGGCGGAGCTTCACGTCATCAACCCGTTCGATTTCTTCCTCGAGCCGGACGCCGAGCACTGGCCGTTCCGCTACGAGACGGCCGTCGCCAAGGACCTCGCCGCCTACCGCGAAGCGGAGGCCGCCGGGCCCGCGCTGAATGCGTTCCTCGCCACGCTCCCCCGCGAACGCGGCCGCAGCATCGACTTCCTGGTCGAGCTGAACCGCCGCGTCTACTCGGCCGTCGAGTACGTGATCCGCATGCAGCCGGGGGTGCAGTCGCCGGAGGCGACGCTCCAGAAGGAGCAGGGCTCCTGCCGCGACTCCGCCTGGCTGCTGGTGCAGGCGCTCCGCCACCTCGGCTTCGCCGCGCGCTTCGCGAGCGGCTATCTCATTCAACTCGTCGCCGACGAGAAGCCGCTCGAGGGCCCCGCCGGGCCGACGCGGGATTTCACCGATCTGCACGCCTGGGCGGAGGTCTACCTGCCCGGCGCGGGCTGGGTCGGGCTCGACGCGACCTCGGGGCTGCTCGCCGGGGAGGGTCACATCCCGCTCGCCTGCACCCCCGAGCCGGGCTCCGCCGCGCCGATCTCGGGCGAGGTGGAGGAGTGCGAGGTCTCCTTCGCGCACGCGATGTCGGTGGAGCGGATCCGCGAGGATCCGCGCGTCACCAGGCCCTACACCGACGCGCAGTGGGCGGCCATCGACACCCTGGGCCACGAGGTCGACGCACGGCTCTCGCAGGGCGACGTGCGGCTCACGCTGGGCGGCGAGCCGACCTTCGTCGCGAGCGACGCTCCCGACGCGCCGGAGTGGAACACCACGGCGCTGGGCGACGCGAAGCGCGAGCGCGCCGAGGACCTCCTGCGCCGGCTGCAAGCGCGCCTCGCGCCGGGGGCGCTGCTCCACTTCGGCCAGGGCAAGTGGTATCCGGGCGAGCCGCTCCCGCGCTGGGCCTACGGCTGCTACTGGCGCAAGGACGGGGAGCCGCTCTGGGAGGATCCGGGCCTGTTCGCGGATGCGCGCGTCCCATGCGACTTCGGCGAGGACGAGGCGCAGCGCTTCGTCTCGGCGCTCGCCAAGCGCCTCGACGTCGATCCCGGATTCGCGCTGCCCGCCTACGAGGACGCCTGGTACTACCTGTGGCGGGAGCGGCGGCTTCCGACCAACGTCGATCCCCTCCAGGCCCGGCTCGACGACGAGCTGGAGCGCGCGCGGCTGGCGCGCGTCTTCGACCGGGGCCTCGCGGCGATCGTGGGCTTTGCGCTCCCGCTCGAGCCGGACCCTCCCTGGGGAGGCGTGACGCCGACGCGCTGGCGCAGCGGTCCCTGGCCGCTGCGCCGCGAGCATCTCTACCTGCTCCCCGGCGACTCGGCGATGGGCTTCCGCCTCCCGCTCGACTCGCTGCCCTGGGCGGCGGAGGGGGACCAGGAACTCGCGCCCGAGCTGGACCCGGCGGAGCCGCGGCCGAAGCTGCCCCGGCGCGCCCGCCTGCGACCCTTGCTGGTGTCACGCGGGGTCGCGCGCCCGGTCGACCCGGGCCCCCCGGCGCGCGGCGTTTCGGCCCGGGGGATCGTGCGCAAGGCCCTCTGCGTGGAGCCGCGCGGCGGCATCCTGCACTGCTTCCTGCCGCCGATCCCGCGCCTCGAGGAGTTCGTCGACCTGGTGCACGCGCTGGAGGACACGGCGTCGAAGCTGCGCATGCCGATCCGGATCGAGGGCTACCACCCGCCGGCGGATCTGCGTCTCGAGAAGCTCGAGGTGACGCCGGATCCCGGCGTGATCGAGGTGAACGTGCCGCCCGTGGCGAGCTGGGCGGAGGGGGTGGCGGCCACCTGCTCGCTGTACGACGAGGCGCGCGGCGCGCGCCTGCGCGCCGAGAAGTTCATGCTCGACGGCCGCCACATCGGGACCGGCGGCGGCAACCACATCACGATCGGAGGCGCGACGCCCGCCGACAGCCCGCTGCTGCGGCGGCCCGACCTGCTGCGCAGCCTGATCGGCTATTGGCAGGATCATCCCTCCCTCTCCTATCTCTTCTCGGGCCTCTGCATCGGCCCCACCAGCCAGGCGCCGCGCGTGGACGAGGCGCGCAGCGACGCGCTCTACGAGCTCGAGATCGCCTTCCGCCAGCTCCCGCCGGCCGCGTCCGAGGGCGCGGTGCCGCCGTGGCTCCCCGACCGGGTGCTGCGCAATCTGCTGGTCGACGTCTCCGGCAACACCCACCGCACGGAGCACTGCATCGACAAGCTCTTCTCGCCCGACGGCCCGCGCGGGCGGCTGGGCCTGCTCGAGCTGCGCGCCTTCGAGATGCCGCCGCACGCGCGCATGAGCTGCGTGCAGCAGCTCCTGCTGCGCGCGCTGATCGCGCGCTTCTGGGAGAATCCCCATCGGCCCCGGCTGGTGCGCTGGGGAACCCAGCTCCACGATCGCTTCCTGCTTCCGCACTTCGTCGAGCAGGATGTCCGCGACGTGACGCTCGAGCTGGCGCAGGCGGGCTTCCGCTTCGACCCGGCCTGGCTGGCGCCCTTCCTCGAGTTCCGCTTTCCGCGCATCGGAGAGGTCGCGCGCGCCGGCGTGTGGCTGGAGCTGCGCCATGCGCTGGAGCCCTGGCCGGTGCTGGGCGAGGAAGCCAGCCAGGCGGGGACGGTCCGCTACGTCGACTCCTCCGTCGAGCGCATCCAGGTGAAGGTGCGCGGCGGCATCGGCGATCGCTTCGCCGTCACCTGCAACGGCCGCGCCCTGCCGCTGCATCCGACGGGGATGCAGGGCGAGCGGGTGGCCGGCGTCCGCTACCGCGCCTGGCAGCCGCCCTCCTGCCTGCACCCGACGATCCCCTCGCACGCGCCGCTCGTCTTCGAGCTGGTCGACACCTGGCAGGAGCGCTCGCTCGGCGGCTGCACCTATCACGTCGCGCATCCGGGCGGGCTCGCCTACGAGCGCTTCCCGGTCAACGCCGCCGAAGCCGAGACGCGCCGCGTATCGCGTTTCGAGACGCTGGGGCACACTCCGGGCCGGATGCTGGTCACGGCTCCCGTGCCCGATCCCGAGTACCCCCTCACGCTCGATCTGCGACGGAGCTGAGCCAGGCGCGCATGACCGGGACCGACCCGCTGCGGCTCGACTACGAAGCGCTTCCCGGCCTGCACGACGAGATGCTGGAGGCCGACGGTCGCCCGCGCGCGCACTGGGATCCCCTGATGCGCTCGCTCCACGCGATGGGGAGCGCGGGGCTGGCGCGGCGCTGGGAATCCGCGCGGCGCCTGATCCACGAGAACGGGGTCACCTACAACGTCTACGGCGATCCGCGCGGGATGGACCGGCCCTGGGAGCTGGATCCGATCCCGCTGGTCTCGTCCGAAGCCGAATGGAAGCCGGTGCGCGCCGCGCTGGCCCAGCGCGCGCGGCTGCTCGACGCGATCCTCGCCGATCTCTACGGCGCGCAGCGGCTGCTCCGCGAGGGGCTCCTGCCGGCGGAGCTGGTCTTCGCACACCCGAGCTACCTGCGGCCGTGTCATGGGGCGCGGCTCGAGGGCGACTGCTGGCTCCAGATCTACGCCGCCGATCTCGCGCGCGCGCCCGACGGGCAGTGGTGGGTGCTCGCCGATCGTACCCAGGCGCCCTCGGGCGCCGGCTACGCGCTCGAGAACCGGCTGGTGGTCTCGCGCACGCTGCCGGAGGCGTTCCGCGAGAGCCGGGTCGAGCGGCTCGCCGGCTTCTTCCAGCGCCTGCGTGACACGCTGCGCGCGCTGGCGCCGCGGCACCGCGACAATCCCCGGATCGGGCTGCTCACCCCGGGGCCCTACAACGAGACCTATTTCGAGCACGCCTACCTGGCCCGCTATCTGGGCCTCACCCTCGTCGAGGGCGGAGACCTCACCGTCCGCGACCGCGCGCTCTACTTGAAGACGCTGGGCGGGCTCGAGCAGGTGGACGTGCTGCTGCGCCGGGTCGATGACGTGTTCTGCGATCCGCTCTCGCTGCGCAGCGATTCTTCGCTCGGCGTGGCGGGGCTGGTGCACGCGGTTCGCGCCGGAAACCTGACGGTCGCCAACGCGCTCGGGAGCGGACTGGTCGAGACGCCCGCCCTGCTCGCCTTCCTCCCGGGTTTGTGCCGTGCGCTGCTGGGCGAGGAGCTCGCCCTGCCCTCGGTCGCCACCTGGTGGTGCGGACACGAGGATGCGCTCGCCTACGTCGAGGAGCACCTCGAGGAGCTGGTGATCAAGCCCGCCTTCCCGGGGCCCCAGATGGAGCCGAGCTTCGGAGCCGGCCTCTCCTCCGCCGAGGCCGAGGCCCTGATCGCGAAGGTGCGCGCGAAGCCGCACGCCTTCGTGGCGCAGGAGCAGGTGGCGCTCTCGACCGCGCCGGTCTGGGACGCGGACCGCGTGCAGCCGCGCCACCTGGTGCTGCGCGCCTACGCCACCGCGGCCGCCCCCGGCGACTGGGAGGTGATGCCGGGCGGGCTCACGCGCGTCTCGTCGGCGCGCGATTCGCTGGTCGTCTCGATGCAGCGCGGCGGCGGCAGCAAGGACACCTGGATCGCCTGCGAGCAGCGGCCGCGGCCGATCAGCCTGCTGCGGCCGGCGGGCGCGCCGATCGAGCTGACGCGCGGCGGAGCGGAACTGCCCTCCCGGGTGGCGGACAATCTCTTCTGGCTGGGCCGTTACCTCGAGCGCGCCGAGGGCACCGCGCGCATCGCGCGCGGCATCCTGTCGCGCGCCACCGTCGACAGCGCCGAGACCAACGCGGCCCTTTCGCCGCTGCTGCTCGCGCTCACCCGCCACGGGGGCCTCTCCGAGAGCGCGCCCGCCGAGGAGGCCGCCCTGCTCGAGCTCCTCTTCGAAGTGGAGACCCCGCGCTCGCTGCGCGCGACGATCGCCGCCGTGCACCAGCTCGCCTTCTCGCTGCGGGACCAGATCTCGCTCGACACCTGGCGCGTGCTCTCGGAGCTGAAGCAGGACTTCCCGCATCCGGGCGCGCCGGTCCGGAGCGCCCCGGCCGCCCAGCGGGTGCTGAATCGCATGATCGTCTGGCTCTCGGCCTGGAACGGCCTCGCGATGGAGAGCATGACGCGCACGCTCGGCTGGCGCTTCGCCGACATGGGGCGCCGGATCGAGCGCGGCGCCTGGACGGCGACCCTGGTCGGCGCCTGTCTAGGCGCCGCGCACGACGACGAAGCGCCGCAGCTGGAGGCGCTCATCGAAGTAGCCGAGTGCGCCATCACCTACCGGCGCCGCTACCGAGGCGAGCTCCAGGCGGTGCCCACCCTCGATCTGCTGCTCACCGACGAGACCAACCCGCGCTCGCTGGCGTTCCAGCTGGTGGCCCTCGAGGAGCACGTGGGCCGCCTGCCCGGCGGCTCGGCGCGCGGCGAGCGGGTGGGCGAGGCGCGCATCGCGCTGGCCGCGCAGGCGCGCGTGCGGCTGGCGGACATCAGCGAGCTGGGCCGCGCCGAGGCCGGCAAGCGCCTGCGCCTCGAGGAATTCCTGGGGCGCACGCTCGACGATCTGCGCGCGTTCTCCGACGTATTGACCCGCAGCTACCTCTCGCACGTCGGCGAATCCCGGCGCATCGAGCACTTCTAGGAGCGGCCGTGCGCTACCGCGTCACCCACACCACCACCTACGCCTACGACGAGCTCGTCTCGATCGGCCACAACGAAGTCCGGCTCGAGCCGCGGGCCACCCCGCGCCAGCGCTGCTTCGCCACCGTGCTCGAGATCGACCCCACGCCGGCGGTGCTCTCGCCCGAGCTCGACTACTTCGGGAACCGCGCCAGCTTCTTCACGCTCCAGGAGCCTCACCATCGCATGCTGGTGACGGCGAGGAGCGAGCTGGAGATCGCCGCCGCCCCGCCGCCGCGGCCGGAGGCGACACCGGCCTGGGACGATCTCCTGTCTTCGCTGCCCTACGACACCTCGGCGGAGGGCCTCTCCGCGTTCGAGATGAGCTTCGAGTCTCCGCTGGTGCCGCTCTCGCCGGCCTTCGCGGAGTTCGCCGAGCCGTGCTTCCCGCCCGGCCGCCCGCTGCTCGAGGCCGCGCTCGACCTCACCGGCCGCATCCACGCCGCCTTCGAATACCGGCCCGGCGCCACCTCGGTGACGACGCCGGCGCTGGAGGTGCTCGAGCAGCGCCACGGCGTCTGCCAGGACTTCGCTCACGTCGAGATCGCCTGCCTGCGCGCGCTGGGCCTGCCCGCGCGCTACGTGAGCGGCTACATCCGGACCCATCCACCGCCGGGCCGCGAGCGGCTGGTCGGCGCGGACGCGAGTCACGCCTGGGTCTCGGTCTGGACCGGGGAAGCCGGCTGGATCGACCTCGATCCGACCAACGACCGGATCGCGGGCGATCAGCACGTGACGCTCGCCTGGGGCCGGGACTACGCCGACGTCGCGCCGATCAAGGGCGTGATCCTCGGCGGTGGCGGGCATACCGTCGAGGTCGCCGTCGAGGTGGAGGAGAGCGAGGAGCCTTCGCACGAGGACCCCCGGTAGACGGCGAAGGATCGCAGACTGCGTATTTCCACGGATTGACGCGACGTCTCCATCGGGACGTAGGATGCCCGGCTGAAACGGCCATCGAGGGCGCGTTCCATGGATACGGCCACCTCGATCCTGCTGGCGATGGGTTTGCTGGTCGCGTGGATGATCGGACCCATCATGGTGTTGCGCTACCGGATCGTCGTCGTTCCGAAGCGATACGAAGAGATCCGGGATCGCTTCGTCGGGAATGATCCGGAAGGGTTGCGGGCGACACCGGACGATCGGAGCCGATCCGGCGCCTGGCATTACGCGCGCCTGCTCAGCCCCGGTACAAAGCCAGAGGATCCCGAGAAGACCCTCAAACAGCAGTTCTGGCACTTCCACGGGTGGAATCGCTACCGCCTGCCGCTCGCCGCCGTCGTCGTCCTGTCGGGTCTCATGCTGGCCTTCTCGGGCCTCTGGATTGCGCAGAAGCTCTGCCCGCCCCCGAGCACGCCCATCGGAACCGCCCTCGCCCGGATCGAGCCCGTTTTCCCGATGGCTCTCTGGGGCGCCTACGTCTGGTCGCTCTACGAGATCCTGAGTCGCAGGAAGTCGGGCGACCTGACCCCCGTCGAGCTATGGGAGATCGCCTCCCGCTACGTCACGGCGATCCCGGTTGGCTATGCCTTCTCGCTGCTCATCGACCTCAGCAGTGCCCAGCCGCTCGCTGCGTTCGCCGTGTCCGCCTTCCCGCTGCGCGACATCCGGCAATTCTTCCGCGCCTATTCCCTCAGCAAGCTGGATCGGAAGAGCGAGACTGCTTCCTCCGCCGACTCGAGGGGCTACCTGAGCGACACGCTTTGCGGCGTGGGGAACGCCACCATCGCCCGACTGGAGGAGTTGAACATCGAAAGCTACATGGACCTCGCCTATGCGGACCCGGTGAAGCTGATGATCAAGACCGGGGCCCCCATCGAGCTGGTGCTCGCCTGGATCGATCAGGCGATGCTCTCCGTGTATGCCGCTCCGCACAAGGCCGCGCTGGCGTCGTACGGGATGCCCTGCGCCCTCGACATGTGCGAGTTCTACGCCCGCCACTGCTGGGACGTCGTCGGAGGGACGAGCAAGCCATGGGAAATCAACGCCGCCGTGCTGGCTCTGGCCCACAAGCTCGAAATCCCAGCGGTGATCCTGGTCGAGCAGATCCTGCGCAACGTGTTCGAGGATCCGCACACCCAGTTCCTCGTCCGCGTCTGGCACGGCCCCGCCACGTCCGAGACCACGCTATGAGGCGCGCTGCAGCACGGCGAGATCCGCGAGCACCTGCTTCACGTTCTGCTTCGGATCGACGTTCTCGTAGTGCTTCGCGATCTTGCCGCTCGGATCGATCAGGAAGGTGTCGCGGCGCGCGTAGGTGAAGCCGAGCCGTGAGGTGAGCACGCCGTAGCGCGCGGCGACCTCCTTGTTGGCATCCGAGAGCAACGGAAACGACACGTGGTATTTCTTGGCGAACTCCGCGTGCGAGGCGACGTCGTCGAGGCTCACGCCCAGCACGCGCGCGCCGACCTTGTGCAGCTCCGTGACGTCGTCGCGAAACGCGCAGACCTGGTCCGTGCACCCCGGAGTGAAGTCCTTCGGATAGAAGTACAGCACCACCCAATGGCCCTGGTATTGCTCCAGCGTATGCCACGTCCCGTGCTGGTCCTGGAGGCGGAGCGCCGGCGCCGGCTGCCCGGGCTGCGGCGGCGCGACGTCCGCCGCACCTGCCGCCGCAGAGAAGCCGAACAGGAGAAGCAACGCCGCGCCGATCGCTCTCATGGGAACCTCGCCAAGGGTTGTCTCGACTCTATCACCGAATGCCCGATCGATCCGCGGCGCCGCGTGAGATGAACGCCTCGGCCGACTTCCGCTGTAGCGAAGGGCTTTGCCAGCGTCGAGCCGACGGTGTACTGGTACGCCTGCGTGCCGTCGGTAGCGGAAAAGCAGTCGGTCGTGGGGAGGCTCGCCCGGCGCGCCGGACTGGTCCTGCTCTGGACGGTCTACTGCGCGCTGATCCTCGAGGCCGGTGCTCGCGCGCTGCTCGCCTTCAAGGCGGGGCCGTCTGGCCTTGTTTATGGCACGCCGCTGGCCAAGGACGAGGTGAAGCGTTCCAAGCGCTGGGACGAGATGGTCGCGATCAAGGACAAGGACACGGCCGAGCTGGAGAGCGAGATCGGCTCGTACTCGAAGTACCACCCGGGCCAGTACCAGTCGATCAACGTCGAGGCCCCGGACAAGCCCGCCACCCTGCTCACCCCGGCCGGCATGGCGTGGTACCCCGTCACCGCCAACAACCACGGCTTTCGCGGCCCGGACTTCTCGGACGCCAAGGCGCCGGGGGTCGCCCGGGTGGTGACGCTCGGCGCCTCCTCCACCTACGGCTACCGCAATCGGGACAACGAGACGTATCCGTTCTATCTCCAGGAGTATCTCAACCGCGCCCTCGCGGATCGGAAATGCGGGGAGGTCGCGTCATTCGAGGTGCTGAACTTCGGGATTCCGCACCTCGAGTCCTCGAGCATTCACGCCCTTTTCGCCGCCGAGGCCCTCGATCTCGATCCCGACGTGGTGACCTTCTACGAAGGAGCCAACGAGACCCGCCGGATCCAGCGCAGCCTGCACCAGCGCTGGTTCATCGAGCTGACCCGCTACTCGGTGGTCGCCCTCTTCCTCAGCGTCTATTGGGAGCAGAACCTCGAGTCCTTCACGGAGGCCGATCTGCACCAGCACATCGAGGGCAAGAGCGAGTTCTTCCTGAAGCACGTCTCCGCGATCGCGGACCAGTGCAAGCAGCGCGACATCGTCTTCATCGTCGCCTCGCAGCTGGCGAAGTCGCTGCTGGTCCCGCGCAAGGAGATGGGCGATTACACGCACGCGCAGGAGGTCGCGCTGGTCGAGCAGAAGCTCGCGAGCGGCCAGCGGCTCGTGATGAGCGAGCTGCTCTTCCTGATCCACGCGGACATCATGCAGAACCTGGGGACCTGGGTGCGCGCCAACGGCGTGCCCTACGTGGACCTGGCCGGCAGCTTCGACGAGCGCCACCTGCGGGGCGAGCTGCTGACCTGGGTGCACCTCACCGCCAAGGGCAACCAGGTGATCGCGCAGGAGCTGGGCGACGCGATCCTGGAGCGCTTCTGCACGACGCAGCAGGCGAAGGCTTCCGGCGGATAACCGTTGGCAACACCGCCGGTTGACGGCGGATGGCGACGGGTGATAAGAGGGCGCGCGGAGGATCCATGTCCCGGGCGCACACCCCCGCAAGCCTGCTTGCACTCTGCCTCGTCCTGCTGATCGTCGCGTGCACTCCCCAGACCGGCCACCTGAGACTCGCCAGGCCGCACGTCTACGACTCGAAGACCACCCGCGATCAGCTGGCGGAGAGCGGCAAGACCGTGTCCGACAAGATCCGCGCGGACGCGGACTTGAGCAAGCGACAAGAGGCTTTCTCCGCCGCGGAGACGACGGCGCTCGCCGCCCGCGTCGCCGGCCAGGGCGCAGCGCCCGGCGCGGTGCCAGGAACCCCGGGAGTTCCCACCCCCGGCACGGCCGGGGAGATGGCCAAGCCGCCGCCGGTGGTGTCCGCAGAGATCGCGAAGGATTTCGGAAGGACGGTCGAGGAGCAGGTGAGCGACCTCCTGCACAAGGAGGGGCAGGCCGTCGAGGTGCAGCTTCTCTACTCCGGAAAGGGAGACCCGGACCTCGGCCCCAAAGCGCGCGTGTATCTCGTGCGCTTCGACATCGGCATCCTGCCGACGCGCCAGAAGCGCTTCAGCTACCCGTGGTGGGTGTTGCAGAGCGGCTTCGGGAGCACCTACCGCTTCACCGAGGGCTGGTTTGCACGCGTGAGCATGCAGATCCAGTCGCCCCTGTGCAGCGCGGGGGGCCCCGTCTACGTCTACGAGATCGATCCGCGTCAGGGAGTCTTGACGGCGCTCGACGCCGTCACCAACGTGAACCAGCTCCAGCTCGCCGCCGCCTATATGCAGCCGGGAGCAGCCGGTCAGCTCGACTACCTGAACCGCCTCGAAGAGCAATTCGCACAGCAGCGCCGCTACCCGCTCCAGCTGGGCTTCATCGACGGCCCCTGCCGCTTCAGCTGGATCTTCGGCCCGCGCCGTATCGTCCAGAAGCGCGGCTGGGTCCGCTTCATTCCGTTCGTCAGCGACTACGAGGTTCAGAGTCGCCTCGAGCCGGGGACGCGGACGGGACACGTGATCCTGGTCGCGCCGAATGTCGAGACGCTGAAGACGGCCGCCCCGGTGGTCGCCTGCCCGACGGGCTCGAAACGAGAACTCGATGGAACCTGTGTCGAAGGTCCGAAGAAGGGGCAGGAATCGGCGCCTGAATACAAAATCAGCGGCAACCTCATAGCGCAAGTCGAGCCGGAACGTTCGCGCGCTTGTGGATCCAATGAGAAGCCGGAAGATTACGCTCGCTTGTGTCTGAACGCGACCGCCGCCTACCTCGAGCTCGACCGCCCCAACACCTACGTACCCATCTCGATCAGCAGTCCAGACGGTGCTGGAGCCGGCAGAGTCGTGCCGTTGGCACTCGATCTTCCGCTCTCCATGCCGGCGGAGGAGCAGCCAGTAGCCGCGACGTTCACGATTGTCAGCCAGTTGGTCGCCGAGAACGCGTTCGAAGCCACCCTCACGATTCCGGGCAAGCCGCCCTGTAACCCTTGTTTCACGGTAACGCCGGCACCAGACATCTCCATCGTCGACACGAACCGCAAGCAGCCACTCGAGATCCTCGACATCGTTTCGGTGACGCCGACGGAGGTCAAGGTCAAGGTGCTCGCGCCTCGGGAGCCCACCAAGCCCGCCGCCAAGGTGGAGCTCTCCGCGGCCATCGAATCGGACGGCCATCGCTGGAAGGCGACGGGGACGACGCCCTACTCGGGTCCGCCGTGGCGCCCCGACGACGTCGTGCTCGAATGCCCGAGCAAGAGCGGCGCCAGCGGATCGCTCATCGGGCTCCAGTTGACCGGGTTCAAGGCCGACGCGATCGAGTACATCCAGTTCGGCAACTTCGCCCTCAAGCCGGGAGCCGAGGCGGCCGGCTGGGCGGTCGCAGACCAGGGCCGGACGGTTCGCTTCACGATCCCGCGACAGCTCAAGAAGAACGCCGAGATCGAGCCGCCGCCCGAGGGCGCGGTCGTCGACGTCTCCGTTCACCTGAAGGACAAGACCGCGCGCCACGCTCGCGGAGGGTTCACCTACAAGAACGGGGCGCGTTGCTTGAGTTGATGGCCCTCGAGTACTACCCCCGCGGCAGGTCCTCGAACGCCACGTCCCGGTCCTTGCGCGGCTCCCGCGGGAGCCCCAGCACGCGCTCGGCGGCCACGTTCTTCTGCACCTCGTCGGTGCCGCCCGCGATGTGGAGGGCCGGGGCGCCGAGGAACTGGTTCTGCCAGGCGCCCTGGCGCGCGAGCGCCTCCGGGCCGATCAGGCGCAGGCCCAGCTCCGAGGCTTTGGTGAGAATGCGCGCCAGCGCGAGCTTCATCACCGAGCTCTCGGCCGCCGCGAACTTCCCCTGCCCGAGCTCGGTGATCACGCGGGCGTTCATCAGCTCGAGCGTACGCACCCAGGTGTAGAGTCGCGCGAGCTCGTCGCGCGTGACCGGATCCAGGCGCTCGCGGTTCGCCTGGGCGTGGCGGACCAGGCCGTCGAAATCCAGCCAGCGCTCGATGCCGCCGATCGCCATGCGCTCGTTCATCAGGGTCGTCATGGCGACGCCCCAGCCTCCCCCCACCGGGCCGAGCCGCTGCGCGTCGGGAATCCGCACGCCGTCGAGGAAGACCTCGTTGAAGTGGAGGCCCCCCGTCATCTGGCGGAGCGGGCGCACGCTGACGCCGGGCGCGTGCATGTCGGCGAGAAAATAGGTGATGCCCGCGTGCTTGGGGACCTTCGGATCGCTGCGCGCGAGCAGGATGCCGAAATCGGCATGGTGCCCACCGGAGCACCAGGTCTTCTGCCCGGTCACGATCCAGTCGTCGCCGCCCTGCACCGCGCGGGTGGCGAGCGACGCGAGATCCGAACCGGCGCCCGGCTCGCTGAAGAGCTGACACCAGATCTCGTCACCGCGCAGCATGCCGGGCAGGTAGCGCGCCGTCTGCTCGGGCGTGCCGTGCGCGATGATCGTCGGACCCGCCATCCCGATGCCGACCACGAAGAGCGACTCGCCCATGCCGGTGCGGGCCAGCTCCTGGTTCCAGATGATCTGCTGGATCGGGCCGAGCCCGCGTCCGCCGAACGCCTCCGGCCATGTGATGGCCGCCCAGCCGTTCGCGTGCAGGGTCTGCTGCCAGGAGCGCCAGAGACCCAGCGTCGCCTGCGCGTCGGCGTCCGCCAGGTCGAAGTAGTCCGGCATCTTGGCGGGCGGATGCGCCTCGAGGAAGGCGCGCGCCTGCGCGCGGAAGGCGGCTTCGGCCGGGGAGTCGCGAAAGTCCATGCCAGGGCCCGCGGCGCGGGCGCCTCAGTCCTCGACGATCGAGATCGCCTGGCGCGGGCAGAGCCGCACGGCCTCCTCGACCTTCTTGCGCAGCGACGCGGGAGGACGCTCGATCAGCACGGTCAGGGTGTCGTCCTCCTCGACACGGAAGACCTCGGGGCAGGTCTCCATGCAGACGGCGTTCGCTTCGCACAGGTCGTAGTCGATCACGATCTTCATCTCGCCCTCTCTTCGCACCGGGCCCGCATGAGAACACGATCCGCCCCGCCCGGCAAGCCGGGCGCGGTGGACAAGCTACCGCGACGGGTTTACCTTGCCGCACTAGAACACGTTCCACCAGGCCCCCCGATCCCTTCGCCGTCCGCCCGGCCGGCGCTCCGCGAGGACCCCGCATGCATCTCGACCTCTCGCCCGAGCAGAAGGCCTTCCGCGACCAGCTGCGCGGTTACCTCGCACGCCTGGTGACGCCCGAGCTGATGGACGAGATGCGCGGCAGCGAAGGCGGCAGCCCCGGCTTCCGGCGCGCGTTGCGCCAGATGGGCGCGGACGGCCTGCTCGGCATCGGCTGGCCCAAGGAGTATGGCGGCCAGGCGCGCGGACCCATCGAGCAGTACATCTTCTCCGACGAGGTGCAGCGCTCGGGCTTCCCCCTGCCCTTCCTCACGCTCGGCACCGTCGGCCCCACCCTGATGCGGCATGGCAACGAGGAGCAGCGGCGCGAGTTCCTGCCCAAAATTTTGCGCGGCGAGATGCTCTTCGCGATCGGCTACTCGGAAGCCGGCGCCGGCACCGACCTCGCCGGTCTCAAGACCAAGGCCGAACGCGACGGCGACGGCTGGGTGATCAACGGCGCGAAGATGTGGACCAGCCTGGCGGACCACGCCGACTACATCTGGCTGGCGGCCCGCACGGATCCGAAGGCGAAGAAGCACCGCGGCATCTCGGTCTTCCTGGTGCCGACCTCCTCGCCGGGCTTCAAGATCACCAGGATCACCACCCTGGGCGGGATCCGCACCAACGCCACCTACTACGAGAACGTGCGCGTCCCCTCCTCGAACCTGATCGGCGGCGAGAACAACGGCTGGTCGCTGATCACGGGGCAGCTCAACCACGAGCGCGTGTCGCTGATGAACGTCGGCCCGCTGAGCCGGATCCTCGACGAGGCGCGCCGCTGGGCGCAGGAGACCAAGGTCGAGGGCGGCCGCCGCGTGATCGACGAGCCCTGGGTGCAGGCGAACTTCGCGCGCATCCATGCGAAGCTCGAAGTGCTGCGCCTGATGAACTGGAAGCAGGCCTGGGCCCTCCAGCACAGCCAGCTCCACCCGGCCGACGCCTCGGCCGTCAAAGTATTTGGCAGCGAGTTCTACGTCGAGGCCTACCGCGCCTTGCTCGAGATCTTCGGCGCGCAGGGCCTCTTGCGGGCGGATTCGCCCGGCGCCGTGCTGAAGGGCCGCGTCGAGATGATGTACCGCAACACCCTGATCCTCACCTTCGGCGGCGGTACCAACGAGGTGCAGCGCGACATCATCGCGATGACGGCGCTCGGGCTGCCGCACTACAAGAGCTGAGGCCTCGAACGAAATGGATTTCTCCCTCTCCGAAGAACAGCAGGAAGTCCGGGACCTCGCCCGCAAGATCCTGGAGGATCGCTGCACCCACGACCGCCTGAAGCTGGTGGAAGCCAGCGAGACGGGCGTCGACCTCGAGCTGTGGAGCGAGCTCGCGCGCGCGAACCTGCTCGGCGTGGGCCTGCCCGAGGCCTTCGGCGGCAGCGAGCTGGGCTTCTTCACCACCTGCCTGCTGCTCGAGGAGCTCGGCCGGACGGTGGCGCAGGTGCCGGCGCTGGCCACCCTGGTGATGGGGGCGCTTCCGATCGCGCGCTTCGGCAGCCCGGCGCAACAGCGCCGCTGGCTCCCGGGCGTCGCGAGCGGCGAGGTGATCCTGAGCGCGGCGCTGCTGGAAGCCGGCAACGAAGAGCCGGCGCGGCCGACCACGGCGTTCCGCGCGGCCGGCGGCGGCTTCCTGCTGGACGGCGTCAAGATCTGCGTCCCGGCGGCGCATCTGGCCCAGCGCGTGCTGGTGCCGGCGCGCGGCGCGGATGGCAGCGTGGCGGCCTTCCTGGTCGACCCGGCCGCGGACGGCGTCCGGCTCGAGCCGCAGCACACGACCAACCACGAGCGCCACTCGCAGCTCACGCTCGCCTCCGTGCGCGTCGGGGCCGACGACGTCCTCGGCGAGCTCGCCAAGGGCGCCGAGATCGTGCAGTGGCTCGCCGAGCGCGCCACCGCCGCGCTCTGCGCGCTCCAGCTCGGCGTCTCCGACCGCGCGCTGCGCATGACCGCGACCTACGCCGCCAATCGCGTGCAGTTCGACCGCCCGATCGGCAGCTTCCAGGCCGTGCACACGCGCGCCGCCGACGCCTTCATCGACGTGGAGGCCATGCGGCTCACCTGCTGGCTGGCGGCCTGGCGCCTCTCGCAGGAGCTGCCCGCCAGCGACGAGGTCGCGGTGGCCAAGTACTGGGCGGCCGAGGGCGGCCAGTTCGTCGGCTACGCCGCGCAGCACCTGCACGGCGGCATCGGCATCGACGTCGACTACCCGCTGCACCGCTACTACCGCTGGGCGAAGCAGCTCGAGCTCACGCTCGGCTCGGCGCCCGTCCAGCTGGCGCGGATCGGCGCGCGCATGGCGCGGGAGGCGGCGCCGCCGGCGACCTGAGCTGGCGCGAGCCGCGGGCCTGCGGGAGGATCCGTCCATGGAGTGGAACATCGCCGATCTGGTCGAGCGGATCGTCGACCTCGCCCCCGACCGGGAGGCGCTGGTCTGCGGCGATGCGCGCCGCAGCTATGCCCTGCTCGAGGAGCGCTCCAACCGGCTGGCGAACCACCTCGCCTCGGTCGGCATCGGGCCCGGCGACCACGTCGGCATCTACGCCTTCAACTGCGTCGAGTTCGTCGAGAGCATGCTCGGCGCCTACAAGCTGCGCGCCGTGCCGATCAACGTGAACTACCGCTACGTCGAGGACGAGCTCCGCTACCTGTTCGACAACGCGGACCTGAAGGCGCTCGTCCACCACCGCCGCTTCACGCCCCGGATCGCGGCCGTGAAGAACGAGATGCCGCTGCTGCGGCATCTGATCGCGATCGACGACGACAGCGGGGAGGACTTCCGCTCCGCCGGCGCGGTCGCCTACCAGGACGCGCTCGCGAGCGCGTCGCCCGCGCGCTCCTTCGGTCCGCGCTCGCCGGACGATCTCTACATGCTCTACACCGGCGGCACCACGGGCATGCCCAAGGGTGTGATGTGGCGCCAGCACGACGTGATCTTCACGCTGGGCGGTGGAATCGACCACGCCACCGGGATCCCGGCCCAGCGGCCCGAGGACATCTCGGCGAAGATGGGCGCCACGCCGACCGTCAGCATGGCGATCGCGCCGCTGATGCACGGCGCCTCGCAGTGGGCGACGTTCGCAGCGCTCTTCACCGGGAACAAGGTGGTGCTCTACGGCGATCGCTCGTTCGATCCCGACGCCGTCTGGCGGATCATCGAGAAGGAGCGGGTGCAGACGCTCGCGATCACCGGCGACGCGATGGGGCGCCCGCTGATCGAGGCGCTCGCCGGGGCGAGCGCGGGGCGCGACCTCACCTCGCTCTTCGTGGTGGCGAGCACCGCGGCGGTCTTCTCGCCTTCGGTGAAGGAGCAGTTCAAGCAGCGCTTTCCGAATCTGATCGTCGTCGACTCGGTCGGCGCCTCGGAGACCGGCTTCCACGGCACCTCGATGTACCAGGCCGGTGAATCGCTGGCGGCCCGGACCGGCGTGGTGCGCGTGCGGCCGGGCCGCGACACCATCGTGGTGGGCGAAGACGGCGAGCCGCTGAAGCCGGGCACGGGCGTGGTGGGCAAGCTCGCGCGCACCGGCAACGTGCCGCTCGGCTACTACAAGGATCCGAAGAAGACGGCCGAGACCTTCCTCGAGACGGGCGGGCGCCGCTACGCGGTCCCCGGCGACTTCGCGACGCTGGAGGCCGACGGCAGCATCACGCTGCTCGGCCGTGGGTCGGTCTGCATCAACTCCGGCGGCGAGAAGGTGTTCCCCGAGGAGGTGGAAGCCGCCCTCAAGGCGCACCCGGACGTGTTCGACGTGGTCGTGGTGGGCGTGCGCGATCCGCGCTGGGGCGAGCGCGTCGCGGCGGTGCTCCAGCCGCGGCCGGGCCGCACGCCCGGCCTCGATTCGCTAGCCGCGCACTGCCGCGACAAGATCGCCGGCTTCAAGGTTCCCCGCTCGCTGTACCTGGTGGAAAAGATCGAGCGCAGCCCGAGCGGGAAGCCCGACTATCCCTGGGCCAAGGCCCTGGCGGCCGAACGCGCCGCGAGGGAGTGATCCCCGCCCTCCAGCCCGCACCGGAGCCCCCATGCGCACGCCCCTCTGCGACGCCTTCGGCATCGACGTTCCCATCTTCGCCTTCAGCCATTGCCGCGACGTGGTGGCCGCCGTCTCCCAGGCGGGAGGCTTCGGGGTGCTGGGCGCCCTCGCCTTCTCGCCCGAGCAGCTCGAGATCGAGCTCAAGTGGATCGACGAGCATATCGGCGGCAAGCCCTACGGCGTCGACGTCGTGATGCCCGCGACCTACAAGCGCAGCGAGGCGGGGGATTTCGCCAAGGCCGATCTCGAGAAGATGCTGCCCGAAGGGCACAAGCAGTGGATCGAGCAGCTGCTGGCCCGCTACGACGTGCCGAAGCTCCCCGATTCGTTCGTGGCGCGGATCGACACACTGCTCGGCTGGTCCGAGAGCGGCGGACGCAGGCACGTCGAGATCGCGCTCAAGCATCCGATCCGGCTGCTGGTCAACGCGCTGGGGCCCCCGCCCAAGGACGTGATCGACCGCGCGCACGAGCACGGCGTGAAGGTCGCGGCGCTGGTGGGGAGCGTCGCGCAGGCGCAGAAGCAGGTCGCGCTCGGCGTCGACGTGATCGTGGCCCAGGGCTGGGAGGCCGGCGGCCACACCGGGGACGTCTCGAGCATGGTGCTGATCCCCGAGGTAGTCGACGCGGTCTCGCCGGTGCCGGTGCTCGCGGCGGGCGGAATCGGCTGCGGGCGACAGGCCGCCGCCGGGCTCGCGCTCGGCGCGCAGGGCGTCTGGACCGGATCCATCTGGCTCACGGTGGCGGAGGCCGAGGCGAGCCCCGTGCTCACCGAGAAGCTGCTGCGCGCCAGCTCGCGCGACACCGTGCGCACGCGCAGCATGACGGGCAAGCCCGCCCGGCTGCTGCGCACGCCCTGGACGGAGGCCTGGGACGGACCCGAATCGCCGGGCCCCCTGCCGATGCCGCTGCAGTTCATGCTGAATGCGGACGCGCAGGCGCGGATCGGCCACTACGCGCGCGCGGAGCGATCCCGCGCGCGCGAGCTGGTCGGCATCCCGGTCGGGCAGATCGTGGGCCGCATGAACGAGGTGAGGCCGACCCGCGAGGTGGTGCACGAGATGATCAGCGAGTTCGTCGACACCATCGAGCGTCTGGAAGGAATGCTCTCCGCCGCGGAGAAGAAGAGCTAGGGGCGCCCCCGCAGCAACAGCTCGGCCGCGTTGCGCGTGTGCTCGACGATCCCGGGCTGGGCGTGCAGCCCGTTGCTCCACCCGACCAGCGTCGCGAACCAGACGCGCTGGAGCACGTCCGCGATCCGGATCTCCTCGGCGCTCGGCACCACGTCGGTCGTCCCGCTGGCGGTGCCCCGCAGCGCGGCCGCGATCAGCCGCGCCATCACGGTGTGGAACCCGTGCACCTTCTGCGTGAGCTCGGGCTCGCCGGTGGCGATCGCCCGGACCAGGGCCCGCGCCAGGTTCGGGCGCCGACACAGAGCGCGGGTCGTCGCCTGGAAGAAGCTGGTGACGCGCTCGAGCGGCGTGTCTCCCTCGGAGGGACGCACCGCGAGCCGCGCCTCATGCTCGGCCACCAGCTGCTCGAGCGCCGCCAGCAGCAGGTCTTCCTTGCTGCGAAAGCGGCGGTAGAGGGTGCCGAGCGCGACCCCGGCGTGCGCCGCCACGTCGCGCAGGCGCACCGCCTCGAAGCCGCCCTGCTCGGCCAGCTCGACCGCGGTCTCGACGATGCGCCGGGAGCGTTCTTCCATGCCGACATTGGAACACGTTTCAGTTGCGCGGTCCAGTCCATGGCCGCGGCCACGAGGTCCGGGGTTGCGCCGGACTGTGGTAGCTTGGGCCAGATCCGCGCCCGTTCCGGAGGCTTCGTGAACTACCGGCAGCACAATCCGCTCCCCCTGCCCGCCTCGGGCCCGACCGAAGCGGTGCGCTCGACGCTCGACACCATCTTCGACTGGCGCTACGCGCTCGAGCAGCAGAACCTGCTCGCGCTCTACGAAAAGGGGAAGACGCTCGCCTGGAACGCGTCGGATCTCGACTGGTCGACCCCCGTCGACCTCGAGAAGATGATGAGCGATCGCGCCACCCCCCAATCGGCCGAGCTCTTCGCCCAGATGCTCAAACCCCCGCGCAAGCTCGAGCCGAAGGAACAGGTCGAGTTCAACATCCACATGAACGCCTGGATGCTCTCCCAATTCCTGCACGGCGAGCAGGGCGCGCTGGTGGCCACCGCGAAGATCGTGCAGGCGGCCCCCACCGAGGAGGCCAAGTGGTACGCGGCCAACCAGGTCGCCGACGAGGCGCGCCACGTCGAGGTCTATCACCGCTACCTGACGGAGAAGCTGGGCGTCTCCTACCCGGTGAACGTGCACCTCCAGAGCCTGCTCGAGCAGATCATCTCCGATTCGCGCTGGGACATGACCTATCTCGGGATGCAGATCATGGTGGAGGGGCTCGCGCTCGCCGCCTTCGGGCTGATGAAGCTCCAGCTTCCCGACGAGCCGCTGATCCAGGACATCACCAGCCGCATCATGGGCGACGAGGCGCGGCACGTGGCCTTCGGGGTGCTCTCGCTGGAGTCGTTCTACACCAAGGAGCTCTCCAGCTCGGAGCTTCGCGAGCGCGAGGACTTCGTGATCGAGGCGACCCACCTGATGCGGGATCGCCTGCTGATGAACCAGGTCTACGAGCGCCTCGGCTGGGACGTCCAGGTCTGGGTGAAGTGGGCCAACGAGACGCCCTTCATGCAGGGCTTCCGGCAGATGCTCTTCTCGAAGATCGTGCCGAACCTGAAGCGCCTGGGCCTGCTCACCCCGCGCGTGCGCGCGGAGTACGCGAAGATCGGCCTGCTCCACTTCGAGGGGCTGGCGGATTCGACCGTCGACCCCGAGCCGATGGCGCCGGCCGAGCTGATCTCGCTGCTCGCTAAGCTCCGCGAGGCCTCTGCCCCGGCCTGAAGCGCATCTGAATCGTCTCCGCGAAATGCGTCGGCGCGCGGCGGATGCGCGTCTCCTGCGCAACGCGTGTCGCAAGTCGGCGTCGCCCGCGGACTCTTCGCGTTCGCGCGCGTGCGACTTGCCGCATGCGGCGTCGGAAGCGCACCGGCAAGATGGGTAATCGCTTTCCCAAGCCGCGGAAGCCGTCCCCCCAGGACATTCGCAGCGCGTCGAAGCGTCGAAAAAATCCCGTGGATTTACGGTCTGTTGGCGTAGTTGCGTGACGCAGCATGGTGGCACGGTGGTTGCACCCGAAAAAGCATGGAGATGGACGCACTGGAGGGGCTCTGGAGGAACGGAGCCATGCGTTGCTCGAAGGCGCTCACGCCGCTGGTCACCGGTCTCACCATGGTCGCGCTGTCGACCGAGGCGCTCGCCGACCCCATCGAGGAGACCCGGGAAAAGCCCCGCCGCCACCGAACCAGCGAGATCCTGACCCGGATCGAGATGCCCCGCGGTGAGACCCGGAGCTGGCTCGAGGAGCACGTCAGCATCCGCAAGGGAATGGGCCTCGCCTACCACTACAAGGTCGAGACCGAGGACCACCGCAAGGTGATCCTGAGCGTCGGCGGCCCCGCCCTCAAGAAGAAGCGCCTGGGCCTGATGTTCGAGGTCCGCTTCTAGAGAGAGCCGCGCGCAAGCGGGCGAAGCCCGCGCGCAGCGAGCCGTAGGCGAGCGTAGTTCATTCAGGCCGGCCGCAGGCGAGCGGAGTTCACCCAAGCTAGAGTGCCGCCCGAGCGATCGCCTTCGCGCGCGGAACCCAGTTGCCGACCCCCGCCCCGCCGGAGCTCAGCCTCGTCGAAGCGATCTACAGCCTGCGCGCGATGCGGCGGCTCTCGCCCGATCCCATCTCCGAGCAGGACCTGCGCTTCCTGGTGGACGCCGCGACCCAGGCCCCGAGCGCCTCGAACGGACAGAACTGGGCCTTCATCGTCGTGACCGACGAGGGGCAGCGGCGACGTCTCGGCGAGATCTACCGCGAGGTGGGGCGCGCCGTGATCCGCGATCAGGCGCTGGCGAGCGGACGGCTCCCGCCCGAGACCGAGAAGGTCTATCGCAACGCGATGCTGCTGGTGGAAGGCATGGGCACTGTCCCCGCGCTGATCGTGGTGGCCGCACGCGGGCAGCACCCCGCCGACGCCCTTCAGGGCGCCGCCTGGTACGGCTCGCTCTTCCCCGCCGTCCAGAACCTGATGCTGGCCGCCCGGTCGCGGGGCCTGGGCACGACGCTCACCACGCTGCACAAGCTGCGCGAGGCCGACGTGAAGGCGGTGCTCGGGATTCCCGACGGCTGGGAGACGGTGGCGCTGATCCCCGTCGGGCGTCCCCTCGGCCGCTTCGGGCCGGTGCGGCGCACGCCCTCCGAACAGGTGACGCACTGGGACCGCTGGGGAAACCCGCGCCGCGGGAAGCCCTGAGGCCCGGCGCCCCGACGATCTGGGCGGCGGCGCTGGCCCTCTACACGGCGCTCGCGATCGCCTCGACCTGGCCGCTCGCGCGCGAGCTGGACACCAGCCTGGCGCGCGGCACCGACGTCTCGGCGACGGTGCCCTTCGCCTCCGCCTGGTCCCTGTGGTGGACGGCCGACCGCGTCGCGGCGGGCTTCCGGTCTTTCTGGGACGCCCCGATCTTCTTCCCGACGCCCCAGAGCTACGCCTTCTCCGAGCCGATGCTGCTCGAGGGTCTGGCGGCGGCGCCGCTCCAGTGGCTGGGCGCCTCGCCCGTGCTCGCCTGCAACCTGATCCTGCTCGCAGCGCTGGTGAGCAACGGCGCCTTCGCCCTGGCTCTCCTGCGCAGCCTCGGGCTCGCCCCGCTCGCGGCGATCGCCGGCGGCGCGCTGCTGTGTCTGCTCCCCTTCGTGCATCACGAGCTCGGCGTCCTCACGCTGGTTCCGCTCGCGGGCGTGCTCGCCACCCTGCACGCGCTGCTCGCGTTCTCACGGCGCGCCACGCTGCCCCGAGGCCTGCGCCTGGGCATCGCCTTCGCCGCGGCGTATTTCCTGTGCGGGCAGAACGCGCTCTTCCTCGCGCTGGTCGCGGGTCCGGCCGCGCTGTGTCTGGCGAGCCGCGCCCATCTCGCACCGCGCAGCCTGCTCGCGCTCGCCGTCGCGGCGGCGACCGCCGCCGTGCTGCTCCTCCCGATCGCGAAGACCCAGATCGACGTGCGCCGCACGCACGGCTTCGCCCGCCCCGCGCGCCTCGTCGCGCTGGGAGCCGCCGCGCCCCGCGACTTCTGGCGGGCGCCGACGGCGCCGCTGCTCCCCTTCCCGGGCGTCCACGCCGCGGCGGATCCGAACCAACGGGCGCTGTTTCCCGGCGCGCTCAAGCTCGCGCTCGCACTCGCTGGCCTCGCCTGGGGCCTGCGGCGCGCGGACACCCGACGCTTCACCGCCTTCCTGCTGGCGACGGCGGCCGGCGCGGTCGCGCTCTCGATGCTCCCGGGCTGGGACTCGCTGGGCGGCGCGCATCGCGTGCTGCGCGCGCTGGTGCCCGGGCTCGCACAGGTCCGCAGCTTCTGGCGGGCGTCGATGCTAATGCAGGTCGCGACCGCGCTGCTCGCGGCGGCGGGGATCCAGGCGCTCGCCGAAGCGGCGCGCCGACCGCTGGCGCCCGCCGCGCGCCGCGCCGCGAAAGCCGCGGTGATCGCGGTCGCGCTGGCGGCCAGCGCCGAGCTGTGGCCGCCGGCGCCCGGCCTCTCGCCCGCGCCCTCACGCGAGGCGTGGCGACCCTGGCTCGACGCGGTCGAGCAGCGCCTGCCGCCCGGCGCGGCGCTGGTCCACCTGCCGGTGCCCGCCAGCGAAGCCGTCGCCGACTACGAGGAGACGGCGCGCGCGATGCTGCTCGCGACCGCGCACGGGCGGCCGCTGGTGAACGGCTACTCGAGCTACTTCCCGAGCGGCTATCGCGCCTTCGCACGCTTCATGCGGGGCTGCCCGGCGCCCGAGGCCTGGTCGCTGCTGCACGAGGTGGGTCTGCGCCTGCTCAGCATCCGCAGCTCCTGGCTCGCCGCCGATCCGGGCTGCGGACCCGCCGAGCCGCTCTATCGCCGCGCCGCCGCGTATCCCGAGCTCGACGTCGAGCTCTGGGAGGCGGTGAACGCTAGCCCGCCAGGTCCGGACGATATTCGGGGTGCGCCGTGAGCCACTCCGAGAGCCGCCGCATCGACGCTTCGTTCTGCTTGTTGATGAAGCGATAGATCGGCCCCTCGAACCAGCGCCAGGGGGCCGACACCAGGTGGTACCGCTCCTCGAAGTGCAGGCGCGTGCGGCCGGGCCCGAGCGGCTCGAGCCGCAGGCGGCCGGTCTGATCGTTGCCCGGCTCACGGCTGATCATCCGATAGGTGTAGCCGCGGGCCGGCTCCACCTCGCTCACCAGCTCGAGCGCGGTGCCGCGCCGGCCGAACGGCAGCCGGTAGCTCACCCGCCGCAGCAGGCCGTCGCCGCGCGCGTCGCCCGGCCAGAGCACCTCGACGCCGAGCACCATCGGGGCGTAGTCCGTCCAGCGCGGGTAGTCCTGCATCAGCGCCCAGAGCCTCTCGGCCCGGTGCGGCAGCTCGATCTGGTAGCGGTGCTCGCGCATGCGCTCAGTAGACCCGCGCGGTGACGGCGGCCAGCCGCTCAGCGAGGACGTCGCTCAGGTTCCGGAACAGATGGGCGGAGGTGCGCGGATAGCGGCGCTGGAGCCGCGCCAGGTTCGACTGGTCGAGGCGCAGCAGCCGCACGTCCGTCTCGCAGTCGACGTTGGCGGTGCGCTCGCCGTGGAAGAGGCCGACCTCCCCGAGCACGTCGCCGCGCCCGTGCGTGTTCAGCGGCACGCTGTGGCCGTCGGCCTCCACGCTGCTGCGCAGCCGCCCTTCGATCACCACGAACATGCCGTCGCCCTTGGCGCCGATCTGGATCAGGCGCTCCCCGGCCTTGGCGTGCACGATCTGGGTCATCAGCGCCACGATCCGCGCCTGGGCCTTCGACATGCCCTTGAAGAGCGGGATCGCGAGCTGCGGGTTCGCGCCCAGATCGAGCGTGAGCACCTCCCAGAGGGTGACGATCCGGAGCCGCGAGGCGATCGCCGGCGTGAAGGTCATGTCGCAGCACCAGCCGAGAAAGAGCGTGACCGCCGCCAGCGAGCCGAACTCCGCCTGCTGGCGCAGGCTCGAGAAGGTTAGCGCCAGGAAGCCGAAGCAGAGGGCCGCCGTCGCGTAGCTGACCGGGCGCCCGACGTGCATCAGGGCCTGGCGCACGCCTTCCTTCTCGCTGGCCGTGCGCTTGGCGGCCGCGTTGAACTGGCCGAGGAAATGGATGGTGTCGTCGACGGCGATTCCGAGCACGATGCTCGCGACCAGGCCCGTGGTGACGTTGAGCGTGATGCCGCTCCAGCCGAGGATCCCGAAGTAGAACAGCACCGGCAGGACGTTCGGGATCATCGCGATGAAGCCGACCCGGAACGACATGAACTGGAGCGCCATGATCGCGAAGATGCTCAGGAAGGCGGAGCCCACGCTGATCGCCTGCCCGTAGGCGATCTCGTCGTTGGTCTTGGCCAGCAGCACCAGGTTCCCCGTCACGCGCCCGTGGATGCGCGCGGGGAGCTCGGCGAGCCGCGCCTCGATGCTCCGCACCAGGGCGGCGAGGTCGGCCGAGTCGAGCGCGGTGGTGCGGACGCGGATGTTCGCGATCTGATACTGCGAGTTCACGAAGCCGGCGACGTCGTCGCCGGACCCGAAGAAGAGCAGCTGGGTCACCAGGCGTTTCGACTCCGGGATCCGATGGAAGGCCGGGGCGTCGGCATTGAAGCCGCGGTAGATCAGCTTCAGGTAGTCGACGAGCGAGGTGGAGCCCGTCACGTCCGGCAGGCCGGCGAGCCAGCTCTGGAGCTCCTCGATCAACGCGAGGTTCGCCGGCTCCTTGAAGGCGTCCGGATAGTCGGTCTCGAGCACCACCTGAACCTGGCCCGAGGCGCCCAGGTGCTGGTTCACGTTCTCGACGGCCCGTCGGATCTCGGTGTCGCGCCCGAAGTTCGAGATCATGGTGGAGTTGATCACGATGCGCGGGATCCCGAGCACGGCGATCACGGCGAGGACGGCGGCCGCCACGAAGATCTTGCCCGCATGCTGATAGTCGAACCCGGCGAGCCGGCCGAGCATCCGGTCGAAGGCCGTGATCCTCTGCTTGCGGCCGGTCGGGCGGGACTCCCGGAGCAGCTGCAGCACCGCCGGGGCGTACGTCAGGGAGGCCAGCATGGTGAAGGTGATCCCGATCCCGCCGTAGAGGCCGAACTCGCGGATCGCCCCCAGCGGGCTGGTGACCAGCGAGAGGAAGCCGGCCACCGTCGTGCTGCCCGTGAGGAACATCGGCAGCACCACCATCTCGAGGCCACGCGACGCGGCGCTCTCCGAGGATGGATGCTCGACGCCCTCCTCGATCGCCTCGTAGTAGCAGCAGACGATGTGGACCGACTCGACGAACCCGATCACCAGCAGCAGCGGCGGAACCGAGATCGTCACCAGGTTGAGGGCCGGGTTCAGCTCCGCCATCACGGCGAAGGTCCAGAGGATCGCCATGCCGATGGTGGTGAGGGGGATCAGCAGACCGCGCAGGCTGCGGAAGGAGAGCAGCGCGATCAGCATGATGAGCGCGAAGGCGAGCGGGATCACCCGCGCGAGGTCGCGCAGCAGGAAGCGCGAGGTCTCGGCCTTGAGGTGCGCGCTGCCGACCAGCCAGGTGGAGACGTCCGGCAGCCCCGCGAGCTCCTCGCGCGCGATGCGCTGGATCTGCTGGTCGATCCCGAGCTGGTTGAACTCCATCTCCGGCATGTCGACCGGCTGGATCGCAATTCCGGTGGTGGTCCCGTCCGCGCCCAGCAGGCTGCCCCGGAACACCGGGTTGTCCTGCGCCGCCCGGCGCACCCGATCCACCTCGGCCGGGTCGGTCGGGGGCTCGTCGAAGAGGGGCGCGATCTCGAGATCTTCCCCCACCGCGCGCAGATTCGGAGCGTTCGCGAGGCTCACCACGCGCTGCACGCCCTCGACGGCGCCGATGCGGTTCGTGATGCGCAGCAGCGCCGCCAGCAGCGACGGCTCGAAGACACCGCCCGGACGATGCACGGCCAGCAGCAGGGTGTCGTCGTTCCCGAAAATTTTTCGCGTCCGGTCGTAGAACGCGCGGTTCTCGTCCCCGGTCGGGAGCAGGCTTTCGATCGAAGGATCGAGCAGCAGGCGCGGACGCAGCGTGCGGACGTCCACGATCCGCGTGATCGCCAGAGCGGTCAGCGCGATCGCGATCAGCAGCACCGCGACCGCGTGGCGCGTCACGAACTGGGCGTACGCCTTGAGCAGAATCGCCTCCTCGGGCGGCTCGGCGGCTCGCTTCCGGCTACTTGCCCTTGGTCAGGTTCGACTGGCTGAACAGGCGCGCCGGGATCTCCACGCCGACCTCGATCTTCTCGATCGCGAGCTCCGTCTCGGTCTGCTTGACCAGATCCCGCAGCGTGAGCTGCGAGGCGTAGTGCAGCCCGGACACCACCGACAGGGCCTTGCGGTCGGAGCTGGCGACCTTGCGGAGCCGGTCGTTCGCCTCGAAGAGCTCGGTCTTGAGGCGCACGCAGGTCTTGGGGTCGATGTACTCGACGACGCGCGTGTAGGCGCCGATTTCGCCGGCGCTGGGGCGGCCCTCCAGCACCCAGACCGTCTCGCCTTCGAGCGACGCGTCCGCGATCCGCTGGCTCTGCGGCTTCCTGGCGTAGTCTTCGATCATCTCGAAGTCTTCGTAGCTGAAGTCGGTGCCGAACATGGATCCGGTCACCATCCGGCTGGTGATGCGTTTGACCGAGCGGAGCTCCGGCAGGTACATGAACATGTCGCGCTCGCCCTGCTTGCGCTCGAGCATGAGCAGGCTCGCGCCGCGCAGATCGTCGGGGAGCGAGAACTCGATCAGGACGCGGGAGCGGCCGTCCTCGAACTTCTTCCAGTAGATCGTCGCCTTCGACGTGGTGATCGCGCCGACGCGGTCCTTCGCCCGCAAGGCGATCGACTGCACGCTGCTCGTCTTCGGCAGGTTGGCCTCGACGCAGGCCTGGATCTCCGCGGCGGTCTTCGGCTCCTCGCCCGCTGCCGGGCCGGCCAGGACGAGGGCGATCAGCGTCGACCAGAAGAGGCGCTGCGGCATCGAGAGGGATCCTCCGGGTTGGCAGCGGACGCGCGGCGACGGCTCCGCCGCAACGGGCCTCATCATGGCATGAATCGCCAGCCGGTTCAGCGCCTTCCGGGCCCTGCGCGCCGGGAGTATCCTGCTGGGGTCGCTGCCCCGCGCCCCTTTGCAGCGGGCGGCGAACACCGAGCGACGTGGGTCGTCGCAGGAAGCAGGAGCGCGTGGTTCGGAGAGTCCTGGGGCGCGCTTGGTTCGGGTTCGCCGCGTGGCTGCTGGCGCTGGCGTGGCTCGCCGCCCCGGCTTCGGCGGATCCGACGTTGCCGGCGGTCAGCGCACACCCGCCGATCAGCCCGCGACCGGCCGTGCTGTGGTATCCGGGCTTCGCGCGCGAGGATGCCCTGCGCTCGGCCTGGGTGCGCGCGCTCGACTACGAACGCCGCTACGACTACCTGAAGGCGGCGCAGATCTTCGAGCACCTGATCGCCCAGGCGCCCGAGGAGCCGCACACCTACTGGCGGATCGCGCGCGACTACGCCTGGCTGGCGGAGCTGACGCCGGCCTCGGACGTCGAGACGCGGGCCCGCTATGGATCGCTGGCGATGGCGTGGGCGGATCGCGGGCTCGCGATCGACGCCCGCTGCGGCGAGTGCTGCTTCTACAAGTACGCCGGCATGGGCCGGGTCGCGACGGCGCGCGGCATCCTCTCGTCGATGGCGTGGCTGAGGCAGATCTCGCAGACGCTGGATCGCTGCATGCAGACCCCGCCCGCCTTCGTGCACGAGCCGTGGAACCCGGAACTCGGCAACTTCTACTACGCCGCGGCGGCCTTCTACCGGATGCTCCCGGACTCGCGCGTGCTCGAAATTTCGGTCGGGGCGCGCGGCGATCCGCGCCGCTCGCTCGAGCTCTCGCGCCGGGCGGTCGCCCTCGCGGGCCAGCGCATCGATTACAACGTCGGGCTGGGGGCGTCGCTGCTGTGCCTGGGGCGCTCCGACGATCGCGCGGAGCTGCTGAAGGAGGGCCGCGCCGTGCTGGAGCGCGTGCCCGAGTTCCACGACCTGATGCCGACGGATTCCCTCGACCGCCGCGCGGCCAGGCGCCTGATCGAGCAGCCCGAGCGGGCTTGCGGCTATTCGCGCGACGCCTGGAACGATGGCGGAGAGCCGATTGCGAAACGCGGCCAGTAGCCCTCGCCGTCCCCTGGCGGAAGCGAGCCCGGCGCTCTCGGGCGGACGCGGCGGCGTGCCGCTGCGTCACCGCGCGGCCGGACTCGCGCTGCGCGTGGTGACGAGCGCCTTCCGCCGCATGCCGGAAATCCTCGCCTACGCGATCGCGGACGCCGCCGCGCTCCCGCTGGTCGCAGTGACGCTGCTGCACGAGCGGCGCGTCGCGCCGCTCGGCCGTGGGCTCTTCCGCAATCAGCGGATCGTGTTCCGCGAGGGCCTCTCGCGCCGCGAATCCCGGCGGCTGCTCTTCGCCTGGGCGCGCCACATGGGGCGCCTGTTCGTCGACTTCTGCCGGATGCCGCGGCTTGCGCCGGAGTCGGCCGAGCGCAGCGTCGACGTGCAGGCCTTCCGCGAGCTGATCCCCCTCGCCGAGGAGGGGCGCGGGCTGATCTGCGTCTCCGGCCATCTCGGCGTCTGGGAGCTCTGCCCGTATCTTCCCAGCCTCCTGGGCTTTCCGGTCACGGTGGTGGTGCGCCCGACCGGGATCGCGCCGGTCGACGCGGTGCTGACGGCGATCCGCAGCGCGGGCGGCACGCGGGTGCTGAACAAGTGGGGCATCCTGCTTCCGCTCAAGCGGGCGCTCGAGAGGGGCGAGATGGTGGGATTGCTGGCCGACGAAGACGCCCGCGAGCGCCCGATCTTCGCGCCCTTCCTCGGCACGCTGGCCGCGACCACTCCGTCCGTCGCCTTCCTCCAGCGCGTGACGGGCGCGCCGATCGTGGTCGCGAGCGTGCACCGCGTCGGGCGCGGGCGCTGGCGTTGCCACGTCTGGCGCGTGATCCGCAGCGCGCCGGCGGCGGACGCGGAGCGCGCCGAGCGGGAGGTCACGGAAGCCGTGAACGAAGCGCTCTCGCGCGCCATCCTCGCCTATCCAGAGCAGTGGTTCTGGGGCTCGCGACGCTTCTTCACGCGGCCTCCCGGCGAGCGGCCCGGCCCCGACGGCCTGCCGCCGCGGGCGGCTCGAGAGGGCTGACATGCGCGTCGCCACGCTCAACGTCTGGGGCCTCCCGTGGCCGATCAGCCGCGAGGGATCCGCGCGCATGCAGGCGATCGGCGCGCGCCTGCCCGCGCTCGAGCTCGATTGGATGGCGTTCCAGGAGGTCTGGACCGGAAGCGCGCGCGCCCAGTTGATCGAGGCCGGCCGCCGTGCCGGGCTGGTCCACGCCTGGCACCGGGGCGCCGCGCTCGGGGGCAGCGGGCTGCTGGTCCTCTCGCGCGCGCCCTTCGCGTCCGCACACTTCGAGGCGTATACGCTGCGAGGCTTCCCAGAGCGCATCTGGCACGCCGACTACCACGGCGGCAAAGGCTTCTGCGCGCTCCGCTTCCCCGCCGCGGGCGGCTCCGTCACGCTGATCGACACCCACCTGCACGCGCAGTACGGCGACGACGCATACGACGACGAGCATCCGCACCGCCTCGCGCAGGCCGTGCAGATCGCGGCCGCGATCGCCGCGATCCGGGATCCGGTGGTGGCGGCGGGAGACTTCAACATGTCCGAAGGGCGGCGGGAGTACGCGGTCTTCACGGGCCTCTCGGGAATGCGCGACGCCGCGGCCCTGCTGGACCATCGCCAGCCGACGACGCTCGGCACGAATCCGTATCGCGACGAGCGCCCGCCGCACGACCACGAGCGCATCGACTACGTCTTCGCTCGCGACGGCGACGGCGCGCGCCTGCGCGTGCGCAGCATCGAGCGGATCTTCGACGAGCCTCCCGCCGGCGGGCCCGCCGCCTACTCGGACCACGCCGGGCTGATCGCCGAGATCGAGCTCGTCCCCGACGCGGCGAGCCGCGCCCCCGCGCCCGAAGCAGCCGCCGCGGAGCTCGCGGGCCGCGTCCTGGCGGAGGGACGCGAGGCGGCGCTGGCCCGGCGCGGCGCGCAGCGCCTCTCCGCCGCCGGCGCGCTCGGCGTCGCAGCCGTCGCGGTCGCCGGCGCTCGCCAGCCCCTGCTCTCGCGCCGGCGCGTGCTGCGCGCGGGGTTGGGCGCCGGCGCGCTGGTGGCGCTTCCCTTCGGCCTCTCGAACGCGGCGCTCGCCGAGATCGCGATCCCCGACGAGGTGCGCGCCTTCGACGCGGTGCGCGAGCAGCTCGCGGCGCTTCAGGCCCGCGTCGCGCCGCCGCCCGGCTGAGCGGCGCGGGATCGCTGGCCGGTCAGGCTGCCGGAAACCCCGTACACTGCGGGCCCCGAAAGGCGGGAATCAGAACAGGAGACGCCCCATGTCGCTCTCTGGACGCGTGGCCCTGGTGACCGGCGGAGGCCGCGGAATCGGCCGCGCCATCTCGCTGGCGCTGGCGGCCGACGGCGCCGACGTCGCCGTCAACTATCGCCGCGACGAAGCGGCGGCCAAGGAGACGGTCGCCGCGATCGAAGCGAAGGGGCGCCGCGCCCGCAGCTACCGCGCCTCGGTCGACTCCTTCGAGGAGGACGCGGCGATGGTGCAGGCGGTGCTCGCGGATTTCGGCCACGTCGACATCCTGATCAACAACGCCGGCCTCGCGAGCCGCGGCCAGAGCGTCGCCGACACGGAGCCCGCCGAACTCGAGCGGGTGGTGCGCACCCACGCCTTCGGACCGCACTTCCTCTCGAAGCTGGTGCTGCCGAGCATGCGCACCCGTCCCCGCGGAGACATCGTGATGATCTCGAGCGCCGCGACCCGCCACCTCGACGCGTTCGGCGCGCCCTACAACATGGGCAAGGCGGCCATGGAGGCGCTCGCGTTCACGCTCTCCAAAGAGGAGCGGAGGCACCACGTGCACGTGAACGTGGTCGCCCCGGGTCTGGTCGAGACCGAGATGGGAAGGCGTCTGGTGCGCGCGGGCCGGGGCATCGAGGACCTCCGCAAGCTCGACCCGGCGATGCCCTTCGAGCATGTCTGCCGGCCGGAAGAGGTCGCCGACGTGGTCCGCTTCCTGGTGTCGGACGCGGCCGGCTACGTCACGGGCCAGCGCATCTACGTCGACGGCGGCGGCAGCTAGGCCCGGCCCAAAATCTACATTCTTCGGGAACAGAACTTCCCATCCTGCCGCTGTCGGACGCCGGCACTGGATGCGCAGCGACTCGCGCAAGCGCCCGCCGGCGCTCCGGTTCCTCCGGTATCCCCGGATTGGGCGATGCGCGGCAGGCTGCTTGCATTAAAGCTGGGGTCAAGGAGCGCGCTGCGCTCTGCCGGCAGGCACCGCCGGCCGCGTGCGCAGCCGGACCAGCACGATGCGCATCCGCGTGGCCACGCTGAACGTCTGGGGACTTCCGGGACCGCTCGCCCCGAGCGTGCCGGCCCGGATGCAGGCGATCGGACGGCAGCTGGCGGCCCTCGATCTCGACGCGGTCGCCTTCCAGGAGGTCTGGACCGAGGACGCGCGCGACCGGCTGATCGCCGCGGGTCGCAAGGCCGGACTTCCCCGCGCCTGGCATCATCCGACGGGCTTCGGCGGCGGGCTGCTGGTGCTCACGCGCCTCCCGATCCGAGCGGCGCGCTTCGTCCCCTTCACGCTGCGCGGCGATCCGGCCCGGCCGGATCATCCGGATTACTACGGCGGCAAGGGCTGGGCGACGCTCGAGCTCGCGACCCGCGCGGGTCCGCTGGTGCTGATCGACACCCATCTGCACGCCCGCTACACGAGCGACGTCCCGCACGCCTACCGCGCGCACCGCGTCGGTCAGATCGCGGAGCTGGCCTTGGCATCGCGCGAGCTGGAGCACCCGGTCGTCATGCTGGGGGACCTCAACTTCGCCGACGACCAGCCGGAGCACGCGATCCTCACGGGCCTCACGGGCATGCGCGACGCCGCCGCCGAGCTGGGCAGCCTCAGCGACACGGTCCTGCGCGCGAACCCCTACCGCGCCTACAGCAGCAAGCCCGATCGCCGCGTGGACTACGTGTTCACGCGCGACGGCGGCGGCACCGCGCTGGTGCCGCTGCATACGCAGCGCGTCTTCGACGAGCGGCTCGTGCTCGACGGCGCGCCGGCGAGCTGCTCGAACCACGAGGGTGTGCTGGCCGAGCTGGAGCTGGTGCCGGGGGCCGGGCGGGCGCTGGCGCGCCCCACCCCGATGGCCGTCTCGCTCGCGACCGGCTTCTTGAGCGAGGGCCGCCAGCAGGCCAAGCAGCGGCGCCGCGGCGATCGCGCCCTGGCGGGAGCGGGCCTGGCCGCCGCCGCGCTGGCTTCGCTGGGCGTGCGCGACCCGCGCGTCTCGCGCCGGCGCCTGCTGCGCAGCATGCTCCAGGCCGGCGCCTTGCTCGCGCTGACGCCGGGCGTCGGCTTCTCGATCGTCTCGGAAGTGCTGACGCCGGAGGAGCTGCGCGCCTTCGACGCGCTCGCCGTGCGCCTCTCGCGCCTGGCTGCGGGCGCGGAGCCCGCCTTCTCGGCTTGAGCCTGGACGAGGCTCAGTCGGCCGCTTCGCGCGCGTTGCGCTCGGCGCGCCGGTAGAGCGTCTTGCGGTCGATGCCGAGGATGCGCGCGGCGCGCACCTTGTTCCCGCCCGTCAGCCGCAGGATCTCCTCGATGTAGCGCTCCTCCACCTCGCGCAGCGGGAGGTGCTTTTCGGACGCCGCGCGCAGGAGGTTCTCGGCCGGAGCCGCCTCGGACGGCGGCGCCACCGCCCCGAGCGGCAGATCCTGCGCCCCCAGCTCCGGCGCTTCGCTGAGCGCGAGGGCACGCTCGATCACGTTCTCGAGCTCGCGGGCGTTCCCCTTCCAGGGGCAGGCCGCCAACCGCCGCATGGCCTCCGGCGACACCGTCCGGCGTGCGCCGTCCGCGTGCTTGCGAACGAAGTGGTCGACCAGCGCCGGGATGTCCGCGGGGCGTTCGCGCAGCGGGGGGATGAAGAGCGGAATCACGTTCAAGCGGTAGAAGAGGTCCTCCCGGAAGCGGCCCTCCTCGATCTCGGCCGCCAGGTCCTTGTTGGTCGCCGCGATGATGCGCACGTCGACCTTCACCGACTGCGTGCTGCCGACCGGACGGATCTCGCGGTCCTGGATCACGCGCAGCAGCTTGCTCTGGAGGCCGAGACCCATGTCGCCGATCTCGTCGAGGAAGAGCGTGCCGCCGTTCGCCTTCTCGAACAGGCCCTGCTTGGAGGCGTGCGCGCCGGTGAAGGCGCCGCGTACGTGTCCGAACAGCTCGCTCTCGAGCAGGCCCTCCGGAATCGCGGTGCAGTTGATCGGGATGAAAGGCTTGTCGGCGCGGCTGCCGTGGAAGTGGAGCGTACGCGCCACCACCTCCTTGCCGGTCCCGCTCTCGCCGGTGATCAGCACGGAGCTGCGGCCATGCGCGATCTTGCGGATCAGCGCGAAGATCTCGCGCATCGCCGGGCTGGCGCCGATCAGGTCGCCGAACGCGCTGGTCTGATCGACCGCGCGGCGCAGGCGGCGGTTCTCCTCCTCGAGCGCGCGCTGCTGGAGCGCGCGGTCCACCGCGAACATCACGACGTCGGGCTCGAAGGGCTTGGCGATGTAGTCGAAGGCGCCGGCCCGCATCGCCTCGACCGCGGAGTCGATGCTCCCGAAGGCCGTCATCACCAGCACCGGGGTGTCCGGCCGCATCCGGCGCAGCTCGCCGAGCAGCTCGATGCCACTGCGCCCCGGCATCCGGACGTCCGTGAGCACGGCGTCGAAATCGAGCTCGCGGGCCAGCTCGAGCGCGTCGGCGGCGGTGGCCGCCTCCCGCACCTGGAAGCCGCGGTCGCGGAACAGGGAGCCGAGCATCTGGCGCATGGCGACGTCGTCGTCGACCACCAGGAGGTTTCTCAAAGGTTCCATGCCCGCTCCAAGGAGCATGCTCCGTGCCAATCCCGAGAGCGCTCGAGGCGCGAGCTGGGGGCTTCTCCCTGGGGAGGTCTGGGCGCGACTGTAGCAAGATGCCTCAAGCCCGATGGTGCCGGCTCGAGAGGAGCGTCCGGAGCGCCGGCACGCAAGCTGCATCGGCAGGGCGACGGAATGAGAGCGGATCTGACGCTGCTCCTGGGCCTCGTGCTCGCCCTGGCCTGCTCCAGCCGGAGCGTCGAGCAGCCCTCCGGGCGTGAGGTCTATCTGCGCCACTGCGCGGCCTGCCATGGGGATCTCGGGACGGGCGACGGGCCGGTCGCGGCCAGCCTGCGGCGCCCGCCGTCGGATCTGACCGGGATCGCCCAGCGCGCGGGCGGCCGCTTCGACGAGCGGCGCGTGATGCAGGTGATCGACGGCCGGGCGCTGGTCGCGGAGCACGGCACGCGGAGCATGCCGGTGTGGGGCGTCGTGTTCGAGGAGGAGGTCGAGGGCGAGCCCTGGGCGGGCTACACGTCGCTGCTGCGGTCGCGCGACCTCACCGATTACCTCCGCTCGATCCAGCGCTGATTTCGAGCGGCGCGTCGCTCTCGGTTGTCAGGTCCGAGACCGGCATGCGGGAGAGCCGTCGCTACCGGGGCAGCGTCGCAGGATCGGCCACGCGTCGTGGAGGAAGATCTCGAGCCGGCGCCAGATCGCCACCCGACCAGGCTGGGGCAGAACTCGGCAGCCCGGGCCCTGGCTTGCGCTCCAGAGGCCGCACCCGACGGTACGCTGATTGCAACGTGGGAGATCATGAAGACGCATCCTCCCGTCCAGCCCGAGGCGCTTCCCAACACCCAGGCGCTGCGGGCGCTGGTGACGCCGCGCCCCGGTCCGCTCGTGACACTCTACCTCCCGCTGCTGCGCACCTTCGTGGAGGCGCGCGCCAACGCCGCCGCCTGGGAGGGCGCGGTCGCGGACGCGGAAGCGCAGCTCGAGGACGCCGGCCTCTCGGCGGCCGAGGCGCAGGGGATTCGCAAGCAGCTCGCCGCGGTCGAGACGGACCTGCGACGCCTGGGTCGCCCCGCGGCGGGCCTCGCCGTATTCCACGATCGCACCGCGCTGCACGTCTACGCGCTCGCGCGCGAGCCCAGGCGCAGCGTGACGGTGGCGGAGAACTTCGCGCTGCGCCCCCTGCTGGAGGCCGTCCACCACAACCAGCGCCACTGCGTGCTCGCGCTCTCGGCGAATCGCGTCGCGCTCTTCGAGGCGGACGCCTTCGGGCTGGAAGCGATTTCGGCGCAGGGCGTTCCCGCCAGCCTCGAAGATGCGCTCGGGAGCGAGCTGACCGAGAACGAGCTGCGCGTGCGAGGCACGCAGGCCGGCGCCGGGGCGCCCGTCTTCTACAGCCACGACAGCGGCCGCGACGAGCGCAAGCTCGACCTCGAGCGCTTCCACCAGAAGCTCGCGCGCGCGATCGAGACGGTGCTCGCGGGGCGCGAGGGGCCGATCGTGCTGGTCGCCACCCAGGCGCACCACTCGGGGCTGCGCGCGGCCCTGCGCACGCCGCGCCTGCTGGCCGAAGGCGTCCAGACCAGCCCCGACCACCTCTCGCCCAGCGAGCTGCACGCGCGCTGTTGGCCGCTCGTCGAGCGCGCCGTCGACGCCGAGGATGCCCGGATCGCCGGCGACTACGAGCGGGCCGTGAACCACGGCAAGGGCCTGCACCGGATCGACGACGTCGCCGCGGCGGCGGTGGCGGGCCGCGTGCGCCGGCTCTGGGTAAAGCCCGGCGAGCGCATGCCGGGCGCCGTCGACCTCGCGAGCGGCGCGCTGGCGGGCGGGCGCACGCGCGAGGACGTGCTCGACGGCCTCGTGACCCTGGTGCTTCGCCACGGCGGCGACGTGTTCGTCAGCGAGCGGATTCCGTCCGGCACGGCCGTCGCCGCGGAGCTGCACTGACCCCATCCGGATGCGCAGCGATGGCTGCGGGAGGAAATCGACATGCATCGCTCCGAGCTCGATCAGGGGACGGAATGCGCGGACTGCGGAGCCCCCATCTTGTCGGGTGCGGAGGCCGGTTTCGGCTTCGGCGAGGACGCGGTGCTCTGCTCCAGCTGCGCCACGCGGCGGGGTGGGTCTTATGACGCCCGCCAGGAGCGCTGGGTGCGGCCGCCTCGCTTCGCGGACCTGCTCGACGAGCCGGATCGCTGAAACGCGCGGCGCACGGGCCCACCCTTGCGAAATCGGGCCCGCGCGTGCACGCTCACGCCTTCTCGTTCTGGACCATGGAGGGATTTCCCGATGCGACGAGGACTTTCAGCCGGCCTGGGCGCCGTGCTGCTGTTGGGGCTCGCGGGCTGCGCGACCACGAGCGACGTCGACAAGATCAACACCCGGCTCGACGCGCTCGACCAGCGCGTGGCAGCGGTCGAGACCTCGGCCCGCAACGCCGAGAGCCGCGCCACCGCGGCCGAGCAGGCTGCGGCCGACGCACGCCGCTCGGCCCAGGCGGCCGAAGACGCGGCCCGCAAGTCCGAGGCGATCTTCCAGAAGCGGATCTCGAAGTAGACCGCTCGCGCTCGGATCGCGCGGCGGCAGCGTGCCCACCCTGGTGGGCACGCCGTCCGCCCGCGCGATCACGCGCCGCACCGCCGCGACGTCGACCCACGGGTCGAGCCCGAGCGCGCGCGGCGTCTCGAGCGCGGCCTGAAGCGAATCCGGGATCTTCGCGTAGACGTCGGGGTGGGCCTCCAGGAGCAGGTGGTTCCCCTCGCGCCCCCACTTGTACGGCTGGTACACGAGCTGTAGCCGGGTACCCTCGCGGACGCGATCGTAGAGCCGGACCACGTCCTCCTCGTACAGTCGGACACAGCCGTGCGTCGCAATGCGCCCGATCGACCAGCGGACGTTGGTGCCATGCAGCCCGTAGCTCGAATTGCCGATCGTCAGCCATCGGCTTCCGAGCGGATTGTCGGGTCCGGGGGGCACCACCGGCGGGAGCTCGGGCTTGTCCGCCAGGATCGACGCCGGCACCCGCCACTCCGGGTCGATGCGCTTCCTGCCGACCCGGAACTCGCCGATCGGGGTGGCGTCCTCGGCGTCCCCGATCGCGACCGCGAGCACCTCGGGTCCGTCCTTCACGCTGAAGTCGTAGAGCCGCATCTCGGGGATGTTCACCACCAGTCCGGCGGGCGCGGCCTGCGGCAGCAGGTAAAGGGTGGGAAGTCGTACCACCGTTCCGGCCGGCGGGATCCACGGGTCGAGGCCGGGGTTCAGACGGGCCACGGCCTCGAAGCCCAGGCGATGGCGGGCGGCGACGTCGAGCAGCGTGTCGTCGGGCTCGACGAAATCGGTCTGGATCGAGCCGAGCGGCGGCTTGAGCGCGCCATAGACGTCGAGGTCGGTCCCCTCCGTCGCGGGCGCCGCGGTCGCGGGGATCCCCAGCAGGCACGCCGCGATCGCGAGCAGGGCGGCCTGCGCGCGGCGGCGATCGCGATGCTCGTAGCCGTGCTGCTGGCGTGCGCCGCGTCCCCGCCCGCGGAGCCTCCCCCCGCCGAGGGACGCTTGCCGCTCGGCGCCGAGATCCCGCTGCCGGACGATCCGACCTGTCCCCGCATCGTGCACATCGAGGTGCGCAAGAGCGAGCGCCAGCTGGTGGCCCGCTGCGACCCCGGGCCCGCCGTCGTGATGCGGGTCGCCCTCGGCCGCCAGCCGGTCGGGCCGAAGACGACGAAGGGCGACCAGCGGACGCCCGAGGGAACCTACGTCGTCTCGGGTCCTGCCCAGCGCAATCGATTCCACCGGTTCATCCCCATCGACTACCCGTCACGGCGCGACGCCGACATCGGGCTGGCGAGCGGCGCGCTCTCGGCCGCCGAGCACGCGCGGATCGTCGCACGGCGGGCGCACGATCGCCCGCCCCCGCAGGATACCGCTCTCGGGGGAGAGCTCGGCCTGCACGGCGAGGGCACGCGCTGGCGAGGCGAGTCGGCCGGGCTCGATTGGACCCTCGGCTGCGTCGCGGTCCGCGACCACGAGATCGACTTCCTCGCCGAGCGCGTGAGGGTGGGAACTCCGGTCTGGATCGTTCCCTGATCTCCTAGCGGACGGAGATCACCTTCGGCTTGGCGGCCTCGACCTTCGGCAGCTCGATCGTGAGCACGCCGTCCTTGAACGACGCATTCACGCGATCGGGCGTGGCGTTGGCCGGCAGCGTGAAGGAGCGGCTGAAGCTCCCGTAGCTGCGCTCCACCCAGCGGCTCTGCTCCTTCTTCTCCTCGCGCTCGCTGCGCTTCTCGCCGCGGATCGTCATGACGTTCTCGTGCACCTCGACGTGCACGTCGTCCTTCGCGGTGCCCGGCAGCTCTGCGGTGATCACGTACTTCTGATCGTCCTCCGCGATGTCGACGGCGGGAGACCAGCGCTCCCCCCGTGCGCTTCGGGCGGGCAGCGTCTCGTCGAAGAATCGCGGCAGGCGCCAGCTCGGCCCGAACAGCTCCCGGAACGAGGACCAGCCCTCGAAGGGATCGCTCGCCGTCTTCGGCTCGGAACGCGTCACTGAAGCGGAAGTCTTCTCGGCCATGGCAGTCCTCCTTGGCGGTGGTCGCCGGCTCGCGAGCGACTGCGCTCGCGGCCCATGCAAGGCCATTGCATCACACGTGCCATCGGGGAGCGCGCGCCCGAGCGTCGGGCTGGGGTGGGTGCGCGTAGGCGGAGTGCCATCGGGCCGCAGGGCCGTGAGGCGCAGCGCCTCGCGCGGGCTCAGTCTGCGGCCGCGGCGTCCGCGCCGGGGAGGCCAGGCGGGAAGTGGATGCAGAACTCCGTCCCCTCCCCCGGCGTGCTCGACGCCTCGATGCTGCCGCCGTGGTCCGTGACGATGCCCTTCACCACCATCAGCCCGAGGCCGTTGCCCTCCCCCGCCGGCTTGGTGGTGAAGAAGGGCTCGAAGATGTGCGGCAGGTTCTGGGCGTCGATTCCGCAGCCGCTGTCGGCGATCCGCACCTCGACCTCGCCCGCTTCGCCCGGACGCAGCGAAACCCGCAGCTCGCCGCCGTCCGGCATCGCATCGGCGGCGTTCAGGAAGAGGTTCAGGAAGAGCTGTTGCAGGCGCTCGGGGTCGCCGACCAGGCTCGGCACGGCCTCGATCGAGCGGCTCACCTCGATGCCGCGCCGCTTGAGCTTCTCCGACACGAAGGAGAGCGTGGTCTCGACGAGGGGCTCGAGCGCGACCGGCACCAGCCGCCGGCGGCCGGGGCGCGCCATGTTGAGCAGCGTCTGGATGATCTTCGAGATGCGCGCGACCTGTTCCTGGATCGTGCGCAGCCGCCAGCGCGCCTGCTCACCGGAAACCTCGGGCTCGAGCAGCTTGGCGTGGCCCTGGATCACGCCCATCGGCGTGCCGATCTCGTGCGCGAGGCCCGCGACCAGGTTCGCGATCGAGGCCAGCGCCTCCGCCGCGCGCGCGCGCGATTCCGTCACGCGCAGCTCCGAGCCCCGCGCCTCCAGGTCCTGCGCGAGCTGCCGGCTCTCCGACTCGAGCTCGTGGGTGAGGTACGTCAGCTGGCGATCGTGCTCCACGATGTAGGCTTCCATCGCGAGCTGCGCGTCGAGCATCAGCAGCTTCTGGAGCGCGACCACGGTGCGCATGGCGCGCTCGGGGTCGGCGGGGTAGGCGTCCCAGACCACGGGTGTGAGCAGGGAGAGGTACAGCGCGTAGGCGCCCAGGTACCAGCGCGGCTCGAGACCGATCTTCTCGTGGATCTCGCCGATCCGCCTGCGCTGGACCACGAAGGCGTCGTCCAGGGTCGGGCTCGAGAGGCTGAGCAGATACTCCCGCTGCTTGACGAGCAGGCGGTCCTTCACGGCCGGGTCGCGCAGCAGCTCCCGGGTCGGGCCGAAGGAGAGCAGGTTGCGGTAGAAGGCCGCCACGAAGCTGGCGGCATGCGCCTCCAGGATGGGGCGGAGCGCCGCGAGCAGCTCGCGGTCGCTCGGCTGGAGGTTCATGTAGGAGAGCCGTTGCTGCGTGTCGGTCGCGCTCTGCGTCACACCCCCAAGGGTCGGCATTGGCGCGCGCGCCGTCAACCGGAGGCCGCTCCGGTTCCGCCCCAGGCGGGCCGGGCGGAAAGGGGCGATCCGACCCGGGCGCCCGGCCGCAAGCCCGAGGCCGGGCCGGGAAGCCCCTCGCGGATGGCACGCGGGATGCAACCGCACGCCTGCATGCCGGTGGAAACGTCGCTCCAGACGCGCCAGGCCCCGCCCTTCGCGCACCAGAATCGGTTGGTCCACGACGTGATGCGGCGCGACTTCATCACCATCTCCACCGAGGAGAGCCTGCTCGAAGCGCTTCAGCTGATGCGGCTCGCCCGCCTCCGGCACCTCGCGGTGGCGAACGAGGGGGCGCTGGTGGGCATCCTCAGCTACCGCGATCTGCAGGACGAGCTGGTCGCATGCCTCGATCTCGACTCGCCGGACGCGCCGACCGTCGCGCAGGTCCGGGTCGCCGACCGCATGACCCGTTCCCCCTACTCGATCGGCCCCGGGGCCACGCTCGTCGAGGCCGCCGCCCGGATGGAGCGCCTGCGGGTGGGCTGCCTTCCCGTCGTCGAGGCGGGGCCGGAGGGCCTGCGGCTGGTGGGCCTGCTCACGGAGATGGACCTGCTGCGAGCGGCCTTCGCGATCTGAAGCAGGCGAAGATTTCGGGAACGCGTCACCCTCGGCGTCCCATGGACGCCCTGGCTGCCCGCTTCGTCGACCAGCTCGCGCAGGACAAGACCGACGCCGAGCTGCTGCGCGCCGTCGGCGACCCCGACCCCGAAGCCGCCGCCGCCGCCTTCCTGACGGCCGCCCGCGACCCGGATCTGGCGCCCTCGCTCGCGCTCTGGGCGCCCGCGCTGCTGAGGACCGCGCGTCCCGGGTTCGGCGCGCACGGCCTGGCCGAGCTGGCGCGCGGCGCGCGAGAAGCGGGGGCCGCGCGGCTCGACGTCGCGCGCCACCCCGCCCTGCCCTGCGTGCTGGGCTCGAGCGGATTCCTGGCGCGCCTGCTGGTGCGGCATCCCGGCTGGCTCGCCGAGCTCGCCGGCCCGCTGCCCGAGGCGCCGCCGGCGCATGCGATCGACGCGGACTGGGACGCGATCCGCGAGGCGAAGTACCGGGGGCTGCTGCGCATCACCGCCCGCGACCTGCTGGGCCGGCCCTTCGCGAGCAGCCTGCGCGAGCTCTCGGACCTCGCCGACGGCTGCCTCGCGGCCGCGCTCGCCTGCGCCGCGCGCGAGACCGAGGTGGAGGCGCCGGCGCTGCTCGCGCTCGGAAAGCTCGGCGGCCGCGAGCTCAACTTCTCCTCCGACGTCGATCTCTTGTTCGTCTACGAGAGCCCGGCCGCGCTCGATCCGCTCGAGCACAATCACGCGGTCGCGCGCCTGATCCGCCGCTTGAAGAGCGCGCTCGAGGTGCGCAACGAGGACGGCTTCGGCTATCGCGTGGACCTCGGCCTGCGCCCCGAGGCGGATACCGGCGTGCTCGCCAACCCTATCGATGTCGCGCTGGGCTACTACGAATCGTTCGGCGCGGAGTGGGAGCGGCAGATGCTGATCCGCCTGCGCCCGGTCGCCGGGCCGGCGGGCGTGGGCGAGGGATTCGCGGCCGAGATCGCCCCCTTCGTCTACCGACGCCTGATCGATCCCGGGGTGATGCGCTCGGTGCGCGACATGAAGGCGCGCATCGAGGACGAGCGGCGGCGCGCCGGGCGCGACCTCGAGCTGGATCTGAAGGAGGGGCCGGGCGGGATCCGCGACGTCGAGTTCCTGGTCCAATCGCTCCAGCTTTTTTTTGGCGGCCGCGATCTGGCGCTCCGCACCGGAAACGTGCTGGAGGCGCTGGCGACGCTCGCCCGGCTCGGCCACCTGCCGGAGGCGACCGCCTCTGCCCTCGCCTCGGCCTACACCTGGCTGCGTCGCTCCGAGCACGCGCTCCAGCTTCCCGAGGAGCAGCAGACGGCGCGCTTCCCGAACGAGCGGGCGGGGCAGATCGCGCTCGCGCGCCGCATGGGCTACGCCGAGCCGCAGGCCGAAACGGCGCGGGCCGCCCTGCTCGAGGACTGGACGGCCGCGCGCGGCGAGGTGCGGGCGCACTTCGAGGCCCTCGTGCTGCGGAGCGGGGAATGACGGGGCTCCTCGAGGCGCGCTTGCGGGAGGCGCTGGCGGGCTCGCCGCTCGCGCCGCGGCTGGCCGACGCCGCCGCGCCGCTGCTCGAGCAGCGCTCGGGGGACGCCGCCGTGCGCCGGCTCGAGGCCGGCGCCCTGAGCGGTCTCGCGCGCGCCGTCGCGACGCAGCCGGCGCTCGCCGGCTTCCTGTCGCACCGCCCACCGCTCTTCGAGCGCATCGCGCTCGCGAACGCGGAGACGATCGGCCAGCGCCAGCAGGAGCTGGCGGCGAGCGCGCAGGAGGAGCCGACCGGGGACCTCGAGAGCGAGCTCGACGCGCTGCGCCTGCTGCGCCGCGAGGAGACCGCGCTCGCCGCCTGCTGCGAGCTCGGCGGCCTGGCTCCCTTCGAGCGCATCTCCGAGTTCCTCTCGATCCTCGCCGAGGCGATCACCGCGCGCGCGCTGCGCCTCGCCCGGCGCGCCCCGGCCGCCTCCCGGCAGGCCTTCGCGGTGATCGGGATGGGCAAGATCGCCGGACGCGAGTTCACGCATCACTCGGATCTCGATCTGATCTTCCTCTACGAAGGCGGTCCCGACGAGGTCTCGGTCGCGTCCAAGATCGGCCAGCGCCTGATCGCTTATCTCACGACCATGACCGGCGCCGGGATCGCCTACGCCGTCGACACGCGCCTGCGTCCCTCGGGCCAGAAGGGGATGCTCGTCACCTCTTTCGAGGGCTTCACGCGCTACCAGCGCGAGACCGCCGAGACCTGGGAGCACCTGGCGCTGCTGCGCTCGCGCCCGATCGCGGGCGAGGTGACGCCGGCGGAGGGCGCCTTCGCCGCGATCCGCCAGAGCGTGCTGCGCGGCGGGGGGAAGCCGTGGCCCTATCTCGCCGATCTGCGCGCCCGCGTCGAGCGCGAGCGCGCGAAGGAGGGATCCGCGCCGCTCGCCTTCAAGACGGGGCCGGGCGGCCTGATGGACGTCGACTTCCTGGCGGGCGGCGGCCTGCTGGAGCAGGGCACCCGCGCGTTCCCGGCCTTCCCCAGCGTCGCCGCGATGCTCGCCTGCGTCCTGCCGGAGCCGCGCACGCAGACGCTGCGCGCCGATTACGGCGCGCTGCGCGTGCTGGAATCGCGCGCCCGCTGGGTGACGGGACGCGCGGTCGAGGAGCTTCCGGCCGAGGCGGAGGCGCTCGGCGCGATCGCGGAGCTGATCGAACCCGGACTCGCGCCCGCCGAGCTGCTCGAGCGGACGCGCGCGCTGCGCCGCCGGATCCGCGCGGCCTACCAGGCGGTCGTGAGCGCCGGGACGATCGCGGCGATCCCGGCCTGATCGACGCCTCCGGCGGGCCCGGGTACCCTGGCTGCGTCCCGGAGGAACCCATGCCCCCCAGGCTCGACTATGCCGCCTTCGACGCCGACAACCACTATTACGAGGCGCTCGACGCCTTCACCCGCCACATGGACCGGCGGCTCGCGAAGCGGGCCGTGCAATGGGCCGTGATCGACGGACGCCCGCGGCTGCTGGTGGCCGAGAAGATCAATCGCTTCATCCCGAATCCGACCTTCGACCCGGTCGCCAAGGCCGGCTGTCTGGACGCCTTCTTCCGGGGCGAGAACCCCGAGGGTCTCGACATCCGCGCTGCGTTCGGCGAGCTGGAGCCGATCCGTCCCGCCTACCGCGATCGGCAGGCGCGGCTCGACCTGATGGACCAGCAGGGGATAGAGGGCTGTCTGCTCTTCCCGACCCTCGGCGTCGGCATCGAGCATCCGCTCCGCCACGACGCGGAGCTGACCCACGCCACGCTGCATGCCTTCAACCAGTGGCTCGACGAGGACTGGGGCTTCGCCTGGCGCGAGCGCATCTTCGCGGCGCCCCTGATCTCGTTGATGGACGTCGAGAAGGCGGTGGCGGAGCTCGAGTGGGCGCTCGCGCGCGACGCGCGCGTCGTGCACCTGCGCGCGGCGCCCGTGCCCGGCGCGCGGCGCCGCTCGCTCGGCGATCCCGGCTTCGATCCCTTCTGGGCGCGCGTGAACGAGGCGGGGATCACGGTCGCCTTCCACGCGGGCGAGAGCGGCTACGGCGAATACGCCTCGCACTGGGGCGAGGCCGAGGATCTCGAGGCGTTCGCCGGCGGGCCGTTCCGGAGCGTGACGCAGACCGACCGCGCGATCTACGACACGATGGCGGCGCTGATCGTGCACGGCGTCTTCCACCGCTTCCCGAACGTTCGCGTGTGCAGCGTCGAGAACGGCTCGGATTGGGTCGCCACGCTGCTGCGCAAGCTGAAGAAGGCGGAGCGCATGAACGTGCGCGCCTTCCACGAGCCGCCGGTCGAGGCCTTCCGCCGACACGTCTCGGTGGCGCCGTACTACGAGGAAGACGTCGCCGCGCTGGCCGAGGCGATCGGGATCGAGAACGTGCTGCTCGGCTCGGATTTCCCGCACGCCGAGGGGCTCGCCGATCCGCTCTCGTTCCTCGACGAGCTGGAGGGCCTGACTCCGGCCGACGTCCGCCTCGTGATGCGCGAGAACGGCCTGCGGCTGGTGCAGCCCCGGCCCGCGTCGCGCGCCTAGGGTTTCAGCCCGAAGACGCGTAGCGCGTTCTCGCGCAGGAACTTCGGCCAGACGTGGTCGCGCAGCGGCACGCCCGGCATGTCGCGGAAGATCCGCTCGAGCGAGAGCCCCATCGGGAAGTAGCCGGCGTAGAGCACTTTGTCGGCGCCGCGCGTGTTCGCGTAGTCGATGATCGCCTTCGGGTAGTACTTCGGCGCGAAGGCGCTGGTCGAGTAGTAGAGGTTCGGCCACTTCAGCATCAGTTTGACGGCGAGATCGGTCCACGGCTCCGCGCCGTGGCGCATCACGAACTTCAGGTCGGGGAAGAACCAGCAGACCTCGTCGATCCGGTCGACCGCCTGGCACGCCATCGGGATCCGCGGCCCGGGGACGCCCACGCAGCAGCAGATCGGGACGTCGAGCTCCACGCACTTCGCGTAGATGGGATAGAAGCGCTTGTCGTCGATCGGCACCTGCGGAAAGCAGCCGGCCGGGAAGGCGGCGACGGCCTTGATCCCGAACTCCTCGTGCATGCGCACGATGTGCCGCACCGCCTCCATCCCCTGGTTCGGGTCGACGCCGCAGGAGGGGATGAAGCGGTCGGGATGGCGGCGCAGCGCCAGCCGCGAGGTCTCGTCGCTCTCGGAGACGCCGATCAGCCCGCGCTCGATCCCGTACCTGTCCATCTCATCGAGCGTGTACTTCACGTAGTCGTCGCGGCGCCCGGTCCTGGGGACGTCCTTGAACATGTACTCGACGGGGAAGTCGAAGGACTCGAGGCTCTCGCGGTCGCGAAACAGCGGCCGCATGAAGCCGTAGGAGGGCTTCGGGTCCTGGCTCGGGATCCCGAGCATCAGATCGATGATGGGAACGTCCGTGGGCATGCCCATGCGCTGCTCCTCGCCGCCGCCCGCCGCGGCGCGGGCATGCTATCACGCGGGGCCCGGACGCTTGCCCTCGCCCGCGCGGCGCAGCGCCCCCATCACGTCCTCGCGAGCGAGCACGCCCACGACGCGATCGCCGTCGATCACGGGAAAGCTCTTGCTCCGGGTATCGACGAGCTTCTGGAGCGCGCGCGTGAGAGGCGTGCGCGGGCAGACGCTGAGCAGATCGCGCGACATCACCTCCGAAACCGGCCGGGCGAGGATCCGCTCGTAGGGCGGCAGGATGGTGTCCTCGGAGAAGGCGAAGGCCTTGAGCAGGTCGAGCGAGGTGACGAAGCCCACCGGCCGCTCGGCTTCGTCGACCACCGGGACGCCATTCCAGCCGTGCTTCTCGAGCAGCGCCTCGGCCTCGCCGAGCGTCGTCTCGCCGCGCACGCAGACCGGTCGCGACATCACGTCCTGCACCTGATAATCGAGGAACTCGTACATGGCCCTGCCTCCTTTGCGTCCCGATCAATGGCTGCGTTCGATGCACACCCGCTCGCCGTGGCGCGGCACCACGGCCCCCTGCCCGAACCGGCGCCCGATCGCCGCGCGCAGCGCTTCGGCGGCCCCGGGCTCGGCATGCACGACGAAGACCAACCCGGGCAGCGGGCTCGCGCGCGCGAGCCAATCCAGCAGCTCGCCCTGGTCCGCGTGTACCGAGAATCCCCCCGCGTCCACCACCTCGGCTCGCACCGGAACGTAGCGCCCGAGCATCTTCAGGAACGGGCGGCCCTCGAGCAGCAGGCGCCCGCGCGTCTCGGAGGCCTGGTAGCCGACCAGGATCACGCTGTTGCGGGGATCGGGCAGGCGCGCGGCGAGGTGGTGGAGCACGCGGCCCCCGGTCGCCATCCCGGACGCCGACACGATGATGGCCGGACCGCGCTCGCCGTGGATGGCCTTCGAGCTCGCGACGTCCCGCGCCTCGCGCAGGTCGCCGGGGTCGAACGGATCGCCCGCGCCGCGCAGCTCGGGGCGCACTTCGGAGTCGCCCTGCGCGATCGCCTCGCGGTAGACCGAGAGCGCGGCGAGCGCCATCGGACTGTCGACGTAGACCGGCAGCCGCGGCACCCGGCCCTCCCGCATCAGGCGCCGCAGATGGAAGAGCACGACCTCGGTGCGGTCGACGGCGAAGGCCGGGATCACGGCCACGCCGCCCCGCTCCGCCGTGCGCACCAGCGCGTCCGCGAAGCGCGCGAGCCCGGCCTCGTCGTCGTGCCGGCGATCGCCGTACGTCCCCTCGATCAGCAGCGCGTCGGACCCGGCGGGAGGCGCCGGGGGAGCCAGCAAGGGATGCGCCGGCCGGCCGAGGTCGCCGCTCACGAAGAGGCTGCGGGGCTCGTCGCCCTCGAGATCGAGCCGGATGCTGGCCGAGCCGAGGATGTGACCCGCGGGCCGGAAGCTCGCGCGCACGCCGGGCGCTACGTCGACCGGCGCGTCGAAGGGGACGGCCCGGAAGCTGCCGAGGACCGCCTGGGCGTCGCGCTCCGTGAAGAGCGAGAGCGCCGGGCTGTGCTTCGAATATCCCTTGCGGTTGGCAAAGGCGGCGTCCTCCTCCTGAAGCCGCCCGCTGTCGGGGAGCACGATCCGACACAGCTCGAGCGTGCGGCGGGTGGCCAGCACGCTGCCGCGGAAACCGTCGCGGCCGAGCAACGGCAGATAGCCCGAGTGATCGACGTGCGCGTGGCTGAGGAGGACGGCGTCCAGCGACGCGGGCGGAACCGGGAACGGCTCCCAGTTGCGCAGCCGCAGCGGCTTCTCGCCCTGGAACAGCCCGCAGTCGACCAGCACCCGCGCGTGCCGCGTCTCGATCAGGAAGCGGCTTCCGGTCACCGTGCCCGCCCCGCCGAGAAACCGGAGCACCGGGACGGCGGGATGCGGCATGCGCGGGGACGCTAGAGGGATTCCCGGATCCGGCGATAGCCCTCGCGGATCTCGGCGACCAGCAGCTTCGCCGCGTCCCGAACGTCGCGCAGCGGCTCCTCGCTGGCCTGCGCAATCTGGTGTCCCTTGGCCTCCAGGTTGTGGAACTGGTGCTCGAGCTCGTTCCAGCGGTCCTTGACCTCCGCCTTGGCGAGGTGCATGCGCACCTTCAGCTCGTCGCGCACGCGGCGCAGCTCGTCGATCTCCTTCTGACCCCTGGCCTTCCAATCCGACATGATCGTCTCCTCTTTCGGGTTCGCGATCCCGCTGCGCTCCGACCCGGGCAGCAGCGCGGCCTTCAGCAGATCGGTCTCGGTGACGAGCCCGATCAGGGTGCGATCGGCCTTCACCACGGGCAGGCAGCCGATCCGGTGCCGCAGCATCAACTCCGCGGCCTCGCGCAGGGTCGCGTCGTCGCGCACGCTGATCAGATCGTGCGACATCACCTCGGAGACCTCGATCGAACGCAGGAACGTCCGCCGATCGGTCGCCGCGAAATCGAGCACCCGCGAGAGCGACGCCGCGAGCAGGTCCCGGTTCGAGACGATCCCCACCACCCGGGTCCCGTCCAGCACCGGCATGTGCCGGACCCGGCCCAGTCGCATCACGTCGTCCGCGAGGTCGAGGCGGTCGTGGATCGTGAGGGTCGCCACCTCCCTCTGCATCACCTCGGCGACGGGCCGCAGCGCCGCATCGGAATTTCGACTCATGCCCGATCCGAAGTGCAGGATCGGTGCCATCCGCCCCAGGGCCGCACGGCGTTCCCGGCGCGTCGAGCTGGGGAATCTCGCCCCGTGCGGGGCCGCCAGCTACAGCCTCCCCAGCAGCAGCGCGGACGTGCGGTCGCGCAGCCGCGTCCACCAGCGCCGCGCGGAGAGGCTCGCCTGGGTGATCGGGCGCGCCACCGCCAGATCCTCGTCGACCAGCCGCACCAGCTCGCCGGGCAGCGCTCCGCCCTCCACCAGCAGGTTGACCTCGTAGCTGTGCTGAAGGCTCTGGCGGTCGAGGTTCGAGGTGCCGACCACCGCCCAGCGGTCGTCGAAGACGGCGAGCTTGGCGTGCATCATGGCCACCTCGAACTCGTAGAAGCGCACGCCCTGCTCGAGCAGCTCGGGCAGGCGCGCCAACGCCCCCCAGCGCAGGATCGGATGGTCGCTCCAGCCGGCGATCAGCACGTCGACCCGCACGCCGCGCGCGGCCGCCGCGGCGAGCGCGCGTCGCAGCCGCGTGTCGGGGACGAAGTACGGCGTCACGAAGCAGGCGCGCGTCTGGGCGCGCTCGAGCGCCCGGATCAGCAGCTCGCGCAGGCGCCGGCGGTGGTAGGTGGGACCGTCGGGGAGCAGGCCCAGCACCTCGCCCCCGGGCTCGTCCGGAACCGCCGCGGGGAACATCGAGGCGGGGTGGTCGGGAGCATCGGCCCGGAACCAGCTCTCCAGGAAGACCGCGTCGAGCAGCGCGACCGCGGGGCCCTGGATGCGCAGATGCGCGTCGCGCCAGGGGATGCGCTGCCCGGCGGCCGCCGGCGAGCCCACGTAGTACTCGTCGCCGACGTTGAGGCCGCCCGTGAAGCCCAGGTCGTCGTCGACGATCAGGATCTTGCGGTGATCCCGACGCCGCGGAGCCCAGCGCGGCCAGATCCGGCCGAGCGGATTGAAGGCGACCGCGTCGCCCCCGGCTTCGCGCAGCTCCGCCAGCGCCGCCGGCGGGAGACCGAGCGATCCGACCCCGTCGAAGAGCAGCCGCACCTCGACGCCCGCGCGCGCCCGCGCCGTCAGCGCGCGCAGGAAACGCTGGCCGGTCTCGTCCGCGCGAAAGATGTAGGACTCGAAGTGGACGCGGTGCCGCGCGCCCTGGATGGCGGCCAGCATCGCATCCAGCCCGCTGCGGCCGTCGCGGAACAGCTCCACCCGATTGCCGCGGGTGAAGCGCACGTCGGACGCGCGCAGCAGCTTGCGCAGGGCGGTCGGGCGCGGGATCACGCCATGCCGGCGCAATCCCGCGCGCAGGCGTTCGCCCGCGCCGCGCCGACGCTCCTCCCCCTCGAACCCCGCCACGCGCCCTAGTCTACCGGGCGCAGCAGATCCGCCGCGATCGCGCGCAGCAGGGTCCGCCAGTCGTCTCGATCGGTGTGCACGACGCGCCGCTCCGCTTCGGGCCACTCGGCCGGCGCCTCGAAGCGGGCGACGCTGCGCGGATGGAAGGCCGGGCCCGCGTCGGAGGGATCGCCCCCCTGCGCCTCGCGCCGGGCCAGGCGCTCCTGCGCGACGCCGGCGACGCAGCGCGTTTCGAGGAAGAACGCGCGCGCCCCCCGCTCTCGCGCAAAGCGCCGGGCGCGCTCGCGATCCGCCGCGCGCGACCAGGTCGCGTCGAGCAGCGCGATCCGGCCCGAATCGAGCACCGGCGCCGCGCGCTCGAGCAGGCCCGCGTAGACGCGCTCCACCTGCGCGGGGTCGTAGAGGCCGGCGTCGAGCGAATCGCCCGCGCGCGCCGTCGGCGCCATCGCCGCCAGCCGCTTGCGGACCCGGTCGGAGGCGATCACGACGGCGCCCGCGGCAGCCGCGAGCTCGGCCGCGGCGGTGCTCTTGCCGGTCCCGACGACTCCGCCCACCAGCACCAGCGCGCCGGCTCCGCGCGCTGCGAGCAGCTCGAGCGCGAGCGCGAGGTGGCTGCGCGCGCTCTCGGCGGCGCGCGCCCTCTGCGCGGGATCGATCGCTGCGTCGGCGACCGCGATCGACGCCACCTTCGCGCGGACCGCGGCGCGATAGCTCGCAAAGCCATCGACGACCGCGTAGAGATCGAAGTCGTCCCGCTCGCGCGCGTAGACCCGCAGGAAGCGCTCCGCCCGGGCCGCGGCGCCGCGGTAGCGGAGGTCCATGGCCGGGAAGGCGACCTCTGCGGCGGCGTCGATGCGGCGAAGCGACTCGGAGAATTCGAGGCAATCGATTGCGATCGGATCCGCGTCGTCGCGCTCGAACCACAGGTGCTGGAGATGCAGGTCTCCGTGCGCATCGACGGCGCGGCCCGCGAGGCGCCGCCGCTCGAAGCGGTCTGCCTTCTGCTCGGCGAGGTCCGCGATGCCCGCCTCGAGGCGCGCCAGCGCGTCGCGGGCGAACAGTCCCGCGGGCGCCGCGCCGAGCAGCCGCAGGTTGTCCTGCGCGGGGCCGACGCAGCGCTGGCGCCACTCCCCGGCGCTGAACGGCGCCGGCGCGCCCAGGCCATGTCGATCGTGGAAGCGCGCGACGAACACCGCGGCGCGCTCGATCTGGGCGTCCGAGAGCGCTCCGCGCTCGAGCAGCGTGAGCGCGTCGCGCCCCGCGGGCAGGCGCCGCATCACCACGCAGTGTTCGGCGTCCTCGCCGCGGTCCGGGGAGCGGACCAGGCCCTCGGCGACCGGGCCCACCCGCACGGGCGCGTGCAGCAGGGGCGCGACGCCCAGGTAGACGTCGGGGGCGAGGCGGCGATTCAGGACGACCTCGCGCAGACAGTCGGCGTTGCGCTCGCCGCGCGAGGTGAAGCGCACGAACCCGAGGTCGACCGACTTGCGGAACTTGTAGACGCGGCGGCCGGTGAGGAAGACGTGGGAGAGATGCGTCTGCACCTGCTCGACCGCCCTCCCGGCGCTGGCATCGTCCGGATAGGCGCCCGGCGCGGCGAGCGCGCGCAGCTCGTCGGGCGAGAGCGCGGGAGGGGACTCCCCCGCCAGCGCGAGCTCCAGCTCGACCACGCCGCCCTCGAAATGCGACCGCCTCGCGAGGCCGACGTCGCGCAAGAGCTGAAGCATGCGCTGGTTCTGCGGCAGCACTTTCGCGACGAAGCGGCGGATGCCGCGCGCGCGCGCCGTGGTCGCCAGCAGCTCGAACAGCAGCGTCCCGATGCCCCGCCCCTGGTGGGCGTCCTCGACCTCGAAGGCGACCTCGGCGACATCGCTGGCCACCTCGCGTTCGTAGCTCGCGACCCCGATCAGCCGGTCGCCGTCGAGCGCCACCAGCGTCTCGCGGCCCTGGTGGTCGACCGCCGTCGCGTGCTCGATCTCGCGCGCGGAGAGGTGGGCGTGCGGCGAGAAGTAGCGGAGGTAGACGCTCTCCTCGGACAGGCGGCCGTGCAGGGCGACGAGGGCGGGCGCGTCGCTCTCCCGGATCGGGCGCACCTGCACGCGGCCGCCATCCGCGAGCACCTTCTCGCGCGGCCACGAGAGCGTCATCACGGCCACCGACCCCGCGAGCGAAGATCCACCTGAGTGAACTCCGTTCGCCTTCGGCCGGTCTGAATGAGCTCCGCTCGCCTTCGGCTCGCTGCGCGCACTGCTTGCGCGCGCTTCGCTCGTTACGCCTCGCCGGTGGCCTTCAACGTGAGCACCGGACAGGGTGCGATCCGGACCGTTCGCTCCGCGACACTACCGAGCATCACGTGCTTGATCCCGGAGAGCCCCCGCGTGCCCATCACGATCAGGTCGGCGCCGATGCGCTCCGCCGTGCTCGCGATCGCCTCCGAGGGGAACATCGGCGAGACCTCGGCCTCCACCTCGAGCTTCTGGGCAGTCGCCTTCTCGCGCCACTGCGCGAGCTGCCGGGTGGCCGCCTCCCGGATGTCGCGATCGAAGCTCTCCGGAATCACCAGGCCGTAGGGCGAGATCGCTCCGACGTTGATCTGGTAGCAGTGGAGGAGATGGAGCTTCGCCCCGAAGGTCTTCGCGAGCTCGATCCCGGTCTGGAGAGCGCGTGAGGAATGGGTCGAGAAATCGATCGGAACCAGGATCTTGCGAAAGCCGGCCATACATCCTCCTATCGGGCTCGCACCCGGCGAGCACTGCTACCTGAGAGCAGAACCCGTGCCAACGCTCGCCTGCCTGGAGCGGGCGCTTCGCGAAGGATCCGCCCAATCGATCGGGGCGGCCAGGGGCGATCGACTGGATGGCTGTCCCTTTTCGCCTCAGTTCGGGTCCGAGATCGATCCGACGAGCTTCTCCTCTCGCCGCTCGTGCCCGCCGAGGCCGTCGAGGAATCGCGCGAACGCCCGTCCGGAGACCTCCGCGGGCGCCCGCTCCATCTCTTCCCGAACCCGCTGGAGCTCGGCCAGAAACCCCGCGTGCTCGCGCTCGAGCGCTTCCAGCTCCTGCGTCCGGGAAGGCGAGAGACCATGCAGCGCCGGAAAGAAGACGCCCTGCTCGAGATCGAAGTGCGCGGCCAGCGCCGCGCTGAAGCGCTCGAGCGCGTGCTGCCCGTCGCCCCGCTCCCCGCGCTCGAGCGCGGCGGCGACTTGCTTGCGCAGCGCATCGAGCTGGCGGTGCTGCTCGGCGGTTTGCTGCGCGAGGCGCTTGACCCGGAGTCGCAGGCCGATCTGGGTTGCGGGCATGGGTTCCGATTCCCGGGTCTCGCGGCGTCTTCGAACGCGCAGGCCCGCACGGTACCTCAAGCGAGCGTCGACGCATGCTCCGGCCCCCGGGGAATGGCAAACGCATGACGCCCCCATGATGTTTGCGAGGCACGTGCCCCGGGCAGGCGCTCCGGTGCTTCCTGTGCGAGGAGCGCTGGGTATCCTTTCATCCGACGTGGCGGAACGCATCCTGGTGATCGACGACGAGCCGGACCTGCTCGAGCTCGTGCGGGTGAACCTGCATCAGGCCGGCTATCGGGTGGAGACGGCCGAGTCCGGTCGCCGCGGGCTCGAGCAGCTGCGCCGCAACAAACCCGACCTCGTGATCCTCGACCTGATGCTCCCGGACATCTCGGGAACCGAGCTCTGCCGTCAGGTGCGCGCCGACGGCGAGCTCGCGCGCACCCCGATCATCATGCTCACCGCCAAGGCCGACGAGGTCGATCGCGTGGTCGGCTTCGAGCTCGGCGCGGACGACTACGTGACCAAGCCCTTCAGTCCCCGCGAGCTCACGCTGCGGGTCGCCGCCGTGCTCCGGCGCAAGCCGACCCGCGCGGGCGCAGCCGCCAGGCTCGAGCACGGCTCCCTCACGCTCGACCCGGAGCGGCACCGCTGCTTCGTCGCGGGGAGCGAGGTGCAGCTGACCGCCAAGGAATTCGACCTGCTCGAGCGGCTGATGACCCGCCCGGGCCGGGTGATGACCCGGGACTTCCTGCTCGAGCACGTCTGGGGCGCCGACATCTCGGTCACGGCGCGCACCATCGACACCCACCTGAAGCGCCTGCGCGAGAAGCTGGGACCGGCGGGCGACCTGATTGAGACGGTGCGCGGGGTCGGCTATCGATTCGCCGAGTGAGCGCTGCGCCGGCGGGTCTCGCCGCGCAGCGCCACCCGGGGACCCGTGTCCGAGAACCATCGCAAGCTGGTCGCCACGCTGGTGGGGCTGGCGATCTTCGCCGTGGTCGCGGCCGGCCTGCTCGCCGAGCGCGCGCTGCGCGGCGCCCTGCATCCCGCCGAGCTCGCTCCGCTCCGCTGGGCGTGGTTCGCCGCCGCCGCCATCGCCGTCGCCGCCGCCCTGCTGGTCGCGCTCTGGCTCTCCGGCAGCGTGCTGCGGCCGATCCGCGAGATGCGCCGGATGGCCTCCGCGATCGCGGCGGGCGATCTCGGTTACCGGCTCCCGCTTCGATCGGGCGAGGAGCTCGGCGAGATCGCGGCCGCGCTCCAGCGCATGTCCGAGCAGCTGCGCGAGCGCGCCGAGCTCGCGACGCGGGAGAAGGAGCAGCTGCAAGCGGTGCTCGACGGAATGGTCGAGGGCGTGCTGGTGGTCGACCCGGGGCAGCGGATCCTGCTCGGCAACCAGCACCTGCGCGACTTCTTCGGCGTGGCCGCCGAGCTGCGCGGACGCACCGCGCTCGAAGCGATCCGGCATCCCGAGCTGGCGGAGGTGCTCAAGGCGGCCGAGAGCACGGACGGGCCGGTGTCCCGGGCGATCGAGGTGGTGCACCCCCTCTACCGCACGCTGCGCGTGCACGCCGTGCGCCTTCCCCCCGGCGACTCCACCAGCGCCGGGACGGTCGCCGTGCTGCACGACGTGACCGAGCTGATGCAGCTCGAGAAGATGCGCCGGGAGTTCGTCGCCAACGCGTCGCACGAGCTGCGCACCCCGCTCGCCGCGATCCGCGGCTTCGCCGAGACGCTGCTCGCCAGTCCCGCGCTCTCCGACGCCGACCGGAGGGCGTACCTCGAGGTGATCGACCGCCACGCGCGCCGCCTGTCCGCGATCGTGGCGGACCTGCTCGAGCTTTCGAGGATCGAGGGCCGCGAGACGAATCTCGAGCTCGCCGCGATCGACACCGCCAGGCTCGCGGAGACGCTGCTCCGCGACTGGGGACCACGCCTCGAGGAGAAGCAGCTCTCGGCCTCGCTGACGACGGAGCGCCCGGGGATCGCCTGGGCGGATCCGCAGGCCTGCGAGCAGGTGCTGTCGAACCTGCTCGACAACGCGATCAAGTACACGGAGCCCGGCGGCAGCATCGCCCTGCGGATCGGAGGCGACGACCGCAGCGTGCGCATCGAGGTCGCCGACACGGGAATGGGAATTCCGGAGCGGGACCTCGCGCGGATCTTCGAGCGGTTCTACCGGGTCGACCGGGCGCGCTCGCGCTCCCAGGGCGGAACCGGGCTGGGGCTCGCGATCGTCAAGCATCTGGTCCAGAGCCTGGGAGGAGAGATCGAAGTCGAGAGCCAGCTCGGACGCGGCTCCACCTTCTCCTTCACCTTGCCCCGGCCAGCCTGACGGATTCGAGCCCGAGCGCCTCCAGGATCACGCCCTCGCGCAGGCCCCAATCGCTCACCGTGATGCCGGGGAGCGAGAGCTCGCTGGCGAGGGTCTCGAGCACCACCGCCCCCGTCGGCAGCAGATCGGCGCGGGGCTTCTGGAGCCCCGGCATGCGCAGGCGCTCCTCGTGCGTCGATTCCACCAGCTCCGCCGCCACCTCGCGCAGCTCGGAGATCGGCAGGAAGAGCTGGTTCACGGCGCGCGCCGGCCAGGAGGTCCGGCGCGTGACGATCCGGCGCGCGAGCGCGGAGAGCGTCCCGCCCGCGCCGACGCACTCGACCCGGCGGCGCCGCGCGAGCCGGCGTGCGACCGCGGCGAGCGAGCCGCGCACGCGCGCCCGGATCGCGTCGCGCGCTTCGCGGGTCATCGGATCCCGGTTCACGAATTCGCCGTGCAGGCGGGCCACGCCGAGCGGGAGCGTCGCCTCCCAGTGGACCTCGCTGTCGTCGCCGAGCGCGAGCTCGAGGCTCCCGCCGCCGAGATCGATCCCGAGGGCCGGCCCGTCGCGCACGGCCAGCCGCTGGCGGAAGGCGGCGAACATGAGATGGGCCTCCTCCTCGCCGGAGAGAACGCGCACGGGCGTGCCCAGCGCCGCGCCGATCCGGCGCGCGAGCTGGCGGCCGTTGCGGGCGTCGCGCAGGGCCGAGGTGGCGACCGGGTAGAGCTGCTCCACCCGCGACGCGGTGGCGCGTCGGCGCAGCTGGCGCGCGACCTCGATGGCGCGCACGCAGACGGCCTCCGGGATGTTCCCGCCGCGAGCGACGAGCGCCCCCAGCCGCAGCATCTCGCGCTCTCGCGCGACCCGGCGGATCTCGCCCGTCGGCGTCGCGTCGGCGACCAGCAGGTGGAAGGAGGTGCTCCCCAGATCGAGCACCCCGACCCGCAGCTTTCCGCGCGCCTGCGGCTCCGCATCTTCCAGCTCGCCGACCCCGGGCTCGCGCGCCTTCGCGGGCGGCGGCACGTAGCGGGCCCGGGCGCGCCGGCCGGGCTCGGCGTCCACGATCCAGACCGATCCCTTCTCGCAGACCAGCTCGCGATCCAGGCGCAGGCCCTCGTCGCAGAGGCGCTCGATCACGCGCGGGATCACGTCGCCATGCGAGCAGAGCACGGCGGCCCCATCGCCCAGCTCGCCCAGCAGCTCGAGCGCGCCGCCGACCGAGCGGCCCGCGGAGAGCCGCCCGTCGAGCTGGATCGGGAGTCCGCGCTGCGCGGCGAGGGGTTCGAGCGTCTGGCGGCAGCGCAGGTCCGGGCTGGTGAGCAGATGGGAGATCGGCGCGCCGTCGAAGAGCTCGAGTAGGCGGTGCGCCTGGCGGTGCCCGCCGCCGGTGAGCGGCCGCAGCTTTTCCGGTCGACGCCAATCGCTACGGCGGACCGCCGCGGCGTGGCGCACCCAGTAGACCCTCATCCCACCCCCCCGGCTCGGCCGGGCGCCGGCGTTGATAGCGCCTATCGCTTCATCGGGGAAGCGGGTCGCGGACTCGAGCAGGGGAATCTTCCGGCGAAGGAGGGCCGCTCGCGCGAAGTCGGGCGCGCTCGAGCAACACGCGATGCGTGTCGACCCCCGGACCACGAGGCGCCCGCGTCCATCCGCCTTCGGGACCCAGCTCCCAGGCGAGGTTGTCGTCCGCCAGATTGGTGGCCAGGATCTCCTCCAGGCGCCGACACAGATCGGGCGACTCGATCGGCGCCACCACCTCGACCCGCCGGTCGAGGTTGCGCGTCATCAGGTCGGCGGAGCCGATGAAGTAGCGCCGGCCGCGCGCCTCGCTGCCGAAGCGGAAAATGCGCGAGTGCTCGAGGAAGCGGCCCAACAGCGAGCGCACCCGGATCCGCTCGGAGAGCCCGGGGACACCCGGACGCAGGCAGCAGATCCCGCGCACCACGAGGTCGATCTCGACCCCCGCCGCCGAAGCGGCGTAGAGGGCCTCGATCAGCCCGGGGTCCTCCAGGGCGTTGACCTTGAGAACGATGCGGCCATCCGGCGCCTCCGCCTCCCGCTGGATCTGCGCGAGCAGGGCCGAGCGCAGGCCGGCCGGCGCGACCAGCAGCTTGCGGTAGCGGGGCGGGCGCCCGTAGCCGGTCAGGAAGTTGAAGAGCTCGGAAAGGTCGGCGCCCAGCTCGGGCGACGCCGAGAGCAGGCCCACGTCCTCGTAGTTGCTGGCGGTGGCCGGATTGTAGTTGCCCGTGCCAATGTGGCAGTAGCGCCGGATCCCCCCGCCCTCGCGGCGCACGACGAGGGCGACCTTGCCATGCGCCTTCAGCCCCACCAGGCCGTAGACGACGTGGACGCCGGCCTGCTCGAGGGTGCGGGCCCACTCGATGTTCGCCTCCTCGTCGAAGCGCGCCTTCAGCTCGACGAGCGTCACCACCTGCTTGCCCGCCTCGGCCGCGCGGATCAGCGTGAGAGCCACCGGGTTCGAGGGCCCCGAGGTCCGGTAGAGCGTGTGCTTGATCGCGAGCACGTCCGGATCCGCGGCCGCCTGCGCGAGGAATGCCTCCACCGAGGTCTGGAACGATTCGTAGGGATGATGCACCAGCACGTCGCCCTGCTTCAGCACTTCGAAGAAGTCGCAGGCGGCGCCCTTGGCGCCCGCGGCCAGGCACGGCTGCGTCGAGGCGGCCGCGGGCTCCTGGCGCAGGTCCGGGCGATCGAGCGCCGCCAGCTCCGAGAGGGCCGAGAGGTCGAGCGGGCCGCGCACGGCGAAGACGACGTCGCGCTCGAGCTCGAGCTCCGCGGCGAGCAGATCGCGCAGCTGGGCCGACATCGAGGCCGAGACCTCGAGGCGTACCGGGGCGCTCATGCGCTGGCGTCGCTTGAGCCCGGATTCGATCGCCGCGAGCAGGTCGTCGGCCTCGCCCTCCGCGATCGCGAGCTCGGCGTCGCGCGTCACGCGAAAGGGAGCGCAGGAGACGACCTCCATCCCGGGAAACAGCGCGGGCAGATGCGCCGCGATCACCTGCTCGATCGGAACGAACCGGCCGGGGGAGATCGCGAGCCAGCGCGGAAAGATGGGCGGCACCTTCACGCGCGCGAAGCGGTGCTCGCCGGTGTCAGGATCGCCGACCACGATCGCGAGCGAGAGCGAGAGGCTCGAGATGTACGGGAACGGATGGGCCGGATCGACCGAGAGCGGCGTCAGCACCGGGAAGATCTTCTCGTCGAAGAGGCAGGAGACGTGCGCCAGCTCCTCGTCCCGGAGGTCCTCGAACGCGCACAGCTCGATCCCCGCCGCGGCCAGCTCCGGGAGCAGCGACTTTGCGAGCAGCTCCTCCTGACGCTCGACCAGCGCCTCGACGTCGGGCCGGATGCGCCGCAGCTGCTCGCCCGCGAGCAACCCGTCGGGCGACGCGACGTTCACGCCGGACTCGAGCTGCGCGGCCAGGCCTGCGATCCGGACCTGGAAGAACTCGTCGAGGTTGTGCGCGGAGATGGCCAGGAAGCGGACGCGTTCGAGGAGCGGCCGCGCGGGGTCCTCGGCGAGGCTGAGCACGCGGCGATTGAAGCCGAGCCAGGAAAGCTCCCGATTCAGGAGCCGCGACGGCCCCTGCACCGACCTCGGCGGCAAGCTAGCCCCCGCCCCCCCAGCCGTTTCGGGCATCGCGGTACCGATCCCCCCAAGGGCGATGACGCTACCCCGCCCGGCCCATCTGAATCATGACTTTTTCGTGAAGATGGCCCGGATCCGCTAGTCGGGGCTGGGGTCCGAAAATCGATAGCCCACGCCGCGCACCGTCTCCAGGCAGTCCCGGGCCGCGCCGAGCTTGCGTCGGATCGCCTTGATGTGCGCGTCCACCGCCCGGTCGGTGGGTGCGGTATTCGCGCCCCAGACCTGCTCGATCAGCGCCCGTCGGCGCACGACGCGGCCCGCCTGGGCGACCAGCAGCGCGAGCAGCTCGAACTCCGTCGGCGTGAGGTCGAGGCGTTCGCCGGAGAGCTCTGCGCGGCCCTGGCCGGGATCGACGCGGAGACCGCGGGCGCCGAGGGGAGGTCTCGCCGCATCCACGGCCGCAAAGCCGCGCAGCACCGCCGCCACCCGCGCCAGCAGCTCCGGCGGGTAGTACGGCTTCGGTAGAAAGTCGTCGGCGCCCGCCTCGAAGGCGAGCACGCGGTCGATCTCGCTGGCCTGGGCGCTGACGAGGATCACCGGGGTTCGCGCCAGCGCTGGCGTCTCGCGGATCAGCCGGCAGAGGCCGAGGCCGGAAAGGTCCGGGAGGTAGCTGTCGAGCAGGATCAGGTCGGGGCGCTCGCGCTCGGCCTCCGCGAGCGCCGCGCGTGCGCTCTCGATCTCGCGGCAGTCGAACTGCGGCGGAGTGAGGATCTGTGCGATCCGCCTGCGCGAGTCGGGGTCGCCGTCGACGAGCAACACCCGCTTCGGACCTTGCATACCGGACACACTCCTGTCCCGCCCCGCCCCCCGGGTGCACGTCAGGCAACCAGATCCCGGTCACGGGAAGGTGGCGCGAGCATGGGGTTTTCGAGGCGAAGCGAAGGCGGCGACTTCTCGCTCCGGCCGCCCGATCTTCCCGGAATCGTCAGGTCCCCGCCTCGCCTGCGGGCCACCGTGTGAAGCGTGCGGGACGCGACCGAGGCCGTTGCGAGGAGGCGTGCATGACCCATCGGGCCGACTTCGAGCTGGCGCAGCGAGCCGCGCAGGCGGACCCGGGGGCCTTCGAACGGCTCTTCGCCGAGACCCACGACCGCGTGCATGCCTTCGTTGCGCGGCGCAGCGCGAGCCCGGAGGCCGCCGAGCGGGTCAGCGAGCGCGTCCTCGTGCGCGCCTTCGGCGCCCTCGACGGCTACGACGGAAGCCTGCCCCTCTCCGCCTGGCTGCTCTCGCTCGTGAAGCAGGAGCTGTGCGCCGAGGCGAGCCGGGCGCGCTCCGCGATCCGCTCCAGCGGCGCGAGCGCGGCGCCGACGGGCTCCGGGGTCTGAGCCCGCGCGCGGAACCTGCTCGGCGTCTCGCCCGTGTGCACGCGAAACACGTGGTTGAAGTGGCCGAGCGAGCCGAAGCCCGCCTCCTCCGACACGTCGATCACCGGGAGATCGCTCTCCGCCAGCAGCCGCCTGGCGCGCGACAGTCGCAGCTCCGTCAGGTGGGCGCCGAAGCTGATCCCGAGCCGCTCGCGCACCAGCCGCGAGGCCTGCCGTTCGGAGAGGCCGAGACGCCCCGCGAACGACGAGAGCGCGAGGCCGTGGAGAGGCTCGCGGCCCAGCTTCTCGAGCGCTTCGGCGAGCGCGTCGCGCCTCGGGCTGCGGCGCCGACGCGACGGCCCGGCCTCTTGCGCGCGCCCCGCCGAGGCCGCGATCGCGAGCAGCTCGAGCGCGTCCGCCGCACGCGACAGCAAGCCCTCCGGAGCCTGCCCGCCGGCGCGCCCGAGCAGCCGGCGCAGGCGCTGCGCCGCGCGGCTGGCCGCTTCCGTCCCCGCGCGCAGGACGGCGGACCGCGCCGGCGCCGGACCGGGCTCGAGGCCCGCGAGCGCGAGCGCCCGCGCGAGCCACTCGCCCGGCGCGCGAAACACGATCGCGTCCGCCGCGGCGCGGCGCGAGAAGAACGCGCCGGTCGCGCCGGGCGCGAGCGCCAGCAGGTCGCCGGCCGCGAGAGACGCGAGCCCTCCGGGCTCGCAACGCGCCCGCAGCTCGCCGCGCTCGAGCAGCACGAGCGCGAACCCATCCGTTCGCACGGCGGTCGGGCCCGGGAAGATTCGCTCGACGTGGAACCCGGCCGGCATGCGCACAGGCTACACGCGGCATGTGACACCGGGCGGTCTCGCGCGTGTGGAGCCGGCGAAGCCTCGAAGGAGAGCCGGAGAATCCGGCCTGGGTGAACTCCGCTCGCCTGCGGCTCGCTGCGCGCGGGCTCCGCCCGCTTGCGCGGGTGAACTCCGCTCGCCTGCGGCTCGCTGCGCGCGGGCTTCGCCCGCTTGCGCGGGTGAACTCCGCTCGCCTGCGGCTCGCTGCGCGCGGGCTTCGCCCGCTTGCGCGGGTGAACTCCGCTCGCCTGCGGCTCGCTGCGCGCGGGCTTCG
>DATBRV010000050.1:0-42770 GCA_036560145.1 Myxococcota bacterium
CTCTACGCGGGGCTCAAGCTCCTGCTCGCAACCTTCATCGCGCTTCCCCTGCTCCCGAACCGGACCATCGATCCATGGGACGCGCTCAATCCGTACACCTTGTGGCTGCTGGTGATCCTGATCTCGAGCCTCTCGCTCGCGGGCTACATCGCGGTGCGTTGGCTCGGCCAGGGGCGCGGCACGGCGGTGACGGCCGTGGCCGGCGGCCTGGTCTCCTCCACCGCCGTCACCCTCTCCTTCGCCCGGCGCAGCCGGGAAGGCGTGCGCGGCGCCGGCGCCGCGCTGCTCGCCGGCGGTGTCCTGCTGGCGTGGGTGGTGATGTTCGTGCGCGTGCTGGTCGAGGTCGCGGTCGTGAACCGCGCCCTGCTCCCGGCGCTGCTGGTCCCGTTCGCGAGCATGGGCGTGGTCGCGGCGCTCGCCGCCGGCTGGCTGCTCCAGAGCGGCGCGGGCGCCGCCCGGCCCGCGGGAGAGGAGGTCCCGCTCCAGAACCCGTTCAGCCTGAAATCGGCGATGCGCTTCGCGCTGGTCTTCGCCGCCGTGCTGCTGGTCGTCGCCCTGGTGCAGACCTACCTGCCGGGCCGCGGCCTCTACGCGGTGGCGGCGCTCGCGGGCCTCAGCGACGTCGACGCCATCACGCTCTCGATGGCGGGCTGCGCCCTCGAAGGCGCCTGTACGACGCAGGTCAGCGTCACCGCGATCGTGATCGCCGCCCTCTCGAACACCCTGGTCAAGGCCGGGATGGTGATCGCCCTGGGCGCGGCCGCCCTGCGCGGCCCGATCCTGGCCGCCACCGCGGCCATCTCGGTGGCGGGCCTGGCGGCGCTCTGGCTGACCTGAACGGGCCAGAGCTGGTGCCCCGGGAGGGAATCGAACCCCCGACCCGTTGCTTAGAAGGCAACTGCTCTATCCGACTGAGCTACCGGGGCCCGAGGGGAGGCTAGCAGCCGCAAGCCGGCGCCAGCCGGCGCGCAGCGAGCCGCAGGCGAGCGGAGTTCACCCAGGCCGGGCGCGAGGTTTGACACCCCCGGAGGCCGCGATAGCTTGCGGGATTCCGGCGGTGGGCGTAGCTCAGCTGGTTAGAGCGCCAGGTTGTGGCCCTGGAGGTCGCGGGTTCGAGCCCCGTCGCTCACCCCACCCTTTTTCTGGACCCCACGGGCGCTAGAATGGCGTCTCGAACCCGATCCCGTGGAGCCCCCCCAATGAACCGCGTTCGCGCCGCCCGCCAGGCTCTCGGCTGGACCCAGCACGAGCTTGCCGAGAAGGCCCGGGTCTCGGCCCGCACCGTGCACGCCGTCGAGAAGGGCCGCAGCTGCCGGCAGGCGACCAAGCGGCTGATCCTGTCCGCCCTCGGCGTCCCCTGGGAGCAGCGCGACGAGTACTTCCCGCGCCTGCGCGTGGTGCGCCGGCCCGCGGCCGAAGTCGCGCGGAGCGCCTGAGCCTCAGCTGATCCGGGAGCGCAGCTCGCCGGCCCGCTTGAGCGCGGCCTCGACGCTGCGCGCCATGAAGTCGCTCACCAGCTCCGCGGCGCGGTCGCGGTCGCCCATGCGGGCCGATTGCCGCGCGCGCCGCTCGACCGACTCGCGCTCCTCCTCGATCTGGTCCTCGAGCTCCGACCAGCCCTCGCGCAACACCGGCGTGAGTCGCTGCGGATCCACCGAAGCCGCGTCCTGAAGGCGCTTGAAGGCCCACCACGCCGAGCTCTCGTCGGGCTCCTCCCCGCCGCGCGCCAGCGGGAACGGCAGCGTGCCATCCAGATAGACCGGCAGGAAGATCCCCGTGCAGGGGGTGCCGAAGGAAATCCACACCGGCCAGGGCCCGCTGCGATCGGCGGGGAGCGGCGCCACCAGGCTCGCCGTCGTCCAGTGCAGCGGCTCGCTGTGGGCGCAGAGCGTGAAGTAGCCCTCCTCCTCGATGCTCGCGCCCGGCTGCCAGGCGGAGCCTCCCTCCAGGTGATCGCGCAGGATCCGCTGCATCGACGCCACGTCGTGTCGCCCGCGCGACGCCGCCAGCAGCTCGCGCGAGCGCCGCAGACGCCCCTCGGAGATGCGCCCCGGGATGGCGCGGTCCCGGTAGGCCGCCGCCACGTCGAGGCGCCCGGCGCCGCGCCACCAGCCCTCCGCGCGCGCGAAGGCCTCGAGATCGCGCGAGCCGATCTCCCAATCCGCCGCGAGGCAGAAGTGGTTCGAGAGCGAGGCGAGCTGCGTGCGGCGCGCCACCCAGCGCCGGTTCGAGGTCTCCAGCAACCAGGCCTGCTGGGGATCGGCCAGCAGGAAGCTGTTGTGGTAGCCGGGCGCGCCCTGCGCGAAGGCGTTCCCGCCCTGTCCGTGCGTCTCGATCAGCGTCGCGATCACCTCCAGCGCCTCGCGCGCATCGCGCCCGCGCTCGAGCGCGAGGCGCACGAGATCCATCCCGATCAGCCCCGGCGCCTGCTCGATCGGCTCGTTCGAGAAGACGGTCTGGTTCCCGATCGCGACGCCGTGTTCGTTGACGCCGTGCTCGAAGCCCCAGACCCACCAGGGCGAGTGCCCCATCACGCGATAGGTCTCGGCGACCTGCGGGATCTCGATGTGGGTGGCGCGCACCGTCGAGCGGGGCGGATGGCTCGCCTCGGGGAACTGGAGGAAGGTCTGGCACTCGCTCGACTTGCGGTCACTATTCTTGGCGAAGAGCGTGATGCCGGCAGTCGTCTCGGCCGCGGCGGCGACCAGCGAGTCGCACATGCCGCCAAGAGTACCAGCAACCGCCTCCCGACGCTGGCCGGACTATCGCTCGGCTCGCGCGCGGCGCGCCCGATCGCGGCCCGCGCCCAGCAGCTTGCTCCGGAACTCCCGGACCACGGGGAGCTGGTCGAGCCAGGGCGATGCGTCGGCGCGCGCGGGATCGGACTCGCTCGCCGGGCCGGCGAAGCCCGGCGGAATCTGGCTGTAGGGGGCGGGGGGATCCATGCTGTCGTCGAGGAAGTGATACTCGAAGCCGGGGATGAAGATGTCCTCGTCGGCTTCCACGTCGATGGTGCGCACGCCGAAGCTGGAGAGCTGCGTGGTGGTGGCCTGGGGCGGGATGATCCAGACATGGCGGGGGCCGGCGAAGAACAGGTACTGGACCCGCTGGTTCTTCGAGAGGATGCGGTAGCGCTCGACCGGGCCGCCGTAGATCTTGCTGCTGAAGTCGCCCACCTCGATCACCCCATCGTCGAAGTCGGGCTCGAAGCCAGGCGCGAACCTCAGGGAAGCCGGATCGTGCCTGCGCGTGAACCACGCCACCGGGCGGCCGTTGTTGATGAGATTGCGCGGGTTCGAGCGGGCACGTCTTCTCGGCTCGGTGAAATCGCGATAGGCCTGGATCCGGCTGTCCGGTCCGCGGCGCAGGATCAGATCCAGCGAGGCGAAATCGGTCGGCACCCGCCGCTTGATCCGGTTCAGCGACTCGAGCGCCGGCTGGATCTCGAGGGGGAGATCGGTGGTCTCCTCGCGCGAGTTGATCAGCTCGTCGCCGTCCTCGTAGCGGACCGAGACGTCTCCCTTGCCGACCCAGAGCTCCCCTCCCTTTCCTCCCACGTGCGAGGCCGCCCGCCAGATCAGCGATGCGTCCTTGTAGAAGATGCGCGGATGCGCAGCGCGAGCCGTCCCCTGGACGACGTAGGCGACGAAGAAGCGCAGGAAATAATTCTGGAAGGCGTTGGTCACGAAGTAGGTCGTGTCGAAGAGCTGGATCTTGTGCTTCGGGGAGTAGCCGAGCGCGAGCAGGCGGCGGGGACTCCTCCGGGCCTTGCCGGCGGGCCGGATCGCGAGGCCGCCGTCCACGAGCCTGCGGAACTCCCGCTCCACCTGCCGGGGCCCGAGCTCCGAGCAGGGAGGGCTGGGGACGATCTGCCTGGGAATCACGGCTTCCATCGGGCCTCCTGGCTCGCGCGAGCTTATCCCCCGCCGCCCGCGCCCGGTATGCTCTCGCCCCTCAGACTGCCACGAGGGAGAGCCGCATGCGCGCCGCATTGCTTCAGGCCGTCGGAAAGCCGCTGGCGGTGGTCGACGACGTCGAGATCGAGGACCCGCGGCAGGGCCAGGTGCGGGTGCGCGTCACCCACTGCGGCGTCTGCCATTCGGATCTGAGCATCGTCGACGGCGCCTTCCCCGCGCCCACCCCGATCGTGCTCGGCCACGAGGCCGCGGGCGTCGTCGACTCCGTGGGGCCCGGCGTGACGGGGCTCGCGCCCGGCGACCGCGTGGTGCTGACGCCCGTTCCGCCCTGCGGCGTCTGCTACGGCTGCGTGCGCGGGGAGCCGGGGGTCTGCGTCAGCATCCAGGGGATGTTGACGAACGCGCTGCCCGACGGGCGCACCGGTCTCTCGCGCAAGGGCGAGATCGTCTACCGCGGCGTGAACCTGGGCGCCTTCTCCGAGTACGTGGTGCTCCAGGCCACCGGCGCCGTGAAGGTCGCCGCGGACGCTCCCCTCGACGTCCTCTGCGTGATCGGCTGCGCGGTGCAGACGGGGGTCGGCGCCGTGTTCAACACGGCCCGCGTCGAAGCGGGCGCCACGGTGCTGGTGCTCGGGCTCGGCGGGATCGGGCTCTCGGTCGTGCAGGGCGCCCGGATCGCCGGCGCCGCGCGCATCCTCGCCTCGGATCCGGTCGCGAGCCGGCGCAGCGCCGCAAGCCATTTTGGAGCGACGGACCTGCTCGACCCCGCCTCGGACGACGTCGTACAGGCCGCGCGCGATCTCACCGGCGGAATCGGCGTCGACTACGCCTTCGAGACCGCGGGGCGCGCCGCGCTGGTCCAGACCGGCCTCGGCGCGGCTCGCAACGGCGGCACCGTCGTTTGCGTGGGCGCGCCGCCGATCGCCGAGTCGATCGTGATCCCGCTCGCCGCCGGCTTCGTGATCAGCGAGAAGAAGCTGCTCGGCTGCACGCTGGGCAGCTGCAACTCGATCCGCGAGATCCCCCGGCTGGTCGCGCTCTGGCGCGCCGGGCGGCTCGACCTCGAAGCCCTGATCACCGCGCGCCGTCCGCTCGCCGAGATCAACCTGGCGATGGAGGACCTGCGCGCGACGCGCGGCATCCGCACCGTGCTGGCCGTCTGAGCGGCGGGCGGCCTACGGCAGCGGGGGAGGCTCGACGAGCTCGCAGGGGAAGGCCAGCTCCCCGGTGATCCGGGCGTAGTTCCCGCGCAGCACCGTGCACGCCTTCGAGTCCGGGAACGCGTCGCAATCGTTCGCCTCGCAGAAGGCGACGCACAGCCCGAGCGCGGAGCCCATCAGACCCGCGTCGTCGCAGACCTGCTCCTCCGCGGGGGGACTCTCGTCCGGGGTGCCATCTCCGAAGGCGAGCGCAGGCGCGGGCCCGAGCACGAGCGCGGCCAGTCCGAGCACGGCGATCTTCCGTCGCAGGAACTTCATTCCGGATCCTCCTCGTCGCGGGTGGAAGCCGCAGCCGCCCATGCGCGCCGCGGGCACCCGGCCTCTCTACGGCGCCCCCGCGCCTCCCGATTGTGAGAGTTCACACAGATGCGCGTCACTTGCCGTGACCCGGATCACAGCCTGCCCGCGCCGTCCCGACGATCCGCTCCGCGACTTCGCAGTGGGGTATCCGTCATGCAATCCCTGATTCTCTGGCCGCAGAATCCCGTGCTCTCCTTCGCGGTCCTCTGGCTGGTGAGCGTCGTGCTGCTGTGGGCGGCGCGGGCTCCCATGCTCGACCTGCTGCGCCGCCTCGGCAGCGGCCTCGACGAGGGGCTCGGGGCCGCCGCGCGGGCCTGCGCGGCGGCTGCCGACGGGCTGCGCGAGCGCAGCCGGGCGGCGCTGCTCGCGATGGGGAGCCTCGAGATCGGGCACAAGCTCGACCGCGAGTTCCACGGCATCGACCGCGGCTTCTCCGAGAAGCTCGAGCAGTACGCGAACCTGCACCGCGACCTCGGCGACCTGCTCCAGGAGCTCGACGACGACTACCGCAAGTGCGGCGACAACCCGCCGCAGGTGCCGGGCTGGACCACGGCCGCGCAGGCGATCGCGAAGATCCCCTCGTCGACCGATCCCAACGTGCACAAGGTGCTCGAGAGCATCCGCAAGTCGTCCGGCGAAGCCGAGAAGAAGACGCTCGCCGCCTACCGCGAGGAGACGGCTCACCGCCACAAGCTGCTGGGGAGCATGGGCGCGGCGTGGAAGGAGGTGCGGAGCCTGATGGCCCGCATGCACGAGGCCGTGACCCGCGCGCTCGAGACCACCACGCGGATCGACGGCTACGTGGCGGAGTACCGGGCGATCCGCGACGACGTCGAGAAGGCCGCCCGCGCCCGCGCCTACTCGGCCGGCAAGCTCTTCGTGGTCTCGGTGGTGGTCCTCGCGATCGCCCTCGGCGGCGCCTTCGTCAACTTCCAGCTGATCGCGCTCCCGATGTCGGAGCTGGTGCCCGCGGGCGCGCGGATCGGAGGCGTCCCGGTCTCCACCGTCTCGGCCCTGGTGATCGTGCTGATGGAGGCGGCGGTCGGCATCTTCGTGATGGACATGCTCGGGATCACCGAGCTCTTCCCGAAGCTCGCCGGCATCCCGTCGTCGCGCCGGCGCCTGATCCTCTGGCTCGGCCTCGGGGCGCTCTTCTTCCTGGCGTCCGTCGAGAGCTCCCTCGCCATCCTGCGCGAGCAGATCGCGGAGGCGGACGCGGCGCTCAAGCTGGCCCTCGCCGGCGAGGCAGGCCGGCTGGTGACGGAGGCCAGCTCCTCGCGCATCCCGGTGATGGGACAGGCGGTGCTCGGCTTCGTGCTGCCGTGGGTGCTCGCGATGGTGGCGGTGCCGCTCGAGATGCTGCTCGACAGCGGCCGCTTCGCGCTCTCCGGCCTCGCCGTGATCGGGCTCCACCTGCTCGGCCAGCTGGCGCACGTCTGCGGCCGGATCGCCGCGCACGCGAGCGCGATGCTCGCCTCGCTGTACGACGTCTACATCGCGGTCCCGCTCCGGCTCGAGAGCTGGATCCACGGCCGCCGCGGCGGCGACGACGCGCCGATCCGCGGGGCGCTGCTGGATACCAAGCGCGCCGAGAAGCGGATCGCCGGGGAGGGCGTGGCGTGAGGCGACTCGCACTCCTGATGCTGGCGCTGCTCCTGGGCTGCGCCGATGGGCGGCGCTACGAACAGGCGATCTGCGCGCTGATCGACACCTCCGGCACCTATGCCGACGAGAAGGCGGAGGTCGCGAACATCCTCAAGCGCGACGTGCTCCCCGCCATGCTGCCGGGCGACACGCTGCTCGTGATCCGGATCGACAGCGGGAGCTACGAGAAGGAGAACATCGAAGCGCTGGTGACGCTCGACCCGCGCCCATCGCGCGCCAACGCCCAGAAGCTCGGGCTGGCGCGCAAGCTGGATGCCTTCGCGGCGCAGGCGGAGACGTCCGACTACACCGACATCCTCGGCGCCATGCTGCTCGGCTCCGAATACCTGGGCGAGATCGAGGCCGGGAGCCGGGTGATGCTCGTCTTCAGCGACCTGAAGCAGGACCTGCCCGCCGGCGCGAAGCGGCGGATCGAAGTGGGTGAGTTCAACGGCATCCAGGTCGTGGCCATGAACGTCAAGCGCCTGAGCGACGACAATGCCGACCCCGACTACTTCCGGGGCCGGCTCGTGAGCTGGGAGGGGCAGGTGCTCGGCGGCGGCGCGGCGGGCTGGCGCGCGATCATGGACTCGGCGCAGCTCCCGGTGCATCTGGCGCAGCTGCGCTGAGCGCCGGTGGCGCGAAGTCACAAGCAGGCAGGGGCCGCGGAGCCACTCTCCAGGCTGCGACCGGGCTGTCCCGGGCGCGGCCTTGCGAGCATTCGACTCGCCCGGCCTCCCCCCATCCGACCGCACCCGAAAGAAGGAACCACGTTCGATGAAGCGATTCGTTCTCGCGATTTCGATCCCCGCGATCTGCCTCGTCGCGGCCGCCTCGCCCGCGGCGGCGAAGAAGGACCCGACCAAGATCACCTGCGAGGAGTTCGCCGCGCAGAGCCCCGAGGGCCAGACCCGCATCACGGCCTTCCTCGACGGCTACTCCAAGCGCGGCAAGAAGGTCGAGGAGATCGGCGACGTCGACGTCCAGCGCGAGCTCGACGTGCTGGTCGTCTCCTGCGCCGAGAGCCCGAAAGTCACCTTCTGGGACAAGGTGAAGATGAAGCTGCCCGGCGGCAAGAAGAAGCTGAAGCCGGTGGCGATGACCTGCGAGGATTTCCTCGCGCTCGGCAGCGACGTGCAGCCCGAGGTCGCCTACTGGCTCGACGGCTACAACCGCAAGACCAAGACCGAGGTCGAGGCGGCCGGCGAAGTCGACATGGAGCGCGACGTGGCCGTGCTGGTGGAGTCCTGCAAGCCGACTCCCAAGGCCTCGCTCTGGCAGCGCGTCAAGGAGAAGTTCTAGCGCGCAGTCGCTTCGCCGAGCGGCGCGGCTGCGTCGTCCGGCGTGAGGGCGAGAATGGCGCGCGCCTGCCGGGCGAGCTCGGGCAGGCGCGCGCGTTCCAGGTTCGTGTACGCGAAGAGGGCGAGCGCTCCCGCGAGCCCCGCCGCGAGCGCGAGGTGGCGCAGGCGCCGCCGGCCAGAGCCCTCGGGCGCCCGCGCCGAAAGCACCACGGTGTCGCCTGCCCTCGGCTGGAAGACGGCCTCCGTCCATAGGAAGCTCGCGAGCTCGAGCTTGGCGTCGGTCGGGAAGGCCGCCAGCTTGCGCTCCAGCAGCTGCCGGATCTGCTGGGCCGAGCCGGGCCGGGCGCGCGGCTTCGCGCGCAGCAGCGATTGGATCAGCCTGGCCAGCCAGCGCGGCGCGAGCGGCGCGGCCGTGCGCACGCGCGTGTAGCGCCCGCGCTGGATGCGTTGGAGCAGCGAGTCCTTCTCTCCTTCGACGGGCTCGCGGAAGGGCGGCGCGCCGGCCAGCAGCTCGTAGAGCACGACGCCCAGCGCGAAGAGATCCCCGCGCGCGTCCACGCGCTCGCCGAGGATCTGCTCCGGCGCGACGTAGGGCGGGGTGCCGATCGTCGTGCCGGGCCTCGTGAGGCCGTCGTTGCTGGCGCCGATCGCGATCCCGAAATCGGCGATCTTCACGTCGCCGTTGCGGCCGAGCAGCACGTTGGCGGGCTTGAGATCGCGGTGCACGGTGCCGCAGGCGTGGATCGCCTCGAGGCCGCGCGCAAGCTCGAGCCCGATCAGCGCCGCCACCCGCCAGGGCACGCTGCCCAGCTCGTGGAGCGCGGCGCGCAGGTCCGCGCCGTCCACGTACTCCTGCGCGATGTAGTGCTCGCCCCGCCAGCTGATCCAGTCGTAGACGGCCACCACGTTCTGGTGGTGCACGGCCGCCGCGGCGCGCGCCTCGCGCGCGAAACGCTCGACCAGCTCGTCGCTGGCGGCGAGCTCGGGCCGCAGGCGCTTGAGCACCGCGAGCCGATCCAGCGAGCCGTGCCGGCCGAGCAGGACGACGCCCATCCCGCCCGCGGCGAGCTCGCGCTCGATCGCGAAGTTCCCGATCGTGCGGGGGCCGCTCCCGGACATCGCGGGAGCTACTCCTCGTCGTCGAGATGATGCGTAGGGGTGCTCGTCTTGCGGCTCTCGACCCGGTAGCGGAACGAGATGGAGCCGATCTCGAGGCGGTCGCCGTGCTTGAGGTCCGAGGCCGCCACCCGGCCTCCGTTCACGCGCACGCCGTTGGTGCTGCCGAGGTCCCGGATCCGGAAGCCCGCCCCTGCCAGCTCGAGGGCCGCGTGCTGGTTCGAGACCGAGGCGTCGCTCAGCACGATGTCGACGCCGACGCCGCGGCCGATCGTGACCCGGTCCTTCTCGAGCGGGACCTCGGTCCCGCCCAGGGGCCCCGAGGCGAAAACGATCGCGGCGCTGTGGGTCGCGAGGAAGCCGGCCTTGCCGCCCTTGTCGTGCTTCTCGAGCTTGCGCGTCCGTCCGTCCTTCATGGCTGCGACCTCCCGCCGCCCCGGCGCGCGGGCGCAGGGGGGACACGATCGTGACAGCGCATCGGTTGGCTCAGCGCGCGGCTTGAGACGGGACGGGCCGTCCCGGTTGTGATCTGCGTCACCAAGACGGCCCGCCGGCCCGCGCGAGCCGCCTGGCTACCGCTTCACCGCGAAGCCCGCCCGCTTCGCGTCCCAGGTCTCGGGGGTGACGCCCCGCTCGCGCAGCTTGAACTTCTGGACGCGGCCGGTCGGCGTCACCGGCAGCTCGGCCAGGAACTCGATGTAGCGGGGCACAAAGAAGTAAGGCGCCGTGTCGTTCACGAAGCGCGCCAGCGTCTCGGCATCCAGCGTCTGGCCCGGCTTGCGCACCACGCACACCTTCAGCTCCGCCTCGGCCGCGAGCTCCGCCGAGGGGATCCCGTGCGCGGCCGCCTGCGCCACTGCCGGATGCGCCGTCACCGCGGCCTCCACCTCGAGCGAGGCGATGTTGCGGCCCTTGTAGCGGATGAAATCCGCCTTGCGGTCCACGAAGAAGAACTCGCCGTCCGCGTCGCGCCGGCCGAGGTCGCCGGTGTGATACCAGAGGTTGCGCCAGGCGTTCACGGTGAGATCCGGCGCATGGAAGTAGCCGTTGAAGATCAGGTAGGGCTCCGCCGGCCGGACGCAGAACTCGCCCACCTCGCCCGGCGCGACCTCGTAGTCGCGGTCGTCGAGCAGCCGGATCTCGATCCCGGAGGCCGGGACGCCCAGCGCGTTCGGCTTGTGCCGCACGCCCGGCCGGCGCGAGAGCAGCCCCATCACCTCGCTCTGGCCATAGCCCTGATGGACGTGCTCGATCCCGAAGCGCCGCTTGAACGGCTCGATCAGGGCGTCGGGCATCGGGATCAGGCCCGCCGAACGCACCGGATTGTCGGCGTCGTCGGGCTTGGGGGGCTGCTGCCACAGGAAGATGTGCATGGCGCCCAGCGTGAAGACCATGGTGGCGCCGTAGTGCCGGCAGCGGTCCCAGAACTCGTGCACCGAGAAGCGCGGGTCGATCGCGCAGGGAACCCCGGAGACGAGCGCGCGGTAGACGCTCGCGACCCAGGCCGCCGATTGGTACATCGGCAGGCAGGAGTAGATCACCTCGCCTTCGCGCAGCATCGCGTTCTGCGCGCCGTCGATGGCCGAGCGGATCCAGACGTTGTGGCTCTGCATCACGCCCTTCGAGCGGCCGGTGGTGCCGGAGGTCCACAGAATCGCGGCGGTGTCGCCCAGGAACAGCTCGCGGTCGTCGGGCTCCTTGCCGGGCGCGCGCTCGAGCTCGGCGAGCGAGGCCGCGGGGAGGCCGAGCGGAGCGGCGGCGCGGGCATTCCCGCGCACCACCACGCGCTCGAACGGCAGCTCGCCCCCGCACTCGGCGACGCGCGGGACGAGCGCCTCGTCGATCACGAGCAGCTTCGCCCGGCTGTCCTCCAGCCGCTCGGCCAGCCAGTGGCCCTTGTAGTCCGGGCTGGTGGGGACCCAGATCGCGCCGAGCTTGTTGAGGCCTAGCGTGGTCCACACGTAGGCCGGGCTGCTCTCCATCAGCAGGCAGACGGTGTCGCCCTTTCCAACGCCGAGCTCCTGGAAGCCGCGCGCCATCGCGTTGGCAAGTTCATTTACGCGGCCGTAGGACCAGCGTTCGTCGTCCGCCATCAGGAAATCCCGGTCCGGGATCGCCTCGGCCTGGCGCAGCAGGCAGCGGCCGAGCAGGCGGTCGCGGGCGTCGTCGAGGTCGAGGCGGTGCACGGCTCCTCCCGGGTCCGAGGGGGCTGATTCTACACGCCCGCGCGCGCCGCGACGGACGCGGCGGAGGCCGCGTATATCCCCTAGGCTCGCTCCACCGACGGAGGCCGCGGCGCTTGACGATCCCCGGACCCGCCTTCCACGAGCTCTCGCGCGAGCGGCTGCTGCCGGTCGCGCTCGAGACCATGCACGTCGGCCATCTGCTCGACCGTGCGCTGATGCCGCAGGTCGCGATCGCGTCCCGGGACGTGGCCGTGGTCGACCAGGTCGCCATCTCGGAATGGATGGGGGCGAGCCCGGTTTACACGGGCCGCATGCGCCGGCTGATGCAGATCGAGGGCGACGGCGTCGACGCCATCATCAAGGCGCTCCAGCTCGACGTCGGCTTCCCGCACCAGTACATGGACGTCGGCTGGAAACTGACGGATGCGCGGCACGGCGAGTTCTGGCTGCGCCACTGCGGCGCGCTGATGGACGTGGAGCCGCACGGCGAGAAGCGCGTGATCGGCATGTGCCACACGATCGAGGACCCCACCTTCGACGCCACCGCCTACGCCACCAATCCCCGAGCTCGGATCCGGCCCATCCACCGCCCCCCGCGCCAGCCGGCGGATCGCAAGCCGCACTGTCACTGGACGATCGAGATCGATCCCGCGAACGAGCCGGTGCAGCCGATCGCGCACACGCAGGCGGTCGCCAGGCTCGCGCTCGCCCGCATCCCGAACCCGCGCGAGCCCGAGAGCGCGCCCGCGGGCATGACCGATTACCGCGGCGCGCTCGACCCCGAGTTCCGGCTCGGGAACCTCTCGACCGCGACGCTCGCCGCGGTGGCGCGCGAGTTCCAGCTCCAGGAGCACCTGCTCGCCAGCTCCGCCGAGCTCGCGCTGCGCGAACGATTCGGAGAGAGCCAGGCGCGCGCGCTGATCGCCGCGCAGTGCAACGCCGTCGGCTGGGTCGCGGGCCCGCGGCTGGCCCGCGCGCTCGGCCTCGCGCAAGGCGGCGCCCCCACGGTCGCCGGCGTGCTGCGCCTCGGCGCCACGCTCCCGCCGGGGTTCACGCGCGAGGTCCGCGTCGAAGAGGGCCGCGTCCATCTCGTGCTGGAGCCCGCGAGCGCCGAGCTGCTGGATCCCGAGAACCCCGGCTGGCTCGGCCTGCTGGTGCGCGGGAGCGGGCGCGGCGTCGAGGTGCTCGCGCAGTCGGTAGAGCCGCGCGCGCGGCTTGCCTCGCTCGATTCGCGGGATGGGCGCATCGCGATCGAGATCGCGGTCGAGCCTGGAGCACCCGCCGCCGAGCCTCCCCCCGAGGCCCAGTTCATGAAGCTCAGCACCGCGACGGGCTTCGTCTTCGACACCAGCCCGCAGCGGCTCGGGCGCTGAGGGCGGGCCCGCTCAGCCGCCCATCCGCTCGCGCAGCTCGGCCTCGACGCGCCAGAGGCGATCCTGGCCCCAGGTGCAGAAGTCCGGCTCTCCCGGCCCGCCGAGGATCCGGAAGCTCGGGACCCCCCAGAGGCCGAGCGCGAAGAGCTGGGCGCGATTGCCCTCCAGCTCCTCCCGCCAGCCCTCGTCGCGCGGCTGCGCGCGCGCTTCGTCCCAGGAGAGGCCGGCGCGCTCCACGACATGACGCATTCCGCTGTCGGATCCCGTGTCGATCCCCTCGGCGAAGGCCGCGCGCGTGAAGGCGTGCAGCAGCGCTGGGCCGCGCCCGCGCGCGCAGGCCCAGCGGTAGAGCGAGAAGCAGCGCTCGACCGGACGGCCGACCGGATCGCAGACGCGGCCGAAGGGCACGCCGAGGTCCTCCGCTTCGCGCTTGCTGTCGAGCAGGATGTAAAGCTGTTTTACGCGCGGGACGGGGAGACCGCGCATGACCATCGGGAGCACCGGCCGCAGGGCCAGATCGATCGGGTAGCGCCGCGCCAGCTCGAAGACGGGCTGCATCGCGAGGTAGCTGTACGGGCTGCGCAGCGAGGGGTAGAACTCGAGCGCGATGCGCGCGCGCGAAGCCGGCGCGGCCGCGGCTCCCAGGGCCGGACGGGGCGCGATCGGCGCCGAGCGGACCCCGGAGCGAAGCGCGCCAAGTTTTTGCAGGCGCCGCTCCAGATGCTGGAGGCGGTCGACGCCCCAGTACCACTCGCCCGCGTAGAAGAACATGCCGCCCAGGTAGTGGCCGAGCTGCCCGCGCAGCGCGGCGCCGGCCGCCTGCGCGGCGCGCGCCTGCTCGGGGCTGGCGGCCCCCCGCTCGGCCGCGAGCAGGCGGAGCCCGGCGTCGTCGCGCGCCCAGAGCGCCGCGCCTACCCTCGACGCGCAGGAGGCGAAGTCCCCCGAAGCGACTGCGGCCGCGAGGATGCGCGCAGCCAGCTCGATGGAAGGCGCGCGCGGCGCCACCGCGCGCGGCGGGAAGGCGAGGCCGTAGCCCGGCGCCACGTCCGCCGCGTCCCTGCGCGCGAAGGCGGCGAGCAGCGCCCGCTCGGGCGCCGCGGCGTCGCCCGGCGCGTCCACCAGCTGCGGCGCGAGCGACACATCGTAGCGACGCAGGAACTCCGGCAGCGCCTGCGCCGCCAGCTGGCTGTACGGATCGTCGACCTGGTGGAAGTAGAGGACGCGGTGCGGCTCGCGGCGCAGCCGCCGGCGCCCCTCGGCCAGCCAGCGGCGCGTCGCCCGCGTGTGCGGGCTCGTGAGCGTCGCCATCGCGTACGGCATGAGCCGCCGCCGGAAGCCGCTCGCGGTCGCGATCTCGGCCATGTCGCGGCGGCAAGGTAGCGAACGAGCGGGGCGGCTGGCGCGCGCCGCCTCGCCCTTGCGCGGGCGTGCGCGGGGCGCGAGCCTCGGGCCGGATCAGGAGGATCCCCGTGTCGATTCCGCGCTTTGCCGCTCCCGTCCCGGCCGAGAAGGTGGCCGCGGCGCTGGCCGAATCCGGGGTCGCGATCGTCGAAGAGCTCGAGCCCCCGGCGCGGCTCGCGGAGGCGCTCCGCGAGCTGGCCCCGCACGTCGAGGCCACGCCGACCGGGCGCGACGGCTTCGCGGGACGCCGCACCCGGCGCACGGGCGGGCTGATCGCGCGCTCGCCCGCCTGCCGCGAGCTGGTGGCGCATCCGTTTGTCTTGGACGTGGTCGGCCGGGTGCTCGGCCACGCGAGCAACTTCCAGCTGCACCTGACCCAGCTGATCGCGATCGCCCCCGGCGAGCCGGCGCAGCTGATCCACCGCGATCAGTGGGCCTTCGATTTCTTCCCGTTTCCGCCGGGCTACGAGGTGCAGTGCAACACGATCTGGGCGGCGAACGACTTCTGCGAGGAGAACGGCGCGACCCGCGTGGTCCCGGGCAGCAACCGCTTCGCCGACAAGCTCCAGCTCGGCGAGGCCGACACGCTGCCGGCCGAGATGCCGGCCGGCTCGCTGGTCTTCTACACGGGCTCGCTCTACCACGGCGCCGGTGCGAACCGCTCGGATCACGTGCGCTACGGCCTCAACCTCACCTACGCGCTCGGCTGGCTGCGGCAGGAGGAGAACCAGTACCTGTCGGTGCCGGCCGAGGTCGCGCGCACGCTGCCCGAGCCGCTGCTGCGCCTGATGGGCTACGCGCGCGGGGCGTATGCGCTCGGCTACGTGGACGACGTGCGCGATCCCCTCGACGCGCTGCTCGGCCGCGTCTCGGACACCCGGCTCGGCGATCTCGAGAAGGCGGCCGAGCGGATCGGCGCGGCGGCTCCGGCGGCGGCCGCGGGCCTCGGAAGGGCGCGAGGCGGACCGGACCGGTAGATGCGATCCGAAGCCTCGCAGACTTCGCGATTCGCAAGGCTCGGGCGGTGGATCGCGGACCGGCCCCGGCCGGTGCTCGCGGGGATGGCGGCGCTGCTGGCCGCGGCTGGGCTCTACGGCGCCTCCGCCGCCAGCCATCTGCCGGCGGGCGGCTTCGAGGTGCCGGGCAGCGAATCCGATCGCGCCGTCAAGGAGGCCGAGCGGCGCTTCGGGATGGGCTCGGCCGACGTGCTCGCGCTCTACCGCGATCCCGGCGGCAAGATCCGCGACCTCCAGATCGGCACCCGGATCCTCGACCTGCTGGGGCCGGTGCTCGAGGACGAGGGCGTGGTGGGCGCGACCTCGTATTTCGACACCGCCCAGGAGACCCTCGTCTCGCTCGACGGGCACGAGACGCTGGTGATCGTCTCCCTCGCCGGCAGCAACGCCGAGAAGCTCCGCACGCTCGGGCGCATCGAGCCTCTGCTGCGCCAGATCGATCCGCCGACCGAGGTGGCGATCGGCGGGCACGTGGCCGCTTCGGTGCTGGCGCAGGAGATCGCGCACCAGGACATCACGTCGGCCGAGCTGATCGCGCTGCCGATCGCGGCCGTGCTCACCCTGATCTTCTTCCGCAGCGTGGTGGCGGCGCTGCTGCCGATCGCGATCGGGGCCTTCGCGATGGCGAGCTGCGCCGCGATCATCCGGGTCGGCTCGAACTTCACGGAGATCGCGATCTTCGCGCTCAACGTGGCGGCGTTCCTCGGGCTCGGGCTCTCGATCGACTACTCGCTGCTGCTGCTCCAGCGCTTCAGGCAGGAGCTCGGCCGCGGGCTCCCGGTGCGCGAGGCGGTCGCCACCTCGCTCGACACCGCCGGGCGCGCCGTCTGGGTCTCCGGTCTCGCCGTGATCGTGAGCCTCGCAGTGCTGGTCCCCTGCCCGGTCGGGATCCTGCGCAGCGTCGCGATCGGCGGCGTGCTCGCCACGCTGACGGCGCTGGTCGGCGCGCTCCTCCTGCTGCCCGCCGTGCTCGCGTGGCTCGGCCCGCGGGTCAACCTCGGCGCCATCGGGCGATCCCCCGAGGCCGCCGGCCCGAGCCCCCTCTGGCGCCGGATCGGCGAGTTCTCGATGCGCCACCCGATCGCGACCGCGCTGGTCTGCGTGGGCGTGCTGGTCGCGATCGCGAGCCCCGCGCTGCGCATGCGCAGCGTGCTGCCCGATACGCGCATCTTTCCGCAGGCCTCCGAGGTGAGGCGCGTCGACGAGGCGCTCGGCGACGCCGCGCGCTTCGATCCGGGCGGCGCCTCCGCCATGCAGGTGGTGGTGAAGACGCACGGCGCGCCGCTCGACCCGGACAACCTGCGCCGCCTGCGCGACTACGCGGCGAGGATCAACGCGGTGGACGGGGTTCGCGGCGTCCGCACGCCGTTCGACGAGCTCGATCCGGACGCGCTCTCCCCGGCGGAGATCAAGCGCCAGGCCGCCTTCGATCCGACCGCGACGCAGCTCGCGCACATGGTGAACGAGGATGTCTCGATGCTGGTGGCCACCGGCGAGCATCCCTGGCGCTCCGCGCGGGCGGCGGAGGTGCTGGAGGCGGTGCGCGACGTCCCGCACCCCGGCCTCGAGGTGATGATCGGAGGCCCGACCGCCCAGAACGTCGATCTCAAGCTCACCCTGCGCGAGTACGGGCGCGTCGCGGCGTTGGTCGTGATTGGCTGGAACTTCCTCATGCTGCTCGCCGCGTTCCGGTCCGTGGTGGTGCCGATCAAGGCCGTGCTGATGAACGTGCTCTCGCTGGGCGCGAGCTACGGCCTGCTGGTCTGGGTCTTCCAGGACGGCCACCTCTCGGGCCTGCTCGGCTTCGAGCCGCTGGAAGGCATCGACCCCACCATCCCGCTGGTGATGTTCGCGGTCGTCTTCGGGCTCTCGATGGATTACGAGGTCTTCCTGCTCTCGCGGGTCCGCGAGGAGTGGCTGCGCTCGGGCGACAACCAGGAGAGCGTGATCGCCGGCCTCGCGCACACCGGCCGGATCATCACCAGCGCCGCGCTGATCCTGCTGGTCGTGATCGGGTCCTTCGCGGCGGGACAGCTCGTCTACGTGCAGCAGATCGGCGTCGGGATCGGCGCGGCGATCGCGCTCGACGTCACCCTCGTCCGCGCCCTGCTGGTGCCGGCCACCATGCAGCTGCTCGGCGCCTGGAACTGGTGGGCGCCGGCCTGGCTGCATCTGCCCGGCTCGGCGCGCGTCGCCTCCGCTCAACAATCGCGATAGAGCTTCGCGCGCCGGCGTACCGGGTCGAGCACGGAGAAGTCCGTGGCGGGCACGTCGTAGCCCTTCGGAAACGGCGGGCGGGGCGGAAGGCCCAGCGCTGCAACGACGCTCGGATGCGTATAGTAGGCGCCGTAGGCGCGCGAGAGCAGCGCCTGGAAGACCTCCGGAGACTGCTTCGCGAGCGCCTGCAAGCGGGCGAGCCTCTCGGGCTGCGAGAGGGACGGAAAGCCTTCCGCGGCCAGGCTCGCGAGCGCCGCCGCGATCGCCGGGCGCAGCGCCGAGGCGCCCGTGGCGGCCTCGACCGCCTCCGCGAGACCGAGCGATCCCGCGCCGGGCAGGCGCCCGTCGTCGCGCGCCGGGAGCAGCTCGTCGAGCACGCTCGCGAGCGTGCTCCGCAGGTCGTCGCCAGAGGCTTCGCCCATCTCAGTCGAACAGCTCCCCGAGGTTGCGCTTGAGCGTGTCGGCGGCGTGCAGCGCGAGCGCCTGGATCGTGTTGGTGGGGTTCACGGCCCCGGCCGTCACGAACACGCTGCCGTCGATGATGAAGAGGTTGCGCACGTCGTGGCAGCGGCCCCACTCGTTGACGACCGAGCGCTCGGGATCCGTGCCCATGCGCGCCGTCCCCATCAGATGCCAGCCCGCCACCCGCATGGGCGCTTCCGTGATCACCAGCTTCGCGCCGGCGGCCTCCAGGGCTTCTTTCGCGCGCGCCGCGCCGTGCGCGAGCATGCGGCTGCTGTTCTCGCCGAGCCGGTACTCGACGCGGGGCGCCGGGATGCCGTGGCTGTCGACCAGCTCGGGATCCAGCGTGACGCGGTTGTGGGGCTCCGGCAGGTCCTCGCAGATCGCGAGCAGGCCCGCCGTGTGGTCGAAGACCGCGCCGAAGGCCGCGTGGTGTCCGGCGCCCCAGGGCAGCCAGCCGCCCTGGCCGCCGAGCATCGCCGTCGTGACCGGCCCCACCCCGCGCATCAGCTCGAAGGAGTAGCCGCGCAGGAAGCCGCGCGAGCAGTCGGACTCGTAGAACTCGTGGCTCATCAGGCCGCAGCCGGTCGGCCCCTGGGTGCCGTCGAGGCGCTCCGCGAAGACGCCGATCACCATCGCGTAGGGATGGAACATCAGGTTGCGCCCCACCAGACCGCTGCGGTTGGCGAGCCCGTCGGGAAACAAACCGGAACGCGAGTTGAGGAGCAGCCTCGGCGTCCCGATCCCGTTGCACGCCAGCACCACGATCTCGGCGCGCTGCCGGCGCTCCACGCCATCCGCGTCGTAGTAGACGACGCCGTCCGCGAGCCCGTCTTCGCGCACCAGGATCTCGCGCACCCGGCAGCCGGTCCGCAACTTGACGCCGGCCCGCATCGCCACGGGCCAGTAGGTGACGTCCGTGCTGGCCTTCGCGCCCTGCGCGCAGCCCGTGAGGCAGGGGCCGAGGTTCAGACAGGCGGCACGCCCCTCGTAGGGCTGCGTCGCGATCGCGCTGTCCGACGGCCACCAATGCCAGCCGAGCTGGTTGAAGCCGCGCGCCACCGTCTCGCCGAGCCGGCCGAGCGGAACCGGCGGAAGCGGCAGCTGCTTCGGGGGATAGGCCGGATCGCCCGCCAGGCCGGCGACGCCCATCATGCGCTCGTTCAGCGCGTAGAAGGGCTCGAGCCGCGCCCAGTCGAGCGGCCAGTCGTCGCCGACGCCGTCGACCGTCCGCGTCCTGAAGTCGCTGGGATGGAAGCGCGGAAAGTGCGCCGCGTAGGTGATCGTGCTGCCGCCCACGGCGTTGAACATGGCGGGCTTGATCGGAGAGCCGGCGTCGTTGACCGGGTAGTCGGCCGGGCGCTTGCGGTCGTTCGGGCTGAGCGCGAAATCGCCGTGCCCGCGCAGGTCCCAGTCCATGCCCGCGCTCGGGTAGCGGCTGGGATCCATCCAGTCGCCCTGCTCGAGGCAGAGGATGTTCATGCGCGTGTCCGCCAGGCTCCAGGCGAAGGCGGCGCCCGAGGCTCCGGCCCCGATGATCAGGACGTCGACGGTTTCCTCGGCCATCGGCTCAACTTTAGGGATTTCCCGCGCAAGCGCTTCCGCGTAGCATCCGGCCGGGGGATAGGGGCCGAGCCGATGGGAATGCGATGGGAATGAGCTGGGACGAGGCCGTTCGCGCGCTGACCGCCCCCGGAGCCCCCTTCGAGGTCGCGGAGGCGGAGGTACGCGGTCAAAAGCTGAAGGTCTTCCGCCGGACGCCGCCCTCGCTGCGCGAGCTCTTCGCGACCGCGCGCGCCCGGGGCGAGGCCGTCTTCCTGGTCTACGAGGACGAGCGCTGGAGCTTCGCCGACACGATGGTGCGGGTGGACGCGCTCGGCGCCGCGCTGGTCTCGCGCTACGGCATCCAGCCCGGAGACCGCGTCGCGATCGCCATGCGCAACTACCCGGAGTGGGTGGTCGCCTTCGCGGCGATCACCTCGATCGGCGCCGTCTCCGTCTCGCTGAACGCCTGGTGGACCAGCGAGGAGCTCGACTACGCGCTGCGCGATTCGGGCAGCCGCGTGGTGATCGCCGACGCCGAGCGCCTGGCGCGCATCGCGCCGCTCCCGCTCGCGAAGCAGCTCGGGATGATCGGCGTGCGGGCCGGCGACGCGCTTCCCGCCGGCGCCGAGCGCTGGGAGGACGTCGTCGTCCTTGGAGCGCCGCTCCCCGAGGCGACCGTGCTCCCAGAAATGGACGCCACCATCCTCTACACCTCGGGCACCACCGGCCACCCGAAGGGCGCCGTCTCGACCCACCGCGCCGTGCTCTCGGCCCTGCTCGCCTTCGCCTGCCGCGCCGCCATCAACGGCGTCCTCGGCGAGGGCGCGCCCAAGGATCATCCCTGGCCGACCAGCTTCGTGCTCGTCGTGCCGCTCTTCCACGTCACCGGCTGCGTGCCGGTCATGCTCTCCTGCTTCGCGGCCGGCTGCAAGCTGGTGATGATGTACAAGTGGGATTCCGCGCGCGCGCTCGAGCTGATCGAGCGCGAGCACGTGACCAACTTCGTGGGCGTGCCGACGCAGTCGTGGGACCTGATCGAGTGCCCGGACTTCAAGCGCCGCGACACCTCGAGCCTGGTCAACGTGGGCGGCGGCGGCGCGCCGGCGCCGCCGGAGCTGGTGCGGCGCGTCGACCGCAGCTTCCGCGTCGCGCGCCCGAACATCGGCTACGGGATGACGGAGACCAACGCCTACGGGCCGGGCAACTCGGGCGACGACTACCTGCGCAAGCCCACCAGCTGCGGGCGCGTGGTGCCGATCGTCGAGCTGCGCGTGACCGACCCCGAGGGCCGCGTGCTCGGGCCGGGCGAGGTGGGCGAGATCTGGTTCCGCGGCCCGAATCTCATCCGCGGCTACTGGGGCAAGCCCGAGGCCACCGCCGAGACGATCGTCGACGGCTGGCTGCGCAGCGGGGACATAGGAAGAATTGACGACGAGGGCTTCGTCTACGTCCAGGACCGCGCCAAGGACATGGTCCTGCGCGCGGGCGAGAACGTCTACTGCGCCGAGGTGGAGGCTGCCATCTACGAACACCCCGCCGTGTACGAGGCGGCGGTCTTCGGGGTCCCGCACGAGCGGCTCGGCGAAGAGGTCGCGGTCGCGATCGTGCTGAAGCCCGGCGCCAGCCTCGAGCCGGAGGCGCTGCGCGCCTTCCTCGGCAAGCACCTGGCGCCCTTCAAGATCCCGACCCGCTTCGAGCTACGCGCTGAAGCGCTCCCGCGCAATCCGGCGGGCAAGATCCTGAAGCGGAGCCTGCGCGACGAGCTGGTGGCGCAGGGCTCAGCGGAAGTCGTCGACGGAAGCCGGCCGCCAGTCCGCTGAGCGGACGCGCCAGTCGCCGTCCTCCTCGACGAGCCCGAGATCGAAGCGGTAGAGGTCCGCGCGCAGCGCGATCAGCGCCTCGGGACCCTCGATCTCGGTGCCGGCCATCGCGACCAGCACCTCGGCGCGCGCCTCGCCAGGGGACGGGATCACGACGCTCTGCACGCGCGTGAGCAGGTGCACCGATTGGTTCCGGAGCAGGTGGAAGGCCACCAGCTGCGCGACCGCGCGCTTGTCGTTTCCGTGCGCGTCGGAATAGCCCTCGGAGACGTGCTCCTTCATTTCCCCGGCGTCCTTGCGCTGGGCGCTCTCCTCGAGCGAGGCGAGCAGCGCGCGCACCCGGTCCTCCGGCGACTCGGGCTCGCCCGCGCAGGCCAGTGCGAGGCACAGCAGCAGCGCGCTCCGGCGCAAGCCTCAGCCTCCCTTCGTCATCGCGACGATGTCGGGCGGCGCCAGGAAGGCGCCCGGCACCGGGGGCCCCCAGGCCGCGAGCGGATGCGCGCCGGTGCTGGCGGAGACGCGCCACGCTTCGGCATCTGCGATCACGTCGAGATCGCTCGAGTACTCGGCGAAGTTCCCGGCCGGGTCGCGCAGGTACCAGAAGAAATTCGAGCCGATCCCGTGGCGGCCGAGACCCCAGACATGACGCGACGGATCCGCCGCCAGCATGGCCGCGGCGGCGCGTCCGACGGCGTCGACGTCGTCCATCTCCCAGGCCGTGTGGTGCAGGAACGCGACCGGGCCAGACTGCACGAGCAGATTGTGGTGATCGGTGGAGCAGCGCAGGAAGCTCGCGCCGATCGCGGGCACCTCGTCGCTCACGCGCAAGCCGATGCCCTCCGTGAAGAAGCGCTTCGAGGCGGGTGCATCGGGCGAGCCGATCACGACGTGCGAGAGCCTGCGAGGGCGGGCGGATGCGCCGGGCAGCACTGCGGGGGAGCGCGCATCCGAGCGCTGCGTGCGCCCAGGGGCGTTGAGCGCGAGCGCCGACGGGGGCTTCTGCGCCACGCGCGCTTCGACGGCGAGCCGCACGCGTACACCGGTGACGGGCTCCACGGCCTCGAGCGCTCGCTCGCCGCGCTCCGTCTCGACGCCGAGCCTCGCGAGTGCGGCGGCGACGCGCCCGAGGTCGTCGGCATCGTCCACTCCGATCGCGAGCGCGAGCAGGCGCCTCCACGGCGCCGCTTGGATCCGGAGCTGCTCGCCGCCGTCGGCGGTCTCGAAGCGTCCGGGCTTCGTCTCGGCCAGGCCGAAATCGCGGTAGAAGCCGCGCACGGGCTCCGGCGCGGGAACGCCGATCGTGAGGGAAGCGAGGCGGTGCAGCGGCATGGGGCTTCTCCTAGAACAGGGCCGTATCCGGCTCGGGGATCACGCTGTTCTCGAGCGCGCCGAGGCCGTCGATCTCGACGCGCATCCGGTCGCCGACCTGGAGCAGCTTCGGCGGCTTCATCGCGATGCCGACGCCGGCGGGCGTGCCGGTCGCGATCACGTCGCCGGGCTCGAGCGTGAAGGCGGTGGAGAGGTGCTCGACGATGGCGGCGCAGTCGAAGATCAGCTGCTTGGTGTTCGAATCCTGGCGCAGCTCGCCGTTCACCCAGGTGCGCAGGCGCAAACCGCTCGGGTCGATCTCGTCCGCGGTCGTGAGCCAGGGGCCGATGGGGCCGTGCGTGTCGAAGGACTTGCCCATCGTCCAGGTCGGGATCCGGAACTGCCAGTCGCGCACGGTGACGTCGTTCACGACGAGGTACCCGGCGATCACCTCGCGGGCGCGCGCGCGCGGCACGTGGCGGCAGCGCCGCCCGATCACGAAGCCGAGCTCGCCCTCGTAGTCGAGCGCCGACGACACGCGCGGCATGTGCACCGGATCGTGCGGCCCGGTGACGCAGGTGGACTGCTTGTTGAAGACGGTGGGAAGCTTCGGCGCCTCGAGGCCTGCCTCGGCGACGTGGTCGGCGTAGTTGAGGCCGATCGCGAGGAACTTCGGCGGGCGCAGGATCGGGGCGGCGAGGCGCACCGCGACCTGCGCGAGCCGGCTCTTCGCGCGCGCGGCGGCCTTCGCCGCGACGGAGAGCGCGGCGTCACCGGCCGCCAGCAGCGCGCCAAGGTCGCGCGGCAGCTCGGGCGCCGCCGCGGCGAGATCGACGATGCCGTCGTCCAGGACCACGCCGACGCGCGGCGGGCCGTCTTGGGAGAAGGTGCAGAGTCTCATGTCGGCTCCTCGTACGCGTGTACGATCGAAGTTGACAAACAGTACATCCGTACTTCGAGACCGGCTCGTGGACGCCGCCCGCCGAGGCGGAGATCTCAGCCAAGCCGCCGGCGTAGCGCCTGCACCAGCCCGGCGCCGTCCGTGAGCTTCGGCGCGGCGCCGAACACCGCGAAGTCCGGCCGCACCAGCGCGACCGCGGCGCCGTGCTGGGCGAACCAGCGCGCGTATCCGCCGTTCACGTCCTCGCACGGTGCGCCCGGCGCGACGTGCGCGCTGATGCCGCCGAGCGAGGCGAACCAGGCGGCCGGCTCGGGGCCGAGCGCCGCGGCCGGGTCGCCGGCCGGGCTCGCGAGCACGAAGCCGCGGCCGACGACGTCGTCGAAGCGGCCGGTCACGCCTCGGTGGCGCACCACGTCCTGCACGAAGAGCTTGCCGGCGGCGGGGGCGCCGCCCTCGAAGCAGCCGGAGCCGAGCGGGGGCAGCGCGGCGTCGACGGGGGAGCTCCGTTGCTTCGCCTCGCCGATCATGCGCGCGTCGCGCTCCGCGGCCTCCGCGGGGTCGGCGACGCAGATGATGCGGCCGAGGGCCACCGAGAGCTGGATCATCGCGGCGACGTGCGGCGCGCGCTCCGTCGTGTAGCTGTCGAGAACGGCTTCGTTCGCCGCACCGCGCAGCACGAGGTCGAGCTTCCAGGCGAGGTTCGCGGCGTCGCGCAGGCCGGCGCACAGGCCCTGGCCCGCGAACGGCGGCATCTCGTGCGCGGCGTCGCCGGCGAGGAGCGCGCGACCGTTGCGCCAGCGGTCGGCCCAGCGCGCGCGGAAGCTGTAGACGGCGTGCCGCTCGAGCTTCGCGTTGCCGGGATGCACGCCCCACGGCCCGAGCAGGCGCCAGGCGGCCTCCTCGCTGTTCAGTTCGTCGAGCGTCTCCTGCGGGAGGCGCATGAACTCCCAGCGCCGGCGGCCCGGGCCGCCCGACACCAGGGTGGTCGGGCGCGCCGGGTCGCAGAGCTGCCAGTTGATCGGCCCGTCCCAGCGCGGGTCGCTGGGAAGCAGGTCCACCACCAGCCAGTCGAAGTGGAAGCCGAGGTCGTGCCAGCCCGAGCCGATCTGGCCGCGCACAAAACTATTTGCGCCGTCGCAGCCCAGCACGAAGCGAGCGCGCAGCTCGCGCCTGCTCCCGTCGCTGCGCTGCACGTCGAGCGCGGCGCCGTCCGGCTCGAGGCGCAGGCCGACGGCCTCGCCGCCGCGCTCGATCGAGACCGTCGGGAGCGCGCGCGCCCGCGCATCGAGGATGGCTTCAAGTTCGGGCTGGCAGAACATGCTCGACTCCGGCCAGCCCGAGAGGCTTCGCTCCGCATCGCGCCCGAAGCGGACCAGCGTCTCACCGCGCGCGCTTCGCCACTCGTAGACGCTGGCCGGAACCGTGCGCCCCTCGAGCGCCGGGGCAACGCCTGCGCTCTGGAGGATCCGCCCCACCTCGTGATCGAAGTGCACTGCCCGCGGCAACGGATACGCCTCGGGCCAGCGCTCGAGCACCTGCACGCGCCAGCCACGCTGCCCGAGCAGGATCGCGAGCATCTGCCCCACCGGCCCATACCCGACGATCGCAACGTCGGCCTCGAACGATCGCAGCGAGGAGCTTTCAGCGAGCTTCAAGCGGAGCCTCCGGCAGGACTCGAATATGGATGGATATCTCGAAACCGGCCCCCCGGCTCACCAGCGGTGCGCGAACTCCTCCGCCCAGCCGAGGAGGCCGTCGACGGCAAGTTCGCGGCCCTCGACAGTGACGCGGCCCCGCCAGCGGCCGAAGGCGCAGACGCCGCCCGTCGCGAGCAGGCCGAGGTTCAGGCGCGGCGTGTGCGCGGCGAGCGGCTCGAGCACCAGATCGAGCGCGCCCGAGTGCGGGGCGACTACGCGCCAGGGCCTCCGCCACTGCGCCGCGTCGTACTCCCAGCGCAGGTCCTCCATCAGCTTGTGCAGGCGCCCGTTGCACAGGATCCCGTTCTCGTTCGAGCCGGTGCCGGTGGTCCACTTGCCGCCGAAGTTGACGCCGAGCAGCACGTCGCCGGCCCAGCCCGTCGCGACGCCCCAGTTCCAGAACGAGCGATACGGCCAGATGCCGCGGCCCCAATCCTGGACGGCGAAGCAGGTCTGCGGGTCGAGCGCGTAGCGGCGCGCTCCCGCGCGCACCTCTCCCTGGCAGGGGAGCGCCGCGTGCTTCGAGTTGCACTGGAATCGACTTGCCGTCCACGGCACCACGACGTTCAGGCTCTCGTGCCCCGGCGGCCGGCGCACCGCGAACTCCGCCGCCACCTCGTCGCCGCCCTGCGCGCGGCCGCGGAAGCGCACGGCGAGATCGGCGCCGTCGACGCGGTTCGCATAATCGAGCCCGCCGCCCTGGAAGGCGACGCTCGCCTCGACCACCTCGGGCAGCGTGAAGCGGCCGGAGCGCCCATACGAGGCGCCGCTCCAGTGCGCACCGTCGCCGAAGTCCGTGAGCGTGAAGGAGCAGAACGAGACCAGATCGATGTCCGCCAGCGTCACCGAGAAGACGAAGTCGGGGCCGATCCAGTTCCAGAAGTTCCAGCGTTTCTTGCGCGGCCAGTGCCCCGAGAGGTTGGCGCGCACCCGCGGCTGGCGGGAGAAGCCGACCGCGTCCGGATTCAGCCACCCGCGCGCGTCGCAGAGATCGACGGGCTGCGTGATCTCGCGCTCGGTGTAGACGGGCGGAGCGCCCCCGCGCGGCAGGCGCCGGTCCAGGATGGGAAGATAATCGGGGAGTTTTCCTGCCGTGGCGGAGCTCCCGAGCGCGTGCACGCGCCGGGCATGCTACCGGACCCCCCGCCGCTAGACTTGCGCCATGATCCTGCACCAGCCGGAGCTGTCGCGCGCCGACGGGAAGCTTCGCGTCGCAGCCCGCATCGAGGCCCGCCATCCGAAGCTGGCCGGCCTCGAGCGCCTCTGGTTCGAGGTGGATTCCGACCGCGGCGTAGAGCTCGGCGATCGCGCCGATCCGTTCCTGGCCGCGATGATCCCCGTCGCGATGGCCTGCGGCGAGAACGTCGAGGTGCGGGGCAGGACGTCGCCGCGCCTCGCCTGGGGGATTCGCGAGCTCCAGCACATCCACTTCGCCTGGTGGCCGCGGCACTTGAACGTAATTGACGTCCGCTGCGAGACGCTGGAGGAGGCGCCCCTCGCGCAGCGCGGCGCCGGGGTCGCGTGCGCGTTCTCGGGAGGGGTGGATTCGCTCTACACGACGTGGCGTCACACCGAGAACCGGGAGGAGATACCCGGGTTCCGCCTCAGCCATGCGCTGCTGGTCAACGGGTTCGATCTCGACGTCGACCCCGAGGAGACCGGCCGTTTCGAGACGCTCGAGGCCATCTATGCGCCGCTGCTCGCGCCGCTCGGGGTCGCGCTGGTGACGGTTCGCACCAACATGCGCGAGTTTCGCGTTGCAGGAGTGGGCCGCGGGAGGACGATCCGCTCCTTCGGCACCGCGCTGAGCGCCTGCGCGCTCGCGCTGAGCCCCAGCCTCGGCAGATTCTATTTAGCGGCCGCGCGTGGATACAACGACTTCCACGCGGACGGCTCGAATCCGAGCACCGACCACCTGATCGGCACGGCGGGATTCCAGTGCATCCACGACGGGGCGGACGTCCCGACCCGCTTCGCGAAGGTCGCCGTGATCGCGGCCTGGCCCGAGGCGCTCGCGAAGCTTCGCGTCTGCTCGAACCCAGGCTGGCAGAGCGTCGACCCCGCGCGAGGCGTGATCGACAACTGCGGGACCTGCCGGAAGTGCACCTGGACGCAGACGAGCCTCGAGCTGATCACCGGGCGGAGGGAGTTCCCGGGATTTCGCCACGCCCGCTCGCGCTCGAGCCTGCGCTCGGCCGCGCAGCACAATCCGCATCGCGCCGAGGAGAACCTGCACGAAGCGCTCGCGCGCGGACGCCGCGACATCGCGTTCGACATCCGATGCGGGAGCGCCCAGCGGGTGCTCGAGCACTGGTTCCGCCCCATTCTGGGTCACCGACGGCAGCGCAGGGCCCGGGCGGCCCAGGTGGCGCCCCCCGTCCATTAGAGGTTCTGTTCCCGCCCGGAGCCGCTAGGATGCGACCCGGCATGCTCGACAGCTACGAGGACATCTTCACCGCGCGTGGCGACGCCTACCACGAGGCCATGACGCGATGGCCGGAGGCGCGCGAGGAAGAGCTGCGCCTGCTGCTCGACGCGCTCGAGCCGAAGCCGGGAGAGACGCTGGTCGACGCGCCGGCCGGGGGCGGCTATCTCGCCGCGCGGCTGCCGGCGGGGGTGCGCTACGTGGCGGTCGAAGCGGCGCGGCCGTTCTTCGACCGCTGCCCGGAAAGCGGCCTCTGCTCGCGGGTCCTGAGCCCCCTCGCCAAGATCGAGCTGCCCGACCGCTCGGCCGATCTCGTCACCTGCCTGACGGGGCTGCACCACGAGCCGGACGTCGGCGGGGCGCTCGCGGAGCTGGTCCGCGTGCTGCGGCCCGGCGGTCGCTTCGGCGTCGCCGACGTGCAGCTCGGGTCGCCGCCGGACCGCTTCCTGAACGGCTTCGTCCACGAGCACAGCCGCACGGGCCATCAGGGCGTCTTCCTCGACGCGTCGTTCGCAGATGCGCTGCGCGAGGCGGGGCTCGGCGAGGTGACGCTCGCGACCGCGCCGCTGCGCTGGCGGTTCGCGGACACCTCCGAGATGGTCGCCTTCGTGCGGCTGCTCTTCGGCGTCGACCTCGCCACGCAGGCCCAGATCCGCGCCGCCATCGAGGAGCAGCTCGGCGCCGACCCGCTGCCGGAGGGAGGCATCGCGCTGCGCTGGAGCCTGCTCGTCGCGACCGGCCGCAAGCCGGGCTAGCCGGAAATGGCTCGCAGCCTGCGACCGCTCCAGCTCTGGATCTCGGATCGGCTCTACACCGCTTCACGTCGTGCGAGCGGCCGCCGGATCCTGGTGATGCGGCACACGGACCAGCTCCCCGACTACAACGACGACCTGCTCGGCTGGCTGCTGCGCACGGCGCCGGCCGCGGCGACCTTGTTCGATCTGCGCCGCGTCGGCTTCGCGCCCAGGGATCCCGCGCGCTACGCGCTCTTCCTGCCCTGGCTCCAGGATCCCCTGCGCGAGGAGTTTCCGAAGGAGTACCGGCAGGCCAAGCGCGTCGAGGACGCCATCCTGGACGCGGGCGGCGCGGTCGTGAACCCGGTGGAGCAGCTCTCGAACTCGATCAAGTCGGTGGCGTCCGCGCGCCTGCGGGCGGCCGGCGTGCCGATGCCGAGGGTCGCGCCGATTCCCGATTCGCGGGAGCTGCCGGAGGGATTCGCGTTCCCGGTGATCGCGCGCGAGGACCGCCGCCACGGCGGCCCGATGCACCTGTGCCGAGACGAGCAGGAGCTCGCGCAGGTCCCCTGGCACGCGCTCCACGAACCGGTCGTCGTCGAGTACCGCGACGTGCAGAGCCCCGACGGATGGTTTCGCAAGTGGCGCTACCTGGTGGCGGGCGAGAGCGGGGCGCCGCGGCATCTCGTGATCAGCCGGAAATGGGTCGTGAAGGCGCAGCGGCGAGGCCGGGTTCCGGCGTTCCTCGAGGAGGAGCTCGCCTACACGGGATCGCGACAGGATCCCCACCAGGAGATCCTGGTCCGCGCCGCCAGGGCGCTGGGGCTCGACGTCGTCGCCTTCGACTACGCGCTGACCCGTGAAGGAGAGCTCGTCGTCTTCGAGCCGAATCCGTTCGCCACGCTGTGGGCGTCGTTCAACACGGACGCCCGCTACGATTACCAGCGCCCGTGCGTCGAGCGCCTCTACGCGACGCTCTGCGCCTTCTGGCTCGAGCGGGCCGGGCTGCTGCCGGACGTCGGCAAGGAGCTCCGGGAGCTGACCGGCTGAAGGGGGAGGCGAGCATGCTTCGAACCTCGATCGCACGCGGAGCGCTCTGGCTCGTCCTCGTCGCCGGCCTCGCGCAGCCCGCCGCGGCGCAGCTCCCGGAAGCTGCGACCTTCCTCGCGGAGATCGGCTTCAGCAAGGACCAGATCGCCCAGGTCGAGGCGGGGAAGTTCGTCGACACCAGCATCCAGCCCAGCTCCGAGCGCGAGATCGTGGCGGCCTTCGCGTTCCTGGTGCAGGCCTCTCCCAGAGAGCTCGTGAACCAGCTGAGGACGGGCCTGATCGACGAGACGGACCCGAACACGATCGGCTTCGAGATGATCTCGGGGGCGCCGACCCTCGGCCACTTCGCGAAGCTCACGCTCCAGCCCGACGCGCCGAAGCGTACCCAGGCCTACCTCGGCGCCAAGCCAGGCATCGCCCTGAATCTCTCCAGCGAGGAGATCGCGGCCTTCAACAAGCTCGGAAGCGGAGCCTCGACGGCCGCCGTCGAGCAGGCGGTGCGCAGCGCGCTGCTCGCGCGCCTCCAGGCCTACCAGGCGAAGGGGCTGGCGGGGATCGCGCCCTACGCGGGGGCTGGCGGCAATCTGCGCTCCCCCGCCGACGAGCTGCGCGCGGCCACCCAGGCCACCAAGCGCCTCCAGCAGATGGTGCCCAACGCCCACGAGCTGCTCCTCAACTACCCGGCCTCGAAGCCCCCCGGCACCGAGGAGGCCTTCCGCTGGTCGCACATCATGGCCCACGGCGCGCCGACGATCGCGCTCATGCACAGCCTCTACGTGCCCGAGGGCAACAGCTGGGTGGTGGTGCAGCGCCAGTTCTACGTGAACACCGGCTACAACTCCGAGCAGGCGATCGCGGCGCTGCTCCCGATGCAGACGGGCACCCTCGTGATCTACACGAACCGGACCTCCACCGACCAGGTGACCGGCTTCGGGGGCGGCACCAAGCGCTCGATCGGAAGCAAGCTGCTCGATTCCCAGCTCCAGGCGCTCTACCAGAAGATCCAGGCCGCGGAGAAGAAGAAGCGCGGGGGCTAGCGCCGGCCGCTGGCGCGCTCCCCGCGCCTCCTGTATCCAACCCATCACCTCGTCTCGCGCGCCGGTAGCTCAGCTGGATAGAGCATCAGGCTTCGAACCTGAGGGTCGGGGGTTCGAGTCCCTCCCGGCGCGCCAATCAGCCTCCTTCGATTCCTCGCGGCGATCCCGCTCCGCGCCCGACGCGTACTTGTTGCGCCTTGCTGCCGGTCGCCTGCGGGTCGCCCGCGCCCACGCCCGCGGGCCGTAAGGTCGCGGCCCTGAGCGGTCGATGAGCCCGGGGTACACACGGGAGATCCGCCCATGGCCATCCCCTTCCCGAGACTCGCCCTCGCCGTGGCGATGGCGCTGCTGCCGGTCTCCGGCGCCTTCGCGGCGACCGGCTACACGCTCTCGACGATCGCGCTCCAGGGAGCGCCGGCTCCCGGCACCACGGACGCCTTCGGCGCCTTCCTCGACGTGGCGCTCGACGAGGCGGGCCGGGTCGGCTTCGGCGCCCCGCTCTCCTCCGGGTTCCCGAACGCGGGGGTCTGGGTGGACGAGGGCTCGGGCCCCGTGCTGCGCACGCGCACCGGGCATCCGGCGCCGGCGCCCTACCCGGGGACCTTCGGCCCGTTCAGCGCCTATACGCGGCTCGACGGCAGCGGGCGCGCGGCCTACGCCGCGATCCTCACCGGCAGCGTCGACGGGATCTACCTCGATACCGCGGGCGCGGATTCGGTGCTCGTCGCCGAGGGCAGCGCGGCCCCCGTGCCGCCCGGGGGTACGCTCGGCGCGACGATCTCCAACGTCGGGTTCTTCGGGATGAACGCCGCGGGGGACATCGCGTTCCGCTCGAACGTGACCGGCGGGACGCATCCGCGCGGTGTGTTCCACCGCTCGGCGGCCGGCGTCATGCAGCTGCTGGCGGGCGCGGGCGACAGCGTCTTCGGCGGCGCCGAGACGTACTCGAGCTTCGGCTACCCGGCGCTGAATGACGGGGGCACCGTGGCGTTCGAAGCCGTCACGACGGGGGGGCCCGCCTCACCGGGGCTCTTCGCGGACACGGGCAGCGGCACGCTCGCGCTCGCGCGCGCCGGCGATCCCGCGCCCGGCACGGGCGGCGGAACGCTGGTGAACTTCCTCTACCCCGCGATCAACGCCAGCGGCTCGGTGGCGTTCCTCTCGAACGTGACGGGCGGAAGCGCGACCGGCGGGTTCTTCGTGGCCTCCTCCGCCGTCGCGAGCGTCGTGGTCCAGGGCCAGACCCTCCCCGGCGCCGGTCCGATCACCACCATCTCGAGCCTCCCCGACATCGCGAGCGACGGAAGCGTCGCCATGAGCCTCGCCTTCGGAAGCGGACCCGTCGCGGGCGGCGTCTGGGTGCACGACGCGGGCGTCTACACGCCGGTGGCGCTCGCCGGGGAGATCGCTCCCAGCTCGGGAGGCGCCGCGTTCGCGAGCTTCGGATTCCTCTCGCGCAACGACGCCGGCCGGGTCGCCTTCGTCGCCACGCTGAACGACGCGCGCACCGGCATCTTCCTCGCGACGCCCGTCCCCCCGCCGGCTCCCGTTCCGCTGATGACGGGGCCGGGGCTGCCGCTCCTCGCGCTGCTGCTCGCGGGAACCGCGGCGGCCAGGCTGCGGCGCGCCGCTCGCTGATTCAAAGCGCCCGGTACTGCTCCGCCTTCCGTCCCAACGGCGCCCGCCGCGCCCGCGCGCGGGTCAGCTCGATCAGCCGCTCCGCCGCGCGGTCGAGGGCCCCGAACTGCGCGTAGAAGTCCATCCCATGCGCCTTCTGCATGTCGACGCCCATCCGCGTCGAGAAGTGCCAGATCGAGCCGCCCGAATTGACCTCGATCACCCAGAGCTCGCCGGTTTCGGCGTCGCGCAGGAGGTCGACGCCCAGATAGGGGTAGTCCGGGAACGCGAGGCGATGTGCGCGCTCGGCCAGCTCGAGGACGTCCTTGTCGTCCACGAGCGTGTAGCTGGACGTCTTGGAGGGGGCGATGATCTGGATGCCGCCGCCGCCGCTGTCTGGGGAGCCGCCGAAGTCGAAGCGGCTCTCGAGGCGCCGCTTCTCGTGGGATTGCTCGACCCGCCAGCAGAAGAGCGCCCGGCCAAAAAAGGTGGTGACGCGATAGCCGACCGCCCAGGGTCCCGTGTAGATGAAGCGCTGCGCCAGCATGGGGCCCTTCCGGGCCGGATGCTCCGCTGGAAACGACTCGGGCGGCTCGTAGCGGACGCGTCCGGTCCTGCGGATCCGGACCTCCGCCCCGCGATAGCCGGCGTCCGGCTTGACCACCACGTAGGGCCCCCAGATCGCGGGATCCAGCGCGACGCCCGGCGTGAGGACGAGCCAATCGGGGACCGGCACGCCGGCGGCGCGCAGCCGCTCCATCTCGACGTATTTGGGGATCTGCGGGCAATGAAAGATCTCGCCAGCGGGAAAGCGGCGACTGCGGATCTTGCCGAACCCGACGGCGAGCGAAGGTCGCAAGGCGCGCAGCAGCAGCTTTCGCTGCTCTCGATGGCGCCCTCCGGCCACGACGACGTCGATCTCCGGGGCGAGCTTCGGAATCCGCTCCGCGAGCGCCTCGAGATCCCTGCGGATGCCGGGGCGTTCGCCGGCATCCGCGAGGATCAAGAGGCGCCGCATCTCTCCTAGTTGCCAGGCTTGTTCTTGATCGCCGCCGCGATCTTCTGCTTCACCGCCTCCAGGTTGAAGGAAGCCGGGTCCTGCATCGGCGGGAAGTCGATCGCGGTGGAGGCCAGCTTCGTCACCGCCTCCTGAACCGAGACGAAGCGCCAGAACTCGCGGGCATAGAAGTCATTCATGTAGCCCCCGCCGAGATCGTTGAGGTTCTGGCCGCCGATCGACGGTGTCCGCTCGAACGGATCCTGGCGGATGTTGACCATCGTGGGCATGTCCGTGGTGACCTTGGCGCCGGGCCAACCCTCTGGCTGCTGGTAGAACTGGAACTTGAAATTGCCGATCCGAATGGCGCCCAGGTTAGGGCCGCCGAAATAGAAGAACTCGTTGCGCGCGGAGGGCCCCTTGCCCTGCAACAGGGCCAGCTGGTTGTAGCCGTCGAGGTGATTCTTGTAGGTCTTGTCCCCAAGCGTCGTGCCCTTCAGCAGCTGTTGCGTGATGTCGGGGTTTCCCGCGGCAGCCGTGAGGGTGGGGAACCAATCGAGCGCCGAGAAGATGCCGTTCTCGACGGTGCCCGGCTTGATCTTGCCCGGCCAGCGAACGATGGCCGGCGCGCGGAAGCCGCCTTCCATCACGGTTCCCTTCGTGCCCTTGAACGGCGTCATGCCTCCATCGGGCCAGGTGAACACCTCGGCGCCATTGTCGGTGGTGAAGATGACGATGGTGTTGTCGGCCTCGCCGATGTCCTCCAGGTGCTTCAGGAGGGCGCCGATGCTGTCGTCCAGCTGCGCCATGCCGGCTTCCTCGAGGCCGTAGTTGGTCTGGCTGTTCATGAGCGCCTGGTACTTGGGCGACAGGAAAGTCCAGACGTGCATGCGCGTCGTGTTGTGCCAGACGAAGAACGGCTTGCCGTCCTTCTTGGCCTTGTCCATGAAGTCGGACGACGCCTTGACCAGCACTTCGTCGAAGGTCGTCATGTCGTACTTGGCCTTCGGCGTGATGTCGTGCATGTTCGGAACGTTGGACATGTTCGGGTAGGGCGCGAGCGGGCCCTCGTCCACGATCTTCTGCTTGCCGACGCGGCCCCAGCGCGGGTGCTCGGACGGGTCGTCCGTCGCCGTCGCCCAGGTATGCAACAGGTTGCGCGGACCGACCTTGTCACGGTAGGCCTGATCGTTCGGGAACGAGTACCAGTAGGGGTCCGACATCGCGTCGAGGTGGTACAGGTACCCGAAGAACTCATCGAAACCATGCAGTGTCGGCAGATACTTGTTCAGATCGCCGAGGTGGTTCTTGCCGAACTGGCCGGTGGCGTACCCCTGAGCCTTGAGAGCGGCGGCGAGGGTCGCGGCCTTGTCCGGCATGCCCACGGCGGCGCCGGCCTGGCCGACGGTCGTCAACCCCGTGCGCAGCGGGATCTCTCCGGTGATGAAGCTGGCCCGACCCGCCGTGCAGCTCGCCTCGGCATAGTAGTCGGTGAACATCATTCCCTCGGAGGCGAGCTTGTCGAGGTTGGGCGTCTTCCCGGACATGATGCCCCGGTGGTAGGCGCCGACGTTGAACCAGCCGACGTCGTCGCCCATGATGACGACGATGTTCGGCTTGCTCTGCGCCGCAGCCGGGCCGGCGGCCCAGGCGAGCGCGATCAAGATTCCCACCAGGATCGGTCTTGCTTTGCGCATGGAGCTTCCTTTCGTTTTCGAGGCGTATGAGCCACCTCGCGAGCTCATGCTAACCCGGCCATGTGACAATTGGCCGCATTCGATGCGCGACCCGACGAAGAATCTGAGCTGAATGGGGGGGGTATCTCCCCCCATGTACGTCAGTACCAGGGGCCCCAGGCCGCCCAGCCGAGCGCCGTATCGTCGCTCAGCACGGCCTCTTCGAAGATGATCCCGCGCTCGCTCGCGAGCCGCTGGTACGCCCGGTAGCTGGCGGGATTGCCGACGTAGAGGCACGCGCAGTTGCTGGGATCCGCGTACACGTACCAGGTCCGACCATCGCGATCGACCGCGGTGATGCGGCGCGGCTCGAGCGCGCGCAGCATGTCGATGCGAGGCTTGGTGTCGCCGGGAATCATGCGGAAGCCCGCCTCGCGCAGGAGCTGCTCGGCGTCGGACGCCTGGTCCTGCTGGAGCGACTGCTGGAGCGGGGCGCAGCCCGCGAGCGCCGACGCGAGCAACACGGCGGCGAGCACGGCGAGCATCCTCTGCATGCGACCTCCTGGTTCGGGCCGCCCAGCGTAGAATGGCGCGATGAACCGATCCACCGGGGCGAGCCGCGTCGGGGTGCTCGCGCCGATGCGACACGAGCTGCGCCCGCTGGTGCGGCCGCTCGGCTTGCGAAGAACGGGGCCCGGCGCGGACGCCTTGTACTCCGGCGCCGTCGGGCGGGTCGAGATCGTGGCGACGATCACGCAGATGGGAACCCTCGCGGCAGCGCGCGCGGCCGAGCGCGTGCTCGACTCGGGCGCGGTCGACCACCTGGTGGTCGTCGGCATCGCGGGAGGCATCGGGGCCAGCGTCCAGCTCGGCGACCTGGTGGTGCCGGAGCTGGTGCTCGACCTCGCGAGCGGCGCGCAGCACCGGCCCGCCCGGCTCGGGGACGCTACGCCGCGGGGAACGCTGGCGACCTCGGACGGCCTGATCCTCGATCGCGGCGTCTTCGCGCGCCTCGAGCAGCGCGGCGTGATCGCGATCGACATGGAGACCTCCGCGGTTGCGGCGGTCTGCGAGCGGCGCGGGTGTCCCTGGTCGGTGTTCCGCGCGATCAGCGACCGCGCCGGCGATCCCAACATAGACCGGGACGTGTTCGGCCTGGCGCGACCCGACGGCGGGCCGAACCTCCCCGCGATCGCCCGCTTCGTGCTGACCCGTCCCTGGCGCCTCCCCAAGCTGGCGCGGCTCGGCCGCGACATGCGCGCCGCCACCCAGGTGGCCGCCTCGGCCGCCGTGGCCGCGCTCGCGAAGCTCTGAGGTGGCCCCCTCCCGCGCGCGGGAAGTGGCCCTTGCCGGGCTCGCCTCGCGCGCGCGAGACTGGCTGCTGCCGCGCAGGAGGATCCCATGGGCACGCGCACGGACTACGCGGTCTGCATGCTCTGCGAGGCGATCTGCGGGATCGCCGTCGAGCACGATGGCAAACGGGTCCACAAGATCCGGGGCGACGCCGAGGATCCCTTCAGCCGCGGGCACCTGTGTCCCAAGGGCGTCGCGCTGGCCGACGTGCAGAACGACCCGGAGCGGATCCGGCAGCCGATGCGCCGCCGGCGGGACGGCTCGGACCGCTGGGACGAAATTGGCTGGGACGAGGCGCTCGACCTCGCGGCGGGGCGGCTCGCCGAGATCCAGCAGCGCCACGGCCGCGACGCGGTGGCCCTCTACCGCGGCAACCCGACCAGCCACAGCTACTCGGCCGTGCTGTTCATCTCGCTGCTGAAGGACCAGCTCGGCTCGCGCAACGTCTACTCGGCGAGCCCCGTCGATACGCTGCCGCGCACGCTGATGTCGGCGACGCTCTACGGGAACCAGGCGGTATTGCCCATCCCCGACCTCGACCGGACCTCGTTCTTGCTGGCGCTCGGCGCGAACCCCGCCGTCTCGAACGGGAGCGTGATGACGGCCCCCGACGTGGTGGCGCGTCTGCGCGCGATCCGCGAGCGCGGCGGGCGGGTGGTGGTGGTGGATCCGCGGCGCACCGAGACGGCCGAACTGGCCGACACGCACCTCTTCATCCGGCCCGGGACGGACGCGCTGCTGGTCGCTTCGCTGCTGAACGTCGTCTTCCGCGAGGGGCTCGCGAAGCCCGGCCGGCTGGCTTCCCTGGTGGAGGGACTCGAGGAGATCCCGGCGCTGGTCGCCCCCTACACGCCGGAGCGTGTGGCGCCGCAGGTCGGGATCCCGGCCGAGGCGATCGCGCGCCTGGCGCGCGATTTCGCCGCGGCGCCCTCGGCCGTCTGCTACGGGCGGATGGGCACCTGCGTGCAGGAGTTCGGCGCCACCACCAACTGGCTAGTGGACCTGCTCAACATCGCGACCGGCAACCTCGACCGCCCCGGCGGCGCCATGTTCACGACTCCGGCCGCGGATCTGCCGACCGTCGCGGCCATGCTGGGCCAGGTCGGGCACTTCGGCCGCTGGCGGAGCCGCGTCTCGAACCTGCCCGAGTTCAACGGCGAGCTCCCGGTGGCGTGCTTCGCCGAGGAGATCGAGACGCCAGGCCCCGGCCAGATCCGCGCCCTGCTGACGCACGCCGGGAATCCCGTCCTCTCGCTCCCGAACGGCGCGCGCCTCGACCGCGCCTATCCGAAGCTCGAGTTCATGGTCGCGATCGACGTCTACCTGAACGAGACGACCCGCCACGCCGACCTGATCCTGCCGCCCAGCTTCGGGCTCGAGCACGAACACTATCCGGTAATCTTCCACGGCGTCGCGATCCGGAACACGGCGCACTATTCGCCGGCAGTTCTGGATAAGCCGCCGGGGGCTCTCCACGACTGGGAGATCCTGGTGGGGCTGACCGCGCGGCTGGCGCGCGCGCGCGGCGGGCGCGGAGCCCTGGCGGCGCGCGCCAAGGCCTGGCTCGCGCGCCGGATCGGACCGCGCGGCCTGCTCGCCCTGATGCTGCGCTTCGGGCCGCACAAGCTGCGGCTCTCGCAGCTGGAGGCCGCCCCGCACGGGATCGACCTCGGACCGCTCGAGCCGCGCCTGCCGGGGATCCTGCGCGGGCGCACGAAGATCCCGCTGGTCCCGGAGCTGGTGCGCGCCGATCTGCCACGGCTCGCCCGAAGGCTCGCCGAGCCGGCGCGGCTCGGGGCGGACGGGCTGGTGCTGATCTCGCGCCGCACGCTGCGCAGCAACAACTCCTGGATGCACAACAGCGAGCGGCTGGTCTCGGGGCGACACCGCTGCGTGCTGCTGATCCACCCGGAGGACGCGGCGCAGCGCGGCCTCGCGGAGGGAGCGCGCGTGACGCTCAAGTCGCGCGCCGGAGAGATCGAGGTGCCGATCCAGGTTAGCGACGAGATCATGCCCGGCGTGGTCTCGCTGCCGCATGGCTGGGGCCACGGCCGCCCCGGCACGCGGCTCGGCGTCGCCGCCGCGCACCCCGGCGCCAGCGTCAACGACGTGACCGACGAGAGCTTCATCGATCCGGTCTCCGGCGCCGCCGCTCTCTCGGGCGTCCCCGTCACCGTGAGCTTGGCTCGGCCCTGACCTCCAGGCGCTCGATGCTCCCTTCGAGCGCGAAGGGCGCGCGGTCGAAGTAATCGAGCGAGACCGGCGAACCGAGATCCGCGCCGACGTCGAACGTCTCGAACGTGGAGAAGACGAAGGGCGCGGTGATCGCCACCACGCCGCTCGCGACCTGCCGGCCGTCGACCGAGAGCGTGACCCTCGCCGGCGCGCGCGGCTTGTCCGAGCCGAACCCGGTCTCGATCTGGATCCTGCGCCTGCCGGCGGCGAGCTTCTCCTTGGAGCGGATCTTGACCCGCTGGATCTCGAAGATGTTGTATTCGTAGGCCAGCGTGCCGCCGTCCAGGTACGCCGTGACGCCTCCCCCGATCCCACCGAGCGCATACAACACGCCGCTCGCGTTCGCCGCGACGTCGACCTCGATCTCGACGGTGTTCGCGCGCGAGCCCACGGGCGGGGCGACCACCTCCGGCAGACGGCGGACGGCGCCGGTGAAGAGCCAGTCGACCTGCGCATGCGACGGCGGCCGCGGCTCGGGTTCGAGCGGATCGAGGCAGATCATCCCCTCGCGAATCCGCGGGATCTCGAGCAGGGCAGCGAGCTCGGACCCGAGATCTCTCGCGAGATCCGGCGCTCCGCGCGGCGCGGCGCCTGCGCGGATCCGCGCGGGCCACGCGACCGCGATCGGCCGGTGCCGGCGGCCAGGCCGCGCGGCCGCCAGGTCCCGGCCCTGGTAGGACTGCGATGCGGCCCAGGCCCAGGCGGCGTGCGCCCGGTTCTCGACCTTCGGGCCGCCCAGCAGGCCGAGCCCGCCCATCCTTTCGAGCGCGCCGATGTGGTGCGCGGGGCGCGAGGGAATCTCGTTGCGGGCGAGCATCGCGCTGATCACGCCCTGCCCGTCTTCGGCCGGGGCGAAGCCGTCTCCCCACCGGTAGATCACCAGGGTGTCGTCGCCGTACCCGAGGCGCTCGATCTCGGAGAGCACCCGACCCGCGCTGGCGTCGGCGTTCTCGAGGTAGCCCGCGAGGACCTCCATCAGTCGCCGCTGGAACGGCCGCTCGGCTTCCGGGATCGAGTCCCAGGCAGCCAGCATCTGCGGCCGCGGGTCGGGGCGGGCGCCGGCTGGGAACCATCCGGCCTGCTGCGCGCGTTCGAAGACGCGGTCGCGGTAGGCGTCCCAGCCGTCGTCGAACCGGCCGCGATAGGCGTCGGCCCAGGGCCGCGGAACCTGCTGCGGGCCGCGCCCTGCACCCGGAGCGAAGTACACCAGGAAGGGACGGTCGGGAGCGACGAAGCGATGCCGGCGAAGCCAGGCGATCGCTTCGTCGGCGAGATCCGCGGAGAGGTAGTAGCCCTGCGCCGGCGTCCTCGGCGACGACACCAGCTCGGTGTCGCGCACCAGCCCCGGATGGTACTGCGAAGCCTCGCCGGCCAGGAAGCCGTAGAAGGATCCGAACCCCTGGCGGGTGGGCCAGCCGTCGAAAGGCCCCTCCGGGCCGCCCTCGGCGGCCGGTTCCCGGCCCCATCTGCCGAAGGCGGCCGAGTCGTAGCCGCGTCCCAAGAGCGCCGTGGCCAGTCTCGTCGGTCCAAGATCGACCTCGTCGACGCGCTCGTACCCGGCGTCGACCGCCGCGACCCGAGCAAGTGTCGGCGTGTGCACCTCGCCGCCGAACGCGTCCGGCAGCCCGGGGCCGACGCCGCCGATCTCCACGACGAAGACGTTCAGCAGCGGGAGGGGCTTCAGCTGGGCCTGCGCGGCGGAGCCGATCAGCGACGCAATTAGGACTGCAAGGACGGGCGCCCTCACGGAAACCTCAGCTCGCCCCGGCTTCCTGCGCATGTCTCCCCTTGACGCCGCCCCCGCCTCGCGAGAGTCTGGCATTCATGAAGCGCTCCGTCCCCTGGCTGCTGCTCGCCGTCCTCGCGCTGGCCCGGCCTGCCGAGGCCACCCTGGCGACGGTCCGGGTGGCCCAGGGGCTCTCCGGACCCGTCTTCGTCACCGCGGCCCCCGGCGACACCTCGCGGCTCTTCATCGTCGAGTTCAACACCGGCCGGATCAAGATCCTGAAGAACGGGTCCGTCCTCGCCACCCCGTTCCTCGACATCGGCTCGCTGGTCACCAACAACACGAACTTCGGCTTCCTGGGGATGGCGTTCCATCCCCAATACCAGAGCAACGGATACTTCTACGTGCAATACGTGGACAACGCGCTCCAGCCGACCGTCGCGCGCTACCAGGTCTCGGGCGACCCGGACGTCGCCAACCCCGGCAGCGCGCTAACCGTGATCCAGATCTCGGCGATCATCGACCACCAGGGCGGCACCGTCGCCTTCGGCCCGGACGGCTACCTCTACGTCGGGTTCGGCGACGGACAAGCGGCCGATCCGAGCAACAAGGCGCAGAACGACGGCGACCTGCATGGCAAGCTGCTCCGCCTCGACGTGGACGGGGGCTCGCCCTACGCGATTCCGGCCAGCAACCCGTTCGTCGGCGCCGGCAATCCGCTCGACGAGATCTGGGCCAAGGGCTTCCGCAATCCGTTCCGTTTCAGCTTCGACCGGCTGACGGGCGACCTCTACATCGGCGACGTCGGCCAGTTCTTTCGCGAGGAGGTGGACTTCCAGCCGGCGGCGAGCGGCGGCGGCGAGAACTACGGCTGGCGGCTGATGGAAGGAACCCTCTGCTTCAATCCGCCCACGGCCTGCGATCCCGGCGGGCTGACGGCTCCGATCCACGAATACCTTCACGCCGGAGGCGGCTGCTCGGGCTCCATCTCGGGCGGGGCCGTGTATCGCGGGACCGCGATCCTGGGGCTCCAGGGCCGGTACTTCTTCGCGGACTACTGCTCGTCGAAGATCTGGTCCTTCCGATTCGACGGCGCGACCCTCACGGGCCTCACCGACCACACGGCCGAGCTCGCCCCGGGCGGGGGCCTCCAGATCAACGCTCCCACGGCGATCGGCGAGGACGCGTCGGGGGAGCTCTACATCGTCGACATGGGCGGCGAGATCTTCAAGATCATCCCGACCGTGCCCGCGCTCGATCTCCCGCGGCAGATCGCGCTCGCCGCGCTGCTCGTGGCTACGGCTGGGCTCGCAGCGCGATGGGCATCCGGCGGTTTCCGAACTGCTCCGCGAGCGTGAATCGATCGAAACGCCCGGCGACCCGCGTGCTGCATTCCGGGCAGCGACCGTCTTCTCCGAGACGGTATTCGTCGATCCGATACCAGTCGCGCACGATCAGCGGCGACCGGCAGCCGGGACAATGCGTGGTTCCGCCCTCCGTGTCGTGCACGTTGCCGGTGTAGACGTGGTGTAGGCCAGCGCGCAGACCGATCTCGCGGGCGCGGGTCAGCGTGCTCGCGGGGGTGGCCGGAACGTCCGTCAATTTGTAGTCGGGATGGAAGGCGCTGAAGTGCAGCGGCACGTCCGGACCCAGCTCGCGCGCGATCCATCCCGTCATCGCGGAGAGCTCCTCGTCCGAGTCGTTCTTGCCGGGAATCAGCAGGGTCGTGATCTCCAGCCAGGTGTCGGTCTCGTGCCGGATGTAGCGAAGCGTATCCAGCACGGGCTCGAGGTGCGCGCTGGCGAGCTTGAAGTAGAAGGAGTCCGTGAAGGCCTTGAGGTCGACGTTGGCGGCGTCGATCTTGGCATAGAACTCCCGCCGAGCGGCGGCATGCATGTAGCCCGCGGTGACGGCCACCGTCTGGATGCCGAGTGCGTGACAGGCATCCGCCGTGTCGAGCGCGTACTCCGCGAAGATCACCGGATCGTTGTAGGTGAAGGCGACGCTCTTGCATCCGGAGGCCTGGGCGGCGCGCGCGATCGCTTCGGGGCTCGCCTGGTCCATCAGCCGGTCCATGTCTTTCGACTTGCTGATGTCCCAGTTCTGGCAGAACTTGCAGGCCAGGTTGCAGCCGGCGGTGCCGAACGAGAACACGCTGGAGCCGGGCAGAAAGTGGTTGAGCGGCTTCTTCTCGATCGGGTCGATGCAAAAGCCCGAACTGCGGCCGTAGGTGGCCAGCATCATCGCGTCGCCGACGCGCTGGCGCACGAAGCACATCCCGCGCTGGCCTTCGTGCAGCTTGCAGTCGCGCGGACACAGGTCGCACTGGATGCGACCGTCGGGCAGCGGGTGCCACCAACGTGCATCTTGCGCAGCCATGGTCAGGCGTACTTGCTGACGCGGTAGCGGCGGATCCTGCACTGCGCCAGCCGCGTGCCGGCGGGCAGGCCCGCCTTCTTCACCAGCTCGGCGAGGAACTGGCGCTTGTCCGGCATG
>DATBRV010000051.1:0-32849 GCA_036560145.1 Myxococcota bacterium
TCGAAGGGCACCATGTTCTTGTTGGTCGTGATGCCGGCCCGCTCCAGCGCGATCTGCCCGGCCTTGCCCGTGGTGTCGCGATCCACCAGCGAGAGCAGGAAGAGGTGGACGTCGGTGCCGCCCGAGACGATCCGGTAGCCGTGCTGGGCGATGCCGCGGGCGAGCGCGCGCGCGTTGGCGACGATCTGCGCGCAGTAGGCCTTGAAGGACGGCGCCAGCGCCTCCCGGAAGGCCACCGCCTTGGCCGCGATCACGTGCATCAGCGGGCCGCCCTGCCCGCCCGGGAAGACGGACGAATCGACGGCCTTGGCGAACCGCTCGTCGCACAGGATCAGGCCGCCGCGCGGCCCGCGCAGCGTCTTGTGGGTGGTGGTGGTGACCACGTGCGCCTTGCCGACGGGGCTCGGGTGGAGCCCGGCCGCCACCAGCCCCGCGATGTGCGCGATGTCGGCGAAGAGCAGCGCGCCCACCTCGTCGGCGATGCTGCGGAAAGCGTCGAAATCGAGCACCCGCGAGTAGGCGGTGGTGCCGCACTGGATCAGCTTCGGGCGGTGCTCGAGCGCGAGGCGGCGGACTTCGTCGTAGTCGACCTGCTCGGTGTCGCGCCGGACTCCGTAGGGAACGATGCGGTATAGCTTCCCGGAGAAATTCACCGGACTGCCGTGCGTGAGATGGCCGCCGTGGTCGAGGTTCATCGCCAGCACCGTGTCGCCCACTTCGATCAGCGCGCGGTAGACCGCCTCGTTCGCCTGCGAGCCCGCGTGGGGCTGCACGTTGGCGTGGTCGGCGCCGAACAGCTGCTTGGCGCGATCGATCGCGAGCTGCTCCACCTGGTCGACGATCTCGCAGCCGCCGTAGTAGCGGCGGCCCGGGTAGCCCTCCGCGTACTTGTTGGTGAGCACCGAGCCCGCCGCTTGCAGCACCGCTTCCGACACGAAGTTCTCGGACGCGATCAGCTCGAGCGAGAGCGCCTGCCTCCGGCCCTCGAGTCCGATCAGGCGGTGGATCTCGGGATCGACCTCGGCGAGGCCCGGCCCGGCCAGGGCTGCGCCCTCCGCCTGCGGGCGCGTGAGCCGATCGATCAGCTCGACGCGCCGCACGTGACGGCCGCCCTCGAAGGGCGTCTCCAGCCAGGCCTTCACGATCGGCCAGGCCTGCTCGGCGTTCAGCCGGTCGCCGGGCAGCGCGAGCATGTTGGCGTCGTTGTGGCGCCGCGCCAGCTGGGCCGATTCGACGTCCTGCACCAGCGCCGCGCGCACGCCCGGGAAGCGGTTCGCGGTGTAGCTCACGCCGAGGCCGGTGCCGCAGATCACGATGGCGCGCTGGTTGCGGCCCTCGGCGACGGCGCGCGCCGCGGGCGCCGCGAATTCGGGATAGTCGACCGAGGCATCGCTCGCGGTGCCGAAGTCGAGCGTCGGGTAGCCCTCGCGCTCGAGGCGCTCGCGCAAGGCCTGCTTGAGCGGGAAGCCCCGATGGTCGCTCGCCAAGATGACCGGCTGCCCCACACGACCTCCCATGCCGACTAGACGTCCGCGCGACCGATCACGAGCGTGGCGTTGCTGCCGCCGAACCCGAACGAATTCGAGATCGCGACCCGCGCCCTCACCTGCCGCGCCTTGTTGGCGACGTGATCGAGCGCGCACTCCGGATCCGGCTGGTCGAGATTGATGGTCGGCGGCAGCAGACCGGTCTCGAGCGCGCGGACGCAGAGCAGGGCCTCGAGCGCTCCCGCCGCGCCGAGCAGGTGGCCGGTCATCGATTTGGTGGCGGAGACCGCCACGCGGTCGACGTGCGGTCCGAACACCGCGCGGATCGCGCGCGCCTCGGCGGGATCCCCCGCCGGCGTGCTGGTCGCGTGGGCGTTCAGATAGTCGACTTCCCCGGGCGAGAGCCCGGCGTCGGCCAGCGCGAGCCGCATGCAGCGCTGCGCGCCCTCGGCGTCCTCGGTCGGGCTCGCCACATGGGCGGCGTCGCAGGTGGTCGCGTAGCCGAGCAGATGGCCGCGGATCTTCGCGCCGCGGGCGCGCGCGTGCCCCTCCTCCTCCAGCACCAGCACGGCGGCGCCCTCGCCGATCACGAAGCCGTCGCGGTCCCGATCGAACGGGCGGCTGGCGGCCTCGGGCGCCTGGTTGCGGGTGGAGAGCGCGCGCATCGCGCCGAACCCGGCGAGCCCGATCTGCGTCGCCGCCGCTTCGCTGCCGCCCGCCAGCATCACGTCCGCGTCGCCGCGCTCGATCAGCCGCGCCGACTCTCCGATCGAGTGGGCGCCCGAGGTGCAGGCGCTCACGTGGCAGAGGTTCGGCCCGCGCAGCCCGAGGCGGATCGCGACGTAGCCGGCCGCCATGTTTCCGATCGACATCGGGATGATGAAGGGCGAGACGCGCCGCGGGCCGCCGTCGATGAGAGACTGATAGCCCTCGTACAGGGTCTGGATGCCGCCGATCCCGGTCCCGATCGCGACGCCCACGCGCTCGCCGGATTCGGGCGTCACCACCAGCGCGGCGTCGCGCAGCGCTTCCTGCGCCGCGCCCAGCGCGAGCAGGATGAAGCGGTCGAGGCGGCGCGCCTCCTTGCTGGGAAGATCATCGACCCGGACCTCCCCGGGCACCTGGCCGGCGAAGCGCACCGAGAACTCGCCGGCGTCGAAGCTCTCGATCGGGCGGACCCCCGACCTGCCGGTGGAGGCGCCTTCCCAGGTCGAGGCCACGTTGACGCCAAGCGGAGTCACGCAACCGAGCCCGGTGATGACGATGCGGCGGCGTTCTCGTGCGGAGTGCGGCATCTAGCCCTCGAGTCTCTGCTGGAGGTAGGCGACGGCGTCGCCGATGGTCTGGAGCTGGTCGGCGTCGGCGTCCGGGATCTCGATGTCGAAGGCCTCCTCGATCGCCATCACGAACTGGACGATGGCGAGCGAGTCCGCGCCCAGGTCGTCGATGAAGGACGCGTCGGGCACGATCTGGGCCGGCTTCGCGCCGAGGTGCTGGACGATGATCTGGAAGACGCGCTCGTCCAGGCTCAGGCCGGCCGGCCCGGGCGATTCCACGCGGACGTCGTCGCTCATGTTCCCCCTCCCGCTGCGACGAAGCTCTCCGCCGCCGGCAGGTCGCCCAGCACCGCGAGGCTGGCGCGCGCCAGGCGACGGTCGATCCGGGCGATCAGCCCGCTCAGGACCCGGCCCGGGCCGATCTCCAGCAGCCGGGTCACGCCGAGCCCCTGCATCCGCTGCACCATCTCGACGAAGCGCACCGGCGCGGTGACCTGCTCGCGCAGCAGCGCCGCGAAGCGCGCGCCCTCCGCGTTGGGCTCCGCCTCGACGTTGCTCACGACCGGCGGCCGGGCGTCGGCAAATCGCACGCGGGCGAGCTCGAGCGCGAGCTTCTCGGCGGCCGGCGCCATCAGCTCGCAGTGGAAGGGGGCCGAGACGGCGAGCGGGATGGTGCGCTTGGCGCCGCGCTCGCGCGCCAGCGCGCAGGCGACCTCCACGGCGGCGGCATCGCCGGCGATCACGGTCTGCCCGGGCGAGTTGTAGTTGGCGGGCGTCACCACCCGCCCGGTCTGCGCGGCCGCCAGGAGGCAGGCCTCGGCGACCTCGCTCTCGCCCGCGCCCAGCACCGCCGCCATCGCGCCGTGCCCCTCCGGAACCGCCTCCTGCATGAAGCGCCCGCGGGCGTGCACCATGCGCACCGCGTCCTCGAAGCCGAGCGATCGGCTCGCGACCAGCGCCGTGTACTCGCCCAGGCTATGCCCGGCGGTGTAGGCCGGCGCGACCGGGACCCGCTCCTCCAGCGCGCGCAGCAGCGCGATGCAGGTGGTGAGGATCGCGGGCTGCTGGATCTCGGTGCGCAGCAGATCCTCCTCGGGCCCTTCGAAGCAGAGCTTCGAGAGCGGCAGCGAGAGCGCGTCGTCGGCGGCCTGGAACACCTCTCGCGCCGCGCGCGACGCATCGCACACGTCGCGGCCCATGCCGACTTCTTGGGAACCCTGCCCGGGGAAGACCAGCGCGAGCACCGGCGACGTCACTCCTCGTCGGTCTGGACGACCTCGCGGCCGCGATAGCTGCCGCAATTCCCGCAGACGCGGTGGGGCAATTTCGGCTCGTTGCACTGCGGGCACAGACTGCGCGCGCCCGGCCCGATCGCGTGGTGCGAGCGCCGCTTGTCCCGCTTCGACCTCGAGGTCTTGCCCTTGGGTACCGCCATCAGCTCCTCCCTCCACTCGGCCCGAGGCGGAGCGTGCCCAGCACCGCGAAGGGCGACTCCGGCTTTCGATCCTCACAGCCGCACGCGCCCCGCGCGAGCTCGGCCCCACATCGGGGACACAACCCAGGGCAATCCTCCCGACACAGAGGCTGGACGGGGAGCGAGAGCGAGATCGCCTCCAGCACGAACCCGCCCAGATCGATCTCCTCGCCGCGGAACCAGCCCGTTTCGGTCGCTTCCCCCAGGCACATGCCGTCCCGAGCCAGCGCCTCGGCCGCCTCCGGATCGGCGGGCGTGCGCGATCCGGCGGGTTCGAGGACGAGTCGGAACGGCTCGTGGGACGCGTGACGATAGCGCGCAAGGCAGCGACTGCATTCGAACTCGAGCGTTCCGGAGATGGAGCCCTCGAGATAGACGTCCTCCCCCATCAAGTGCGCCTGCAGCTCGATCACGAACGGCTCCGAGGGCTCGGCGGGAAGCCCGTGCCGAGCCGGCTGGGCGGCGCGCCACCAGCCCGGCGCCGTCTCGAAGCGATACGGAGTCGGACTCGCGGTGAGGCGGTCGAGCAGCAGCTTCATGGTCGCGGCTTCCAAGGAAAGCCAGGAAGGACGGGGACTTACCAAATCCCTCGAATAGCAGACGGGTCCCCCAGCGGCAACTCGCACGCGGGGGGATCACTGATACCCTCCCGCCGCCATGAGCGCAGTTCGCACCCGATTCGCGCCCAGCCCCACGGGATTCCTGCACATGGGCAGCGGGCGCACGGCCCTTTTCAACTGGGCCTTCACCCGCCGGGCCGGTGGAAAGCTGGTGCTGCGCATCGAGGACACCGACGAGGAGCGCTCGACCCGCGAGTCCGAAGAGGCCATCTACGATGGGCTCGGCTGGCTCGGGATCGACTGGGACGAGGGGCCCTTCCGCCAGAGCGAGCGCCGCCCCAGCCACGACGCCGCCGTCGAGGGGCTGCTCGCCGGCGGTCGCGCCTATCGCTGCGTCTGCACGCCCGAGCAGATCGAGGAGCGCCGGGCGAAGACCATCGCGGCCGGCCGGAAATGGACCTACGACGGCCGCTGCCGCGAGCAGGACCTGGGCCCCGACTGCGGACGCCACACGGTGCGCCTGCGCCTGCCCAAGGAGGGCCGGCTGGCCTGGCACGATCTCGTGTATGGCCCGAGCGGGCAGGACGTGGCCGAGATCGGCGACATGATCATCCGGCGCAGCGACGGCGCGCCCCTCTACAACCTGGCGGTGGTGGTCGACGATCTCGCGATGGGCATCAGCCACGTGATCCGGGGCGCGGACCACCACAGCAACACGCCCTTCCAGCTGGCGCTCTACCAGGCGCTGGAGCAGCCGCCTCCGCTGTTTGCGCACGTCCCGCTGATCGTGGCTCCGGGCGGCAAGAAGCTCTCGAAGCGACGCGATCCCGTGTCGGTCCAGGACTACCGCGCGAAGGGGTACCTGGCGCCAGCCATGCTCGGCTGGCTGGCGCGGATGGGCTGGTCGCACGGCGACCAGGAGATCTTCACGCGCGACGAGATCCGCGCGCTCTTCGACCTCGAGCAGGTCCACCGCTCGCCGGCGCAGGCGGACGCGGGCAAGCTCGCCTGGCTGAACCAGCACTGGATCAAGACGCTGCCCCTCCCCGAGCTGATGGCCGCGCTGCTCCCGTTCCTCTCGGCCGCGGCGGAACACGCGGTCGAGCCGACCCCCGAGCTGGGGCGGCTGGTCGACCTGCTGCGCGAGCGCAGCAAGACGCTGGTCGAGATGGCCGCGCTCGCGCGCTTCCTGGTCACCGACCAGATCGCCTACGAAGCCAAGGCGGCGGAGAAGCACCTGCGGCGCGAGATCGCCCCGCTGCTGGTCGACCTGCACGAGCGGCTGCTGGCGCTCGCGGACTGGAGCGAGCCGGCGCTCGAGCGCGTCTTCGAGGAGGTGCGCGCGCGCCACGGGGACCTGCCGATGGGCAAGCTCGCGCAGCCGGTCCGCGTGGCGATCACGGGCGGCGCGGTCTCGCCGGGCATCTACGAGACGCTGGCCGTGCTGGGGAAGGGGCGCTCGGCGGGCCGGATCGCCGAGGCAATCCACTATCTGCGCCACGGTTGAGGAACCCCGGGCGGTCCGGTACAAACCAAGCGCCAATCGCCCTGCTCCCCGGTCGTCTAACGGCAGGACAACAGGCTCTGAACCTGTTTATGGTGGTTCGAATCCATCCCGGGGAACCAGCGACCCGAGTCCTGGCGGCGGCCCGACCCCGATCTCAGTGCGCCGGAATCAGATGCACCGGCGAGAGCGCCACCAGCAGCGCGCCGGCCGCCAGCGCGGGGGCGAAGCCGAACGGGGTGCTCCACTGGCGGGTGGCGGCGGCCCAGACGACGCCCAGCACGAGGCCGACGAGCGAGGCGGCGAGGATCGTCTCGAGGGCCCCGACCGGGCCGACCACGGCGCCGATCATCGCGAGCAGCTTGACGTCGCCGAAGCCGACGCCCGGAAACCAGATCCAGTAGTCGAGGTTGCCGGGGCGCGGCTCGGACTCGCCCTCCCCCGGCCAGTGATCGAAGCGGCGCCCGAGCGCGCTGGCGATGCGCGCGTGCGCGAAGCCCACGCTCCAGAGCGCGCCGGCGCCGAGCAGCGCGCCGAGGGCCGAGCGCTGGAGCGCGTCCCCGTACGGCATGCCGTCCGCCCACTGCGCCGCCGGCACGGCGGCCAGCGCGACGAGCAGCCCGCCGAGGGAGATCTCGTCGGGGATGATGCGGTGATCGAAGTCGATCGCCGCGGCCGCGATCATGGCGGCCGCGAAGCCGAGCCAGACCAGCGCGACGGCCGACGGGCCGTAGCGGAAGGCGATCGCCGCGAAGACCAGCCCCGTGAGCAGCTCGACCAGCGGATAGCGGAGCGCGATGCGCGCACGGCAGCCACGGCAGCGCCCGCCGAGCCATAGGTAGGCGAGCAAGGGCACGTTGTCCCACGGCGCGATCGAGGCATTGCAGGCGGGACAGTGGGAGCCGGGGTGCAGCAGCGACTCGCCGCGCGGGAGCCGGTGGATCACGACATTGAGGAAGGAACCCACCACCAGCCCGAACAGGAACGCGCCGCCCGCGAAGATCGGCATCGGAAGCTCGGCGAAGGCGCCCATGCGCGAAGCGTAGCGACGAGCCTACTTGAAGTCGCGGCGTTCGAAGACGGAGACGGCGCCGACCAGCACGATCGCGGCGTAGGCCGCTCCATAGAGCGTCGGGAGCCAGACGTCGGAGGCCGCCACCGGCAGCCCGTGCGCCGCCTCGATCGAGAGATTGAAGCTCGCGAGGTCGGGCAGCACGCGGTGCAGCAGCGCGGTCGCCTGCTGCACGACCTCGATTCCCGAGTCGGCGCCCATGTCGCGCAGATTGCGGGTCAGGTTTCCGGCGATCCAGACGCCGCCGGCGAAGAGCGAGGCGAGCATCGGGGTCGTGAACGCGGAGAAGAGCGTCGCGATCGCCACCACCACCGCGAGCTCCACCGCCAGCAGCGAGAAGGCCGCGGCGTGCCCCGCCTCCAGCGGGATCTCCCGCAGCAGCAGGACGCCGGCGAAGACCGCGATCATGATGCCCGCCTGGAGCCACAGCGTACCGACCAGCCCGACATACTTGCCGAGCAGGAACTCCCCGCGCGAGAGCGGCTTCGAGAGGATCGTGTAGACCGTGCGCCGCTCCACCTCTTTGTGGATCAGGCCCACGCCCACGAAGATCGCGATCGCCACCGAGAAGAACCGGATCGACGCCAGGCCGATGTCCTGGAGGATGCGATTGCGCTCGACGTAGGAGATGTTGGCCAGGATCATGCTCGCGCAGATCAGCACCAGCGCGAAGAAGAAGAGCGTGTAGAGGAGCTTGCTGCGGACCGCTTCGCGTCCGGTGTTCCAGGCGATCGTGAAGACCCGCGAGATCACGTCCGCTCCTCCCCGCCCGCGCGGTTCCTGCGCGCGCGGTCCTCCTCGACCGCGGACAGGAAGATGGATTCGAGCGACATCCGGTGCGGCGTCACCGAAACCACCTCGGCGCCCGCCGTGATCGCGGCGCGCAGCAGGGGATTCACGAGCTTCTCCGCGACGCGCAGCTCGATCCGCTCGGCGACCCCGCGCAGCCGCGCCCGGAAGTCCTCCTCCAGCGAGGCGGCGGTCTCCGGCGGGAGGCCCGCGAGCACGACGTCGGCCTCCGGCTCTCCGCCCGCCAGGAACTCGTGCGTCGCGCCCTCGAAGCGGATCCGTCCGCTCACGATGATCGCGACGCGGTCGCAGACCATCTCCACGTCCGAGAGGATGTGCGTGTTCATGAAGACGGTCTTGCCCTCGGAGCGGAGCCGCAGGATCAGATCGCGGACCTCCTTGCGCCCGATCGGGTCGAGCCCGCTCATCGGCTCGTCGAGGAAGACGACGCTCGGGTCGTGCACCAGCGCCTGCGCGATGCCGATCCGCTGCAGCATGCCCTTCGAGTAGGTGCGCAGGCGCGCGTCCGCGGCGCGCGTGAGCCCGACCCACGCGAGCAGCTCGTCCACACGCGCACGCAGCCTGGCGCGCGGCACCCCCGAGAGCCGCGCGTAGAAGCGCAGGATCTCGCGGCCGGTCAGGAAGTCGTAGAAGTACGGGTTCTCGGGCAGGAAGCCAACGTGGCGGCGGAAGCTCGTCTCGCCCACGTCGTGGCCCAGGATCGAGGCAGCGCCCGAGGTCGGGCGGATCAGTCCCATCAGGATCTTGAGCGTGGTGGTCTTGCCCGCACCGTTGGGGCCCACGAAGCCGAAGATCTCGCCCTCGCGCACCGAGAAGCTGATGCCGTGCAGCACGCGACGGCGCCGCAGGCCGAGACCGGGGCGGAAGTCCTTGACGATGCCCTGGATTCGCACGATCGGCGGCGCGCCGGCGCTCATCCCTGACCTTTCCCTGTGTCGTTCGCACGCTTCCGCCAGCGCTCGAGGCGCTGCGCATCCCGCGCGTGATCGAAGAGCCGATAGCGGGATCCGTAGAAGCTCGAGGTGATCTGGTCGGTCTCCGGATCGAGCATCCAGCGGAAGCCCGGAAAGTGCGGATGCGCGGGCGGCAGCTGGTGGAGCACCGGGGCGGGGGCGAGGAGATCCTCCACCCGCGCGAGGTCGCGGCCGTGGCGGCGCCAGTACTCGACGCGCGCCTCGTCGAGAAAGCGCGCACGCCGCTCGGTTGCGATCTCGTCGAGGGATTTGAGATAGCGCGCCTTCGCGTATTCGTCGGACGTGGTATTCACGAGCCCGACCAGCAGGGCTTCGGCCGCGTCGAGGCTGCCCGCGCCGGCGCGCAGCTTCGCGGCCAGCGGGCCGAGATACTTGGGAGCTCCCTTCAGCCCGATCGCCGCCTCCAGCACCTCGGCCGCGCGCTCCTGGTCGCCGAGGTGATAGAAGTGGTTGAAGCCCAGGTAGTGGCGGTTGCGCCAGTCGAGCGGGTGGTAGGCGATTCCCTGCTCGAGGATCCGGTTCGCACGCTGCACGTTCTCGCGGCCGTCGTTGAGCCAGATCGCCGCGAAGCGGTAGGGATGGTCGACCCAGGGATCCAGGCCCGTTACCAGCTCGACCAGGCTCGCGATCAAGGGCTCCTTGGCGTTGACGTCGCCCCGCAGCGCGCCGACCAGGTGCATCGCCTGGAGCCAGTAGAAATCCGCGACCACGGCGCCGAAGCCGAACACGGAGATGCGGGCCTGCGCGACGGACGGAAGCGCGCGCGCAGCCTCGACGTGGTGCGAGCGCGTGTCCATGCGCTGGTGAGTCGCGAGCGCGGCCGCGATCGCGCAGACCGCCAGGATGCCGCGCCCGAGCCCGCCCGCGGCGGACCTACCCCTTCCCAAGGCTCCCCCCGATGCCGATCCGGTGCGCGAAGGCAAGCGGCGCGCGAGCGCCGCTTGCTAGAACTCGTCGACCGCGTAGTTGACGGCCGCTTCCTTGTAGACCTTGTGGGTGAGCGAACCCTTCCGCAGGGGGGTGCCGTAGCCGAACATGCCGGAGGGGCACTCGGTGATCACGCCACCGGTCTCCTCCGGATACACGTACATCACCGCCGCCTTGTTGCCGTCGCCGTCGACGTCACCGTGCGCGGTTGCGGTGAAGCAGGTCGTGCAGCTGCACGGGCCGCCCAGGCCGGCGTTCACCTCGTAGGTGTAGGCCACGTCGCCCTCGGGCTGCCAGCCGAGCTCCGCGTATTCGGCGATCGAAGCGGCGTCCCACGGCATCTTCTGCGTGCCGAGGCCACCGTAGAGGGTGAAGTCGGGGAAGGGTCCCGCGTCGATGAAGGCGTCGCTCTCGGCCTGGAAGCCGAGCTCGGAGGTCGCGATCGCCACCACGTTCGCGTAGGCCTCGGCGCGGCGCGATTTCGCCTGGTAGCTGAGGAAGTTCGGGATCGCGATGGCGGCCAGGATCCCGATCAAGACGACCGTGATCATCAGCTCGACGAGCGTGAATCCAGCGTTTCGGTGGGTGCGGGTCATGTCGGTTGCTCCTGGTCGCATTCGCGAGTGGGAACGCTGGAGGGGGGCCGGGGATTCCCGGCCCCCCTCGAACGTTCGACTCGAGGACTAGAACACGCTGCGGCCGTACGAGGGCTGGCAGGGGCCAACTTCCTCGTCCGCGATGCCCGTGAAGGCGCAGGCGCCGTTGCCCTGGTCCTTCGACGCGACCACCGCGCCCGAGACCGCCTTGCGGTAGCCCCAGGTCTGCAGCGCCATGTCACCATCGATGTCGGCATCGGCGCTCGCCGTGAAGGCCACGCCAGCCGCGTTCGCCGCCACGCCGTAGATGAAGTACACGTCGCCTTCCGGCGTCCAGCCGAGACCATCGAAGTTCATGCCGGCCGCGCCGGTGTCGATGAACGGAGCCTTGCCGTTCGACGGGGGCCCCATCGGCGAGGTGTCGGCCGAAACGTACGCGCCGTACTCGGCGAAGACCGACTCCTCGGCGGTGCGGATCGCGGCGAGGTTGGTCTTGCCCTCGCTCGTCTTGGCCTTGAGCTGGAACTTGAGGAAGTTCGGAATGGCGATGGCCGCCAGGATTCCGATGATGGCGACGACGATCATCAGCTCGATCAGCGTGAAGCCGCCTCGCCGCGTGTGGATCTTGCTCATCACAGTGAGATCTCCTGCGTAAGTTGCGTGCGCCGCCCGTTCCGGAGCCCTTGCTAGCTCGCGGCTCCGTCCCACCGGACTTCGGTGAGCGGACGACGCCCGAACGTCCGTCCGAGCCAGCGACGGAGCAACCCGCGTGCCAAGCGCGCGGCTGCCTTCGCATGCATCGGCAATGGCGGGAGGCAACCTGAGAGCCCGGCGTCGCCTTCTCGGAAGAGCCGCCGCGGGCTGCGGCGGGCTCGCGCCGGACCGCGGGGGCCAACGAGTGACGTTCTGCGGCGGCGGCGGTGACGATCCGCGTCACCCGGCGTCAAGACTGCCGGCGCGGATTCCGAAGGAGGACGAGCGACGCGCGGGTCGGCTGGGCGATCCCGGGCGTGGGGGGGAGATGCACGCGCAGGTCGCCATCATCGCGTGCCTCGCCTTCTCGGGCTTCTCGGCGCTCGTCTACCAGGTCCTGTGGACGCGGCTCCTCGGTCTCGCTTTCGGGACGACCACCGAGGCGATCGGCACGGTGCTCGCCATCTTTTTTGGCGGGCTCGCGCTCGGCAACCTGCTCGCGGCGCGCTGGATCCGGCGCCTGCGCCAGCCGCTGCGGGCCTATGCGGTGCTCGAGCTCGCGATCGGCGCCTTCGCCATCTGCTCCCTGCCGCTGCTCGAGCGCCTGACCTCGCTTCCCTGGGTGGTGGGGGGCGATCTCACGCCGGCCGTCCGCGTGCTCGTGCGCGGGCTGACCGCGGCAGCCATCTTGCTCCCGCCCACGATCGCCATGGGCGCGACCCTCCCGGTGGTAGCGCGCGGCCTCGTCTCGGACGATGCGCGCCTGGGGCGCGCCAGCGCCATTCTCTACACGTCGAACACGCTGGGCGCCGTACTCGGCGCCTACCTGTGCGGATTCTGGATGATCCCGACGCTGGGCATTGCTCGCTCGGTGCTGGTCGCGGCCGCCGCGAACCTGGCGGTGGCGGCGGTGGCGCTGCGGGCCTCGCGCGGGGCCGCGCCCGCTCCGCAGATGGAGACCGGAGCCGCAGCGCCGCGCTCCGCCCGCAGCTCGGCGCTCTTCCTGCTCTGCTTCGGGGTCTCCGGCTTCGTCGCGATCGGCTACGAGATCATCTGGTCGAAGGTCTTCGGCATCGTGATGGAGGGCACGCTGTACGGCTTCGCCGCCGTGCTCACCGGATTCCTGCTCGGCATCGGACTCGGGAGCGTGGCGATCGCGAGGCACGTGGATCGCATCCGCCAGCTGCCGCGCGCCTTCGCGCTGCTGCACCTCGCGATCGCGGTCGCCGTGGCGGCCGGCATGCACGCGGTCCCCCTGCTTCCCTACGCCTACGAGAAGCTCGCGCGGTCGGCCGGAGGCGGCGACACCGTCCATTGGCTGTTCGCGATGGTGCTGCCGCTGGTGCTGGTCCCCACGGCGCTCTTCGGCGCGGCCTTCCCCGTCCTGATCCGGCTCTACTCGCGAGGCGCCGCGGACACCGGCCGCGCGATCGGCGTCGCGACGGCCGTCAACATCGCGGGCAGCATCACGGCGAGCCTCGCCGTGAGCTTCTGGTGCATTCCCCATCTCGGGATGGACGCATCGCTCTACGGACTCGTGCTGCTGGATCTCGCCGCCGCATTCGCGGTGCTGGCGCATTCGGAGACGCGGCGGGCGCCGGCGCTGGCCGGAGCCGGCGCGGTGGTGCTCGCGGTCGCCTTCGCGTTCGGCGGGGTGCGCGTCGATCAGGCGATCGCCGGCCGGGAGATCGACGCCGCCAGCCTCGCCGACTACCGCTCGGAGCTCGCGCGGCGCGCCTCGACGCAGACCTTCGTGGCGGAAGGCCGCTCGTCGATCGTGACCGTCTACGAGCGCCCGGGCTCTCGCCTGCTGCGGACCAACGGGCTTCCCGAGGCGGACTTCCAGTACTCCCCGCCCTACTTCTCGCTCTCCAGCGTGCTGCTCGGGGTGATCCCCTATCTGTTGGCGGAAGACCCGGAGCGTGCGCTCGTCATCGGACTTGGCGGCGGGAACACGCTGCGCGCGCTGGTCGACACCCCGATTCCGAAGATCGAGGTGGTGGAGCTCGAGCCCAGGGTGGTCGAGGCGCAGGCGACGCTCTACCGCGGACGCGCGAACCCGCTCGAGGATCCGCGCGTGCGCCTGGTTCTCGACGACGGGCGACACCACCTGCTGCGCGCGGCCGGCGTCGCCGGGGAGCGCTACGACGTGATCGCATCGCAGCCCAGCCACCCGTGGCGCGAAGGCGCGGCGAACCTGTTCACCGAGGAGTTCTTCCGGCTGGTCCGCGCCAGGCTCGCGGAAGGCGGTTGCTTCGCGCTCTGGATCAACGGCTTCTCCATGGATCCGGAGTCGCTGCTCGCGGTGGTCGCGAGCTTCGAGCGCGTCTTCCCGGGCAGCCAGCTGGTCGACGCGAGCAAGCGCGGCCGGCGCGACGATCTGCTGCTCGTCGGAGGGCTGAAGCCGCTGCGCGTGGAGGCGGCCGTGCTCGACGAGCGTCTCGCCACGGCTCCGCTCGAGGGCCGGCTGGCGGGCTTCGGGATCCGGGGGGTTCCCGGGCTGCTCTCGTACTTCGAGGGCCCCGCGGCCGCCTTCGCGGCTCTCTCGCCCGGCGCGGCCAACACCGACGACAACGCCTTCGTCGAGACGCGGGTCCCGCGGCGCCTGCACAGCGATGCGCTCGATTTCGCGGCGCTCGAGCGGCGGCTCCCGCCCGGCACCCCCGTGCTGCCGCCTTCGCAGGGCGCGATCGATCCGGCGGCCGTGGCCGAGGCGCTGCTGGCCCGCGCGCGCGACGGCGCGCCCTTCCTGCTCGCGAACAAGCTCGAACGCCTCCTGCGCGAGCACGGCGCGTCGCTGACGCCGACGAGCCGCGCGGTGCTCGCGGCGCGCGCACGGCTGCGCGATCCCGCTCGCGAGGTCGAAGCGGTCGCCGCGCTCCAGGCGCTCGCGGCGCAGTCGCCGGGGGATCCCGAGCCGCTGCGCGCGCTGGGCCTGCACCTGGCCCGGGTCCGCGGAGACTTCCCGGGCGCCGCCGACGCCTTCACCCGCGCCTGGTCGCGCTCGCGGAGCCCGGCCGATGCGTACGACGCCGGACGCGCGCTGCACCGCGTCGACCCCGCGCTCGCCTGGAGCTGGTTCGAGCGGATCCCCGGACCGGAGCGCGCGCGCTTCCCCCGCCTCGCCCTCTACACCGCCGAGCGCGCCCTCGCGCAGACGGCGCCGCCGGCCGAGCTGGCCGCCCACCGCAGCGCCCTGCTGCGCTACCGCGACACCGAGGAAGGTCGCGAGTTCCCGCTGGTGCTGTCCGTGCTGGAGCGCCTCTCCCGGGCGCTCGGCGACGAGTCGGCGGCGCGGGACTTCGCCGCGGCTGCGCGCGGGGCCGCGGGCGGGCCGGGGGCGAGGGCGCTGGCCCAGGCCCTAGCGGCCTTCGAGCGCCGCGACGCCGCCGGCCTCGAATCCGCCCTGCGCGAGCTGCGCTTCTGGGCGCCTTCGCTGCGGGCCGCGATCGGCGCGGAGAACCGCTTCCGGAGCGACCACGGCATGCCCCTGCTGCCCGAGCTTCCGGCCGAGCGCCTGCTTTCGCCGGCTGCTTGACCGCGGAATCGCAGCGGCTAGCTTTCGGCCCGCCGATCGGCGCAGGCTCCCATCGTCTAGCGGTCTAGGACGTGGCCCTCTCAAGGCCAAAACACGGGTTCGATTCCCGTTGGGAGCGCCACCTCCCGTCGGGCAGCCCGGGGATCTGCCAGCCCAGGCGCAGGGAGATCGCGGCGTTGCCCGAATTCGCCTTCGCATTCATCGACTGCGAGTTCGGAGGTCTCGATCCCGAGCTCCACGACATCACCGAGATCGCGATCATCCTGACCGACTACCGGCTGGTCGAGCTCGGCGCTCGGGAATGGAAGGTGAAGGCGCGCGCGGAGCGGATCAGCAAGGAGGCCGCGGCGATCAGCGGCTACACGCCGGAGGGCTGGGCGGAGGCGCTGCCCCTGCGCCAGGTGCTGGGGGAGATCGGCGAGCTGCTGCCGCGCGGCCACACGGTGGTTCCGGCCGGGCAGAACGTGCGGATGGACGTGCAGTTCCTGGAGCGCGCCTACAAGAGCTGCTCGCTGGGGTTTCCCTTCGACTACCACGTGATCGATCTCGCCACTTTGTTCTACGCCTGGTCGCTGGTGGCGGGGGAGACGCTGCCGGCGCTCTCGCTGCGACAGGCGGCGACCATGGCCGGGCTGATCGAGGGCGCGGTGCCGCACCGGGCGATGGCCGACTCGCGGCTCACGCTGGAGACCTTCCGCTACTTCGTGGGACGGCTCTCCCCGCGCGCGCCCTCGGAAGCTCCGCCGCCGGCGTCCGCCGCCGCGTCCGAATAGTCGGAGAGTCGACGGCGCCACTTCCGGACCGCCGAACGGTCCGCGAGCGCGAGCAGCGGGAGCGCCAGGCGCTGCGCGAGCCCGCCTGGTCGGAAGCTCAGCGCGGACCCGAAGTCGATCAGGACCGGCGCCCCGTCGAGCCCGGCGCGCACGTTGCTGCGGTGTCGCAGATCGAGGTGCACGACCCCGAGCGCGTGGAGCTCGCGCACGCAGGCATCCAGCCGGTCTCCGAACTCGCGCGAGAAGGTCCAAGGCCGGCGCCGCGAGAAGCGCACGCCGGCGCGGTGCTCGACCGCGAACGCGAGCGCATCGATGCGGCCGAGCAACCGCGGAACCGCCGGATGGCTCTCGAGACGGCGGTAGATGCCGCACTCGTGGCGCACGAACCAGGGTGCGAGCAGGGCGCGCACCAGGCGGCCGCGCGCCGCGAAGTCCTTCACCACGACGCGCTCTGCCCCGGATTCGACCAGCCAGACGTCCGGGCTGAGCCGCCCTCCTCGCTCCAGGCACACCAGCGAGCGCTCCGCCAGATTCGCGCGCGTGAGCCCCGGCGGGCCCGCCGCGCTCAAGGCGGCAGCAGCGGGCGGAGCGCGAGCAGCAGCAGCGCCACGCCGATCCCCAGCATCGTGCCGTGCTCGTCGTTCTCGCGCAGCCGCTCGAAGCTCCAGCGCTCGCGGGCCGGCCCGGGGTCCTGCTCCGGCGTGAAGCGGTTCAGCGAGGGCAGCAGCGCCGGCACCGCGCGGTGGTACTCCGCGTAGGCGTCGCCATGCCGGCGCTCGAGCCGCGCGCTCTCGACCCGCTCCTTGTACGGCAGGTAGTAGAAGAAGAACAGGGGCAGGAAGCAGCCGAGCACCAGCGCCAACGCCCAGCCCCCGGCGATCACGCCGAAGCCGAGCGCGAGGCAGAGCGTGCCCGCGTAGAGGGGATGGCGCAGATGCGCGTACGGGCCGGCGACGCTCAGCAGGTCGTTCTTCACCAGGTAGCCCGCGCCCCAGAAGCGCAGGGCCGCGCCGGCCGCGACCAGCAGCGAGCCGATCAGGAAGCTGGTGGGGGTCGGGCGGGCGAGCAGGAAGGCGGCGACCGCCAGCGCGTAGAGGGGGAGCAGGCGCGGCGAGAGATTCTTGCGACGGAAGGGATGGCGCACGCGGGTCTAGTGCTCTTCGTCGCTCCCCACCTGATCGTCGCCGCGAAAGCGCACCATCTCCCACAGCCTGCGCCGCAGGCGCTCCTTGAAGCCCGGATCCGCGCGGACTCCGCGCACGTCGGCGTCGAGGAATTCGCGAAGCTCGTCCATCGTGAAGTCCATCGGCGCGTCTTCCATGCTCGGCCTTTCCGGTTTGGCGCTCATCGCGAGACTCCCCCCCTCGATGCAACCCCTTGGTGAGGCGCTCCCATCGAGCGGTTTCGAACGTTCAGGGTCAGGTCAGCTCGCCTCTGCCAGCGTGGGATCCACCGCCTCGACCAACATGCGCTTGACACGATACAGGCTCGATCGCACTGCGTCGTTGGATCGCTTGACGCGCTGCGAGATCTCGCCGATCGTCAGGTTCTCCACGTGCCGTAGCCAGAACACCTCGGACTGCCAGTCGGCCACGTTCGAGAGCAGCTTCTGCACCGACTCCTGATAGCGCCGCAGGCTGAGCTGCTCCTCCGGCGTGGAGGCGTCGAGCGACGCCGTGCCGAGCACCATCCCCGGCTCGGCCCGCTCGACCCGCAGCTCGTGCGACTTCGCGCGGCGCAGGTGGTTGTTGACGTTGTTCTTGGCGATCCCGTAGACCCAGCACAGCAGTGAAGACTGTCCACGGTAGGCGTCGATCGAGCGCAACACCGCGAGGAAGGTCTCCTGGACCACCTCCTCGGTGTCGGCGCGATTGCGCAGCCTCGCAAAGGCGAAGCTGTAGACGCGTTGGAAGTAGCGTTCGTAGAGGGCGTTGAAGTCGGCTTCGGAATCCCGGCGGATTCCCGCGACCAGGTCCTCGTCGGAGCGCAAGATCGGCGGCGGAGCTAGCGAGCGCTTTCGGGGCAACGCGGAGTCTCCCGGCGTTGTCCCTCCCCAGGTGAGGGCCACGAGGCCTACATGGGTTAAGTGGCGGATTCACGGGATTCGTGGCAAACGGAGGCCCCGATTCCCACGGGGAGCCGGTCTGGATGGCTACAGGCCGAGCAGGGCCTCGAGGCCGGGGGCGGCGTTCGCGATCGACCGGCGCATCCGATACAGGTTCGCCTTGATCGCGTCCTCGGACTTGCCGAGGGCGGCCGCGATCGTGCGGATCGACTGCCTGCGCAGGTGCTTCAGGTGGAAGATCCTCCGCTGCAGGGGCGTGAGATCCTTTTCGATCACGGCTTCGCAGCTCGCCAGGATCCGGCGCGCTTCGACGGCCTGGTCCGGCGGAACCTCGTTCCCCGGCTGTTCGGCCACCTGCTCGGAATCGAGCGGCAGCGTCCGCAGGCGGCGCCGGCGAAAGCGCCGGTTGACCGTGTTGCGGGTGATTCCGAAGATCCAGACCAGCAGCGAAGAGGTGCCCTGGAAGCTCGGAAGCGAGCGAAACACGGCGAGGAAGACCTCCTGGGTCACGTCCTCGGATTCCGCGGCGTCGTGCAGGCGTCGCTGCGCGAAGCGATACACGCGCGGGAAGTACGTCTCGTAGAGCAGCTCGAAATCCTGCCGGCTCCCGGCCAGAATGCTGGCCACCAGCGCGGCGTCGCTCTCCCATCCCTTCGTCGTCGGATCGGACACTGGTTCTCCTGCGGCAGCATCGCAGGAAGAACGACCGGGGGGTCAGTCAGCGGGCCCTCCTCCACGCCGGGCTCCGACTCAGAGGATTCCGAGCCCGGATCTGGCTGGCTGGGGCCGATCGATGGCGGCGGCACCTCCCTGTGGTGCAGCCCGGCAACTCCCTGGTTCGTTCTCCTCGCTTCGCGGTTTGGCTCTTCGAAAGTCGGGACCGAGATCCCGTTAGTTCGGTGAGCAAAGCTTGTGCCAGCCGTTCAGGCGTGTGCAAAGTTCGTTCGAAGTAGCTAGAACAAAAGGAAAAACACGGGCCTCCACGGACCGGCTGAAACCGGCCGATTTCGCGAACGTGTAGAAATGATTTTCCGTTTCTGTGGAGAGGCGTTCACCGGGGCTCGTCGATGGCGGACTCGATGAACCGCTGGAGGGAACGGCGCGTGCTCTCCGGGGTGGCGCCGGGATCGAAGGCGAGCGCGAAGCCGGCGGGGGCGTCGGCGCGCCGGCGCACCACCGTCCCGCGCAGCCGCAGGATCGCGGGTCCGGTCGGAAGCTCGAGCGTGATCTGCCCCGAGAGGCCCACCGGCGGCGGCTCGGGCGTGAGCAGGAAGGCGCCGCCCTCCGAGAGATCGCTGGTGACCAGGAAGACCTGGCGCAGCGAGTCCTCGTAGGCCGCCTCGAGACGCACCCGGGCGCGGGGAGCGGTACGCCGATTCCCGCGCGATCCGAGCTCTAGAGTTTGCCGGGTGTGATCCACCATGCTTCCTGCTCGTACTGCCAGCGGTCTCGACGCACCAGCGAGACGCGATTCGGACGCAAGGGGCGGTTGTCGTAGCCCCGGAACAGCACCTGCACCTGCGCGCGCGCGGTGCTCTCGAAGACCATCTCCTGCACCTCGATCGCGAAGGGGCGGCTCTTCTCGAAGTGCGCGTCCGCCAGCGACTGTGCGAGCTGGGCGTAGTAATCGAAGAAGAGGTCCTCGCTGCGGAAGAACTTGCGCAGGACCGGATCGTTGAAGGTCTCGAGCGCGTTCACGCGGCGCTGCACGAGCTGCTCGTAGAAGACCGCCGCCCCGCCGTTGAGCTGGATCGCGGCATCCGCGGGAACCGCGACCGAACCGCCCTCCGGCTCGGGGATCGAGCCGTCCGACGCGCACGCGAGCACCAGCGCCGCGATCAGCAGCAGGGGCCAGCGCTTCACGAGCCCGCCTCCACGCGCTCGCGCACGAGCGCGCGCACGTCGCCCAGCGCGATGCGCTCCTGCTTCATCGAATCGCGGTCGCGCAGCGTGACGCGGCCGTCCGTCGCAGACTCGAAGTCGTAGGTGACGCAATAGGGCGTCCCGGCCTCGTCCTGTCGCCGGTAGCGCCGCCCGATGTTCCCGGCGTCGTCGTAGAAGACGCTCATCCCGCTGCGCAGCTCCCGCGCCAGCTCGCGCGCCGGCTCGGCGAGCTTCTTCGAGAGCGGCAGCACCGCCACCGTGATGGGCGCGACGGCGGGGTGCAGATGCAGCACGGTCCGCGTCTCGCCGTCGTCGAGGGACTGCTCCTCGTAGGCGTTCGCGAGCAGCGCCAGGCAGGTGCGGTCGACGCCGACGGAGGTCTCGATCACCATTGGCACGAAGCGTTCCTTCGTCTCCGGATCGGTGACCCCGAGATCCTTGCCCGAGAATTCGCCGTGGCGCGTCAGGTCCCAGTCGCCGCGGTCATGGATCCCCTCGATCTCCTGCCAGCCGAACGGGAAGCGGTACTCGATGTCGAGCGCCGCCTGGCAATAGTGCGCCAGCTCGTCCTGCGCGTGCGGCCGGGTGCGCAGACAGCTCTCGTCGAAGCCGAGATCGCGGTGGAAGCGCAGCCGCTCGTCCCGCCAGTGCTCGAACCACTTCGCGCGCTCCGACGGGTGGCAGAAGAACTCGAGCTCGGCCTGCTCGAATTCCCGGGAGCGGAAGGTGAAATTGCGCGGATTGATCTCGTTCCGGAAGGCCTTCCCGATCTGGGCGATGCCGAAGGGAATCGGCTGGCGCGAGACCTCGCGCACGCGCTTGAAGTCGTTGAAGATGGATTGGCAGGTCTCGGGCCGCAGGTAGGCGGTGCTGGCCGCGTCCTCCGACGCCCCGATCCGCGTCGAGAGCATCAGGTTGAAGCGCCGCGGCTCGGTGAAATCGTGCTCGGAGCTTCCCTGGCGCGACGGGCAGGGGCCAGCCTCGTCGAGCTGGTCGGCCCGGAATCGCTTCTTGCAGGCGCGGCAGTCGATCATCGGGTCGCTGAAGTGCTCGATGTGGCCCGAGGCTTCCCAGGTGCGGGGGTGCGCGATGATCGACGAGTCGAGGCCTTCGACGTCGTCGCGCTCGCGCACCACGCGCCGCCACCAGATCGCCTTCAGGTTGTTCTTGAGCTCGACGCCGAGCGGCCCGTAGTCCCAGAAGCCGTTGATGCCGCCGTAGATCTCGCTGGAGGGAAAGACGAAGCCCCGCCGCGCGCACAGGGAGACGAGATCGTCCATGCGCTCCAGGCGACGCGAGCTCTTCGGTTCATCCGCAGCCATGGCCCCGAGCCGTCCTCTCCACGCACCCCTGCGAGGCCCGGCATTATATCCGAGTTCAATCCCCCCCGGCCGCGAGCATTTCGTCCAGGAAGCGCTCGCTCCGCAGCTCGACACCCGTGTGAAAGCGCTGGAATCGGTCCAGGATCCGGCGGGATTCCTCGATCGCCTGCGGGCTCATGACGAGGCGGTCCAGCTGCTCGAGCTCGAATCGCAGGCCCTGATCGAGGGCGCGCAGCGTGCCCCGGTGGATGCGCAACAACGGTTCGGCGTCGCGCAGGCAGCGGGCGCAAACCGGCCCGCCATCGGCCACCGAGAAGGCCACCTCGCGGGCGCCCCCGCCAGGCTGAACTCCGCTCGGCTTCGCCTCGCTGCGCGCTTCGCCTGCCTGGATCGACGACCCGCAGCGCACGCAGTTGCCCAGCTCGGGGCGCAGCCCCAGGGCGTCCAGCGCGCGCAGCTCGAGCAGCGTGCGCAGCCGCGCGTCGATCCGACGCGGTGTCGCCAGGGTGCGCAGCGCCGCGAGCGCAAACCCGAACAACCGGCGTGTGTCCGCTCGGGCGCCCCCCTCCGGCGCCAGCCGGTCGAGCAGCTCCAGCAGGTAGCAGCCGAGCGCGAAGCGCGCGGGCACGCGCCGCAGCGGCGTGAAGGCTTCGATCAAAGTCGCCTGCTCGAGGCGCGCCATTCCGGCCGTGCGCCGGCGCTCCACCTGCACGCGCAGGTGATTGAACAGGTCGAGCGTGCCGGGGAAGCGGCGCACGCTGCGCCGGGCTCCCTTGGCGATCGCGGTCAGGCGGCCCGCGTCGGGCACCAGCAGGTGCACGATGCGATCGGACTCGCCGAAGTCGACCGAGCGCAGCACCAGCGCCTCGGTCGTCGTGGTGGCCACGGCAAGAGACTAGCGGGGTGCGGGTGCTCGATCCGGTGGAGATTCGAGGCTGCGCAGGGCGTCGCGCCGGTAGATCACGGGATCGCTGCTCGGGCCCTCGTCGGCGAACATCCAGACCAGGAGACGCCCCAGCGCGAGCGCCAGCACGAGCGCGGCGGCCGCGAGCCCCATGCGCAGCGCCAGCTTCCGCCGCTCGTGCCGCAGCTTCGCGAGCAGCACCGCCTCGTCCTCCCGAGGCTCGCGGAGCAGGCGGTTCACGGCGTCGACGGGATCCAGCCCGAGCGCCTCGGCCACGGTCCGGACGAAGCCCCGCACGAAGCCGTCCGGCGTGCCGTCGAAGGCGCCGGCTTCCAGCCGCTCGAGCGAGCGGCGCGGGATCCGGGTCAGGCTCGCGAGCTCGTCGATCGAGACGCCGCGCAAACGGCGCTGCCGTGCGAGGTAGCTCCCGATCGATCCGTCCCCGGCCTCCGCGGCGGCTACCGCAGCAGCTTCAGGGCTTCCTCGGATTTCTTGCCCCATCGACCGCTCGGCGTCTTCACGACCGCCGCCGTCAGATACTGGACGGCGCGGGTCCGCTTGCCGAGCGAGACGTAGATCTCGCCCAGGCGGTAGTTGACCTCGGCTTCGGCGCCCGGCCCCGGCCGCTGCGCGAGCACCGCCTCGTAGAGCTGGATCGCCTCCGGACGGCGGCCCTGCTCGGATTCGAGGATGCCGAGGTTGAGCAGCGCGGGCCAGTAGACCGGATTGAACTTGCGCGTGAGCGCGAACGTCTCGCGCGCCTCCTCGACCCGACCCAGCTTGTATTCGGCCCAGGCCCGGTTCGAGAGCGCCCGCCAGGGACCCGGGAAGGTGGGGTCCTGGTAGAGCCGATCCGCCTCGACCCGCGCCTCCTCCCATCGCCCCAGCCCGATCAGGAGCACGGAGAGGTTGAAGCGGGCGTCGTGATAGTCCGGCGCGATCTCGATCGCGGTCCGCAGGTGCTGCTCGGCCTCGGTGTACTTCTCCTTCTGCACGTAGGCCGCGCCCAGGGCGTGCTGGTATTGCGCGTTGCGGGGCGCGAGCGCGGTCGCCGCGAGGAATTCGCGCAGCCCCAGCTCGATCCGCCCGTTGTTCACGTGGTCGACGCCGATGTCGAAGTGGGAGCGCGCCTGCTTGATGCCCGTCTCCTCGTCGTCGTCGGCGCCGGTGGTGGCGCAGCCCAGGGCGAGCGCCGCGGCGAGGATCGCGACGAGCAGCCGGGACGAGTGGGTTCGGTCGAGGCTCATGTTCCCTCCAGGACGAGAATTCAGAAGTTGCTGAGCAATCGGATCGGGAAGCCGTTGCGCCGGGAGCGCCGGCCGGGAGCGGCCGCGCGCCGGAACTTCGTGAGCAGGATTCCGGCCGGCGTCGGCGGAACCGGATGCGGCGGCGCGGACACCGCTCCCCCGGCCGCCGCCGCGGGGACCGCCTCCTCGAGCCAGATCTCGGGCGGAGCCTCCGCGGGAGCCGGCTCCGGCTCTGGATCCGGATCGACCTCGAGCTCGTGGGGCTCGATCCCGAGCAGATCGTTCCAGGAGTCGGCGGCCTCCCGCGGCCCCTCCGCGCCCAGCTCCGGGATCGCATCGTCGTCGAACAGGAAGCCCATGCTTTCGGCGAACGAGAGCGCGCCGTCGAGCGCGATCTGCGCGCCGACGTCGCTCTCGAGCATCTCGTCGGGGGCGAAGCACGCCAGCTGCCCCGTGCGCTGCGAGCGCAGCACCAGCATCAGCGAGGCGCGCCCTTCGGGCGCGTCCTGCACCGCGATCGCGGCGCGCGCGGGCCCGACCGGGAGATCTTCGATGGCGACCACCGGCGTGTTGAGGGAGAGGTGCAGCGCACGCAGCGCCTTGGCCTCGCGCTCGGGCGGCGGCTGTCTGCAAAAATACATGTCTGCACCATCGGCGGGAGCGGGCCCGGGCTTGAGGTTCGCGAGCGTGCAGCCCCGCGCGCGAACCGATCGGCCGGCCTAGCGCTTTCTGCCGCGCCGGTGCGGGCCCGCCGGAATCGATCGGGGCCTTTCGCCCTCTGCGGCGAGGGATACAATCCCCGCCGCGCCGGATTCCTTCCGGCCGGGGGACCGCCGAAGCTTCCATGCCGCAGAAACGGGTCCAGGAGATCCAGAGCGTCGCGATCCGATTCAGCGGCGATTCCGGCGACGGGATCCAGCTCACCGGAACCAAGTTCACCGAGTCCACGGCGCTCGCGGGAAACGATCTCTCGACACTGCCGGACTTCCCGGCCGAGATCCGGGCGCCAGCCGGGACGCTCGCGGGCGTCTCGGGCTTCCAGATCCACTTCTCCTCGGAAGACATCCGCACGCCGGCCGACCAGCCCGACGTGCTCGTCGCGCTCAACCCCGCCGCCTTGCGCGCGAACATCCGCGACGTACGCACGAGCGGCACGGTGATCGTGAACAGCGATGCCTTCAACGCCAAGAGCCTGAAGCTCGCCGGCTACGACCACGATCCGCTGCCGGAGCTGCGCAGCCGCTACCAGCTTGTCGAGATCCCGCTGACCCGGCTCAACCGCGAGGCGCTGGCGGACCTCGAGATCTCGCAACGCGACGCCGATCGCTCCAAGAACTTCTTCTCGCTGGGCGTCATCTACTGGCTCTACAACCGGCCCATGGAGTCGACGCTGCGCTGGCTCGAGTCCCGTTTCAAGGGCGAGGTCCTCGAGGCGAACGTGCGTGTGCTCAAGGCGGGCCACGCCTTCGGCGAGACGACCGACCTGCTGCCCGTCTCGTTCGTCGTCCCGCGCGCGAAGATCGAGCCCGGCGTCTACCGGAACATCACCGGCAACACGGCGCTCGCCTGGGGAATCATCGCGGCCACCGTGCAGGCGAAGTGCCCGGTCTTCCTCGGCGCCTATCCGATCACGCCGGCGAGCGACATCCTGCACGAGGTGGCTCGCTTCCGACACTTCGGTGTGAAGACGTTCCAGGCCGAAGACGAGATCGCGGCGATCAGCGCGGCAATCGGCGCATCCTTCGCCGGAATGCTGGGGATCTGCACCACCAGCGGCCCCGGCATGGTGCTCAAGCAGGAGGCGCTGGGCCTCGCGGTGATGGCCGAGCTGCCGCTGGTGGTGGTCGACGTCCAGCGGGCGGGCCCCTCCACCGGGATGCCCACCAAGATCGAGCAGGGCGACCTGCTGATGGCGCTCTACGGCCGCAACTCCGACAGCCCCGTTCCGGTGCTGGCTCCGTCCACCCCGGGCGACTGCTTCTACACCATGCTCGAGGCCTTCTCGCTCGCGATCGCGCACATGACGCCGGTGATCGTGCTCTCGGATTCGTATCTGGCGAACAGCGCCGAGCCCTGGCGGATTCCCGACGTGGCGGCGCTCCCGCGCATCGACGTCTCCTTCGCCCGCGAGGCCGCGGATTTCAAACCCTACGCGCGCGACCCGGAGACGCTCGCGCGGCCCTGGGCGATCCCGGGCACGCCGGGCCTCGAGCACCGGATCGGCGGGCTCTCGAAGGAGAACGTCACCGGCAACGTCTCGTACGACGCGAAGAACAACGAGACCATGGTGAGGCTGCGCGCGGAGAAGATCGCGCGCATCGCGAACTCGATCCCGCCGGTCGAGGTGGACGGCCCTGAATCCGGCGAGCTGCTGGTGGTCGGCTGGGGCGGGACGCATGGCGCCATCACCTCCGCCGTGGAGGCGGCCCGCCGCGAGGGGCTCACGGTCTCGAGCCTGCACCTGCGGCACCTGAATCCGTTCCCGGCGAATCTTGGGGCCGTGCTGCGCAGCTTCCGCCAGGTGCTGGTGCCCGAGCTGAACCTCGGGCAGCTGGTGCGGCTGCTGCGCGCCGAGTTCCTGGTGCCCGCGGAGGGGCTCTCGAAGGTGCAGGGCCAGCCGTTCCAGGTGGCCGAGATCCAGGCGCGCATCGGCTCGATGCTGCGCGGAAAGGGCTGAGCGATGGCGACGGCGGTGGCGGAGCTCACGCGCAAGGATTTCACGTCGGACCAGGACGTGCGCTGGTGCCCCGGCTGCGGCGACTACTCGGTGCTGGCGAACGTCCAGCGCGTGATGCCCGAGCTGGGAGTGCCCCGCGAGAACTTCGTGTTCGTCTCCGGCATCGGCTGCTCCAGCCGCTTCCCCTACTACATGAACACCTACGGCTTCCATACGATTCATGGACGCGCGCCCGCCTTCGCAACCGGCATCAAGGCCAGCCGCCCGGAGCTCTCGGTGTGGGTGGTGACCGGCGACGGCGACGGGCTCTCGATCGGCGGCAACCATCTGCTGCACGCGATCCGGCGCAACCTCGACCTCCAGATCCTGCTCTTCAACAACCGGGTCTATGGGCTCACCAAGGGGCAGTACTCGCCCACCTCGCGCATGGGCATGAAGACCAAGTCGACGCCGGACGGCGCGATCGACCACCCGATCGACCCGATCGCCTTCGCGCTCGGCGCGGGCGCCACCTTCGTGGCGCGGACCGTGGACGTGGACGCGCCGCACCTCCAGGAGATGCTGCGGCGCGCGCACGCGCACCCCGGGACCGCCTTCGTCGAGATCCTGCAGAACTGCCCGGTCTACAACGACGACGAGTGGCTCGAGGTCGAGGACCGCAAGACCCGGGCGACCGCCGCGCTCACGCTCGCCGACGGCCAGTCCCTCGTCTTCGGCGAGAAGGGCGCGCGCCGGGGAATCCGGATCGTGGACGGCCTGCCCTCGATCGTGGCGCTACCCGACGGCGTGGATCCCGTGTCGCTCGGGGTGGCCGTGCACAACGAGCGCCACCAGACGCCGGCCTACGCCTTCGCCCTGGCGACCCTGCATCGCCCGGAGTTCCCGCTTCCGATCGGCGTGTTCCGCGCCGTCGAGACCTCCACCTACGACGCGCTGCTGAGCGCGCAGGTGAGCGACGCGATCGCGCGCCGCGGCACGGGCGACCTGCGCGCCCTGCTCCACTCCGGGGATACCTGGACGGTGGAATCGGGCGCTCTCGAGCCCGACTGATCGATCTCAGAGCTTGACGTGGCGGGCCAGCGTCGCGCCGATTTCGGCGGGCGAGCGCGCGACCGCGACGCCGGCGGCCTCGAGCGCGGCGATCTTGTCGCTCGCCCTGCCCTTCCCGCCGGCGATGATCGCGCCGGCGTGGCCCATGCGTTTGCCCGGCGGGGCGTTGCTGCCGGCGATGAAGGCGACGACGGGCTTCTTCATGTGCGAGCGCACGAACTCGGCCGCGGTCTCCTCGGCGGCGCCGCCGATCTCGCCGATCATCACCACCGCCTTCGTGGCCGGATCGGCTTCGAAGAGCGCGAGAATGTCGACGAAGGAGCTGCCCACGATCGGGTCGCCGCCGATGCCCACGCAGGTGGACTGGCCGATCCCGAGACGCGAGAGCTGATCGACGGCTTCGTAGGTGAGCGTTCCCGAGCGCGAGACGACGCCGACGGGGCCCGGGCGCGTGATCTGGGCCGGCATGATGCCGATGCGACACTGATTCGGCGTCACGATGCCCGGGCAGTTCGGCCCGATCAGGCGCATGGCCGAGCCGCGCAGCGCGGCCTTGGCGCGCAGCATGTCGAGCACCGGGATTCCCTCGGTGATGCAGGCGGCGAGCGCGAGGCCGGCGTCGGCTGCTTCCAGGATCGCGTCGGCCGCGCCGGGCGGCGGCACGAAGATCACCGACGCGTTGGCGCCGGTCTCCCTCACGGCGTCGCGCACGGTGTCGAACACGGGCGTGTCGTCGATGCGGGTGCCGCCCTTGCCGGGCGCCACGCCCCCCACCACCTGCGTGCCGTACTCGCGCGAGAGCCGGGCGTGGAACTGCCCCATCTTCCCGAGGCCCTGCACCAGCAGCCGCGTGTTCTTGTCGCACAGGATCGACATTCAGGCCCCCGCCGCCGCCGCGACGGCCTTTTCGCCGGCTTCGCGCAGCGTCTCGGCCGGCGTGATGTCGAGTCCGGAAGCGGCCAGGATCTGGCGCCCCTCGCTGGCGTTCGTGCCCTGCAGCCGAACCACCAACGGCACCTGGATGCCGAGCTCCTGCGCGGCCGCCACCACACCCTCGGCGATCAGATCGCAGCGCACGATGCCGCCGAAGATGTTGACCAGGATCGCCTTCACGTTCTCGTCGCGCAGGATCAGCTTGAAGGCTTCCTTCACCTTCTCCTTGTCCGCGCCGCCGCCGGCGTCCAGAAAATTGGCCGGCTTGCCGCCGCAGACCTGGATCATGTCGAGCGTCGCCATCGCCAGGCCGGCGCCGTTCACCATGCAGCCGATGTTCCCGTCGAGCCCGACGTAGGCGAGGTCGATCTCCTTGGCCGCGCGCTCGCGCGGATCCTCCTCGTCGGGGTCGCGCAGCTTTGCGACGTCGGGATGGCGATAGAGCGCGTTGTCGTCGAAGTTGAGCTTGGCGTCGAGCGCGACCAGGTCGCCCGCCTTGGTGACGACCAATGGATTGATCTCGACCTGCGACGCGTCCTTCTCGACGAAGAGCCGCAGCAGCCCGGCCAGGAACGCCTCGAGCTGCTTCGCGGGCCCCTCGGAGAGCCCGAGCCCGAAGGCGATCCGCCGCACCTGGTACGGCATCAGCCCGACCGCCGGGTGGATGCCGACGCTCAGGATCTTCTCCGGGCTGTGCGCAGCGACCTCTTCGATCTCCATCCCGCCCTCGGTGGACGCGATCACGGAGAGCTGCTCGCGATCGCGGTCGATCACGATCGCGAGGTAGAGCTCGCGCGCGACCTCGGAGCCGGCCTCCACCCAGACCTTGCGAACCAGCTTGCCCTCGGGGCCCGTCTGCGGCGTGCGCAGCGTCATGCCGAGGATCTCGCTCGCCACGCGCTTTGCCTCCGCCGGCGACTTCGCGAGCTTGATGCCGCCGGCCTTGCCGCGGCCGCCCGCGTGCACCTGCGACTTCACGACCAGCACGTCGGCGCGCAGCGAGCGCGCCACCTCCTCGGCCTCGGCCGGCGTGGTGGCGAGACCTCCCGCCGGCACCGCCACGCCGAAGCCGCGCAGCAGCTCCTTCGCCTGGTACTCGTGGACGTTCATACCGCGATCTGGGTCACCAGGCTGCGGACCGCTTCGACGGAGGCGTCGAAGAGCTTGCGCTCTTCGGGGTTCAGGTCGACTTCGAGCACGCGCTCGACGCCGCCGGCGCCCAGCACGCAGGGCACGCCGATGTAAAGCCCGTTTATGCCGTACTCGCCCTCGAGGAAGCAGGCGCAGGCCAGCACGCGCTTCTTGTCCTTGAGGATGGCCTCCGCCATCTCGACCGCCGAGAGCGCCGGCGAGACGAAGGCGGACCCGGTCTTGAGCAGCGCGACGACCTCGCCGCCCGCGGCCTTGGTTCGCTCGACGATGGCCGTGAGGCGATCCTTCGGGATCAGCTTGGTCACGGGAATGCCCGCGACGGTGCAGCTCTGGATGATCGGCACCATCGAGTCACCGTGCCCGCCGAGCACGAGCGCCGTGACGTCCTCGACCGAGACGCCGAGCTCCCAGGCCACGAAGGCGCGGAAGCGCGCGGAGTCGAGCACGCCGGCCATGCCGACCACGCGGTTCTTCGGGAAGCCCGAGATCTTCTTGAAGGCGTAGACCATCGCGTCGAGCGGATTCGAGACGACGATCACATATGCCTTCGGCGCGTGCTGCTTCACGCCCTCGGCGACGCTCTTCATGATCGCCAGGTTGGTCTTGAGCAGGTCGTCGCGCGACATGCCCGGCTTGCGCGCGAGGCCCGCCGTGATGATCACGAGGTCCGAGCCGGCGATCGCGGCGTAGTCGTTCGCGCCCGCGATCTTCGCGTCGGAGCCCGCCAGCGGCGCTCCTTCCGCGAGATCCAACGCCTTGCCCTGCGGCAGGCCCTCGACCACGTCGAAGAGCACGACGTCGCCGAGCTCGCGATAGGCGAGCGTCTCGGCGAGCACGCCGCCGATGTTGCCGCCGCCGATCAGAGCGATCTTGGGCCTTGCCATGGAGACCTCCTTCTGCGAGCCCGCGCCGCGCGCGCTAGTCCATGTGGCGGATGATGGCGTCGCCGAACTCGGAGCATTTGAGCAGCTTCGCGCCGTCCATCAGCCGGTGGAAATCGTAGGTGACGGTCTTGGCGCCGATCGCGCCGTTCATGCCGCGGATGATGAGATCCGCGGCCTCGTTCCAGCCCAGATGCCGGAACATCATCTCGCCCGACAGGATCAGCGAGCCCGGATTCACCTGATCGAGGTTCGCGTACTTGGGGGCCGTGCCGTGCGTCGCCTCGAAGATGGCGTGGCCGGTCGCATAATTGATGTTCCCGCCAGGCGCGATGCCGATGCCCCCCACCTGGGCGGCGAGCGCATCGGACAGGTAGTCGCCGTTCAAGTTCGGCGTCGCGATCACGTCGAAGTCCTTGGGGCGCGTGAGCACCTGCTGCAGCGTGATATCCGCGATCGAGTCGCGGATCAGCAGCAGCTTCTTCCACTTGCCGTCGCCGTGGGTCGGCCAGAGCGCGAGCGCCGTCTCGATCTCCTTGCGCACCTTGCCCTGTTGGTCCGGCGTCATCATGTCGTAGCCGGGCTCCACCTGGCGCGCGTTCTCCTCGACGGAGAGCCCCGCCTTGGCCTCCTTGTTGCCGAGAATCCAGCTCTCGCGCTCGGTCACGCAGCGCGCGCGGTACTCGCGCGTCGCCAGCGCGTAGCCCCAGTCGCGAAATGCGCCCTCCGTGAACTTCATGATGTTTCCCTTGTGCACGAGCGTGACGCTCCTGCGCCTCTGGGCGAGCGCGTACTCGATCGCGGCGCGCGCGAGGCGCTCGGTGCCCTCCATCGAGATCGGCTTCACTCCGATGCCGCTCGTGTCCGGGAAACGGATCTTGGTGACCTTCATCTCCTTCTGCAGGAACTCGATCACGCGCTTCGCTTCCGGGCTGCCCGCCGCCCACTCCACGCCCGCGTAGATGTCCTCGGTGTTCTCGCGGAAGATCACCATGTCGACCTGCTCGGGACGCTTCACGGGCGAGGGCACGCCCGCGAAGTAGCGGACCGGGCGCAGGCAGACGTAGAGGTCGAGCAGCTGGCGCAGCGCCACGTTGAGGCTGCGGATCCCGCCGCCGATGGGGGTGGTCAGCGGGCCCTTGATGCCGACCAGGTAGCTGCGGAAGGCGTCGAGCGTGGCGTCCGGCAGCCAGTTCTTCGTCTGGTTGAAGGCCTTCTCGCCCGCGAGCACCTCGCGCCAGTGGATCTTGCGCTCGCCCCGGTAGGCCTTGGCGACGGCCGCGTCGAAGACGCGCACCGAGGCGTTCCAGATGTCGGGCCCGGTCCCATCGCCCTCGATGAAGGGGATGATCGGGTCGTCCGGCACGACGAGGCTGCCGGAGGCGTCGCGGGTGATCTTCCGTCCCGCCTGGGGCGGGGTGGACTTCTGGAGGGTGGTCATGGCGGCGGGATCTTAGGAAGATTCGCGCGGCGGCGCGAGGCGTAGCTGGAGCTCCTCCAGCTGCTCCGGCTCGACGGGCGTCGGCGCGTCCATCAGCAGGTCCTGGCCCCGCTGCGTCTTCGGGAAGGCGATCACGTCTCGCAGGCTCCCGAATCCGCCCAGCACCATCACCCAGCGGTCGTAGCCGAAGGCGAAGCCGCCGTGCGGCGGGGCGCCGGCGTCGAGCGCGTTGAAGAGGAATCCGAAGCGCGACTCGGCTTGCTCCTTGGTGTAGCCCATGATCTCGAGGATCCGGCGCTGCACGTCGGCGCGGTGGTTGCGCAGGCTGCCCGAGCCGAGCTCGACGCCGTTGGCCACGATGTCGTAGTGCGTGCCGCGCACCCGTTCGGGGGCCGACTCGAGCAGCGGGAGATCCTCCTCGAGCGGCGCGACGAAGGGCTGGTGCACATAGGTGAGCTTGCCGTCTTCACCGCGCTCGAGCAGCGGGAAGTCGACCACGAAGAGCACGTCCCAGGGGCGGCCGTCGCTGCGGCCGAGGCGGATCCCCAGATCCGTGCGCAGGCGCGAGAGCACCGCGTTCGCGCGCGCCGGCTGATCGGCCTGGAACAGCAGCACGCTGCCCGCGCGCGCGCCGGTCGCCGCGGTGATCGCGGCGCGTTCGGCGTCGGACAGGAACTTCGCGATCGGCGATTGCCACTCGCCGGTGGGGCCGACGCGGATCCAGGCCAGGCCCTTGCCGCCGAGTTCTTTCTTGACGAAGGCCTCCAGGCGGTCGATCTCGCTGCGCGAGAGCTCTTCGGCTGCATGGATCGGCAGACACTTCACGATGCCACCGGCCTCGACGCTGGCGCGGAAGGCGCGGAAGCCGCTCTCCCGGAAGCTCTCGGTGAGGTCGACCAGCTCGAGCTGGATGCGCGTATCCGGGCGGTCGCTCCCGTAGCGCCGCATCGCGTCGGCGTAGGAGAGCCGCTGGAAGGGGCGCGGCAGCGCGATTCCGGCCGCCTCGGCGCAGGAGCGCACGGTCAGATCCTCCAGCACCTGGAGCACGTCCTCGACACCCACGAAGGACATCTCGAGGTCCACCTGCGTGAACTCGAGCTGGCGGTCGGCGCGCTGGTCCTCGTCGCGGAAGCAGCGCACGATCTGGAAGTAGCGGTCGAAGCCCGCGACCATCAGCAGCTGCTTCATGAGCTGGGGCGATTGCGGCAACGCGTAGAAGCTGCCGGGTTGCAGGCGGCTCGGCACCAGGAAGTCGCGCGCGCCCTCGGGCGTCGACTTCGCGAGCATCGGCGTCTCGATCTCGAGGAAGCCCAGCTCCGTGAGCGTGCGCCGGACCGACTGGTAGAGGCGATGGCGAAGGCGCAGCGCGCGCTGCAGCGGCGGCCGCCGCAGGTCGTGGATGCGGTGACGAAGGCGCGTCGACTCGTCCGCGTCCGTCTCGTCCTCGATCGCGAAGGGCGGCGGCGTCGCGGTGTTGAGGATGCGCAGCTCGCGCGCCACGATCTCGACCTCGCCGGTCGCCACCCGCTCGTTGATCGTCTCCGCCGAGCGCCGCTCGACCACGCCGCGCACCGCGACCACGAACTCGCTGCGCAGCTCGCCGGCGCG
>DATBRV010000052.1:0-9401 GCA_036560145.1 Myxococcota bacterium
GCGGGCCCGGAGCCCGGCACGTCACTTCCCGTAGTCGTAGAAGCCGCGTCCGGTCTTGCGGCCGAGCCAGCCGGTCTCGACCCGCTTCTTGATCTCGAGGCAGGGCGCGTAGCGCGGGTTGCCGTACTCGCGGTACAGGCTGTCCAGGATCGCGTACACGACGTCGAGCCCGACCAGATCGGCGAGCGCGAGCGGCCCCATCGGATGGTTGCAGCCGCCCTTCATGCATTCGTCGATGCCGGTCGCATCGGCGACGCCCTCGCCCAGCGCATAGGCCGCTTCGTTGATCATCGGGAACAGCACCCGGTTGACCACGAAGCCCGGCGCGTCCTTCACCTCGATCGGGAGCTTGCCGAGCGCCTCGGCGAAGGTCCGGACCCGCGCCACCGTGTCGCTGGTGGTGCGGAAGCCCTTGACGACCTCGACCAGCTTCATCGCCGGCACCGGATTGAAGAAGTGCATCCCGATGAAGTGGCCCGGGCGGCTCACGTAGGAGGCGAGCTTGGTGACCGAGAGGCTCGAGGTGTTGGTCGCGATCACGGCGTTCTCGCCCAGGATCGGATCGAGCGCTTCGAACAGGCCCTGCTTGAGGGCGAGATCCTCGGGCGCGCACTCGATCACGATGTCGCAGGCCTTCAGCTCGGCCATCGGGACCGCTCCGCGGACGCGGCCGAGGGCTTCGCTGCACTGCGCCGCCGTCAGCTTCTCCTTGGCGACCAGGCGCTCGAGATTCTTGCGCAGCCCCGAGAGCCCGCGATCCACCGATTCCTGCCGGCGGTTCTGGAAGATCACCTCGTAGCCGTTCTGCGCCGCGACCTGCGCGACGCCGCAGCCCATCGCGCCGGTTCCGATCACGCCGACGATCTTCATGGCTAGACCAGCTCCACGCCGAGGGCTACCGCCTCGCCGCCGCCGATGCAGAGCGTCGCGATGCCGCGGCGCTGGCCCCGGTCCTTGAGCGCATGGATCAGCGTCACCAGCAGGCGCGCTCCCGAGCAGCCGATCGGGTGGCCGAGCGCCACCGCGCCGCCGTTCACGTTGACGCGCTCCGCGCCGAGCCCGTGTTCCTTCATCGCCGCCAGCGTCACGCCCGAGAAGGCCTCGTTGATCTCGTAGAGGTCCCAGTCGAGCGGCTTGGTCTTCGTCTTCTCGTAAAGCTTGGCGAGCGCGTTCACCGGCGCGATCGTGAACCACTTGGGCTCCACCGCGGCGGTCGAATCGCCGACGATGCGCGCCAGCACCGGATAGCCGTGCCGCCTGGCCGCGGCCGCCGAGCAGACCACCAGCGCGGCGGCGCCGTCGTTGATCGAGGAGGCGTTCGCGGCCGTCACCGTGCCGGTCTTCGAGAACGCCGGCTTGAGCGAGGGCATCTTGTCGAGCTGCGCCTTCTTCGGGCCCTCGTCCTCCTCCACCAGCACCGGATCGCCCTTCTTCGAGGGCACCGACACCGGAACGATCTCGGCCTTGAACTTGCCGGCCTTCTGGGCCTGGATGGCGCGCTCGAAGCTGGCCCGCGCGAAGGCGTCCTGCTCCTCCCGCGTGAAGCCGTACTTCTCGGCGACCATGTCGCCGCAGTTGCCCATGTGCATGTTGTCGTAGGGGTCCCAGAGGCCGTCGTGGATCATCGAGTCGATGATCTGCCCGTTGCCCATCCGGTAGCCGCCGCGCGCGTTCGGGAGCACGTAGGGAGCGTTGGTCATGGATTCCATGCCGCCCGCGACGATCACCTCGGCGTCGCCGACCAGGATCTCGCGGCGCGCGAACATCACGGCCTGGAGGCCGGAGCCGCAGACCTTGTTCACGGTGATGGCGCCGGTGGAGACCGGAAGCCCGGCGTAGATCACGGCCTGACGCGCCGGGGCCTGGCCCATGCCCGCCGAGAGCACGTTGCCCATGATCACGCGCTCGATCTGCTCGGGCTCGGCGCCGGCGCGCTTGACCGCCTCCTTCACCGCCACCGCGCCCAGGCGCGAGGCCGAAAGCGAAGAGAGGCCCCCCTGGAAGCTCCCGATCGGGGTGCGCACGGCGCTGGCAATGACGACTTCCTGATCGCTCATGAGTTCTCCTGTGAATCAGGGCAACCTACACGAAGGGGTCGCCGCCAGTCAAATAACTGGGAGCGGACTCGCAGTCAGTAGTAGCCGAGCGATTTCAAGCGGTTCGGCCGTTTCGCCCAGCCCGGCTCGTGCTTCACGAAGAGGTCCAGGTGGACCTTGGTTCCCAGCAGCATCTCGATCTCCCGGCGGGCCCGGATTCCGATCCGCTTGATCATCGCGCCGCCGGCGCCGACCACGATCTTCTTCTGCGAGATGCGTTCCACCAGCAGGTCGGCGCGCACGCGCACGAGATCGGCGCGCTTTTCGTCGAACTCGACCACCTCGACCGCGAGCGCGTAGGGCAGCTCCTGCGCGAGCTCCCCGAAGGCCGCCTCGCGCACCAGCTCGGCGGCCAGGAAGCGCAGCGGGCGGTCGCTCAGCTCGTCCGCGGTGTAGAGGGCCGGCGAGACCGGCAGCCGCTCCGCGCAGGCGGCCGTGAACTCGGCGAGGCCCTCGCCGGTCCGGGCGGAGAGCGTGAGCACCGCCGCAAAGCCCGCCTCGGCGGGAGGGGGCCAGGCGGGCGGAGCCGCGGGCGCACGGTCCCGCTGGGTGCCGACCGCGATCACCGGGGCGCCCCCGGAGCGGGCCCCCGCGGCGAGCGCCGCCTCGACCTCTCCCCAGCCCGAGCGAAGGTCCGTGAGCACGGCGGCCACGTCGCAGCCGCGCGCCGCCTGCTCGGCGAGCCGGTTGAGCGCGTCGTGCAGCGGCTGCGTGCCCGCCTGCCACCCCGGTGTGTCGATCAGCACGAGCTGGGCGTTGGGGAGGGTCGCGATCCCGAGCAGCCGGCTGCGCGTGGTCTGCGGCTTGGGGGTCACGATCGCGAGCTTCTCGCCCACCAGCTCGTTCATCAGCGTCGACTTGCCGACGTTGGGCCGTCCCAGCAGGGCGACCACCCCGGCACGATGCTCGGGCTCAGGCGCCATGGCCGTCCCGTCGGGCGATCGCGGCCCGCGCCGCCGCCTGCTCGGCGCTGCGCTTCGAGCGCCCGCTGCCGCTCCCCCAGGTCTCCGAGCCGATCCTCACCTCGACCCGGAAGCGCTGCTCGTCGTGGTCGACTCCGCTGTCTCCCACCGTGTCGTAGCTCGGCGTGGTGCGGTGCTGCGCATGCGCCCACTCCTGGAAGGCCGTCTTCGGATCGCGCGTCCCCGTCGCGCCGCCCGCCTGGATCGCGGGAGCGAAGAGGCGCCGCAGCAGCTCGGTGCTCGGCGCGAGGCCGCCGTCGAGGAAGACCGCGCCGATCAGCGCTTCCAGACAGTTGGCGAGCACGCGGTCCTTGTCCCCGCCCGCCGAGCGCTGCTCCGTGCGCCCGAGCTTCACGAAGCGACCCAGCCCGATCGAGCGGGAGACCTCGGCGAGCGCGCGCTGGTTCACGAGCGCGGCGCGGGCACGGGTCAGATCGCCTTCGGCCCAGTCGGGATGCGCCGCGTATAGCTCGTTCGCGATCACGAGGTCGAGCACCGCATCGCCCAGGAACTCGAGCCGCTCGTTGCCGCCGCCGCCGTCGACCTCGTTCGCCCAGGAGGGGTGCGTGAGCGCGGTGCTCGCGAGCTCGGCGTCGCGGAACCGGTAGCCGAGCACCTCGTCGATCGAAGGGAGCGCGGCGCCCTGCTCGCTCACGGGAGCGACTCGGCGATCCAGCCCCCGCCGAGCACCACGTCTCCCGCGTCGAAGACCGCGGCCTGGCCGGGCGCCACCGCGATCACCGGCGCGTCGAACCGCACCAGCGCCCCGCCGTCCGGCTGCGGTGTCACGCAGGCCTCGGCGCCCTCGTGGCGGTGGCGCACCCGCACGCGCGCCCGCACCGGCGCCTCGGGCGGCGCCCCCGCGATCCAGTTCACGCGCTCGAGCCGCGCGCCCCGCGCGCCCAGCGCCGCGAGCGGTCCGATCCGGACTTGGTTGCGCGGGGCGTCGAGGCCCGTCACGTAGAGCCGCTCGGCCGCCGCCACGCCGAGCCCGCGCCGCTGGCCCACCGTGAAGCGATGGATGCCCGCGTGCCGGCCGACCACGCGGCCCTCCGCGTCGACGATCTCCCCCTCGCCCGGCAGCGAATCCGGGCGCATCCGCTCCACCGCCGCGGCCGCGTCGCCGTCGGGGATGAAGCAGATCTCCTGGCTCTCGGGCTTCTCGGCGGTCGCGAGCCCGAGCCGGCGGGCCTGCTCGCGCACCTCCAGCTTGCTGAGCTCGCCGAGCGGGAAGCGCACGCCGCGCAGCTGCTCCTGCCGCAGCTCGAACAGGAAATAGCTCTGGTCCTTGTCGAGGTCCCGCGCGCGCCGCAGGCGGCGAGCCTGCGTCTCGGGATCGACGTCGATCCGCGCGTAGTGGCCCGAGGCCACCTGCTGCGCGCCCAGCGCCTGGGCGCGGGCCAGCAGATACTCGAACTTGAACTTCGAATTGCAGGTGACGCAGGGGATCGGGGTGCGCCCCGCCAGGTAGGCGTCCGCGAACGGCTGCTTCACCTCGCGCTCGAAGCGCTCGGCGTAGTCCGTCACGTAGAAACGGATGCCGAGCTTCTCGGCCACCCGGCGCGCGTCGTCGGCGTCCGCCAGCGAGCAGCAGCGCGAAGCGCTCCCGGCGAGCTGGAGCGTGATGCCGATCGTCTCGCAGCCTTCGGCCTGCACCAGCGCGGCCGCCAGCGAGGAGTCGACGCCGCCCGACATCGCCACCACCACGCGCCGTCCGGAAGGGCTCGCCGCGCTCATGCCTCCCCCGCCTCGCGCACCCGGGCCACCAGGTCCGGCAGCCGCGCGAGCACGCGCTCGATCTGCGGGTCGTCGACGCCATGGCCGACGCTGAAGCGCAACGAGGCGCGCGCCTGCCGGGCGCTGCGCCCCATCGCGAGCAGCACGTGCGAAGGCTCGACGCGGCCCGAGGCGCAGGCGGCGCCCGTGCTCACGGCGATCCCGTCGAGGTCGAGCGCCTGCATCAGCAGCTCGCCGGCGACGCCCTCGAACTCGACGCTCAGCGTGTTGCAGAGCAGCGCCGCCTCGGCGCCGTTGCGCCGCACGCGCGGGATCTTGGCCGTGATCCCGTCCCAGAGGCGATCGCGCAGGCGCGCGTATTCGCGGCTCCGCTCCGACAGCTCGCGCGTGGCGAGCGCCGCGGCGACGCCGAGGCCGACGATGCCCGGCACGTTCTCGGTGCCGCCGCGCCGGCGCCGCTCCTGCGGGCCTCCGCGCAGCAGGGCCTCGAAGTCCGCTTCGCCGCGCGCCACCAGCGCGCCCACGCCCTTGGGGCCTCCCAGCTTGTGCGCCGAGAGCGAGAGGGCATCCAGCGGCACGGCCTCGAGATCGACGGGCAGCTTGCCGAGACACTGGGTCGCGTCGGCGTGCACCCGCACGCCGCGCTCCCGGGCCAGCGCCGCCAGGCGCGCCATCGGCTGCACCACGCCGGTCTCGTTGTTGGCCCAGAGCAGCGTCAGCAGGGCCGTCTCCGGCCCGATCGCGGCCGCGAGCGCCTCCGGATCCAGCAGCCCGTCCGGCGCCACCGGCAGGCGCGTGACCCTCCAGCCCTCGCGCTCGAGCGCCGCCAGCGGCTCCTCGACCGACGGATGCTCGGCGTTCGAGCTGATCAGGTGGCGCCTGGCGCCGGCCCAGGCGCGCAGCAGCGGTCCCAGCGCCGTGTTGTTCGCCTCGGTGGCGCCGGCGGTGAAGAGCACCTCGCGCGGCCGGCAGGCGAGCAGCTCCGCCAGGCGTTCGCGCGCTCGCTCGACCTCGGCGCGGGCCGCAGCGCCCTCGGCGTGGACGCTCGAGGGGTTCCCGAAGCGCTCGCGCAGCGCGGCCGCCATCGCGTCCGCGGCTTCTTCCCGCACGGGCGTGGAGGCGTTGTGGTCGAGGTAGATCCGCATCAGGCGGGCCTCGGCTCGCGCGCCGGCAGCGAAGCGAGCAGGTCCGCGAGGCTCCGGCCGGCGGCGCCCTTCTCGGCGCCGGCCTCGAGCTCGCCCAGGACACCGTCGACTGCGGAGCTCACCCCCGGATCGCCTCTCGCCTTCTCCCGTACGCCGCGCAATGCCCTCACGACCGTGGTCACCGGAATGCTCTCCGCAGGACGACCGAGCTGGTAGCCGCCCTCCTCCTCGACGGCGCCGCGGGCCGTCACCACGCCTGCGCGCTCGAGGTCCACGAGCACGGCGCGCACCGTGCGCACGGGTACGTCGAGCACCTCGGCGAGCGCATCGGCGGTCCACGCCGGCGCGGCGTCGCGGAAGCCCCGCGCCACCTCCAGCGCGATCCGCAGGCCGATCGCCTCGTTATCAGCGGGCGAGGCGGCGCGGCCCCGAACCTCGCGCCGGTAGAGCGGCAGATTGTCGTACGCGAAGGCGACCTCCGCACCGAAGAGCACCATCGCCCAGAACAGGTAGATCCAGACGAAGAGCAGCGGCAACGCGGCGAAGCCGCCAAAAATCGCGTCATAGCGCGCCGAGCCGACCACCAGGCTCAGGTAGATGCCCTGGGCCAGCACGACCAGCACGCCCGCCACCGCGCCGCCGAGCAGCGCCGCAAAAGGACGCACCGGCGTGTTGGGAAGGAACCAGTAGAGGAAGGAGAAGGCGACCGCCAACACCACCGTCGGGGCCTGTTGCAGCCCCAGGTCGTAGACCAGCGAGAAGAAGCGGTATTCGATCAGCCTCTGCACCAGCCACTGGCTCTGGAGCGTGGTGGCGAGCGAGAGCGCGGTGGCGAGCAGCAGCGGCCCCACCACCAGCACCGCCAGGTAGTCGGCAAAACGCCGCGTCAGCGTGCGCTGCTGGCGCACGCCCCAGATCGCATTCAGGTCGGCCTCGACGGTGCTGATGCAGAGCACCGTCGTCACCAGCAACACCGCTGCGCCGAGCGTGCCGAGGCCGGCGAAGTTGACGTCGCGGATCCGCGTGAGGATCCCGGCCTGGGCCTCGGGATTTCCCGCGGCGATCTGGCGGACGATCATGTCGGCGAAGTCGCCGCCGATTCCCACCGAGCCGACGATCGAGATCACCACGGCCAGCAGCGGGATCAGCGAGAGCACGGTGAAGTAGCTGAGCGCGGTCGCGCGCAGCAGCAGATGATCCCGCACGAATCCCTCGCCGATCATGACGGCGAACTGGAGTGCGCGGAGCAGGCGCGAGTTCCGGCTCGGAGCGCCGGGCGCCAGCTCGGTCATCCACAACCCTTCGCGTAGGAAGTCGCGCGTGCGATCCCAGACGTACGGCGTGCGTTGCTTCAAGCTTCCCCCAGGGGCGGCGTGGGTCGACCGGGCGCTCGCCAACCTACCGGGTCCGGGTGGGACGGGCCAAGGCCGCGCTCGGCAGGAGCCCCGCCGGCTACTTGGCGATTCCGATCGAGCCAGCCAGGCGCGCGAGCGTGCGCGGGCCCATCCCCGGCACCCGGTCGAGATCCTCGAGGCGGCGAAACGGCCCCTGCGCCCTCGCCTCGACGATCGCCCGGGCACGGCCCGGCCCCACGCCGGGGAGGCACTCGAGCGTCGCAGCGTCGGCGCGGTTCGGATCGATCGGGAGGCCGAGCAGGCGGCGGGCGGGGCCTCGCACCGGACGCGCGCCCGGCTCGCCCGCGCAGGCGAGCTCGACGCTGTGCCCCGCCTCCGCGCGCCTCTCGCTCGGCTCCGGGCACTCGGCCGGCGGCGGCGCGCCCCCCGCCAGCGGCAGCGCGAAGAGCAGCGCCGCGATCGCGAGCGCCGCGCGCGCGCGGCGAGATCTCTCTTCCACTCAGGACCCCAGCGGGACCGGGCTTCAGCGCTCCTCGCGCGGCTCGGCGGCGCCCGCCTCCACGAAGGCGGCGTGCAGCGCGCGCACCGCGCGCTCGGTCTGGCTGCGCTCGATCACGACCGAGACCTTGATCTCGCTGGTCGAGATCAGCTGGATATTGATGCCGTGTTGCCCCAGCACCTGGAACATCCGGGTGGCCACGCCCGCGTGGTCCTTCATGCCGAGCCCCACGATCGAGACCTTGGCGATCGCCTGGTCGCCGTCCACGGCGAGCGCCCCGATCTCCTTGCCCACCTGGTTGGCGAGCCCGAGAGCGCGGCGATAGTCGCCCTGCGCCACGGTGAAGGTCAGGTCGGTGGTTCCGTCCTGGGAGAGGTTCTGGATGATCATGTCCACCACGATCCCGGCCTCCGCGAGCGGCGCGAAGATCCGGCCGGCGATGCCCGGTTGATCCTTCACGCCGCGCACGCGGATCTTCGCCTCGTCGCGGTTGTAGGTGACCCCCGACACGAACCGTCCTTCCATCACCTCTCCTTCCGGAACCACCCAGGTGCCCTCGCGGTCGTTGAACGACGAGCGCACATGGACTCTCACGCCGTAGCGCATCGCGAAGCGCACCGATCGCAGGTGCAGCACCTTCGCTCCCAGGCTCGCCATCTCGATCATCTCGTCATACGAGACGCGGTCGAGCTTGCAGGCTCCCGGCACCAGATTCGGATCCGCCGTGAAGACGCCGTCCACGTCGGTGTAGATCTCGCACACGTCGGCGCCCAGCGCGGCGGCGATCGCCACCGCGGAGGTGTCGGAGCCGCCCCGGCCCAGCGTGGTGACGTTGCCCTCTTCGTCGACGCCCTGGAAGCCCGCGATCACGGCGACCGCGCCGCGGTCCAGGACGTCGAGGATGCGCCGGGTGTCGATGCTCTCGATCCGCGCGCGCGTGTAGGCGGCGTCCGTCAGCATCCCCACCTGGGCGCCCGTGAAGGAGCGCGCTTCGCGGCCCAGCACCTGGATCGCCATCGCCAGCAGCGCGATCGTCTTCTGCTCCCCGGTGGCGAGCAGCGCGTCGTACTCGCGCGGGTGCGGATGCTCGCCGCCCGCCTCGCGCGCGAGCGCGACCAGCGCGTTGGTCTCGCCCGCCATCGCCGAGACCACCACCACCACGCGGTGGCCGGCGTCCTGGGTGGCCATCACGCGCCGCGCAACGTTGCGGATCCGCTCGACGTTGCCGACGCTGGTGCCGCCGTATTTCTGGACGATCAGGCTCACGCTAATCCCGTTCGATCGAGTGCTCGCGGCCCAGGACGTCGCGCCAGCGCGCGAGCGCCGCCCGGGAAACGGGGCCGAAGGCTACCGCGTTTAGCTCGCGGCGGGTGGCGGCGCCCGGGCCCGGCTCGCGGGAGAGGCGAAGCTCGAGGTGGTCCCCGGGCAGGGCCCGCGGAAAGCGGTCGCTCCACTCGACGGCGAGCACCACGCCTGGGTCGAACAGGTCGAGGAAGCCGGCGTTCTCCAGCTCCTCCTCGCTCTCGACGCGCAGGCAGTCGACGTGCGCGAGGCGCAGGCCGCGGGGTGTCGGGTACTCGCTCGCGATCACGAAGCTCGGGCTCGCG
>DATBRV010000053.1:0-38280 GCA_036560145.1 Myxococcota bacterium
TCACGTGCTGCCACTTGACCAGCACATCCTTCGTTTCCGGGTCGATCGAGCGGGAAGCCACGTATTGGAGCGCCATCTCCAGGTACTCGGCCTGGATCTGGACCGCCGTGAGCTTCTTGCCGCTCTCGAGAGTCAGCTCGCGGCGACAGGTGGAATCGTGCGAGCACTCCTTGATCGCACGCACCGGGTCGCGCAGCGCCAGGTTCTTGCGGATCGCGCCGTCCTCGATCATCGCCAGCACCAGCGTGGTGACGCCGGTGCGCAGATAGATCGTGTACTCGGAGAGGTTCGCGTCGCCGACGATCATGTGCAGGCGGCGGTACTTCTCGCGGTCCGCGTGCGGCTCGTCGCGCGTGTTGATGATCGGCCGCTTCACCATCGTGTCGAGGGCGACTTCGGTCTCGAAGAAGTCCGCGCGCTGCGAGAGCTGGAAGTCGCAGGGCTGACCGCGGTTCTCGCTGCCCACCTTGCCCGCGCCCGCGTAGACCTGGCGCGTGACCAGGAACGGCATCAGGTGCTCGACGATCTGCTTGAAGGACGTCCGGCGGTCCATCAGGTAGTTCTCGTGCGAGCCGTAGCTGTTGCCCTTGCGATCGCTGTTGTTCTTGTAGATCAGCATCTGCGCGCCGGGGGGCAGCAGGGTGTCCGCCTCGCGCCGGCTGGCCTCGATGATGCGCTCCCCGGCCTTCTCGTGGATCACGAGGTCCCGGGCGTTGGTGACCTCGGGGCAGGAGTATTCCGGGTGCGCGTGGTCGACGTAGTAGCGCGCGCCGTTGATCAGCGTCTTGTTGCGGGCGATGTTCTCTTGCTGGTTGGGCGTGTACTTCTCGCCCTCGACCTGGAAGCCGCGCGCGTCGGCGAGGGGATTCTCCTGGTCGTAGTCCCAGAGAATCTCGCCGGCGTGGTCCTCACGATAGGCGTTGACGAGAAGAACGCAGCTCGAGATCGGATCGAAGTCGGGATCGCCCTTGACGGTGATCCCGTACTCGATCTCCGTTCCCATCACCTTCGGAATGGCCATCCGCTCTCCGCATGCGCCAGGGCCGCCCCCCTAGAGATACTGGCCCGAGGTGATGTTCTCAATGGACCGCTCCTTCCGGCTGATTCCCGACATGAGCGTGCGGACGTTGATGATCCGCTCGCCCTTGCGCCCCGAGATGCGGGCCCAGTCGTCGGGATTCGTGGTGTTGGGCAGGTCCTCGTTCTCCTTGAACTCGTCGTTGACGGCCTCCACCAGGTCCTCGAACCGGATGCCGCGCTCCTGGCGCTCGATCAGCCGCTTCACGGCCTTCTTCTTGGCGCGCGCCACGATGTTCTCGATCATCGCGCCGCTCGCGAAGTCCTTGAAGTAGAAGATCTCGCGCTCGCCCTTGGCGTAGGTCACCTCGAGGAACTTGTTGTCCTCGCTGGTCTGGTACATGCGGTCGATGGTGTCGTTGATCATGCACTCGACGATCTTCGACGTGTCGCTGCCGTACCGCTCGTACGCGCTCGCGTGGAACGGCAGGTCCGGCATCAGGTACTTCGTGAAGATCTCGCGCGCCGCCTTCGCATCCGGGCGGTGCACCTTGATCTTCAGGTCGAGCCGGCCCGGCCGCAGCACGGCGGGATCGATCAGATCCTGCCGGTTGCTCGCCCCGATCACGATCACGTTGTTCAGCGACTCGACGCCGTCGATCTCCGACAGGAACTGCGCGACGACGGTCGCCTCCATGTCCGACGAGATGCCCGATCCGCGCATCCGGAAGAGCGAGTCCATCTCGTCGAAGAAGATCACGACCGGGACGTCCTCGCTGGCCTTGTCGCGGGCCTTCTTGAAGACCTCGCGCAGCTTGTGCTCCGTCTCGCCGACGTACTTGTTGAGCAGCTCGGGGCCCTTCACGTTCAGGAAGTAAGCGGTGGTCGCCTTGCCGGTGCGCTTCTCGATGCTCCGCGCCAGGTTGTTCGCGACGGCCTTGGCGATCAGGGTCTTGCCGCAGCCCGGGGGCCCGTAGAGCAGGATTCCCTTGGGCGGCTTGAGCCGGTGCTCGGCGAACACCTCCGGGTACAGGTACGGCAGCTCGACCGAATCCCGCAGGATCTGGATCTGCTCGTCGAGGCCGCCGATCCGCTCGTAGGTCACATCCGGGATCTCCTCGAGCACGACCTCTTCGACCGCCGACTTCGGCAGCTTCTCGAACGCGTAGTGCGTGCGCGGATCGTAGAGGACGCTGTCGCCCACCTTGAGCTTCTCGCGCCGCAGCGGCTCGGCGAGCGTGATCACGCGCTCGTCGTCAGTGTGGCCGAGCACGATCGCGCGGCTGTCCGCGATGAAGTCGACGATCGACGCGATCTCGCCGCGGGCGATGTAGCCCGACGGCTCGACGACGTTGAACGCCTCGTTGAGCACGACCAGCTGGCCTTCCTCGAACTGGAAGGGATCCAGGTTCGGGTGCACGTTGACGCGCATCGGCCGTCCGTCCACCAGGATCTCCGCCGTGCCGTCCTTGTTGGCGCGGTTGAAGATCCCGTAGGTGTTCGGCGGCGCGCAGAGCTTGTCGACCTCCTCCTTCAGGAGCTCGATCTGCTGCTTGGATTCCTGGAGCACGCCCACCAGGCGCTCGTTCTGGCGCTCGGCGTCGGCGCATTGCTCGCGCGTGAGCTGATAGCGGCGTCGCAGCGCTTCGAACTCGGCGAGCATGCGGTCGAGCCGGCGGCGGAATTCCTCGGAATCGGTGCCGAAGACGCGCAGCGCGTCCTGGAGATCCTCGCCTTCGTCCTGGGGCGGGCGCGCGGCGCCGCGATCGCGGGCCGGATCCGCCGGCTCCGGCGTGCGCGAGCCGGAGGACGAGATGCGCCGCATGACGTCGTGGACGAAGCCCTTCCTACCCGAGCCGGAGTCGTACTCGCTCATACCGCCATCTCCTCATTCACCGGCCACCCGCGAGGGCGGACACGCCATTGGTGAACGAGAACTGCAAGGCCCATGCCACGCGTCGTTCGATCTTGCGCGGGAGTTGCACACGCATTCCCTCGCACCCTGAATCCGCCGCCGAGATCCGCGCGATTGCAACCGAGCTGTGTGTCGTGCGCCGTCATCGCAGATCGCGCCCAGAGGTGCAGCGATGGCAGGCTTGCGGCGAGCGTGCGAGGGCACTTCATACCGATTCCCCGCGTCCCGCAGGCGTGACACCGATGAGCTGCGGAGCGACGTTCCAACCGCCTCAAAGGACCTCTTAGCAGGGCCCGCAAACCCGCTGAACACCGCGAAATATCGCAGCTTTCAGCGTTTGGCGAGTCTATCAGAGGGACCCCCTCTGTCAAGCAAGCGCGGCGCGGCAGCTCTCGGCGCAAGCCGTGGAATCCACGGCGGTCTCGCGCTTCGCTTCCGGCGCGACGCTCGCGCGCTGCGCTTGCGCGCGCGGCGCAGCCGCCGGAAGCGACACCGGGCGGCGCAACGGCTCCGGCGAGCTGGCGTCGGCGTTGCGCATCCCCTGCCACCCCGCGATGCGATCTTGCCTGGGAGTTGCCGCAATTTTGACGCCGCGCCGGCGGATCGTTGACGCCCGGGACGCAGCCGAGCACCCCGCCGAACTTTGCGGCACCCCGGCAGCCGGGGGAACGCCGCTCCCTGTTTTGGGCAATCCGGACGGCCTTGGACGACGCCGAGGGCCGGCCGGGGGGCGGCAATCATGGCGAGCCGGGCTTGGGGGGCTCCAGCTCGATCACGCGCACGCCGGGCGGCGCGCGGAAGCGGAACTGCTCGTCGGCCGGCGCGAGGTTGGTGCGCATCCCGCTGAAGGCGATCTGCGTGACGTTGCCGACCAGGTCGATCACGGTGGTCTCGAGCAGCTCCCCGGTCTTGGGATCGCTGCGCACGCGCAGCTTCTCGTAGGACGCGTCGCGCCGGGGCACCAACACGAGCTCGACCTTCGCGTCCGAGCAGGTCTCGGCCGTCACCTCGAAATCGCGCCGGATCTCGCCCTCGCCGAGCAGGAACTGGATCGCGGCTCCCGACAGGAAGCCCTCTCCCACCGGCAGCTTCTGGACCTCCTGGTGGGCGGGATCGTAGATCCACAGCCAATGGCCGTCGCTCACGACCAGGCTCGGCTCCGGCTCCTGGTAGGCCCAGCGCATCTTGCCGGGCTTGGCGAAGACGACCGAGCCGCGCGAGCTGGCGACCGTCCCCGCCGCCCCCAGCGCCACCGAGCGCGTGGTCTGCACGAAGTCCGCGGAGAGGTCGCGCACCGCCTCGTAGCGCTCTTGAATCGCTTCGACGGCGCGCGTGACGCAGGCCTCCGCCGGCGCGCCGCCCGCGGCCGGCGCGGGGGGGTCGGCGCTCGCGAGGCCCGCCGCGGCGAGCCCGCCGGCCAGAGACGCCATCGTCCGGGAGCGTAGGCTGCGCACGACTGCCTTCGACGGCGCGCGCGCCGCGCTATTCGAGGGAGGAGCCAACGGGCCGCACGTAGACGTCGCGGGGCTTGGTGCCCTCCTGGGGACCCACCACCCCGTCGTTCTCCATCTGCTCGACCATCCGCGCCGCGCGGTTGTAGCCGACCTTGAGCCGGCGCTGGATGTAGGAGATCGAGGCGTTGCGCGTCTCGGCGACGATCTCGAGGGCGCGGTCGTACATCTCGTCGACATCATCGCCGCGCGTCTCCTTGTCCTCGGCCTCTTCGCGCAGCCGGATCAGCGTCTCGTCGAACTGGGGCGCGCCCTCGGCGCGCAGCGCCGCGACCAGCGCCGCCACCTCGGACTCGGAGACGAAGGCCCCGTGGATGCGCTGAAGCTTCGAGGTGCCCGGCGGCAGGAAGAGCATGTCGCCCTGCCCGAGCAGGTTCTCCGCCCCGTTCTGGTCGAGGATGGTGCGCGAATCGGTGCGCGAGGAGACCTGGAACGAGATGCGCGCCGGGAAGTTCGCCTTGATGATGCCCGTCAGCACGTCGACGCTGGGCCGCTGGGTCGCGAGCACCAGGTGGATGCCGGCCGCGCGCGCCATCTGGGCCAGCCGCTGGAGCGATTCCTCGACGTCGCGCTGCGAGACCACGATCAGGTCCGCCAGCTCGTCGATCACCACCACGATGTAGGGCAGGCGGCGGAACTCGACCTCCTGCTCGGGCTCGCCGGGCTTGCCCTTCATGCGGAAGGTCTTGTTGCCGGCCGCCAGCTGGCTGTCGACCAGGCCGTTGAACTGGTCGACGCTGCGCACCCCGAGCGCCGCCATCATCTGGTAGCGCTGCTCCATCTTCTGGACGACGCCCGCCAGCGCCGCCGCGGCGCGCTTGGGGTTGGTGACCACGTCCGCGATCAGGTGCGGAATCCCCTCGTAGATCGAGAGCTCGAGCAGCTTGGGATCGATCAACAGCAGCTTGAGCTCGTCGGGCGTGGCGCGGCACAGCAGCGAGCAGAGCAGCGAGTTGAGGAACACGCTCTTGCCCGTGCCGGTCGCCCCGGCGACCAGCAGGTGCGGCATCTTCGAGAGCTCGGCGTGGGCGGTGTTGCCGAAGATGTCCTTGCCGAGGGCGATCGTGAGCTTCGAGGTGCGCGAGCGGAAGGACTCCGCCTCGAGCAGATCGCGAATGTAGACGATCTCCCGCTCGGCGTTCGCCACCTCGATCCCGACCACGGATTTCCCGGGCAGCGGCGCGATGATGCGCACCGAGAGAGCGCGCAGCGCGAGCGCCAGATCGTCGGAGAGCGTCACGATCCGGTTGACCTTGACGCCGGAGGCCGGCTCGAACTCGTACATGGTGACGACCGGCCCCGGGTGCACGGTGACGACCCGGCCGCCGACGCCGAAGTCCGCCAGCTTCTTCTCGAGGATCCGCGAGTTCATGATCAGGCTGTCGCGGTCGTAAGTTCGACTTGCCACCGGCGGGCGCTGGAAGATCGAGATGTCCGGGAGCTTGAAGGGGCCCGAGGACGTCGCCTCCGCGAAGTGGAAGGCCTCCTGCTTGGCCTTGGGCTCGACGCTGCGCTCGGCCTCGTGATCGACGATGGTCGGGTCGCCGCCCTTGGCGCGCCGCAGCAGCGGACGCGCGGGCTCCCCGGCGGGCGCCGCGTCCGCGAGGACCGGCTCCTCGGCGAGCTCGGCGTGCTCGCCGCGCGCGGCCGCCACCCGGTTTCGCCGCGCGCGCTGCTCCGTCCAGACCGTGAAGGCGCTGGCGCCGCGCCGCAGGCCGGCCGCCGCCGCGCGCACCCCGCGCCCGCTCGCGCGCAGGATCTGCGCGAAGATCTCGGCGAGCTTGCTCGCCAGCGCGGCGAGCGCCGCGGCGAGCGCACCGAGCAGCGCGCCGGCGGCGCCCAGCAGCGCTCCCGTCGAGGCGCCCGTGGCGCTCACGGCGCCGATCACGAGCAACAGCCCGTTGGTCAGCAGGGCGCCCCAGACGCCGATGAAGAGGCTCTCCCCGTCCGCGAGCCAGCGGCCCAGCGCGCCCGGCGGAACGCCGGCCAGCGTGCCGGGAAACGCGGACTGGAGCAGCGTCGGAAGCGTCGCGAACGAGAGCAACAGCAGCGCCGAGCTGATCCAGAAGCGCGAGCTCGGCGCCGGCAGACCGCGGCCGAGCGCGAGCCGCGCGCCCACCACGGCGGCGGCGCCCACGCAGACCAGCGCGCCGAGTCCGAAGCCGCCAAAGAGAAGTGCCGCGGCCGTCGCGCCCAGGATGCCCGCGCGGTTGCCGACCTGCGCGCGCTGGAAGACGGGATCGCTCGGGACGTAGGTCGCCAGCGCCAGCGCTGCCAGCAGCGACAGGCCGAGCAGGGCCACCCCCGCGCACTCCGCCGCCAGTCGGCTGGAGAGAACGGCCTGGAAGCCCGCTAGCGGACGGCGCCCGCGCGCGGCGGCCCTAGCCACGGACGCTCGACGTGAATCCCACGCCCCTCACCCCCTGGGACGGGAAGCATGCTCAGGGTACCCGCGGGGTTCGGGGACCGTCAAGGAACGGGGGGTGCGACCCGGCTCGAGGTCGGGCTCGAAGCCGGCGAGGATGGCGCTGCGGGCCAGCTCCTTGAGCCGCTGGCGATCGTCCAGCTTCAGGCCGGCCGTCGGGATCGGCTCGCCGTAATGAACGTGGATCCGGCCGCTCTCGATCCGCAGCGAGCGCGGGGGCGTGATGCGCGAGGAGCCGGACACGCTGGCCGGCAGGATCGGGACCTGGGCGGCCAGCGCCAGGTGGAAGCCGCCGCTCTTGAATTCGCCGAGCTCGCCGCTGCGGGCCCGGGTGCCCTCCGGAAAGATCACCACCGTCTTGCCCTTGCGCACGCGCTCCGCCGCGCGCTCCAGACTCCGCACCGAGCCCTCGTGGTTGGAGCGGTCGATGATCACGTGGCCGCTGGCGGCCAGCGCCCAGCCGAAGAACGGAATCCAGGTCAGCTCGCGTTTGGCGACGAATCGGAAGGAGCCGGGCAGCGTGGCCACGATCGCCGCCGTGTCGAACACGCTCTGGTGGTTCGCCATCACCACGTAGGAGCGCGACGGATCGAGGTGCTCGAGCCCGGAGGCGTCGACGCGCACGCCGCAAGTGCCGAGGATCCAGCGCACCCAGCTGCGCGCCACCCAGATCACCGACTCGCCGCTGCGGTCGAGCGCCGACAGCAGCAGGCCCAGCGTCCCCCAGAACACCGTGTACAGAACGATCAGCAGGTAGCGGACGACGTAGACCATCGTTTCACCCGGAGACCGATGCGGCGCCCCTGATGCTAGGAGGCGGCGTGAACCCGAGTCAACGGTGACCGGCGCGCTTGACGTTCGAGGGCCACGGCGGGAAGATGTGAGTTCACCCCCCGGCGCCGACGGAGAATCCACCACCATGGCAAGCGTCAACAAGGTCATCTTGATCGGGAACCTGGGCCGCGACCCCGAGCTTCGTTACACACAGAGCGGGCAGGCGGTCGCCAACTTCACCCTCGCCACCAGCGAGCGCTTCGCGAACAAGAGCGGGGAGCAGCAGGAGCGGACGGAGTGGCACCGCATCGTCGCCTGGGGCAAGACCGGGGAGCTGTGCGCCCAGTACCTGTCGAAGGGGCGCAGCGTCTACATCGAGGGCCGGCTCCAGACGCGCGAGTGGGAAGACAAGGAAGGCCAGAAGCGCTCGACCACCGAGATCGTCGCGCAGAACGTGACGTTCCTGGGCGGACCGCGCACGGGCGCGCAGGGCGGAAGCGGAGCCGAGCCGCAGCAGCCGCGCGAGTCGTCGGCGCCGCCGGCGAGCGACGAGATTCCGTTCTAGCGGCCGCGAGTCCGCAAGCGGCGAACCATCTCGTTGATGCGCTGACGGGTCTGGGGATCGAGATCGTCGAACTCGATGCCCATCCCCGGCGGCTCGTCGGGCGAGCCGGGGGACGTGCGCACCACGGAGCCCGACACCTGCACCGGCTCGTCGCCGCCGGGGAGCTTGAACTGGAGGTCGACCCGGGTGCCCAGCGCATGCGGCGTCTCGCTCTCGACGAAGAGGCCGCCTTCGTTGATGTTGCGCGCGAACTCGGAGAAGAACTCGTCGACCGTCTGATAATCGACGCGCACCAGCAGGTCGGCGCGCTCGGCCCGCCGGCGTTCCAGCGCGGCGGCGGAGTCCATCGCGAGGGCGCGCTGCGCGCTGATCTTCATGCCCGGCCTCCGGGGTCACGGGCGCGGCCTCGGCTGCGCCCGGGGCGGGTTGCCGTAGGGATCGGCCGAACATCCGCGTGGCATGAGCCGCCCTACCCGGCTCCGTCCAGGCCCCCCTCCTCCCGCAGGCTGCAGTAGCCGCGCTCGGCCACCACCACGTGGTCGAGCACCGGGACGCCCAGGATCTCGCCGGCGCGCAGCAGGCGGGTCGTCACCTCGCGGTCCTCGCGGCTCGGGGTGGGATCGCCGCTCGGGTGGTTGTGCACCAGGATCAGGGCCGCCGCCGCCTCGCGCAGCGCCGGGCGGAAGACCTCGCGCGGGTGCACCAGGCTGGCCGTCAGGGTCCCCTGCGACACCAGCTCTTGACGCAGCACGCGATGCCGTCCGTCGAGCAGCACCACCAGGAAGCGCTCGTGCGAAACATGGCGCAGCGTCGGGTGGAAGTGTCGATAGACGTCGGCGGGGCCGCGGATCGCGAGGCCGGCCCGCAGCCGCCGCGCCGCCAGCCGGCGGCCGATCTCGACGGCGGCCGCGAGCGCCGCGCTCTTGGCGGGCCCGACGCCCGTCGCCGCGCGCACGTCGCGCTCCGCCGCGCGCGCCAGGCCCTGGAGTCCTCCGTGCCGGACCAACAGCTCGGCCGCCAGCGAGAGGGCGCTGGCGCCGCGCGATCCGGTGCGCAGCAGCAGCGCCACCAGCTCGGCGTCCGAGAGCGCCTCCGAGCCGAGCGCCTCGAGCCGCTCGCGCGGGCGGTCGGCGCGCAGCGCCGTGCGGCCGGCCAGGCCGCGTCGTCGGATTCGTTCCACGAAGCTCCGTGGGACCGGGAGCCGCGAAAAGATAGCCCGGCTTCAGTCGGCTCGCGCCAGGCACTGCCGCTCGCGCAGCTCGGCGGCGTCCATCAGCGCGGCGAACTTCCCGACGCCCAGCTCGGGCGCGATCAGCCCGCGCAGCGACTCGCGGCGATCGGAGGGAGGCTCGAGCCCGGCGACGAACTCGCGCAGCATCGCCAGATAACCCTTCACCTCGGCGGCCTGGCTGGCGGCCGCGGACAGCTCGATCGGAATCGCCGTGTGGAAGCGCGTGCCGTCGACGAGCGTCAGCTCCCCGTTGGGGGAGAGCTCCCCGAGGCGCTTCAAGGCGGCGCGCAGATAGGGATCCGCGAAGCCGCCGCTGGGCGCCAGCGCGCGGGCCAGCGCCGACGGATCCAGCTGCTCGTGCAGCGCGGCGTCGAACTCCTGCGCGCAGCCCGACACCGCCCCGGGTTGGATGTTCTTGAGCGCCGCCTGCGCGCGCTGCACCGGGGTGGTCCCGTCCTCCGGCGCGACCACGTCGAGCGCGAAGGTGTAGAGGCCGCGGATCGGATCGAAGCTCTGCCGCGAGCGGGTCTCCACCTTTCGCGCCCGCGCCGCGTCCGTCAGCGAGACGCGCACCACCAGATCTTCGCCGAGCTGCTGCGCCTTCACGCTCTTGATGATCGAGCTCTGCACGCCCTCCAGGGTGGCCTCCGCGCCGGGCGCCTTGCCGGTCGAGGTGAGCACGACCGTGAAGCCGTCGCTGGCCTCCTGGATGCGGAAGGTGAGCGCCTCCTTGGTCACGAAGTTCAGCGTCGTGCGGCCCGCGAAATAGCCGTGCGTCATCGCCACCAGCGCATTCGCGAGCGGCTCGAGCTCGATGTGCACCTTGGTCTCGCGCGAGCGGACCAGCACGTGCACCTCGCCCTGGCGATAGCCGTCGACCAGCGCCCGGATCGTGAGCGAATCCCGGGGCCCGGCTTCGATCCGGCTCGGCAGCACGACCGTGGCCGGGGCGTCGGACTGCTCGTAGCCCTTCTGGAAGTTCCCGCGCACGTAGAAGAGGTCGAGCACGGCGCCCGGCGGCGTGGTGTCGACCTCGATCCGGCGCGCCGAGTACCAGTAACCCGGCCCGCCCAGGAAGAATCCGGTGATGGGCGCGAACAGGTTGGTCGCGCCCCAGGCCGAGCGCTCCGTCGGGATCAGCTCGACCTCCTCGGCTCCCGCCGCCCGGGCGCAGAGCAGGCAGGCCGCGGTGAGCTGCGCGATCCGGCGGCGCACGACGCGTCCCTTCATGGCCTCCCTCGCAAGAGGCGCGCAGGGTAACCGTGACGAGAGATCCCCGACAACCGGGATGCCGCGACGGAGGGCCCGCCGCGCGTGGGGCTCAGCGAGGCTGCCAGTCCACCATCACCACGTTGGGCTGCGCCTCGAGATGGGACGCCAGCGACGCGGAGTGTGGATGGCCCGCGCCGCGCAGCAGGCGCGCGACCTCCTGGAGATGCGCGCGGCGCGCGTACTCGGGCACGTAGCGCCCCGACGACCTGGTCCGGTCGGGGCTGACGCCGCTGATGACGCCCGCACCGGCGGAGCGCGGGCGGGGCTCGTCCGCGGGCCAGAGCCCGTTCTCGAAGGCGGAGAGAACCGCGCCGCCCTGCGACGCGATCTCCATGCTGCGCGGATCCGGCGTGATTCCCGACCCCGAATCGAGGCCCCGATCGCCCGCCTCGACGAGGAGCAGGAAGCCGGCGATCCCGGCCGCCAGCGCCGCTGCGAAGCGCGGCTCGGCGGCGCGCCGAACCAGAGCTCGCAGGGGGGCCGGGCGGCTCGCGTCCTGCGCGATCTGCCTCATCACCGCGTCGCCGAGCCCCGGCGGATGCCCCGGCTCCGGCAGTCGCCGCAGCAGCGAGACCGTCGCGCGCAGCCCGCGCAGCTCGCCGGCGCAGTCTGCGCAGCCGGCGAGATGCGTCTCGACGCGGGCGCGCTCTTCGGGGATCAGATCCCGTTCCAGGTAGTCGCTCAGGCGGGCGCGAAATTCCGAGTGCTTCACGGATCGACTCCTTCGGATTCCTGGGTCACGAACGCTCTCAATCGCTCACGCAAGGCATTCCGGGCGCGGTGGATGCGCGACTTCACGGTCCCCTCCGGCACCTCCAGCACGCGCGCGATCTCGCCGTAGGGAAGCCCTTCGATGTCGAACAGGATGACCGCGAGGCGCAGGTCAGGAGACAGCTCCTGGAGCGCCTCCTGCACGCGGGCCTGGGCCTGCGCGCCGGCCGCGGCGTCGCCCGGATCGCGGGGCGTCGAGGCGGGATCGAACCCGCCGCTCTCGCGCTCGGCGAGCACGCGCTCGCGCGCGCGGCTGCGGCCGAGCGTGCGGCGCCGGTTGAGCGCGGCGTTGGCGGTCACGCGATAGACGAAGGTCGAGAAGCGCGACTCGCGGCGGAAACGATGGCCGTGGCGGTGCAGGCTCAGCAGGGCTTCCTGGGCGACGTCCTCGGCTTCCTCGCGGTTGCCCAGCATGCGCAGCGCGAGCCGGAAGACCGGCCGCTCGTGCTTCCGCACCAGCGCCTCGAAGGCGCTCGCGTCACCCGCCTGCCAGCGGGTCACCAGCTCGGCGTCGGGATCGACCACCGCGGAAAAGCCATCCACCTCGCGCGACATGCGCGCGGCGACGGGGGCAGGCTCGACCAGCTCGTACGACATCGGGGAACTCGTGCCGTTGGGACACCGGACCCCGGCGATCGGTTCGCGGGGCTTCCCGGGCTCGTCGGGCATGGCTCACCCCGGGCGCCGGGCGAGCCCGGCCGCTGGATCCGGGGAATCCTCGCCAGGCCGAGTCCAATCGCCGCTCTTGCCCCCGCTCTTGCGCACCAGCCGCACCCCTTCGAGCGTGATACCGCGATCGATCGCCTTGCACATGTCGTAGATGGTGAGGCCGGCCGCGGCGACCGCCACCAGCGCCTCCATCTCGACCCCGGTGCGGGCCTGCACCGAGGCGCGGGCCTCGATCCGCACGCGGGAGCCCGCGGGGTCCGGGGTCAGCTCCACCTCGAGGGAGTCGAGCGGCAGCGTGTGGCAGAGCGGGATCCACTCGTCCGTGCGCTTGGCGGCCTGGATCGCCGCGATCCGCGCGGTCGCGAGCACGTCGCCCTTGGGAAGCGAGCCGGCCGAGATTCGCGCCAGCGTCTCGGGGGCCATCCGCACCTCCCCGCGCGCGACGCAGACGCGCCGCGTCATGGGCTTGTCGGAGACGTCCACCATGCGCGCCCGGCCCTTCGCATCGAGGTGAGAGAGATCCCCGCCCACGCCGCTGCTCCTACCGGGTCCGCGCGCGGACCCATGCGAGGACGTCCTCGAAGACGCGCACATGCTCCGGCTCGTTGAAGATCTCGTGGCGCAGCCCCGGGTAGATCTGGAGCTGGCGCGGCTCGACCGTCAGGCCCTCGAAGAAGCGCCGCGTCCCCGACGCGGGACAGATCGGATCCTGTTCGCCGTGCAGCATCAGGATCGGCACGCGCACCCGAGCCGCGCTCTGCGAGGTGCGCTCGATCGCCCGGATCAGCTCGGCAGCGAGCGAAGTGGTCATATTGCGGAAGACCAGCGGATCCTCGAGGTACGCGCGCACCACCTCGGGATCGCGCGAGAGCCCCTCGGGATCGAGGCCGGCATCGAAGGCGAGCCGAGGCGCCACCCGGCGCAGCATGCGCGCCGCGAGGATGCGGCCGCGCGAGAGATTCTCCGAGACCGCCAGCGCCGCCCCCGAGCTGACGGCGCCCGCGACGTCCGGCGCGCGCTCGCACAGGAAGGCGGCGAGGATCAGCCCGCCCATGCTGTGGCCCACCAGCTGGGGGCGCAGCCCCGGATGCTCGGCGCGGACCGCGCCGAGCATGGCGTCGAGGTCGTCCAGGAAATCGTCGAAGCGGCGCACGTGCGCGCGCACCCCGTCCGAGCGGCCGTGTCCCTGGTGGTCGAAGGCGTGCACGGCGCAGCCGCGCGCCGCGAACCAGGCGCCGAAATGCTCGTAACGTCCCGAGTGCTCGGCGAAGCCGTGGATCAGCAGCAGCACCTGCTCGGGGCGGGCGGGCGACCAGGAGCGCCGGAAGAGCGAGCGCCCGCTGGGCGTCGCCAGCTGCGACTCCACCCGGCGGATCACGGCGGCATCCCCGTGCGCGCGCCCGGCCGGGGGGTCGGGGATCAGCTCGGCGCTCAGGACTCGGCCTGCCGGAGCACGGCCTCGCGCGCCGCGCGGACCCGCGACAGATAGGCGGGGCCCCGGATCTCGGAGCCCCAGAAATACGCCGAAATCCCGTCCTCTTCGCCGAGCCGGCGGATGTTGTCGGCGAGCAGGTAGCAGCCGCCCTCGATGTTGCTCTCGATGGTCGCGAGGTTGCCCGCCACCATCGAGGGCACGATCACGTGCGGCATGATCTGCATCAACCCGATCGCGCCCTTCGGACTCCGCGCCCAGGGCCGCGCGCTGCTCTCGACCAGCAGCACCGCCGTCACCAGCACGGGATCGATCGCGTATTTGCGGCTATAGCGGACCACCGCGGACGCGATCCGCTCGACCTCGGCGGGCGCCAGCTCGCGGTTGGCGCGCTGTAGCGTGGCGGCGACCTCGGCGGCGCCGAAGGCGTCGCTCGCGCCGCGCGGATCGCGGCCGCTCGCGCTGCGGCCGTGCTCCCCATCGACGAGGAGCAGGGCGGAGACGAAGGTCAGGAGTGCGACACGTCGGCGACTCATGCGAATCCTCCCGTCCAGCCAAGACCCTGCGCAGCGCGCGGGTCGGATCTGGACCCCCCGGGGATGAGTTCACGAGTTGGGGGTCGCCGTAAGGACCGGGAGCATAGTCGAGCGCGCGATGTCGATCCACGCGCGCGCGGCCGCGGCCGTGGGTGGATTCGATTGACCCTCCGTTTTCACGGGTGTTAGGATCTGCCCCGGGGTGGGAGCCAGAGGGATTTCTCAGGCGATCGACCGCTGTCATTCGTGTCTCGCTGCGCTGGCGTTTCGCTGAACGGACTTTGAATCCTGGGAGTTCCCTCGAAGATGTCGCAGGTCGCATGACGGCCGAGCTTCTGCCCAATTCGCACGCCAGCGTGGAGCACTTCGGCGGTGAACCCGCCGAGCGCTTCCTCGACGGCCTCGCCGCTCTCTACCCCTTCGTCCTGCTCAGCGATCTCTCCGGTCACGTCCGCTGGATGAGCCAGGAGTTCCATCTGCTCTGCGGCGACGCGGAGCCGCACGTGGGACGCAACCTCGGAGCCCTGATGTCGCGCGTGACCAAGCGCGAGCAGGCGCTCGCGCTGCGCGGCGAGCTCCAGGAGCGCGGCTGGCTGGCGGGCGCGCGGCTCGAGATCACCGGCCGCGACGGCGCGCCGCTCTCCCTCGAACTCTCGGTGCTGCCGCTCTCGGATCGCCCGGACGAAGCCGGGCTGCTGGCCGTGATCGCGCGCCCCGAGCTGCCGCGCGAGCCGATCGACTCGAGCCTGCTGCGCGGCGCGGGATTCGAAGGCGCGCTGCTCGCGGGCTCGCCGGACGCGGTCCTGCTGGTCGATGCGAACGGCATCCTGCGTTATGCGAATCGCGCGGTCGAGGCGCTCCTCGGCTGCACGCCCGCCGAGCTGATCGGCCGTCCCGTCGCGGTGCTCTGCAGCGGGGCGCGGGATCTCGACGCCATGCTCTCGACGCCAGACGCCGGCGACGACGCCATCGCGCTCGATCTCATGCTGCGCCGGCGCGACGGCAGCAAGCGCGCGGTCTCCGCGGTCTCCGCGCCGGCCCCGACCGAGGCGGGCTTCCCGGGCGGTCTGCTCCTCACGTTGCGCGACGACACCCGCGCGAGAAGCGCCCTGGCGGAGGTCCAGCGCAAGAACGCGGACCTCGAGAACTGCGTGAACACGCTCGCCCACGATCTGCGCTCGCCGCTGGTGGCGCTGCTCGGCTTCTCCCGGCTCCTGCGCCAGGACTACGGCGCGCGGCTGGACGACACCGGCCTGCACTTCGTCGACCGGATCGAGCAGGCCGGCCGCACGATGGAATCGCTGATCCACGATCTGCTCGAGCTCTCGCGCATCGGCCAGCCGGGCGAGCGGCGCTCGATGGTGGATCCGCGCGCCGTGCTCCAGCAGCTCCACGCCGAGCTCAAGCCGAGGCTCGACGCGGGCGGGATCGAGCTCCGGCTCCCCGCGCATCCGCCGCTGGTGTATTGCGACCGCACCCGCCTCTACCAGGTCTTCTCGAACCTGATCGGGAACGCGATCGACCACATGGGGCCCTGCGCGAATCCGTGCATCGACGTGAACGTGGTCGAGGAGGCGGACTGCGAGCACATCACGGTGCGCGACCGCGGACGGGGCATCGCGCCCGAGCACCTCGACCGCATCTTCGAGGTGTTCCAGAGCTTCGGCCGGCACAACGACGAGCACCGGGGCACCGGTATCGGACTCGCGATCGTGAAGAAGATCGCGCAGACCCACGGCGGCCGCGTCTGGGTCGAGAGCCGGCCGGGCGCCGGCTCCACCTTCCACGTCACCCTCCCGCGTCGCTAGCCTTCCGGGTCCCGGCTTGGGAACGGCCCGCGCCACCCGTCCTTCGCTCGGCTTCGCCTCGCTGCGCGCGCGCTTCGCGCGCTTGCAAGACATGCGAAGCGAGATCCAGCAAGGCCGTTCAGCGGCCGCGCAGCGAGGCGAAGCCGAGCGAAGCTCACGCACCCCGGGCTCGCTGCGCGCTTCGCTTGCTAAGCTCGCCGCCTGATTCCAACCGGTCGGCGGCTTCCGATGTACCCCATTCTCTTCCGGATCCCCTACCTCGATTTTCCGATCAGCACGTTCGGCGTGATGATGGCGATCGCCTTCCTGGTTGGATCCTGGATCACGGCCAGACGCATGGCGGAGGAAGGGCTGGATCCGGAGCTCGCCACCACATTGCTGATCTACGTGATGCTCGGCGGGATCCTCGGCTCGAAGCTCTACTACGCCGTCGACGTCTCGCTGCGCACCGGGGTTCCCTTCTGGCAGCTCTTCCTCGCGCGCGATGGGATCACCTGGTACGGCGGGCTGCTGATGGCGACGCTGGTGGGATCGATCGGCTGCCGGATCCACCACCTCCCGGTCAAGGCCTTCGCCGACTGCACCGCGGTCGCGGGTGCGGTGGGCCAGGCGCTCGGGCGGATCGGCTGCTTCCTGGTGGGCGACGACTACGGCCGGCCGAGCACGCTGCCCTGGGCCGTCGCGTTTCCCGAGGGCGCGCCTCCCACGCTCGAGCGGGTGCACCCGACCCAGCTCTACGAGGTCGCCTGGCTGCTGCCGGTGGCGGCGGTGCTCTGGTCGCGGCGTCGCAAGAGCCCGTTCCTCTTCGGGGAGTATCTGATGGCCAACGGGCTCGGCCGGCTCGTGATCGAGAGCTGGCGCGTGAACCCCAAGGTCGCGCTCGGCCTCACCGAGCCGCAGTGGATCGGGCTCGGGCTGATCGCGGCGGGCGCGGCGGGCTGGCTGTACTACCGGCGGCGCGGCGCGCCGGCCGCCGTCCCGGCGCGGCTCAAGCCGGCCGGGCGTCGCTGAGCTCTTCCGCGCCGCGCAGCCGGGCGACCGCTTCCAGCAGGCGTCCAGCCTCGGCGACGATGCGGGCGCGGTCGTCGCCCTGCGCGAGCACGCCCAGCTTCGAGGCCACCGCGTGCGCCAGGTTGGCCAGCGGCGCGTCGTCGCTCGGGGCCGCCTCCAGCCACTGCGAGAGACACGCGACGCTGGTCGCGTAGTCGCCGGCCAGATAGGCGGTCATGCCGCGCGCGTAGGCCGAGAGCCGGTCGACCTCGGGACTGCCGCCGCCGCCCGCGCGGGCGCCTTCGAAGGCCGCTTCGGCCTCGGCGAAGTATCCGCTCGCGAGATAGGAGCGGCCCGCGACGCGATGGCCGGCCGCGGCATCGCCGTGGATCTGGGCCAGCAGGGCGGCGAGGCCGTCTTCGAACACGGCCTCGACGTCGCCCCGGTTCTCGATCAGGCAGCGCGTGACGAATCCGTTGTCGCGGTATTCGGCCAGCAGCAGCGCGAGCTGCTCGCGGGTCTGGATCAGCAGCGCCTCGCTCTCGTGCAGTCCTTCCTCGAGGCGCTGCGCGACGGCGGCCAGGATCTTCTCGAATTCCCGGAAGAGCGCTTCGTTCTCGGCGCCGGATTCCGTGCGCAGCGCGCGCACGCGCGGCCCGTAGACCTCGCGCTGGTAGAAGTTCTCGCGGAACTTCATCGCCTCGTGGAACAGCGATCCGACCGCGAGATCGAAGAGCGCCTCGCGCCGCATCGCCAGCGCGCGCCCTCCCGGCTCCCGCCGGAAGAGGGCGTGACAGCGCCCCTTGAGCCGGAACAGCACGCTGTGCTCGTCGTCGCCGACGAGGCTCTCGAGCTCCTGGAAGCGCAGCTCGTCGCTGCGGTATTGGGCGAAGAGCCGCCGCATCAGGCGGTGGGCCGACAGGAATTCGCGGGTGATATCGGCGAGCGCGGCGTCACGGTTGGCCACCGACCCAGTATAGGTTGACCCGACCCGCCGTTCCCCTAACTTTGAATGGTCAAAAGCGCCCGCGAGGGGAGGATCTCGATGAGCCCGGCCGTCGAACGCGAGAGCATGGAGGTCGATGTCCTCTACGTCGGCGCGGGCCCGGCGACGCTGGCCTCCGCCCTGCACCTGATGAACCAGGTGGCCGAGCACAACCGGCGCGCCGAAGCCGCCGGCCGGCCCGGGATCGAGCCGCCCTCGGTGCTGGTGCTGGAGAAGGGCGCCAACGTCGGCGACCACCTGCTCTCGGGCGCCTGCATGAATCCGAAGGCGATCCGCGAGCTGATCCCGGATTTCGAGCAGCAGGGCTTCCCCACCGAGTACGTCTGCAGCTACGCCGGCTTCTGGGTCTTCCATCCCAAGGGCAAGCTGAACGTCCCGATCGTGCCGCCGAACTTCAGGAAGAAGGGTTACCACGTGGTGTCGCTCTCGAACGTCGCCAAGTGGCTGGCGGAGCGCACCGAGGCGGCGGGCGTCCAGGTCTTCCCCGGATTCGCGGGCGACCAGCTGCTGATCGAGGGCGGGCGCGTGATCGGGGTCCGCACCGGCGACATGGGCGTCGACAAGGCGGGCAAGCCCAAGGCGAACTTTCAGCCCGGCATGGACATCTTCGCCAAGGTGACCGTGATCGGGGAGGGCGTGCGCGGCACGCTCGCGAAGCAGCTGGTCGATCGCTTCGAGCTGGCCGGGCAGAGCGCGCCCACCTTCGAGACGGGCATCAAGGAGATCTGGCGGATCGATCCCAAGAAGCACGTCCCCGGGCGCGTCGTGCACGGCATGCAGTTTCCCGAGATCCTGAGCCATTTCCACGGCATGTGGCTCTACGACATGAAGGACAACCTGATCTCCTACGGATTCGTGACGCTGCTCGATTCCGAGAGCCCGCACTGCGATCCGCACCTCGAGGCGCAGAAGTTCAAGACGACGCCGTGGATGCGCTGGCTGCTCGAAGGCGCGGAGCTGGTGCGATACGGCGCCAAGGTGATCCCGACGGGCGGCTTGTATGCGCAGCCCAAGCTGTATACCGACGGCGCGATGCTGGTCGGCGACTCGGCGAACTTCTGCAACGCGCAGAACCTGGCCGGGATCCACCTGGCGATCAAATCCGGGATGCTCGCCGCCGAGACGCTGGTCGAGGCGCTCGCGCAGCAGGACTTCTCCGCCAAGACGCTCGGCTCCTACGCGGAGCGCTACCGGCGGAGCTGGGCCTGGCAGGAGCATTACCAGGCCCGGAACTTCGGCGGCTCGATCGAGCGCGGCACGGCCTTCTTCGGCCTGAACGAGCCGATCCGGATGATCACCGGCGGACGTGGCCTGCGCGATCCGCTCCCGACCGAGCCGGGGCACCTGCGCATGAAGCCCCTGTCGGCGCTGTCGAAGGCGAAGCGGGAGAAGCCGAAGTTCGAGTTCGACGGCAAGCTCACCTTCTCGAAAGAGCACCTCGTGCAGTTCAGCGGCACCAAGCACGAGGTCGACCAGCCGTCGCACCTCGTCGTCGCCGACACCGACCTGTGCGCCACGACGTGCGCCGAGGAGTTCGGCAATCCCTGCGAGAACTTCTGCCCGGCGGCGGTCTACGAGATGATCCCCGACCCGGCCAACGCCGGACGCAAGAAGCTGCTGATCCACCACGAGAACTGCGTCCACTGCAAGACCTGCGACATCGCCGACCCGTACCAGGTGATCACCTGGACGCCTCCCGAGGGCGGCGAGGGGCCCGACTACACGCTGATGTAATGGGTCAGGGGAGCCCGGCGGCGGAGAGCGCCGCCTCCAGCGCCGCGAGCTCGGGCGGGCCCGCCGCCACCAGCAGGGCTCGCGCCGGGGCCTCGATCTCCTGCGGGAAGTCCGCGCCGTCCTCGCCGCGCACCAGCGCCCCCGCCTCGGCGGCGATCAGCGCGCCGATGCGCCCGCGGATCGAGAGACCCGCCCCCGGCTCCCTGGCGATGCGCAGGCCGGCGCAGGCGCCGGGGACCAGCGGCGCGACGGCGATCGCGCCGCCGCAGGCCATCACCACCTCGAAGCCGCGCCGGAGCAGGCTCTCCTGTGCAGCTTCCGGCAGATCGTGCGACACATAGACGCGTTTTCCGCTCGCCTGGGCGTGCGCCGCCCGCGGCGGCGAGCCGCGCAGCGCGACGCGCGCGCCCTGCCCGCGAACCGCGTCCAGATAGATCTCCTCGCGGGGCAGCGCGACGAGCGCTGCGTCGTAGGCGTCGTCTCTTGCCAGACCGATCATCACCGCGTACGGGCCGAGGCCCTCGAGATAGAAGCGCAGGGTCCCGTCGATCGGGTCGATCACCACCAGCTCCGGCCCGGAGCTCGCAAAGCAGGCGGCGCTCGGGGTGTCCTCCTCGGCGGCGAGCCGCACCGACGGGAAATGTTCGAAGAGCGGCACCAGCAGGGCCTCCTGGGAGGCGGTGTCCGCGATCGTGAGGGCGGCCTTCACCGGGGTCGCCTCGCCCCTTTTGGGGCGGTTTGCGACGCGGCCCTCCAAAGCGCGCGCGATCGACGCAGACTGACGCAACGCGGGTGCAAGAGCGCGCACGAAGGCGTCGGGGTCGGTGCGCTTTCGGACGCGTTGCATGAAGGGGTCTCTCCCTGGCACTCTGTAGCGATTCGAGGCCGCCCCACCAACTCCTGGGAGCGGGTGCGGGCGGCGGCGTCTTCAGCAGCGTGGGGAGTCGGCCGAAAAGGCTGGGCAACGCATCGAATGAGGGAGACCCCCAGCATGAACGCAAACTTCTCGCTCTTGCATCGTTGCGCCCGCCTGGTCGCAGGCGGCGCCCTGATCTTCTTTGCCGCGACGGCGTTGGCCGATTCGCCGGCCGCGATCTCGGACGCGAGCCGGTCGCGCGCCGAGGATCAGTTCCATCAGTTCGCAAAGACCTGGATGGCGAACGTTCAGCGCCTGCAGACGCAGGACCGCGACAAGCCGACCGTCCGGGCCGGCGCGAACGGCACCCAGACCAGCTTCCGCGGCTACGGCGAGGACTACTCGGTGGAGCTGCGGCCGACCGGACACCCGAGCGCCCCCTACGTCGGTCTCCTGCGCTACACGGAGCTGATGTACTCGTGCCCCAGCGCGAGCTCGAAGGACTGCTCGGTGTCGTCCCGCGTTCCCGTGACCGAGATCTTCCGGTACGAGAACGGCCGCTGGTCCTACTGATACGAACTGAGCCCGGGCCGAGCGGCGCGGGCGAGACGGCGGAGCCCCACGGGCCCACGCCGCACTCGTCCGGCCGCGCGCGCCCGGTGCGAAGTCGCTCCGCTCAGGGCAATCCCGGCGCCCACAGATAGAGGAAGCCCGGCCGCGCCAGCGGCAGGGAGGGCGCGAGCTCGAGCCGCAGCAGGCCGGGCGCGGCGGGGCCCTGCGTGTAGAGGTTCTGCCGGTACTCGCGGGGCCGGTGGTAGGTGACGACGCGCGCGGACGCGAGCCCGGCGCGCCGCTCGGTCGCCGCGACCGTCTGCTCGAGATCGCCGAGACCGTCCACGAGGCCGTTCTCCTTGGCCTGGCTGGCGCTGTAGATGCGTCCGTCCGCGAGCTCGTCGATGCGCGTGCGGTCGAGCCCGTGGCGCCCCGAGGCGACCACCTGCTTGAAACGCTCGTGCATGTCGTCGAGCACGGATTGGAGGTGCGCGCGCTCGGCGGGCTTCATCGGGCGCAGCCACGAGCCGGCGTCCTTCTGGGCGCCCGCGGTGAGCGTCTGGTCCTCGATGCCGTACTTCTTCATCAAGCCGCTGAGGTTCACCCCGACGAAGATCACGCCGATCGAGCCCGTGATCCCGGTCGGCTGCGCGATCAGCTCGTCGGCGGCCATCGCCACGTAGTAGCCGCCGGAGGCCGCGACGCCCATCAAGTGCGCCACCACGGGCACGCTGCGCTCCTGCTTGAAGCGGACCAGCTCCTGATAGAGGATGTCGCTCGCGGTGACCGTGCCGCCGGGGCTGTTGATGCGCAGCAGCACGGCACGCACGCTCGCGTCCTTGCGCGCGCGATCCAGCTGCTCGCGCACCCGCGCCAGCATGCTCTCTTCGGCCGGCTCGAGGAAGCCGCGCTCGTCGCGGCTCTCGCTGATCACGCCGTCGATGTCGATCATCAGGATCTTCGGGCCGGATTCCCCGAAGACCACCGTCTCGACCAGCGGCTCGGGCAGGCCCCCGAAGAGCTGCACGTTCACGCAGCCGGCGCTGGCGAGCGCGAGGCACGCCAGCAGCGACGGAAATCCGGCCCTGCGCAGGATCTCGGTCACGCTCCCCCGAAGCTTCGGCGCGCGCAGGAGCGCGGAGCCTTCCGTTCTGCGTCCGGTTGCCCGAAACCGCCGAGCGGAAAGACTCCGCGCTCCCCGACGCCCCCTACCCCCCAGTCGAGAGCGTCGTACGCACCGAGAAATCGCTCAGCTGCAGCCGCTCGTGCCGCCGCAGTTCGCGCACTTGTAGCAGGCGCCGCTGCGCACCATGATCGAACCGCAGTCGCTACAGCTGGGCGCGTCCGCCTGGTTCACGATGTTGTAGGGCGACGAGGGGACGCGCGCGCCGGAGCCCCCGGCGACCGCCGACATCCGGATCGGCGCGAGTCCCGTCACCGACGCCTGCGTCTCCTGCTCGTCCGCCACCTCGGGCTCGCCCTTCAGGAAGCGGTTGCCCAGGTAGCGGAAGACGTAGTCGGTCACCGATTTCGCCATCGGGATCTCCGGGTTGTTGGTGAAGCCGGAGGGCTCGAAGCGGGTGTGGCTGAACTTGTCGACCAGCGTCTTGAGCGGCACGCCGTACTGGAGCGCGAGCGAGGTCATGGTGGCGATCGTGTCCATCAGCCCCGAGATCGTGCTGCCCTCCTTGGCGACGCGCAGGAAGATCTCGCCGGGCTGGCCGTCCTCGTAGAGCCCGACGGTGAGGTAGCCCTCGTGGCCCGCGATCGAGTACTTGTGCGTGATCGCCTTGCGCTCGTCGTCGAGCTTGTGCCGCACCGGCCGGGCCGCGTCCAGGCTCACCACCTTCGCCACGTCGCGCCCGGCGTTGAGCGGCTGGGTGCGCTTGCTGCCGTCGCGATAGACGGCGAGGGCCTTGAGGCCGAGCTTCCAGCCCTCCACGTAGGCCTGCGTGACGTCGTCGACGGTGGCGTCCTCCGGCAGGTTCACCGTCTTGCTGATCGCGCCCGAGAGGAACGGCTGGACGGCGCCCATCATCCGCACGTGGCCCATCCAATGGATGCTGCGGGTCCCGTTCGGCGCTCGGAACGCGCAGTCGAACACCGGCAGGTGCTTGGCGGCGAGATCCGGCGCGCCCTCGATCGTCTCGTGCTCGTTGATCCAGGCATCGATGCGGGCGATCGCGTCCTCGCTGTATCCGAGCCGGCGCAGCGCCATCGGCACCGTGAGGTTCACGATCTTGAGCAGGCCTCCGCCGACCAGCTTCTTGTACTTGACGAGCGAGAGGTCGGGCTCCACGCCAGTGGTGTCGCAGTCCATCATGAAGGCGATCGTGCCGGTGGGCGCGAGCACGGTGACCTGCGCGTTCTTGTAGCCGTGCCGCCGGCCGGCGCTGAGCGCCGCCGACCAGCTCGCGCGAGCGGCGCCGTGCAGATCCGCGGGGACCCCCTCCGGCGACACCGCCTCCGCGGCCGCCTTGTGCATCTCGATCACCTGGAGGAAGCAGTCGCGGTTCATGCGGTAGCGCGCGAACGGCCCCATCGCCTCGGCGATCTCGGCGCTGGTCCGGTAGGCCTCGCCGCACATCAGCGAGGTGACCGACGCGGCCAGGTTGCGGCCGGCGTCGCCGTCGTACGGCAGGCCGGATTCCATCAGCAGTGCGCCGAGGTTCGCGTAGCCGAGCCCGAGCGGGCGGAACAGATGGCTGTTGCGCTCGATCTGCGGCGTCGGATAGGCGGCGTGGTCGACCATGATCTCCTGCGCGAGGATGGTGAGCGCGACCGCGCGGCGGAACGCCTCGACGTCGAAGCGCCCGTCCGGCCCGACGAAGCGCATCAGGTTCAGGCTCGCCAGGTTGCAGGCGGTGTCGTCGAGGAACATGTACTCCGAGCAGGGGTTGCTCGAGTGGATGCGCCCCGAGGCCTTGACCGGATTCCAGCGGTTGATGGTGGTGTCGTACTGGATGCCGGGATCGCCGCAGATGTGGGTCGCCTCGGCCATCTCCCGCAGCAGGTCGCGCGCCGGGAGCGTGTCGAGCACCTCGTGGCTGGTGACGCTGCGCGTCTGCCAGCTCGAGCCCACCAGCGCCGAGTGCATGAAGGCGTCCGTCACGCGCACGGAGTGGTTGGCGTTCTGGTAGAAGACGGAATCGTAGGCGCCGCCGGCCACGTTGAAGCCGCCGTTGTAGCCCGAGTCGATCAGCGACCAGGCCTTCTTCTCCTCGTCGGCCTTGCAGCGGATGAAGTCCAGGATGTCCGGGTGGTCGGCGTTGAGGATCACCATCTTGGCGGCGCGCCGCGTCTTGCCGCCGGACTTGACGACGCCGGCGAACGCGTCGAAGCCGCGCATGAACGAGACCGGGCCCGACGCGGTGCCGCCGCCCGCCAGCCGCTCCTTCGAGGAGCGGATCCGCGAGAGGTTCGAGCCGGTGCCCGACCCGCCCTTGAAGAGCATCGCCTCGGTCTTGGCGAGGCTCATGATCGACTCCATCGTGTCCTCGACGGAGTTGATGAAGCAGGCGCTCGCCTGCTGCGGGGTGTCCTTCACGCCGAGGTTGAACCAGACGGGGCTGTTGAACGCCATGCGCTGCGTCACCAGCACGTAGGTGAGCTCGTCCGAGAAGGTCTGGGCGTCCTCGGGGGTGCGGAAGTAGCCCGACTTCTCGCCCCACTCGCGGATCCGGCCCACCACGCGCCCGATCAGCTGCTTCACGCTGCGCTCGCGCTCGGGCGTGCCGACATGGCCGCGGAAATACTTCGAGACCACCACGTTGGTGGCGAGCTGCGACCAGCTCTTCGGGATCTCGACGTCGGTCTGCTCGAAGACGGTCTCGCCGCGCTCGTTGCTGATCTTCGCGGAGCGCAGCTCCCACTCGACGGCGTCGAAGGGGTCTTCGCCTGGCCGGGTGAAGAAACGGGCTATGGCGAGCCCTCGCGGACGCCGGCTGGCCTTCTTCTCGCTTCCCACCGCCCGCAGCTCCGTCCGGCCCCCCACCTGACCCGTCGTCTCCATCTCGCTTCCCCCTGGTGCCTTGCTTTTCCCCTGCGACCCGCCATCGCCGCGCCCCCCCTGGACCGCGGCGCCCCTCACACCCTCTCGTCCGCCTCGCCTCCCTCCGTTCTCTCCGTTCTCACCCGCCCCTGCCTCCGTCTGGGCGCCCCGAGACGAAGCGCCGCCCCGCGTCGGCGCCTTGGACAGCACCGACCCGACCTGGGGTCGCTGGGGAGTGAACGGAAACTCGAGCGACTCGAACCATCCGTCCCGTTCGAGGTCCGGGATCGATGCGCCGGAGCGAGGCTCCCGAAGAGCCCGCTCCGGAAAATCACCGGAGATGAGAGAGGCCCCGGCACGTCCGGGGCCCCCGAGCCGGATTTGGGTCCTCCTTCCCTCCTCTGGCTCGCATCCCGCTGATGGCCGCCTGTTTTCGAAACCCCCCAGGCCACCAGAAGGACATGTCTCATCCCCGTCTGGCGTGTTTACTCCCCGAGAAAAGGCCCGTCAACAGGAAATCCACAAAATCTGGGACACCTCTCGGCGGCTACATACAAACTCTTGAGCCATCGGCGCTTTTCCGGTCCTGCGGAGGCAGGGGAATCCTGCGAACCGGTTCGCGAAACCGACGGGGGTCTCGTAACTATCTGATTTTTAAGGGTTAACGCCCTTGGGGCGGCCGGGGTGGCGGATCAGGCGTCCGGCAGGCCGGTGAAGCGGATCCCGACGCCGGCGGGGACCTTGTAGCGGATGTTGAGGCCGATCATGAGCGCGGTGATCGCCTCGACGATGCGGGCGTTCCCGAGCGGCCCGCCGTCGACGGCGCGCAGACCCGGCACCAGCGCGCAGAGCTCCATCACGCGCGCCCGGGCCGCCTTCGCGCCGGAGACGACGACGTCGCACTCGACCGGCTCGGCGAGCTCCTGGAGGCGGTGCGCGGAGACGTTCTGGAAGGCCGAGACCACCTCGACGCCGTCGGGCACCAGCTCCGCAACCAGCTCCGCGCAGGAGCCCTGCCAGACGCCGACGGTCCGCACCGCGGAGTCGCCGATCGCGGTGGCGAGCGGCACGCCCATGGAAACCACGATCTGGCCCGGCGCGAGCGCGGCGCGGATCGCCTTCACGGTCTCCGCCGTGTGCTCGAACGGCACCGATAGGATCACGATCGCCGCCTGCCGGGCGGCCTCCAGGTTGCCGCAGCCCTCGACCTTCGCGGACGCCACCGTCGCGCGCACCCGCTCGGCCGCCTCCAGCGCCCGCTCGGGCTTGCGCGAGCCGATCACCACCGGCGCGCCCGCGCGCGCAAAGCGCAGCGCGAGGCCGAGCCCCTGGTCGCCGGTCCCGCCGAGGATCGCGATCCCCGTCTCTCCGCCCGCCGCGCCTTGTTCCATGGATGAAGCAGATTAGCGGATACACTTTCACCGTGTCCGCCCCTGCCATCATCCCCGTGCAGATCCGACAAAGCGGTGAGCGCGAGCTCGCGATCCGCTGGTCCGACGGGCAGGAGTCGATCTATCCGGTGCGGGACCTGCGGCTCGCCTGCGGCTGCGCGCGCTGCATCGACGAGTGGAGCGGCGAAGGAAGACTTGATCCGGCCAGCGTTCCCGAGGACGTGCGGCCGCTCCGGATCGAGCCCGTCGGCCGCTACGCGATCCAGATCGAATGGAGCGACGGACACGCGAGCGGCATCTATCCGTTCGAGCGCCTGCGCCAGCTCGCCGACGCAGCCGGCTCCTGATCCGGCCCGCAAGCGAAAAGCGCAGCAAGCCATGGGCGAGCGAAGTTCACCCGAACCGGACCTCCTCGGCGAGGAAGCCGAGCAGGGCTGCGTTGAACGCCTCCGGGCGCTGGAGGTTCACGACGTGGCCGGCGTCCGGGATCACGACGAGCCGCGCGCGCGGCAGCGCCGCCGCCAGCGCCCGACCGCTGGCGACCGACGGGGCGTCGGTCTCGCCGGCCAAGATCAGCGCGGGCCGGTCCAGCTTCGCGAGCTGCGGCGCGAGATCTTCCACGGCGGGCTGCACGGCGATCAGCTCGCGCAGGATGTGCGCCAGCGCGTGCGGCGGGTGCTCGAGGAATCCCTGGCGCACCAGCTCGGCGTCGCGTGGGGAGAGCCCCGAGCCCTCGCCCCATACGAAGCCCTCGCCCGCGGCGAGCGGCCCCTCCTCGTCGAGCGCCCGCGCGAACGCGGCGGCCCGCGCCGCGAGGCCCGCGCCCGCGCGCGCGGACGGCGGGAAGGACGCCAACACCAGCCCCTGCACGCGCCCCGGATGCGCGAGCGCGAAGCGCAGCGCTACGCCCGCCCCCATCGAGAGGCCGCCCACTACCGCGCGCCGGGCACCCGCCTGGTCCAACACACGACCGAGATCGGACACGAAGCAATCCGGTGAATAGTCCTCGGCGGCCCCGGGCGCGCCGCTGCGGGCGTGCCCCCGCGCGTCATACACGATCGTGCGATAGCGCCCGCGCAGAGCCCGCAGCTGCGGCCGGAAATTGCGCGCGCTGCCCCCGAATCCGTGCGCGAGCAGGACGCTCTCCCCCGTCCCGCTCGCCTCCACGTAGAGAGGCAGCTCGTCGAGTTTGCCGGTCACGACGCGAGTCTTGCAAGCGCGCGCAAGCGAAGCGCGCAGCGAGCCGGAGGCGAGCGGAGTTCACCCAGGCCGGCGCGCGCAGCGAGGCGAAGCCGAGCGAAGTTCACCAGGCCTGACTCCGCATCAGATCCCGCAGCGCGCGCATGCCGAGCGTGCGGATGCCGGCTTCCGCAAGCGCGCGCTCGCCCGCCTCGCCCCCGTAGAAGCCGCGCTCGAAGTCGCGGGCATGGGCGTCGGCGCAGATCTCCGAGAGCTCCGGGCCGCCCTGCGCGGGATGGCAGATCAGGTAGTTGACGCCGCGCCGCAGGCCCCGCAGGCGGCTCCGGTTGTGCGCCTCGCCCTCGCCGGGCGCGAACCCGAGCGAGTTGGCGTCGAAGCCGTCGAGCAGGGGGACGCCGGCTGCCTCCAGCGCCCCGGCGAGCGCGGCGAAGAAACCCTCCGCGCCCGGGACCCCGGCGGCGCGCAGCGCGGCGGGATCGGGGCGCACCGCGAAGACCGGAAGTCGGTAGTCGCGGGCGAGCGCCGCGTAGATCGTGCCCAGCGGCGGCAGCAGCGCCGTGCCCATGTGGGCGTCCAGGTGCGTCACGTCGATCCCAGTCGCCAGCGCGCGCTCGATCTGCGCACGCAGCTCGAGCTCCACGTGCTCGGGCCGGGCGCGTTCGAGCGTCTCGCGGGTGGTGGGCAGCAGGCCTCCCTTCTCGTCGACCAGCGACGGCACCGCCGCCGCGCCGGCGACCGGACCCCAGCGCAGGCGGGGCCACTCGGCGTTGAGCGTGAGGTGGACGCCGAGGTCGAGCCCGGGGCTCGCGCGCGCGAGCTCCACCGCCTCGGGGAACCCGGGGCACGGCACCATCAGGCTGCCGCAGGTGGCGGGGCCGCGGCGCAGCGCCTCGAAGGCCCCCTGGTTCGCGGCGTGGCACATGCCGATGTCGTCGCAGTGCACGACCGCGACGCGCTCGTCCGGGCCGAATCCGAGCCGCTGCGCGAGCGTGGCCGCCATGGCTTCCCCTCCGGCGATTGCCGATCACCGCCGGGCGATTCTAACCTTCCCGCCGATGCCCCGAATCGATCTCGAAGCCGCCGCGAGGGCCGCGGGCCAGGCGGCCGATCTCGCGCGCAAGGAGATCCTCTCACGCTTCCGCTCCGTCGCCGTCGAGCGCAAGTCCGACGGCTCGCCCGTCACGGAGGCGGACCGCGCGGCGGAGCGGGTGATCCGCGCGCATCTGCGGGAGGCCTTCCCGGCGGTCGCGATCGTCGGCGAGGAGTACGGCGAGGAGGGCAGCGCCGAGGGGCCGCGCTGGATGATCGACCCGATCGACGGGACGATCGGCTTCGCGCGCGGGATCCCGCTCTTCACCACGCTGATCGCACTGGTCGAGGACGACGAGCCGCTGGTCGGCCTGATCGACTGCCCGGCCCTGGACGAGCGCTACCTCGGCTGGCGCGGCGGCGGTTGCCGGCGCAACGGCGTGCCCACGCGCGTGTCGCAGGAGACGGACCTGCGCCGGGCGATCGTCTCGCACGGCGATCCCGTCACCTTCGATCTCTACGGAGAGCGGGCGGCCTTCGACCGGATGGCGCGCGAGCTCCCGCTGCTGCGGGGCTACACCGACGCCTTCGGACACGCCCAGGTGCTGGGGGGCGGCGTGGGCGCGATGGTGGATCTCTGCCTGAATCCCTGGGACATGGCGGCGACGCGCCTGCTGGTTCCCGAGGCCGGCGGCCGCTGCCACCGGCTGCCCCCGCACGGCGGCAAGGGCGGCCTCGTGATCGGCGCCCCGGCGCTGGTCGAGCAGCTGCTCGGGTGGCTCTCAGTCTCCTGACGGCCGCGCCGGGAGCACCACCAGCGAGGCGTGCCGGTGCGGCACGTGCAGGTGACACTCGATCCCGTAGATCTGCGGCCCGACCAGCGGCGGCAGCTCGACCACCGTCTCCTCGCCAGGCGGCAGCAGCACCTCGAGCGCCAGGCCGGGGATGCGGAAGCCGTGAGGCGCGTCGGTGTCGTTGAAGATCGAGAGCTTGCGGCCGGTTCCGGCCGTCACCACGATGGTGGCGGGCACGAACGTCACGCGGGTGCCGAGCTTGATGTTCAGCACCTGGACCACGTCGCGGTCGTCGACGAAGCCGAGCGCGGTGAGCAGGCTGGCGGCCTCTCCCGAGAGCTCCTCGGCGGCCTCGGCGGCGTTGCCCGCCTGCTGCGCCGCCTCCGCGGCGGACTCGGCCGCGCCGGTGGCGACGCTCGCCGCCTGCTGGGATTTCTGCGTCGCGTCCTCGAGGGCGGCCTGCGGGAGGGCCTCCGCGGCCGGCTCGCCGGGCTTTTCCGCGGCCTCGCAGCCGAGGAGTGCGCCGGCGCAGAGCGCCGCCAGTGCGCCGAGACCGAGATTGACTCGCTGCATGGACGTCCTCCAGGTCCTGGGTGGCCAGCGGCCACGCTATCCTAAGCGTCCGCGCTTTTCACGGAACGGCCCTGCGCCGACCAGAGGATCCCATGCCCCCCCGCCCCGGCCTCGACGACGCCCGCTTCCTGCTCGCCGCCGGCGAGAGCCTGATCGCGAAGGCCCTCGCGAAAGCGCGGGAGATCACGGCGCACGGAGACGAGATCGACGCCCACCAGGTGCTGGCGGAACGCGTGGCCTACGCCGCCACCGAGGGCCGGGCGGCCCGGGCCTTCGTCGACTTCGCGACCGAAGCCGCGCAGGACGGCCGCGGCGACGAGCGCCTCGCGACCCTCTGCGCCGCCAGCGTGGCGCAGCTCGTGCGCAGCCTGCGCGAGCGGATCGACAGCGTGCTGCTCGAGCTCGACCTGAACGACGGCGCGCTGGAAGAGACCTTCCCGGCGCGCGTGCGGGACGGCCTGCGCCGCACCGGCAGCGAGTCCGTGCTCCGCGAGATCGGGCGCCACGTGATCGCCGCGCGCGGCCGCGACCGCCTGCCGCTCGACGAGCTCTCGGAGCAGGTGCGCACGGCGGTGCGCGAGTTCGCCGATCGCGAGGTGGCGCCCGAGGCGGAGCGGATCCATCGCCAGGACGAGCTGGTCCCCGACTCCTTCATCGAGAAGATGGCGGAGCTCGGCTACTTCGGGCTGGCGGTGCCCGAGGCCTATGGGGGCTCGGAGCTCGGCAACCTCGCCATGATCCTCACCACCGAGGAGCTCTCGCGCGCCTCGCTGGCGGCGGCGGGCTCGCTGATCACGCGTCCCGAGATCCTGACCAAGGCGCTGCTCCAGGGCGGCAGCGAGCAGCAGAAAAAAGACTGGCTGCCGCGGATCGCCGCCGGCGAGATCATGGTCGGCATTTCCGTCACCGAGCCCGACGTGGGCAGCGACGTGGCCTCCGTCAAGTGCCGCGCCGAGCGCCGTTCGCAGGGCGGCCGGGACGTCTGGGTGATCAACGGCCCCAAGTCCTGGTGCACCTTCGCGGGGCGCGCGAACGTGCTCGCCCTGCTCGCGCGCACCGATCCCGACGCGTCGAAGGGCGCCAAGGGGCTCTCGCTCTTCATCGTCCCGAAAGAAAGGTCTGACGGTCACGCTTTCGAGATGAAGCAGCCCGGAGGCGGACGCCTGGTCGGCAAGGCCGACGCCACGCCGGGCTATCGCGGCATGCACTCCTTCACGCTGAACTTCGAGAACTACGCGGTGCCCGCGGAGAACCTGGTCGGCGGCGAGGCCGGCATCGGGCGCGGATTCTACCTCCAGATGGCGGGCTTCGCGGCGGGCCGCCTGCAGACCGGCGGGCGCGCCTGCGGTCTCGCGCAGGCGGCGCTCGAGAAGACCGCGGAATACGTGGCCGACCGCAAGCAGTTCGGCAAGCCGATCGCGGATTACGGGCTCACGCAGTTCACGCTGGGGCGGATGGCGGCGGCGCTGGCCGCCTCGCGCGCCATCACCTACGCCGCGGCGCGCGCGATGGACGAGGACGAGCGCAAGGCGGCGCCGCTCGCCGCTCAGGCGAAGCTGCTGGCGTGCGACATGGCCGTCGAGGTCTCGCAGCTGGGGCAGCTGATGCACGGCGGCTGGGGCTACGCCGAGGAGTATCCGATCAGCCGCTACGTGGTGGACGCCCAGGTGCTCCCGATCTTCGAGGGCGTGAAGCCCATCCTCGGGCTCAAGGTGGTGGCGCGCAGCCTGCTTTCGGCGTGATGGCTACTTGCCGCGCCGCTTCTCGCGCACGGCCTGGAACGTGAACCAGGCCGCCAGCGGCAGCAGGATGGCGAAGCCCCAGCGGTTGAAGCCGATCCACTGCTTGTCGAAGTCCGCGTTCAGCCAGCCGTCGTACCCGAACCAGGCGGTGAAGGCGATCAACAAGGCCGGCAGGAAATAGGGATGATCGAAGGGCGTGCTGGCGCGCTCTTCGGAATCCGAGGGATCGCTCTCGCCGCCCTCGCGGTTCTTCGGGTCGGAATCCGGCTCGGACATGGGCGCACGATAGCGCGCGTCAATCGGAGCCCGCACCGCCCTCTGCGCCCCGGTAGAGGGGCGAGCGAAGGTACGCCTCGAGGCCGTCCCGCAGGAACACCTGCGCCACCGCCGCCAGCGGCACGGCGACCAGCAGCCCCAGGAAGCCCAGCAGGTCGCCGCCGATCAGCAGCGCGACGATCACGGTCACCGGATGCATGCCGACGCTCCGGCCCACGATGCGCGGCACCAGCACGAAGCCCTCCAGCGTCTGCACCACCAGATACCAGCCGACCACCAGCGCCAGGTGCAGGTCGAGCCCGTATTCGAGCAGACAGAGCAGGGACGCGCTGCCCAGCGCGAAGGCGCCGCCGACGTAGGGAATGATGGCGAGCAGACCCGACGCGAATCCGATCCCGATCGCGAGGTCGACCCCGATCGCCGCGAAGCCGGCGCCGTAGAGCAGCCCGAGCAGCAGGCATACCAGCAGCTGCCCGCGCACGAAGCCCGAGACCAGCGCGTCCACCACCGCCGCCTTCTCCGCCACCCGGCGCTGATACAGGCGTGGCACCCAGCCCAATATCGCGCGCTTGACCCCGTCGAACTCGACCAGCAGGTAGTACGCGATCACCGGGATCACCAGCAGCCCGACCAGCGTCCCCACCGTCCCCGTCACCACCCGGAAGCTGCGCTCGAGCAGATTGCGCGCGCCGTCGAGCACCAGCTGGAGGCCGCCCGCGTGCAGGCTGTCGAGGCCCTCCTGGAACGAGCGCGGGAGCTTGTACCCGAACCACGACTGGATGCTCGGCGCGGCGCGGTCGAGCGTGCGCTCGAGGTAGCCGGGAAGCTTGCCCGAGAGCGTCACGATCTCGTGTTGCATGCTCGGCACCACGAAGAAGGCGAAGCCGAAGAGCCCGAGCGCCGCGAGGCCGAGCAGCAGGAAGATGGCGGCACGGCGGCCGATGCCCCTCGCCTCGAAGCGGTCGATCAGCGGATCAAACAGGTAGGCGACCACGAAGGCGGCGACCAACGGCGTGAGCGCCCCGGCGAGCAGCCAGAGCAGCGCCAGCACCGCGCCGACGGCGGCGGCCGCGATGATCGCGAGACGCACCGCGCGCTGGATGAACTCGCGATCGCCGCCCGGCGGGCTCGCGCTCACGCGCCCGAGAGGAAGAGCCGCAGGAGGTCGAGCATGGGCTGCACGTCGGCGCTGCCCGCCATCTCCCGGCAGGAGTGCATCGAGAGCATCGGGCTGCCGATGTCGACGGTGCGGATGCCGACCCGCGCTGCCGTGATCGGCCCGATCGTCGAGCCGCAGGCGAGATCGCTGCGGGTGACGAAGGCCTGCGGCGTGATCCCGAGCCGCGCGCACAGCGACGCGATCTGCGCGATCCCCACCGCGTCGCTCGCGTACGAAAGGTTCGCGTTGCGCTTGATCACGGGGCCGCCTCCCAACACCGGCCGGTGACCAGGCTCGTGGCGGTCGGCGTAGTTCGGGTGCACGGCGTGCGCCATGTCGACCGAGACCAGCAGCGAGCGCGCGAGCGCGCGGGAGAGGCCCTGCGGCTCGCCGCCCTTCCAGCCGGCGACGGCGCGCTCGAGCGCATCGGACAGCAGCGGCCCGGCGGCGCCGTAGGCGCTGCGGCTCCCGACCTCCTCGTGGTCGTAGAGAACGACCACGCTCGCGTGCGGCGGCGCCGGCTCGCCCGCCGCCGCCAGCAGCGCGCTGACGGCGGCGTGGCAGGAGGCCAGGTTGTCGAGGCGCCCGGCCTGGATGAACTCGCCGCGCAGGCCCGAGACGGCCGCGGGCTGCGGGTCGTAGAGCATCAGATCGAAGCCGAGCACGTCGGCCGGCGAGGGGTTCCCGAGCTGGCGCGCCCGGATTTCGTTGGCCACCAGCTCGGCGAGGCCCGGCGCCCCATCGAGCCCGCTGATCGGCGCGAGATGCGTCTGCGCATTCAGCTTGAGGCCGTCGCTGTGGATCTCACGGTTCAGGTGGATCGCGAGGTTCGGGATGCGCAGCAGCGGACGCGCGAAGTCGATCAGCAGCGTGCGCGTCAGGCCTTCTTCGCGCAGCGTGACCTGGCCGGCGAGCGAGAGATCCCGGTCGAGCCAGGTGTGCGTGAGCACTCCGCCATAGGGCTCGACGGCGAGCTGCCGGTATCCGTTCGCGCCCGCGTCCGCGTGCGGCTTGAGCCGCAGGTTCGGCGAGTCGGTGTGGGCGCCGAGCACGCGAAAGCCGCCCTGCACGGGGGACGCGGCGCCCATGCGCAGGGCCACCAGGCTGCCTCCCCCCCGCACGCTGTAGCGCTTCTCGCCCGGAGCCAGCTCCCAGGCGTCGACGTCCCGCGCTTCCCGGTAGCCGCCGGCCTCGAGGCGGCGCACCGATTCGGCCACCGCGTGAAACGGAGTCGGCGAGCGATCGATGAAGGCGAGCAGGTCCGCGACCGCGTCTTGCATCGCGCGCAGCATAGCGCCCGGCCTGTATGCTCGGCCTCGCAAAGACGGGAGGCGACGTGAAGGACTTCCAGGGACGCGTGGCGGTGGTGACGGGGGCCGCGAGCGGGATCGGCCGGGCGCTGGCCGCGCGCTTCGCGGCCGAGGGCATGCGGCTGGTGCTCGCCGACGTCGAGCCGGGGGCGCTCGCGGCGGCGGCGCGCGAGCTCGAGGCCGGCGGCTGCGAGGTGCTGGCGGTCGAGACGGACGTCTCGCGCGCGGACCAGGTGGAGGCGCTCGCGCGCCGCACCCTCGCCGCCTTCGGCGCCGTCCACATCGTGTGCAACAACGCGGGCGTCTTCACGGGCGGCACCAGCTGGGAGGCGCCGCTCGCCGACTATGAATGGGTGATGGGGGTCAACCTCTGGGGCGTGATCCACGGCATCCACAGCTTCGTCCCGATCCTGCTCGCGCAGGGCGGCGAAGGCCACGTGGTGAACACCGCCTCGATGGCGGCGGTCACGACGATGCCGTACGCGGGGATCTACCACATGAGCAAGCACGCCGTGCTGGCCCTCTCCGAGTGCCTGCACCACGAGCTGGTGCTGCGCGGCTCGCAGGTGCGCGTCTCCGCGCTGTGTCCCGAGCTGGTGGCGACCCACATCGATACGGCCGAACGCAACCGCCCCGCGCACCTGCGTCACGAACCACCCGCGAGCCCCGAGCGCGAGCTGGTGCAGCAGGCGATCGCGCAGGGCGTCGCGGGCGGAACCCCGCCGGCGAAGATCGCGGAGCGCGTGCTCGCCGCGATTCGAGAGCAGCGCTTCTACGTGCTCTCGGAGGACGCCTGGCGGCGCAGCGCCGAGACCCGCAGCGAGGACATCCGGCTGGCCCGCAACCCGACGCTGGCGCCGCCGGTCGCGAGTTCGTAGTTACCGCCGATCGAACATTCGAGTTGAGAGCGGAGGGAGGCGGCGGGGGGTGGGCTACGGCGAATGGCTCGCCCTTCTCGTCTCGTTACCGCGCGCCGGAAGTCACTCGTGTGGTGTCCAGGGAGCGGGCCCGGGCCGGTGCGGCTCCGCTTTATTTCGCCTCCGCCCACCCCCCGCCGCCTCCCTCCCCTCGCGCCGCCGCCTCAGCCGGCCGTCTGGCCTCCGTCGATCGAGAGCACGGCGCCGTTCACGAAGCGCGCCTCGTCGGAGGCGAGATACGCCACCGCGGCCGCGATCTCCTCCGGCTCCGCGAGCGGAGAGAGGGGCATCATCTTGTGGATCAGCGTCATGTCGGCGCCTTCCGGGAACTTCGTCTGCGCGGTGAGCGCCGTCTTCACGCCGCCCGGCGCCACCGCCACCGCGCGCAGCCCGCGCTTGCCGAACTCGAGCGCCAGACATTTGGTGAGCGACACCACCGCCGCCTTGGTCGCCGAGTAGGGCAGCGTGTAGGCCTGCCCCTTGATCCCCGCCGCCGAAGCCATGTTCACGATCACCCCCCGCGTCTCGAGCAGGTGCGGAATCGCGGCCTGGCAGAGGAAGAAGACGCCGGAGAGGTTCACGGCGACCACCCGGCTCCACTCCGCTTCGGAGATCTCGGTGGCATGGCCCCAGCACATCACGCCCGCGATGTTGCAGAGCACGTCGAGCCTTCCGAAGCGCGCGACGGCGGCCGCCACGGCGTCGCGGCAGGCGGCGGGGTCGGAGACGTCGAGCGGGTGCGCGACGGCATCCCGGCCGGCGGAGGTGATCGCCGCGACCGTCTCGTCAAGCTTGTGTTTGTCGACGTCGCAGGCGAAGATGAGCGCGCCTTCCGAGGCCAGCCTGATTGCGGTGGCGCGCCCAATGCCCGACGCCGCGCCCGTCAGGAAGACCGCGCGATCCTGGAAGCGCCGCAGGCTCATTCCCGGAAGATCACCGGCAGGCGCTCGACGCCGTGCATCAGGCGCGAGTGCAGCAGCTCGGGCGCGCCCGCCAGCTCGAAGCCGGGGAAGCGCTTCAGCAGCTCCTCGAAGACCACGCGCGCCTCCATGCGCGCCAGCGGCGCACCCAGGCACAGGTGCTCGCCGAAGCCGAACGCGAGATGGCGCAGGCGGGAGTGATCGCGCTCGACGTCGAAGCGCTCGGCGTCCTCGCCCCAGACCTCCTCGTCGCGGTTGGCCGAGGCGTAGAGCAGCAGCAGGACGTCTCCCTCCGAGAGCTTGCGGCCGCGCAGCTCGGTGGCGCGCGTCGCGGTGCGGATGAAGCTCTGGACCGGCGTCCACCAGCGCAGCATCTCCTCGACCGCGTTCACCAGCAGGCGCGGCTCGGCGAGCAATCGCCGCTTCTGGTCGGGATTGCGCATCAGGAGCAGCGAGCCGCCGGAGATCAGGTTGCGCGTGGTCTCGTTGCCGGCGGCCAGCAGCGTGACGCAGAACATCAAGATCTCGGGATCGCTTAGGTGGACGCCGTCGATCTCCCCGCGCGCCAGCGTCGAGATCAGGTCGTCCTTGGGGGCGCGCCGGCGATCGCCCAGCACGCGCGCGAAGTACCCGAGCATCTCACCCAGCGCGGCGTCGGTGGCGGGGCTGCGATTGCCGCCGCCCGCCTCGATCATGGAATCGGACCAGCGCTTGAAGTCCGCGCGGTCGCTGCGCGGAACCCCGAGCATCTCGGCGATCACGAACATCGGCACGGGAACCGCGAGGGCGTCGACGAGATCGGCCGGTTCGCCCGGCTCGATCGCCTCCAGACACTCGCGGGCGATCTGGCGGACCATGGTCTCGAGCTCGAGGGTGGCGCCCGGCGTGAAGGCCCGGATCACGAGCTTGCGATGGCGGTTGTGCTCGGGCGGATCCATCTCCAGAATGGTTGGCGGCACGCCCACCGGCCGCGTGCTGGCGTCGCCGACCCCGATCTGGACGCCGCGCGTCGACGTGAAGCGAGCCGGATCCCGCGACACCGTGAGGATGTCGGCGTGCTTGAGCACGCACCAGGCGCCGCCCGTTCCCGGATACCAGGGGAGCGGATCCTCGCGGCGCAGGCGCCGGAAGACGGAGTACGGATCGCCGAGGAAGAACTCCGGCTTGTCGGGAGCGAACTCGCCGCTCATGGCCTCTCCGCAGCGGTCTCAGGTGCCCATCGGCATGACGATCGTCTGGTACTCCGTGTAGGGAGCCAGGCCCTCGGGGCCGCACTCGCGACCGATCCCACTCTTCTTGAAGCCGCCAAAGGGGCTGCGGAAGTCGAGCAGCATGGCGGAGTTCACGGCCACCACCCCGGTGCGGATCTGGCGCGCCACTTCGACGCCGTGCGCATTGTCGCCGCACCAGACGCCGCCGCCCAGCCCGAAGTCGGAGTCGTTGGCGATCGCGATCGCCTGCTCTTCCGTGTCGAACGGGATCACCCCCACGACCGGGCCGAAGATCTCCTCCCGGGCCACCGTCATCTGGTTGGTGACGTCCTCCAGCACGGCCGGGCGCAGGAAGAAGCCCGACTCGAGGTCGCCGCCGGGCCGGTCACCGCCGGTGACGATCCGGGCCCCCTCGGCCACGCCCGTCGCGATGTACCCCTCCACCGTGTCGCGCTGGCCGGCGGAGATCATGGGCCCCACCTGCGTGTCGGGCAACTCGGGCATGCCCACGCGGATCGCGGCGGTGGTGGCGGCATACCGCTCGACCAGCTCGTCCTTGACCGATCGCTGCACGATCAGGCGCGACCGCGCGCAGCAGTCCTGGCCGCAGTTCTCGAACACCGCGAACGGCGCCAGCGCGCCCACCTTCTCGATGTCGGCGTCCTCGAACACGACGCAGGCCGACTTGCCGCCCAGCTCCAGC
>DATBRV010000054.1:0-31010 GCA_036560145.1 Myxococcota bacterium
CGTGCTGCTGCGCGTGGCCGCGCAGCTCGAGCAGGCCGTCCCCTGGGCGGGCCGGCTCCCCCCGCTCCACGCTTCACACTACTCCGCGTAGCCGAGCGCCTTCAGGGCTTCCTGCTGGGCGTCCGAGAGCTCGGCGGCGCCGCCGCCGCCCGCGGCGCGGCTGCGCGCGAGCTGCTGCTCGGCCTCCGCCTGCTCGCGCAGCGCGCGCGCCTGCTCCGCCTGCTCGCCGATCCGGTTGCGCGTCTCGCCGGGATCCTCGGCCACCTGGTACAGCTCCTTGGGCGCGAGCCCGCGCGGATTGCCCGGGTTGGCCTCGATCAGCTTCCACACGGGGGTCCGCAGCGCGCGCAGCACGTTACCCTCGTGGTCTTCCTCGGAGAGCGCCGAACGGTCCTTCGCGGTGCGCTGCTCGAGCGGCGTGGCGAGATCGATCCCCTGCATCTCCGCCGGCGGCTGGATGCCCGCGCGCGCCAGCAGGGTCGGTGCCACGTCGATCAGGCGCGAGAGATGTCCGCGCGCCGAGGGCGGAGCGGCGGGCGCCCCCTTCGGCCACTTCACCAGCAGCGGGACGCGGATCTGCTCGTCGTAGAGCGTGAGCCCGTGCCAGAAGCCGCCGTGCTCGTGGAACTCCTCGCCGTGATCGGCGGTCAGCGCGATCAGGGTGTCGTCGTAGACGCCGAGCTCGCGCAGCTTCGCGAGCAGCAGCGCGAAGTGCTCGTCGAGGTAGCGCACCTCCCCCGCGTAGAGCCGCTTCATCTCGGCGGCGAGCGCCGGGCTCGGGTGGGGATTGGCGACGCGTGCGATCGCCACGCCATTTTTGGGGTGCTCGAAGTAGGGGTCGTGCGGGTCCATGTAATGCAGGAACAGGAAGAAACGCGAGGCGCGGTGGCGCTCGAGGAAGTCGAACGCGACGGAGTTCACGGTCGCGGCGTCCTGGTAGAAATCGCCGACCCGCAGCCCCGGGCGCAGCTTGAACCAGACGCTGCGCGCGATCTGGTAGAGGATCAGCTTGGAGGAGGACTCCTTCGCGCCGGCCAGATAATCCGGAGCCAGGTAGTGGTACTCGTCGTAGCCCTGGTCGAAGCCGAAGCTCTCCGCCAGGTTGATGTTGGAGGCGATCCCGCCCGTCGCATAGCCGCCCTGCTGCATCGCCTCCGCGAGCATCACCACCTCCGCCGGCAGCACGGAGGTCTTCGCGACCGCGCCGTGCGTCGAGGGCAGCAGCGAGGTCAAGAGCGACGCCGCCGCGGGCTTGGTCCAGGAGGCGTGCGAGAAGCCGTCAAATATCGTGCCGCCGTCGGCCGCCAGGCTGCACAGCGCGGGGGTCTCGACCTCGCGCGAGCCGTAGCAGGAGAGATGATCGGCGCGCAGGGTATCGACCATCACCAGGATCACGTTCGGGCGCTTCGCGAGCGCGGCCGGAACCGGAGGAGGCGCCGGACGCGCTGCCGGCTCGGGAGCCAGCGCGCGCCCCGCCAGCGCGCCGCCGGCCACCGCCGCGGCCAGCAGCAGCAGCGCCGGAAGCGGACGCGCGATCGCGCCGATCCGCCCGCGGAACAGGCGCGGGCCGAGCAGGAAGAGCGCGAGCGCGAGCAGGGCCGCGGCGCCGAGCATCGCCGCCAGCACCGGGAGCGGCGGCATCTGCTCGGCAAAAACATCTCGGCGTAGCCGGAAGAGCGTGATCGCGAGCCCGACCGGGACCAGGGTCGCGAGCCACGCGAGCGACGGCGTCCAGCCGCGCGCCTCGTCTTCGGACATCGGCAGCATCGCGAGCACCGCGCCGCCCGCGAGTCCGAGCCCGCCCAGCACGGCGGCGTAGGCGAGCGGCGCGAACCAGAGCACCTGCGCGTCGCCGCCGAAGCCGCCCCGCGCGATCACGAAGGATTCGGCCGCCGCGATCAGGACGCCGGCCACGATGCCGCTGCCGAGGCCGAGCCCCGCGCACAGCCGCACGCGCGCCGCGAGCGGCAGCGGCGGCGCAACCGTCGCTGCCAGCCGGCCCGCCCGCTCGCCTTCCGGCTCGAGCGAGACGGCGGCCTTCGCCGCCTGCGCGTAGTCCACCTGCTGGCCGTCTACCCTGCACCAGGCGGGCGTGTAGGTAGGCTTGCGGATCCACCAGAAGATGGCGCCAAACAGTGTCAAGCCTTCCGCCGCCCAGAAGCCGAGCGCCGCCGAGATCACCGCCGCGCCCGCGCCGATCATGTGCGACAGCACCAGCAGCTGTGCGAGCTCGCGGATTCCCTCGCCCGCGATCGTGATGGGCGAGAGCACCGTCGCCAGGATCTGGACCGTGGAGCCGAGCACCACGGGCCAGAACTGCGCGCCGACGGCGCCGATCGCGAGCGCCGTGAAGTAGTACATCGCGGCCGTCGTGAAGTGGACCACGAACGAGAGCGCGAGCGCCTCCAGCAGGATCAGCTTGTGGTCCTTGTACGCGCCCGCGGCGCGCGAGACGCGCGCGACGAGGCCGGCGAGCCGCGCCTTGCCCGGCAGCGGCAGATGCTCGATCCCCCACTGCACGATGCCCGGGAACCAGAGCAGCGCGAGCAGCGCGCCCACGATCGCGAGCGAGACGGCCGCGCTCGCCAGCGCGGCGGTGTTGGCGGCGCCCCGCGTCGGAAAGATCTCGGTGTGCTCGTAGAGGAGGTTCATGCCGAAGGGCAGCGCCACCAGGAACGAGAGGAAGATCCCGATCGGGCCGATCACCTTCTCGAGGAACTTCGCGGCGGTCGCCTCGACGGTGCGCCCGCTGAAGCGCGCCGCGTCGTAGAGCGTGTAGCCGTCGAGCCCGAGCGTGCTCGGCAGGAAGGTTCCGATGAAGCGGCCGATCAGGAACGACCCGAAGATGTGCCGGAAGGGCAGCGCGATGCCCTGGCCGCGCAGCAGGATCGTCCAGCGGTACATGGAAGCCAGGATGCCGACGAACTTGATGCCGGCGGCGAGCGCGCAGTAGGCCCAGAAGGCGCGTTGGTCGATGCCGGCGAGCGTCTCCAGCACCAGCCGGTAGGCCACCACCTTCGAGCCGTCTTCCATCTTCACGGGATGCGTGAGCAGGAGCCAGAAGACGCGGACCGTGAGCCAGAGCTTGAGGGCGCCCAGCACCCGACCGCGCCAGGGCTGCGGCACCAGGCGCTGCGTGGCCAGCGCCAGCGCCGCGACGGCGAAGATCTCGAGCAGCAGGAAGGCCACGCAGACTCCGGGGGGCCGAGATTACTCGGTGAAGGAGGGATCCGCTTGCAGAATCGTCGTGCGCATCACCGTGTACTCGGTCTGCGTGACCTCGCCCCGGCTCTTCTGCTCCTCGAGATCCGCGAGCTTGCGCAGGGTATCGGGCGAGAGATTGCCGGGCAGCACGTCGGTCGATACCGACGGGGCCGGGGCGTCTTCGGGGGTCTCCATCAGGATCTCGCGCCGCACGACCCTTCCGCTGGGCAGGATGCGCGTGCGCGTGGGGCGCCGGAAGATCGGGTCGCGCCAGCTCACGGCGACGGCCTGCGAGGTCGCCAGCGTCATGCCCTCGGACGCCACCAGGCGGAACTTCATCACCTGCTCGTCGACGCGCGGCTCGGGGAGCTGGGTCTTCAGGTTGTTCGGGATCTCCCAGTCCGCGCGCGAGATGTAGATGTAGAGCAGGTCGTCCTTCACGAAGGCGACCAGGCTGTTGAGGAAGTTGCGGTCGAAGAGCACCCAGTGCTTGCCGCGGCGGATCGACATCACCACGACTTCCTGATTCGGGTCGGCCTTGGCGAAGGCCTTGGACATGCCTTCGGCGATCACGTAGAGCGAATCCAGCGGGATCGCCGGCTCCCGCTGCCCGTCGCCCTCGGCGGCCCGCATGTCGATGCGCGAAAGAATATGGGCCATCCGGGCGGCCGAGATCGTGATCGGCTGCCCGAAGCCCTTCGGGATCGCATCGCCGCCCTTGCTCTGGCTGCGCAGGAGCACGGTCGTCTGGTCCCGCTCGAACACCGGCACCTTCACGGTCCGGGTCAGGCAGCCTGTCGCGAGCAGGGTCGGGATCACGACGAGCAGCAGCGCGCGCTTCATGGGCCTCCGCCGAGGGCCGCGACCAGCCGGTGGGTCGCGAAGCTCGCCGCATAGGCGAGGGCGAGAAGATACCCGAAGGCGAAGGCCGGCCACCGCCAGCTGTTCGTCTCGCGCTTCATCACGGCGATGGTCGACATGCACTGGAGCGCGAACACGAAGAAGACCAGCAGCGAGGCCACCGTCGCGGGCGTATAGACGGGGCCCCCGGTGCGGGGGTCGACGTCGTGGCGCAGCGCTTCGCGCAGGGAGGTCTCCTCGTCGCTCGCGGCGTAGATCTGCGCCAACGTCGCGACGATCACCTCGCGGGCGGCGAGGCTCGCGAGCAGCCCGACGCCGATCTTCCAGTCGAAGCCGAGCGGGGCGATCAAGGGCTCCAGCGCGCGGCCGGTGCGCCCGGCCAGGCTGTGCTCGAGGGCGTGGCGGCGCGCCTCGGCGGGCGTTGCGCCGGGCGGCGCCGGCGTGCGCGGAAACGTGAGCAGACACCAGAGCACGATCGACACCGTCAGGATCACGGTGCCGGCGCGCCGCAGGAAGGCCCGCGCGCTGCCCCACACCTGGGTCGCCACCAGCTTCGCCGTCGGCCAGCGGTACGGGGGCAGTTCCATGTAGAAGGGGAGCGCTTCGCCGCGCATCAGGGTCCGCCCGAGCAGCGCCGCCACCGCCAGCGCCGAGAAGGCGCCGAGCAGGTAGAGGCCGAGCAGGACCAGCCCCTGGAGCTGGAGGGGCCCGGCCACCGCCACCGCCGGGACGAAGGCGCCGATCAGCAGCGCGTAGACGGGCAGCCGCGCGGAGCAGGTCATCAGCGGCGCGACCAGGATCGTGAGCAGCCGATTGCGCGGCGAGGGGATCGTGCGCGTCGCCATGATGCCCGGCACGGCGCAGGCGTAGGAGGACAGCAGCGACACGAACGAGCGTCCCTCGAGTCCGATCCTCCCCATCAGGCGGTCGATCAGGAAGGCGGCGCGCGCCATGTAGCCGACGTCCTCCAGCAGGCAGAGCAGCGTGAAGAGCAGCACGATCTGCGGCAGGAAGACGATCACCGAGCCGACGCCCGCGATCAGGGCGTCGGCCAAGAAGTCTGCCAGCAGGCCGGGCGGGAGCGCCTCGTGCACGCTGCGCGCGGCCCAGCCGACGGCGCCGTCGATCGCGTTCATGGCCGGCACCGCCCAGGCGAAGATCAGCTGGAAGAAGAGCACCATCACGCAGGCGAAGAGCAGGGTCCCCGCCAGCGGGTGCAGGATCACGCGGTCGATCGCGTCGCTGGCGCGGCTCGGCCCCGGCCGGCGGGTGAGGGCGCTCGCGAGCACCGACGCCGCCCAGCCCGCCCGCTCTTCCGCCGGCTCGGGCGGCAGCAGGTGCGGGCGGCTCCACGCCTCGGGGTGCGCGAGCAGCGGGCGCAGCGCGGCGAGCCCGAGGCCGCGGTGCCCCACCACGCCGCGCACTGGAACTCCGAGCGCGCGCTCGAGGCAGGCGAGGTCGAGCACGCCGCCGCGGGCGTGCAGCTCATCGGTCATCGTCAGGACGAGGCAGGTCGGGACGCCGCGGCGCAGCACCTGGGCGATCATCAGCAGCGAGCGCTCCAGCGTGCAGGCGTCGGCCACCAGCAGCAGCGCGTCGGGCGCCGGGCCCAGCTCGCCCGCGATCACGCGCCCCACCACCGCCTCGTCCGGGCTGATCGGCGTCAGGCTGTACGTGCCCGGCAGATCGATCACGCGCAGGCGGCGGCCGTCGATCTCGAGGTCGCCCTCGCGGCGCTCGACCGTCACGCCGGGGTAGTTGCCCACCTTTGCCCGCAGGCCCGTGAGCGCGTTGAAGAGGGTGGTCTTGCCGGAGTTCGGGCTCCCGATCAGCCCCAGCCGCAGCAGGCCCGGGCCGAGGCTGGCTTCGCTCACGGAGCGGCCGGGGGTCGGGGGTCGACGGGGACGACCATCACCCGGGCCGCTTCGGCGCGTCGCATGCAGAGGCGATAGCCGCGCAGCTCGTACACGACCGGATCGCCGAGCGGGGCGCTGCGCAGGACGCGGACCTGGGTCCGAGGCAGGAAGCCGAGGTCCGCCAGCCGGCGGCCGACGACGGTGCTCCCGTCGACGGAGTCGACCAATCCGCAGGCCCCAGGGCGCAGGCTCGCCAGCGGAACCGCGCCGGCGGAAGAGGGGATGCGGGCTTCGGCTCGGCTCATGTCGACGTGCGTATCTCGCCAGATTTGAAAACGAATTTCGATTTCAGATTATGCCAGGCCGCGGGGCCCTGTCAATCCGCAGCACAGAAATGCGAACCTGTTCTCTATTCGTTTTCGCTGCGCAGCTGGCGGCGGAGCAGGAGCTCCACGCCCTCCTTGGGCTCCACCTCGCCATCGAGCAGCGACCGCACGCTCTGGGCGATCGGCATCTCGACGCCGTGCAGGTCGGCGAGCGCGCAGGCCGCGTGGGTGGTGCGCACCCCCTCGGCCACTTCGTTCATGCTCGAGACGATGTCCGCGAGCTTGCGGCCGCGGCCCAGCTCGAGTCCGACGCGGCGGTTGCGCGAGAGATCGCCCGTGCAGGTGAGCACCAGATCGCCCATCCCGGCCAGCCCCAGGAAGGTGAGCGGATCCGCCCCCATCTTCACCCCGAGCTTGGTGATCTCGTGCAGGCCGCGCGTCATCACGCCCGCCCGCGCGTTGAGCCCGAGCTCGAGGCCGTCGCAGATCCCGACCGCGATCGCGACCACGTTCTTGAGCGCCCCTCCCACCTCGACCCCGATCACGTCGGTGCTGGTGTAACAGCGAAACCATGGGCAGGAGAGCGATTCCTGGACCGAGATGGCGTAGGCCTCCTCGCGGCAGGCGATCGTGACCGCCGTCGGGCGGCCGTCCGCGATCTCGCGGGCGAAGGAAGGACCCGAGAGGAACGAGAGGCGCGGGTGGTGCTCGGGATCCAGCAGCTCCTCGAGCACCTGGCCGATGCGCTTCCAGGTGCCCAGCTCGATCCCCTTCACGGTGGAGACGAGGATCGCGCCGGGCTCGATCCATGGGGCCGCCCGGCCGATCACGTCGCGCATCCCGTGGCTGGGGACGGAGCAGATCACCAGCTCGCGGCCCTCGAGCGCCTCCCGCAGGTCGGAGGTGGCGCGCACGCGCGGGGGAATTGCGACGTGGGAGAGGTACTTGGGGTTGCGGTGCTCGCGGTTGATGGCGTCGGCGAGCGCCGGATCCCGCGCCCAGATCGCGACGTCGTGCTCACGCGCGCAGAGCAGCGCGAGGCAGGTTCCGAAACTACCGGCTCCGAGCACGGCGACGGGAATCGGCACGCGCCGAGTATATCGACAAAACACCGTTTCTCGTCTCCCGGTTTCTTGACGCTCCCGGAGGCCGCCGTTACTCTCGCCGCGGTTTTTCGCTGGCGCATCGCGCTCTTGCGGCAAAGCCCTTGCGGCCAATGGCGGATGGGATCTGGAGGGGGAGGCCATGCTCGCCGAGTACGCCGGCGTATTGGTGATCCTCGCCGTCGCGCTGGTCGTGGTGATCGCGATGCGCGGCATCCACATGCTGGCCGGGCCGCGCCGCGAATTCCCCGAGAAGAACGAGCCGTTCGAGTGCGGCGAGAAGCCGATCGTCTCGCCGCACCAGCGCTACGCCGTGAAGTTCTACCTGGTCGCGATCTTGTTCGTGGTCTTCGACGTCGAGGCCATCTTCTTCTACCCGTGGGGGGCGGTCTTCGGCGAGCTCGGCTGGTTCGGCTACGCCGCGATGCTCGTCTTCACCATCCCGCTCGCGGTGGGCCTCGTCTACGAGTGGCTGAAGGGCGGCCTCGAATGGTGATCTCGGCGGCCTCCCGCGAGAAGATCGCTCTCGAGATCGCGAAGTACCCGAAGCCGCGCGGGGCGCTGCTTCCCGCGCTCCACCTCGTGCACGCCGAGCACGGCCATGTGTCGCCCGAGGCCGCCCGGGAGCTCGCCCAGATCTTCGAGATCCGTCCCTTCGAGGTGATGGAGGTCGTGAGCTTCTACAACATGTTCTTTGCCACGCCGCAGCCCCGGCACCAGGTGCGCGTCTGCACCAACCTGCCCTGCTCGCTGCGCGGCGCGCGCGATCTGCTGCACCGGCTCGAAGCGCACCTCGGCGTGCACGCCGGGGGGGCGACGGCCGACGGCCGGATCCGGATCGGCCACGAAGAGTGTCTCGGCGCCTGCGCCTACGCTCCCATGATGCGCGTCGACCACCAGTACCACGAAGACCTCGACGTCGAGCGGGCCAAGCGCATCCTCGACGCGCTGGACTGAGGACGCGGCCGTGCTCAAGGCGCCCTATGTCACCGGCTATCTGACGGAGCACTTCGCCGACGACGCCTTCGGCACGCTGGAGGGCTACCTCGAACGTGGCGGGTACCAGGCGGCCCGCAAGGCGCTCCGCGAGATGACACCGGAAGCGGTCATCGAGCTGGTGAAGGGCTCGGGCCTCCAGGGGCGCGGAGGCGCCGGCTTCGGCACCGGCCTCAAGTGGTCGTTCATGCCCAAGGGGAGCGACAAGCCGAAGTACCTGGTCTGCAACGCGGACGAATCCGAGCCGGGTTCGTTCAAGGACCGGCTGCTGATGGAGCGCGGGCCGCACCAGATGCTCGAGGGCATCCTGATCGCCGCCTGGGCCACCGGCGCCTCGAAGACCTTCATCTACATCCGCGGCGAGTACGCCTTCCCGGCCGATCAGGTCGAGCGCGCGGTCGCCGAGGCGTACGCGAAGGGTTACCTGGGCAAGAACGTGATGAAGACCGGCTTCGCGCACGACGTGGTCGTGCAGCGCGGCGCCGGCGCCTACATCTGCGGCGAGGAGACCGGGCTGCTCGAATCGCTGGAAGGCAAGAAGGGGCAGCCGCGCAAGAAGCCGCCGTTCCCGGCCCAGTACGGCGCCTTTGGGATGCCGACGACGGTCAACAACGTGGAGACCTTCTCGCACGTCCCGCACATCTTGAAGAAAGGAGCCGAGTGGTTCCGCGGCTTCGGCACCGAGAAGAGCCCGGGCACCACCATCTTCGGTGTGTCGGGCCACGTGGCGCGCCCGGGGCTCTACGAGCTCCCGCTCGGCACCCGCCTCGACGAGATCGTCTTCGAGCACGCGGGCGGCGTCCCGGGCGGGCGCAAGCTCAAGGGCGTGATCCCGGGCGGCATGTCGATGCCGATCCTGCCGGCGGGCCAGCTCGACGTGCCGATGGCGAACGAGTTCCTGAGAGAGCGCAAGACCATGCTCGGGACCGGCGGGATCATGGTGATGGACGAGACCACCTGCATGGTCCGGGTCGCCTGCGTGATCTCGTACTTCTTCCGCGACGAATCCTGCGGCCAGTGCACGCAGTGCCGCGAGGGCACCGGCTGGATGAACAAGATCATCGAGCGGATCGAGCGGGGCGCGGGAGAGGAGGCCGATCTCGGCATCCTGCTCGACGTCGCCGCCAAGATGGAAGGGCAGACGATCTGCGCCTTCTCCGACGCGGCGGCCTGGCCGGTGCAGGGCCTGCTGCGGCATTTCCGAGGCGATTTCGAGGCGCACGTCCGCGAGCACAAGTGCCCGTTCCCGGAAAGCTTCGAGCTGTAGATGCCGCGCATCACCGTCGACGACGTCGAGATCGAGGTCCCCGCCGGCAAGACGCTGCTCCAGGCGCTCGACGAAGTCGGCCTGCTGATGAACGGCGTCGACATCCCGCACTACTGCTGGCATCCGAAGCTCTCGATCGACGGCTCCTGCCGCCTGTGCCAGGTCGAGATCCAGGGCATGCCCAAGCTCCAGATCGCCTGCAACACGCCCGTGACGGAAGGCATGGTGGTGCGCACGAAGGGCGATTCCGTCCGCCGCGCGCGGGAAGGCGTGATGGAGCTGCTGCTCGTCAACCACCCGCTCGACTGCCCGATCTGCGATCAGGCGGGCGAGTGCAAGCTCCAGGACTACGCCTACGAGTACGGGATGACGCAGTCGCGCACGCGCGAGCCGCGGCGCGCGCTCGAGAAGAACCTGTCGCTCGGGCCCACCATCGTGTTCGACCAGGAGCGCTGCATCCTGTGCCGCCGCTGCGTGCGCTTCTGCCGCGAGATCACGGGCACCGGCGAGCTCGCCGTGCTGAACCGCGGCGACCACTCGGTGATCGAGACCCTGCCCGGCGCCCCGCTCGAGAACGACTACTCGATGAACGTGGCCGACATCTGCCCGGTGGGCGCCCTCACCACCAAGGACTTCCGCTTCAAGATCCGCGTCTGGTTCCTGGAGGACGTGCCGGGCATCTGCACCGGCTGTAGCAACGGCTGCAACATCCACCTCGGCGTCGCCAACAACAAGGTCTATCGCTACCTGCCGCGCCGCAACGACGCGGTCAACGACACCTGGATCTGCGACGCCGGCCGCATGTCCTACCGCGAGATCGGCGCGGCGGACCGGCTCCAGCATCCGCTGGTGCGCGGCTCGCTCGGCGTGCCGGAGCTCACGAGCTTCGCGGTCGCGATCGAGACCGCCGCGGCGCGGCTCCGCAAACTGGTGGACAGCAAGGGCGCCGGCGTGATCGCCGGGCTCGCCTCGCCCCACGCCAGCAACGAGGATCTCTTCAGCTTCCGCCGCTTCCTCGACGCGCTCGGCACCGAGACGGCCGGCGTGGCGGTCGTGCAGGGCCCCGCGGACAACCTGCTCGTGAAGGCGGACAAAGCCGCCAACGCAGCCGGCGCACGCGCGCTCGGCTTCGGCGACGCCCGCCCCGTGCTCGACCGCCTGCGCAGCGGCGGCGTCGATGGCCTGATCGTGATGGGCCACGACGTGCTCGACGCCGCCTATCTCGGCGGCGTCGAGGCGCTCGCGAAGCTCGACACGCTGATCGTGCTCGACACGCACCGCTCGGAGCTGGAGAGCGTCGCGCACGTCGTCCTCCCGGTACGGGTCGCGGCCGAGAAGCACGGCACGCTCACCAACCACGCGGGCCGGGTGCAGGCGGTGCAGCCGGCCGTCGAGCCCAGCTGGGAGGCGCTCGCCGACGGCGAGGTGCTGACGCGCCTGGCCCAGGAGCTCGCGCTGCCCGGCTGGCCCGCGCGCTGGGACGTCCGCGCCGTGGCGCGCGAGCTCGCCGCGGCCCACCCGACGCTGGCGGAGAGCGCCTAGATGCCCGTCGAGGTGATCGTCAAGTCGCTCTTCATCCTGGTCGTGGTGGTGGTGGGGCTCGCCCCCGTGATCACCTGGATCGAGCGCAAGCAGAGCGCCGTGATGCAGGATCGGATCGGCGCGAACCGCGCGGACGTCGCCGGAATCACCGTGCTCGGCTTGCTCCACCCGCTCGCCGACGTGATCAAGCTGCTCACCAAGGAAGACGTCGTCCCGACCGGCGCCAACCGCGTGATGCACCAGCTCGCGCCCATGATCGCCGCCGTGCCGGCGGTGATCGCCTTCGCCGTGATCCCGTTCGGCGGCGTCTACACGTTCGGCGACTGGAAGCTCTCGCTGGTGGCGGCCGATCCCGATTGGGGCCTGCTCTACATCTTCGCGATCGGTTCGATCGCCACCTACGGCAGCGTGCTCGCCGGCTGGGCCAGCAACAACAACTGGTCGCTGCTCGGCGGCCTGCGCGTCTCGGCGCAGATGATCTCGTACGAAGTCACCATGGGCCTCTCGGTGGTCGGCGTGTTCATGGTCTTCGGCACGCTCAAGCTCACCGACATGGCGGTCGCGCAGGACCAGACCTTCCGGCTGCTCGGCTTCATGGACGTGCTCTTCGGCCTGCAAGTTCCTGTTTGGCTGGATTGGATCCGCCTGCCGGCCTGGGGGATCTTCTACCAGCCGCTCGGCTTCGTGATGTTCCTGACGGCGATCATGGCCGAGAACAAGCGCCCGCCCTTCGACATGCCGGAGGGCGAGTCCGAGATCATCGCGGGCTACCACCTCGAATACTCGGGGATGCGCTTCGGCCTCTTCTACATGTCCGAGTTCATCGAGGTGATCGTGATCGCGGGCCTGGTCGCGACGCTCTTTCTCGGCGGCTGGGCGATCCCCTATCTCTCGCAGGAGACGATCATCGGCGCGATCGCGGGCCCCTTCAACACCGATTTCGCGACGGTGCTGTGCATGCTGCTCCACTTCGGCTGCTTCATGCTCAAGGTGATCGTGATGATCTGGCTCCAGATGGCGATCCGCTGGACGCTGCCGCGCTTCCGCTACGACCAGGTGATGGATCTCTGCTGGAAGATCATCCTGCCGCTCTCGATCGCGAACATCTTCGTGACTGGCGCGGTGATGCTGCTGGCGCGGGGCTCCTCGTGACCGTTCCGGTCGTGCTCTTCTACCTGTTCGCGGCGCTGGCCGTCGTCTCGGCGCTCGGGATGGTGCTGAACGTCCGCAACACCGTGGCTTCCGCCATGAGCCTGGTGGTGACGATGATCGCGCTGGCGGGGATCTACCTGCTGCTCGAGGCCTACCTCGTCGCGGTGGTCCAGATCATGGTCTACGCGGGCGCCATCGTGGTGCTCTTCCTGTTCGTGGTGATGCTGCTCAACCTGCGGCACGACACCTTTGCGCCCGGGCGGCAGTGGCTGCTCAAGGCCGGCGCCCTGCTGCTCTCGGTGGTGGTGCTCTCCGAGCTGCTGCGCCTCTTCGCGGGCGGGCTGCCGGCGACGCAGCCGGAGGTGCCTCCGGGCTTCGGCGGCTACCACGTGGTCGGCATCGCGCTCTACACCGACTACGTGCTCCTCGTCGAGATGGCTTCGTTGCTGCTGCTGGCGGCGATCGTCGGCGCGCTGATCCTCGCCAAGCGGAGGATCGACTGATGCTGCCCCTCGAGCACGTGATCGGCCTCTCCGCGATCCTGTTCGTGATCGGCATGATCGGAGTGGCCACGCGCCGCAACCTGATCGTCGTGCTGATGTCGATCGAGCTGATGCTGAACGCCGTCAACCTGGCCTTCGTCGGCTTCAACCGGCTCTGGCCCGGCACCGCGGCAGCCCCCGCGCTCGACGGCCAGGTCTTCGTGCTGATGGTGATCACGGTCGCCGCCGCCGAGGTAGCCGTCGGGCTCGGCATCGTGATCTCGCTCTTCCGCAACCGCGACTCGGTCGACCTCGAAGAAGCGAGCCTCCTCAAGTGGTGACGGAAAGCTCCGACCTGCTGCGCTGGATCGCGCTGCTGCCGCTGCTGGCGGCGGTCTTTCACGGCGTGATGCTCGCGCTGGTGCGCCGCCCCACGCCGCGCGCCTTCACGATCGGGATCTCCTGCGGCTCCGTGGTGGCCGCCTTCGGGGTCGCCTGCCTCGCGCTCACCCATCTGCTCCAGCTCCCCGACGGCGAGCGCATGCTGGTCGACAACGTCGCCACCTGGATCGGCGCCGGCGTCGGCCAGCAGGCCTTCAGCGCCGAGCTCTCCCTCCAGCTGGATCCCCTATCCGCCTTCATGGCGCTCGTCGTCACCGGCGTGGGCGCGCTGATCCACATCTATTCGATCGGCTACATGGACGACGACCACCGCGAGGACAAGGGGTTCCAGCGCTTCTTCTGCTACCTGAACCTCTTCACCTTCTCGATGCTCGTGCTGGTGCTCGCCGACAACCTGGTCCTCATGTTTGTCGGCTGGGAAGGCGTAGGGCTCTGCTCCTATCTCCTGATCGGCTTCTGGTACGCCGACCGCTGGAACGCCTACTGCGGCAGCAAGGCGTTCATCGTGAACCGGATCGGCGACTTCGGCTTCCTGCTCGGGATCTTCCTGCTCTTCTCGGCGCTCTCGGACGCGGGCACGCCGACGGTCGCCTTCAGCGAGATCAAAGCCGGCTTCGCCGCGATCGTGGAGCGCCAGATCGCGGTGCCCGCCTGGCTCCCGTTCGGGCCCGAGGTGGGCCTGGTCAACGTGATCGCGCTCTGCTTCTTCGTGGGCGCTTGCGGAAAGTCGGCCCAGATCCCGCTCTATGTATGGCTCCCCGACGCGATGGCCGGCCCCACGCCCGTCTCCGCGCTGATCCACGCCGCCACCATGGTGACGGCCGGCGTCTACATGGTCTGCCGGCTCTCGTTCCTGTACGCGGCTGCACCAGAAGCTTCGGCGGTGGTGGCCTGGACGGGCGGACTCACGGCCATCTTCGCGGCGACCATCGCCATCACGCAGACGGACATCAAGAAGGTGCTCGCGTACTCGACCGTGAGCCAGCTCGGGTACATGTTCCTGGCGGCCGGCTGCGGCGGCTACTCGGCCGCGGTCTTTCACCTCGGGACGCACGCCTTCTTCAAGGCGCTCCTCTTCCTCGGCGCCGGCGCGGTGATCCTCGCCATGCACCACGAGCAGGACGTCACCAAGATGGGCGGCCTGCACCGCAAGCTCTGGCAGACGCACATCGTGTTCCTGATGGGCGTGCTGGCGATCGCGGGCGTCCCGGGCTTCTCGGGCTTCTTCTCGAAGGACGAGGTCCTGGTCGCGGCCTACGCCTCCAGCGTTCCCGGCCATCGCTTCCTGCACGCGATCGGCCTGGTCACGGCGGGCCTCACCGCGTTCTACATGTTCCGGCTCTACTTCCTGACCTTCTGGGGCGAGTGCCGCGCGCCGCGCGAGGTGCGCGAGCACCTGCACGACGCCGCGCCGGTGGTGATCAATCCCCTCTGGGTGCTCGCCTTCTTCTCGGTCTTCGCGGGCCTCGGCGGGCTGCCGCAGGTGTGGGGCGATCTGATCGGCGTGCCGAATTCGAACAGCCTGGGCCATTTCCTGACGCCCTCGCTGGTGGCGGCCGCGCACCACGAGATCGAGCACTCCACCGAGTACTGGCTGGCGGCGCTCGCCGTGGGCGCCGCGGGCGTGGGGGCGCTGCTCGCATGGCTGCTCTACGCGGTGCGGCCGGGCCTGTCCGGGCAGCTGTCCGCCTCGCTCGCGGGGCTCCACCGGCTGCTCTTCCACAAGTACTGGATCGACGAGCTCTACGACGCGGCGATCGTGCGCCCGCTGGTGCGCATTTCCGACCGGATCCTGTTTCGCGGCATCGACGCAGGCCTGATCGACGGCGTCGCCGTGAACGGAAGCGCGCGGGCGGTGCAGGGGCTCGCCGCGCACGGGCTCAAGTACGCGCAGAGCGGACTCACCCAGGGATACATCTTCTTCATGATCGCGGGAGCCGTCGCGATCGTGGCCTTCCTGCTCCGGTAGGGCGCATGCCGATGGACGAGAGCCTGCTGTCCTGGATCACCTTCCTGCCGCTCGCGGTGGGCCTGGCGCTGCTCGCGCTCTCGGCGCTGGCGGGCGCGCTGGGGGGCGGGTCGGGCCTGCCGGTCTTCGTCTGGCGCGCGGTCGCGCTCGCGACCACGCTCGTCACCTTCCTGCTCTCCGTGCAGCTCTTCGTCGACTTCGATCCCACCCGCACCGGCTACCAGTTCGTCGAGCACTCGCCCTGGATCCCCGACTACGGGATCAACTTCTTCCTCGGCATCGACGGGATCAGCCTGGTGCTGGTGGTGCTCACCACGTTCTTGATGCCGATCGTGCTGCTGGCCTCCTGGAACGACATCTCCCGCTCGGTGCGCAGCTACGTCTTCTTCATGCTCTTCCTCGAGACCGGCATGCTGGGCGCCTTCGTGTCGCTGAACGTCTTCCAGTTCTATCTGTTCTGGGAGCTGATGCTGGTCCCGATGTACTTCATCATCGGGATCTGGGGCGGGCCCCGGCGCGTCTATGCGGCGGTCAAGTTCTTCCTGTTCACGATGCTGGGCTCGCTCCTCATGCTCGGCGCGATCCTGGTCGTCTACTACCTGTTCTCGGAGCAGACGGGCCAGCTCAACTTCGATCTGATCGCGCCGCCCGGCAGCACCGCGCCGGCGCTGCTCGACACGCGCATCCCCCTGACGGGCGAAGCCGTCTGGTGGAAGACGCAGTACTGGCTGTTCGCCGCCTTCGCGCTGGCCTTCGCGGTGAAGGTGCCGATGGTGCCCCTGCACACCTGGCTCCCGGACGCGCACGTGGAAGCGCCGACGGCCGGCTCGGTGGTGCTGGCGGGCGTGCTGCTCAAGATGGGGACCTACGGCTTCGTGCGCTTCGCGCTGCCGCTCTTCCCGGTGGCTGCCGTGGAATGGACGCCGGTGATGCTCGGGCTCGCGCTGGTCGGGATCGTCTACGGCTCGCTGGTCGCGATGGTGCAGGACGACATCAAAAAGCTTGTGGCGTACTCCTCGGTGGCGCACCTCGGCTTCGTGATGCTCGGCATCTTCGCGCTCAACGTGCAAGGCCTCGACGGCGGCGTGCTCCAGATGGTGAACCACGGCCTCTCGACCGGGGCGCTCTTCCTCCTGGTCGGCATGCTCTACGAGCGGCGGCACACCCGCCGGATCGCGGATTTTGGCGGGGTGGCCAAGCCCATGCCGGTCTACGCCGCCTGCTTCGGGATCGTCACCATGTCGAGCATCGGCCTCCCGCTGCTCAACGGCTTCGTCGGCGAGTTCCTGATCCTGCTCGGCGTCTTCCTCGTCCACCCGTGGGTGGCCGCGATCGCGACCTCGGGCGTGGTGCTCGCCGCCGTCTACATGCTCTGGATGTACCGCCGCGTGATGTTCGGGCCGGTCGAGGTGGCGGAGAATCGCTCGCTGATCGATCTGGGCCTGCGCGAGAAGCTGGTGATGGTGGCGCTGATCATTCCGATCATCTGGATCGGCGTCTACCCGAACGTGCTGCTGCGCCGCATCGAGCCCTCGGTGGTCGAGCTGCTGCGGGTGGTGGACGTGCGCACTTCGCCGCCGAGCGGGATGCCGCCCGAGGGCGAGAGCGATGAGGCGCGCGTGGCCTCTCCGGCCGTCGCGGCCTGGGCGGGGGTGCAGCCGTGATTCCCGCCCCCGTCCTGCATTTTTCGGTGCTCGCTCCGATCGGCTTCGTCGCCACCGGCGCCATGCTGGTGTTGCTCGGCGAGGTGCTGCTCTCGCGCCGCAAGACCGTGCTCGGCCGTCGCGCCAGCGATACCTGGATCGGAAGCCTGCTCGCGCTGGTCTCGATCGTCTCCCTGGTGCTCGCCTGCTACGTCGCGTGGGGGGCCTTCCTCGGCGGCCACAGCGAGGTCTTCGATCCCGGGAACCCGACCTTCCAGCTCGACCGCTTCTCGGCGCTGATCACCGCCCTGATCGCGCTCGGGAGCCTGCTCTCGTGCGCGCTCGCGATCGCGTATCTCGCCGAGGTGCGCATCAACCACGGCGAGTACTACGCGCTGCTGCTGCTCGCGACCGCGGGCATGATGCTGATGGTCTCGGCGGTCGACCTGCTCACGGTCTTCCTCGGTCTCGAGCTGATGAGCATCCCGATCTACGTGCTGGCGGGCTTCGACCGGCGCCGGCTGCGCAGCAACGAGTCCGCCCTCAAGTACTTCCTGATCGGCTCCTTCGCGAGCGCGCTCCTCTTGTATGGGATGGCGCTGCTCTACGGCACCACCGGCTCGACCTCCTTCGCCGCGATCCGGCACGGCTTCGACGCCGCCAACCCGATTGCGATTACCGGCCTCGGCCTCGTGATCGTCGGCTTCGCCTTCAAGATCTCCGCCGCGCCGTTTCATCAGTGGACGCCCGACGTCTACGAAGGCGCTCCGGCGGCCGTCACCGCCTTCATGTCCGTCACCGTGAAGACGGCGGCCGTGGCCACCCTGCTCCGGTTGGTGGCGCTCGCCTTCGGGCCGCTCGATCAGACCCTGACGCAGGTGCTCTGGGGCCTCGCTGCGCTCACCATCGTGGTGGGCAACGTGATGGCCGTGATCCAGGACAACATCAAGCGCCTGCTCGCCTACTCGAGCATCGCGCACGTCGGCTACCTGCTGATCGGCTTCGTCACCGGCACGGCCGAGGGCTACTCGGCCGTGGTCTTCTACCTGTTCGCCTACCTGTTCATGAACCTCGGCGCCTTCGCCGTGGTGGTGGCGCTCGCGCAGAAGGGCCAGGACTGCGAGCGGCTCGAGTCCTTCGCGGGGCTCGCCCACAAGCGCCCCGGCCTCGCGGCGCTGATGACCCTCTTCATGCTCTCGCTGGCCGGCATCCCCGGCACCGTCGGCTTCATCGCAAAATTCACGATCTTCGCCGCCGCCGTGAACGCCGACGTCATCTGGCTCACCCTGCTGGGCCTCCTCATGACCGTCGTCTCCGTCTACTACTACCTGCGCCTCCCGGTCCTCATGTACATGCGCGAGCCCTCGGAAGACGACGCGTCCCGCCGCGAAGTCGCCAGCGGCGAAGCCCTGGTGCTCGCCATCTGCGCCGTCGCTGTCGTCTTCCTTGGCTTCTTCCCGAACTGGGGCACGCTGCCCGTGCTGGACTGGGCGCGGGACAGCGTGACGCAGCTGTTCTCGTCGGGGCTCTCCTGAGCACGCAGCCAGAGAACCTGCCCGGGCGCGCCCGAAGCGCATGCGCCTCTTCTCCCCTGATCTCGAACCCAAGCTCCTGACGACGCTTCGCGAAGGCTACTCGGCGAAGGATTTCTCGCGGGACGCGCTGGCCGGGATCGTGGTCGGCGTGGTGGCGCTGCCGCTGGCGATCGCGTTCGCGATCGCGTCCGGGGTGCGGCCCGAGCAGGGGCTCTACACGGCGATCGTCGCGGGGCTCCTGATCTCCGTGTTCGGCGGGAGCCGGGTGCAGATCGGCGGGCCGACCGGCGCCTTCGTGGTGCTGGTGGCCGGCGTGATCGGGGAGTTCGGCTACCAGGGGCTCGTGGTCGCGACGCTGATGGCCGGTTGTTTTCTGGTGATCATGGCGGTCGCGCCTGAAGCGCCGCGGAGCGAGCCTGCTGATCGCAGGTCTTCACGCGCAGCCGCTCGTCGCGCTCGAGCGCAGTGGCGCGCTGGAGCGGATCGGCGCAGATTGTCCGTACGAGGACTTCGCGGACGCGGTGGCGCGCGCGAAGGTCCTGATCGGGGAGTCGCCGGGACGTTGATGGGTCTTGCGCTGCGGGAAGGCCCTCGCCATCCGCGTGGGGGAGTAGCTTCTGGTCTACCTCGTGCTGGCAGGCCTGACGATGGCGCTGCACGTCGGCTTCGTCGTCTTCGTGATCTTCGGGGGCCTCGCGCTCCAACGCTGGAGCTGGGTGGCGTGGCTTCACGTTCCCGCCGTGATCTACGCGATCCTGATCCAGACGATCGGATGGACCTGCCCGCTCACGGACGTCGAGAAATGGTTTCGCAGCCTCGCCGGCCAGCAACCCTACGCGGCCGAGTTTCTCCCGCACTACCTCTGGTCCCCGCTCGGCCTCACCGGCGCCGAGCCCCTGCTCGGGGTGGGGCTCATCGCGCTTCTGCTCGCGATCAATCTGCGACCGTATCTCGGACTGGCGGCTGGCTAGTTGTCAGCTCGCGTGGGCGAGGAGCCGCTCGCGATGGGCCTCGGCGTCGTGGCGCCCCGGGGCGGTGGATTCGATGAAGTTGGCCAGGAGACCGGCGAACTTCAGCGGTTGTTCGACGTGGACGAAGTGGCCCGCGCCCTCGAAGATCTCGAGCCGGCTCCCCGGCAGAATCGCGTGCGCCGCGTGGGCATGCTCCACCGGGATGATGCCGTCGAGCTCCCCCCACACGATCATGGTGGGCAAGGCGGCGGCCAGATAGAGCCGATCGAGGGCGCTCACCGTCTGCCCGCCGGGATCGATCACGGCGCGCAGCGTTCGCACGAACGCGCGCCGGTTCTCCGTCTCGGTCAGGGATGCGTACGCGTTCCACATTTCGGAGACGTGGGGGGCGAAGATTCCGCGCCCGCGGAAGAACGCGGCGAGCCGGTCGCCGGGAGCGCGCAGGAAACGCGGGAACAGCACCGGCAGGAGGTACTCGGTCCCCGGCAGGGTGAGGAGCCGCAAGGTCCAGCTCACCTCGCGCCCGAGGCCGCCGCTGCCCACCACCACCAGGCGCTCGCACAGCTCGGGATGCTGATAGGCGAGCTGCATCGCGACACCGCCGCCCAGCGATTGACCGACGAGCGTGGCCTTCTGGATGCCGAGCGCGCCGACGATCAGGTCGCGCAGCCCGCTCGCGTAGGCCCCGAGCGAGTAGTCGCCCACGGGCTTGGCCGATTCCCCGTGACCCAGGAGATCCGGTGCGATCACGGTGTAGCTCCGCGCGAGCGGCGGCATCACGTCTCGCCACGTGCGCGAGCTGCCCGCCATGCCGTGGATCAAGACGATGGCCGGACCCTCGCCGGCCATGCGGTAGCCGACGTCGTGCCCGTGCAGCCGGACGTGTTGCAGATCCAGGCTCATGGTTCCCTCCCAGGTCCCTGCTCCCCCGGGGTCTGCACAAATGTATTGCATCGATCGTGCCGTTCTGTCGCGCCCGGAGGAGGCTTCCTGGGCCAGCCGTGAGGTCGGGATGGGGCAGAAATGGATCTCACTCTCGAGTGTCCGTTCGCGAGAACGGCGGCTAGCCTCGATCGCCGCCGGGCCAGCAGCCGCAGCCTGGCGGTCCTGTGTCAGGCGGAGGCCAGCAACCCGCGAGGCGGTGCAGTTGGATCAGTTCAGCGTCAGTGCGCGGATCCGAAGCTTCGGGCATGCCCTGCGCGGCATCCAGGTCATGCTGTCGACGCAGCACAATGCCTGGATCCACGCGGTGGCGACGCTGGCCGCCATCGGGGCGGGCATCGCGCTGCGCATCGGACGCGGTGAGTGGCTCGCCGTGGTGCTCGCGATCATGGCCGTCTGGACGGCCGAGGCGCTCAACACCGCTTTCGAGTCGCTCTGCGACGTCGCGTCGCCCGAGTTCCATCCGCTGGTGGAGCGCGCCAAGGACGTGGCGGCCGGCGCGGTGCTGATCAGCGCAATCGGCGCGGTGGCGATCGCCCTGTTGGTGTTTGGTCCCAGACTCCTGAAGCTGCTGGGTTGAGGCGGGAATCCGATGACTCGCAAGAGCCTCCGAATTCTCGCCGCCCTGATCGTGGTCGCTTCGGCGGCGCTGCCCTTCTACACCTGCACGAGCTACGTCGACGAGGCGGGGAAGGCGGTCGAGGTCGAGCCGGGCGCGGCCCTTCCGCCGGGGGTCCGGGCGGAGGTCGAGGCGCATCGGCCGATCGAGAGCTTCGATCTTCGCGAGCTCGGCAGCTACGTCTTCATGCTGGCGTTCGTCTGGCCGCTCGTTTTCGTGGGAATCCGGGCGGCGGTGCGACGCCCGCGCGCGCTGCGTGCGATCCTGGTCCTGGAGTTGCTGCTCTTGCTCGGATCCGGTTGGATCTTCCATGCGCACTCGAGCGTCGGCGAGCGGGCCTGGGGCGCGGCCGTGGGCTTCGCCGGGCTCGGCCTCTACGCGGTCGCCTGGGCCCTCGAGATTGCGGCAGGAGTTCGCGAGCGTGAGTGAGCTCTACGATGTGATCGGCGGCGGATACCATCGTCTTCGGCGGCCGGATCCGCGGATTGGCGCCGCCGTGCTCCGCGCTCTCGGCAGCGCGTCGAGTGTTCTCAATGTAGGGGCGGGTGCAGGCTCGTACGAGCCCCGCGATCGCCGCGTGGTCGCGGTGGAGCCCTCGGTCACGATGATCCGCCAGCGACCGCGCTCGGCGGCTCCGGTGGTGCGAGCGTCGGGCACGGCTCTGCCGTTTCGCGATCAGAAGTTCGATGCTTCGTCGGCGATCCTGACGATCCACCACTGGCCCGACCGGGCCAAGGGGATGGATGAGCTTCGCCGTGCTGCGCGCCAGCGCACCGTGATCCTGACCTGGGATCCTGCGGCGCCGGGATTCTGGTTGACCGACTACTTTCCGGAGATTCTGGAGATCGATCGTCTGCTCTTCCCCTCGCTCGACGAGCTTCGGCGCGGGCTCGGTCGGATCGCCATCTACGATCTGCCGATCCCGCATGACTGTACGGATGGGTTCCTGGGTGCGTACTGGCGTCGGCCGAAGTCCTACCTCGATCCCGCCGTGCGTTCCGCGATCTCGACCTTTGCGAAGCTCGCGGACGTGGAGCGCGGCCTGTCGCGGCTCCGGCATGATCTCGATTCGGGAGAGTGGCGCCGCCGGTACGCCGAGATCCTCGGCGAAACCCATCTTGATCTTGGCTACCGATTGGTGGTAGCTACCTAGAGCAATGGGACGAATCGACTGGCGATGGCAGGCATCGCTCTCGTGTGTGCTCGCGGTCGCATGGCTCGCGGCCTGCGGCCCGGTTCCGGGCGGCTCGCTCGGCGGCCAGCCCGCCGAGGTTCCGGCGAACTGGAGCAGCGCGGTCGAGGGGGACCGCACCTTCTGCGAGGTCGAGGCGCGTCCCGAGGATCCCCACTCGATCCAGGTCGAATGCTTCCTGTACGAGGGCGCGCTCTACGTGAATTCGCACCGCTGGGTGCAGGCCTCCTGGTGGCCAGTCCAGAGCTGGGCAGTCGTCTGGATGGAGCATCCGGACGTGAAGGTCCGGATCGGCGAGTCGATATATCCGCTGGTCGCGACGCCGGTGACCGCGTCGCCGGAGCGCGAGCAGGTGCTCGCTTTCCGCGGCTACGACCCGGTGCCCGCCGGCATCGTGCTCTTCCGGTTCGACCCGCGGCCCATGTCTGGAGACTGAGCCCCGTGGGCCAACCCGGCCGCATCGGTGCTGCGATGCTCGTGCTCGTGGGGATCGCGTTCGTCGCCTTCGGAATCGACGACCTTCGCATGCAGGCGCCGCCCCCGATGCACGAGCGGTACTTCGGCCGGCTCCCCACCCCGGTGCCGCCCGAGGTTCACTCGCTGGTGCTCTACATGTTCGACGGGCAAGGCGGACTCTTCCTCGGCTCGGGGCTCGCGCTCCTCGCGCTCGCCGCACGCCCGATCCCGCGCGGAGATCGTTTCGCCCTGGCGGCTGCGTTCGCGATCGTCCTGTTCGGAAACGGCGGCATCATCTGGTGTCTGCACGAGATGGGCGCCGGCTTCGGAATCCCCGTCTGGCTGCTCGTGATCGGCTTGTCGGGCTGCGCGCTGTGCCTGGCTCGGTCTCGCGCGGGATAGCCTCGGAGCCAGGTCGGATCACGACGCCCCGGCGCTGCGCAGGATGCGCGCCTCGCCGCGCCGCGCGGTGACGCGCTCTTCGTCGAAGAGCTCCATCAACGGGACGGCGGTGCGGCGCGAGGTGCCGATCAGCGCCTTGTAGGCGGGGGTCTCGAGGCGGCCGTGCTCGCCGAGATACGCGACGACGCGCGCGCGCAGCGCGTCGATGGCGGCGCGGTCGAACCACAGCTCGCCGGGCGCGCGCAGCAGCGCGCCCTCCCGTTCGAGGTGCGCGAGCAGATCGCGGAGCTTCTCCATCGGGAGCCCCAGGCGCTCGCTCCATTCGCGGGGCGCCGGGGGCTCGAGGCCGGCGGCGCGCGCCTCGGCGGCGATCCGGCCCGCGTGGGCGCGATCCGCCGCGGAGAGGTGCGCTTCGAAGCCGCCGGCGCGCACGAGATCGCCGAGGATCGCGATCTCGCCGCGCTCGGCCAGGCGCGCGAGCGCGAGATCGAATGCCTCGGGAGCCACGTTCTCGGGAAGGCGACCGCGCAGCGTGCGCGCCGGGATTCCCGGGCGGATCGGCTCGGCCACGTGCCAGGCGGCGAGCGCGGCGAGGGTGCGCTGCTGGATGTCGGCGAGAGCGCTGGCGTCGAGGCAGAGGGCGCTTCCAGCGCGCGTCACGCGGCCGGCGGCCGTGAGCGAGGCGAGAGCCGCGTCGAGGGCATCCCCAGCCAGCCCGGTCTCGGCGAGCAGCCGCTCACGCGGCGCCCCCGCGAGCCCCGCGCGCGAGACCCGCACCGCGACGTCCGTCTCGGGGTCTCGCCGGGCCAGCTCCTCGAGCTCGTGCCAGAGCTGCGGATCGCTGCGCCGCCGGTGGGGAGGCGCGACGTCGAGCACCACGCCCCCTCCCAGCGTCGCGCCCGAAGCCTCGCTGCGCGCGAAGCCGCGCACGATGAAGCGGTCGCCCGGCAAGACCGGAAGCGGATCGCCGTCCACGTGGATGCGCGCGAAGCCGCGCTCGCCCGCAAGCAGCTCGTCCCCGCCGATCGGCGCCAGCCGCGCCCGCCGCTCGCAGGTGGCGGCGAGCAGCTCCACCGAGACGGGGCCCTCCGCGCGCGGGGCGGTCGCCAGCCAGGTGAGCGAGACGTCGAGCGTCTGCGCGGGCGCCAGCGCGCCGGGGGTCGAGACGATCTGCCCGCGCGCCAGCTGCGCCAGCTCGACACCCTGGAGGTTCAGCGCGCAGCGCGAGCCGGGCTCTCCCCGCTCGCTCTTCTCGGAGTGGCTCTGCACGCCGCGCACGCGCGCGCGCAGGCCCGCCGGGAAGATCTCGACGGCCTCCCCGACGGAGAGCGGGCTCCCGAGTAGCGTGCCGGTCACGACCGTGCCGAAGCCCTTCGCCGCGAAGATCCGGTCGATCGCGAGCCGCGGCGGGCCGCTGCGCGGCGTGCGCGGCGCCGCGCGGGTCGCCGCCTCGAGCAGCGCGTCGCGCAGCTCGCCGAGCCCCGCGCCCGTTTGCGACGAGACGGGCACCACCGGCGCCCCCGCGAGCGGCCCCGCCGCCAGCAGCGAGCGGACCTCCTCCGCGGCCAGCTCCGCCAGCTCCGGCGCCGCCAAATCAATTTTTGTGAGCGCGACCACGCCGTGCGCGAGGCCGAGCAGCTCGCAGATCGCGAGGTGCTCGCGCGTCTGCGGCATCACGCCCTCGTCGGCGGCCACCACCAGCAGCACCAGGTCGATCCCCGTCGCGCCCGCCACCATGGTGCGCACGAGCCCCTCGTGGCCGGGCACGTCGACCAGCGAGACGCGCAGGCCGCCCGGCAGATCGAGCGGCGCAAAGCCAAGTTCGATGGTGATGCCGCGCGCCTTCTCCTCCGGCAGCCGATCGGTGTCGACGCCGGTGAGCGCGCGCACGAGCGAGGTCTTGCCGTGGTCGATGTGACCCGCGGTCCCGAGCACGAGCCTCGCGCTAACGGGGTCCAATGCGATCGAGCCCGAGATAGGGCCGCAGGGCCTTCGGGATCGAGATGCTCCCGTCCCCCTGCTGGTGGTTCTCGAGCAGCGCGATCAGCGCGCGCGAGATCGCGACGGCGGTTCCGTTGAGCGTGTGCACCAGCTCGTTGCGCTTGCCGGCCTCGCGGCGGAAGCGGATCCGCAGCCGGCGGGCCTGGTAATCGGTGCAGTTCGAGCAGCTCGTCACCTCGCCCCAGTCGCCGCCCTCGCCGCGCCCCGGCAGCCAGGCCTCGAGATCAAACTTTCTGTAGGCCGGCGCGCCGAGATCGCCCGCGGCGACCTCGATCACGCGGTAGGGAACCTCGATCGCCTGGAAGATCGACTCCTCGAGGCCCAGGATCTCGGCGTGCAGGGCCTCCGAGTCTTCGGGCCGCGCGATCACGAACATCTCGACCTTGGTGAACTGGTGCACGCGGTAGAGGCCCCGGCTCTCCCGCCCCGCCGCCCCCGCCTCGGTCCGGAAGCAGTGCGACACCCCGGCGAGCCGCAGCGGGAGCGCCGCTTCTTCGAGGATCTCGTCCGCGTGCAGGCCGCCCAGCGTGATCTCGGCGGTCCCGATCAGGTCGAGCTCGGTCCCCGTGATGGTGTAGATCTGCGTCTCCTCGCCGCGCGGGCTGAAGGCGAGGCCGTCGACGATTTCCTGACGCGCGAGATCGGGCGTCGCGAAGAGCGTGTAGCCGGCGCGCATCACGGTCTCGAGCGCGAGGCGTTGGAGCGCGAGATCGAGAAGCACCGCTTCGTTCTTCAGGAAGTAGAACTTCTGCCCGGCGACCTTCGCCCCCGCCTCGAAATCGATGAGGGCGAGCTTCTCCCCGAGCTCGACGTGATCGAAGGGAGCGAAGGCGAACTTGCGCGGCGTGCCCACCCGGCGCAGCTCGCGAAAATCCGCCTCGCCGCCCTCCGGCGTCTCCGCGTGGATCAGGTTCGGGATCGGCTCGAGCGCGTCATCCAGCGCGCGCTCGGCCTCCGCCACCGCCGCCTCGAGCCCCGCGATCTCGTTCTTGAGCCGCCGCCCCTCGGCGGTGTGGGCCTCGCGCTCGTGGGTCTCGAGCTTCCGCTTGCCCGAGGCCTGGTGCTCGTTGCGCAGGCGGTTGGCCTCGCCAAGTTCTGTTTGGGCCGCGGCGAGCCTCTCCTGGGCGCGGATCGCGCCGTCGACGTCGGCCGCGACGCGGCGGCGCCGGCAACTCTCGACGATCTCGTCGCGGCGCTTGGCGAGACTGCGGGGATCCAGCATGCCGGCAGAGGGAAGCACAGCGCCCGGCGCGGGGCCAAGCCGGCCCGCACCCGGGCGGCCCAGGCGCTACGGAATGCAGGTGTCGAAGACGTTCCGGCGCGCGAGCTCGTCGTCGAGCGCGATCACCAGCAGCCGCAGCTTTCCGTCCGGATAGCTGTCGAGCCGCATGTAGCCGGGCGCGGCCAGCGACATCAGATCGCTGGGCATGCGGCGCACGTAGTCGACCTTGCCGATGCTGCCCGCGCCGCTCACGGCGTGGTAGACGCCCGCCGGGTCGATGTGGATCTGGAGGCTGTGCTCGTGGCCCGCCGCCACCAGGGCCGGGTTGCCCGGGCGCAGCGTCTGCCGGGTGCCTGCGATGTAGGCTCGGTAGCGCGGCCCCATCACGTCCACGTCGGTGACGCCGAGCATGCGCGCAATCGGGAAGATGGAGCCGATGATGGGCAGCGGGATCCACAGGTCGCGTTGGAAGACGCGCAGCGGGAAGATGTGCTCGTGCCAGGGGAAGTAGCCGCCGTGCGGGCCGCCCGTCAGCAGGGGAGCGTGGGTCACGACGACGGTGCGCCGCGGCGTCGTCTCGTCGAGGATCCGGTTGACGGCGGCGATCAGGCGGCCATCGCCGGCCAGCATCGGGCAGTGAGCCTGGTGCGCGTTGTTCGTGTCCTGCTGATAGATGGTCGCCCACAGGTCGAAGAAGACGAAGCGGATCTGCTCGCCGAAATCGACGACCTCGGGTCCGGGGCAGGCGCCGCCCGGATGCACGGAGATGCGGTCTCCCTGCGCGCCCAGGTACTCGACCTGGGCCACGGCGCGCTGCCAGCCGTCCTGCTTGCCCTGGTTCCAGTCGTGGTTGCCGAGGGTGAAGAGGCCGCGCGCACGGCCCACGGCCGCGATCTGCGCCACGAGCACGCGCTCCTTCTCGGCCCGGTCCTTCGCACCCGCGGGCGGCAGGCCGGCCGGGTAGACGTTGTCGCCGAGGAAGACGACCCCGGTGCGCTCCGGACCGAGCTTCTCGCTCTGCGCCGCGACATCGGCGCGCAGGTGGAGGAGCAGCGGATCGACGAGGGCATCCGGACCCTCGGAGCCGCGCGTCGGGAGCTGCGGCGCGCCGCTGTCTCCCACCAGGAAGACGGAGCTTTGCACGGGCGAGTCCGTGCGGCAGACCACCGGCGGATTGAAATCGGAAAAGAGATCGTGCGAGCAGCCGGCGAGCAGCGCCGCGACCGAGGCGAGGCACGGGCGCAGCAGGGTCGAGCGATGGGTCGGGCGCACGGGGCGACATGATTCCAGGCTTGCTTCCATTCCGCCCGCGGAGGATCCTACGCGCGGAGAGGTGGCCGAGCGGTCGAAGGCGGCGGTCTTGAAAACCGCTAGGCGCTAGCGCGTCTCGAGGGTTCGAATCCCTCCCTCTCCGCCAACGATTCGTCCCGGATGCAGCACCGCGGTACCCGCGGCGCTCGCGGAGGATGGTCCGCCGGCCCGCCTGACACGCCTCTCCGGGGGGTGACCCGAAACGGTGGAGCGGGGGCGGCTCGCTGCCGTAGAATGCGGCGGATGTGACGGCCGCCGCACCGGAGAGCCCGCCCGACACCGGCGAACGCCTCGGCCTCGCGAGCGTCGAGACCTCGCTGGTCTTCACCGGAGACGGCGCCGAGTACTTCCGGATCTGGGTCGTGAACACCCTGATCACCCTGCTGACGCTCGGGGCGTATTCGTCCTGGGCCAAGGTGCGCAGGACGCGGTATCTCTGGCAGAACACGCGGCTGGGCGGCTTCGCGTTCGACTACCACGCCCGGCCGATCGCGATCCTGCGCGGGCGCATCCTCGCCCTCGGGCTCTTCGGCGCCTACACCTACGCCTTCGACTTCTCGAAGACCGCCGGGATCGTGGTGCTGGCGGCGCTCTGCGTGGTGGGTCCGTGGCTGTTCATGCGCGCACAGCAGTTCAAGCTCGCCAACACGAGCTGGCGCGGCCTGCGCTTCGGCTTCGACGGCCGCCTGCCCGAGGCCTTCCGGGTCGTGCTCCCGATCCTGATCCTCTGGTTCTCCGCCACGGTCTTCCCGGTCTGGTACGCGGACGACGTCCCGGTGGTGCTCTGGTCGCAGCTCGCCGTCGTGCTGCCGCTGCCCTGGATGCACCATCGCCTGAAGAGATACCAGCACGCGCGCGCGAGCTACGGAGACCGCGCCTTCTCCTTCGCACCGATGCTGCTGCGCTTCTACTGGGTCTACCTGAAGGGAACGCTGCTCGTCGTGCTGGGAGGCGTGCTGGGCGCGCTCGCGATCGCCGGCTCGATCGGCGTGACGGCCGCGCTCGGACTCGCGCCGGACGCCGCGTCCGACCCGCCGATCGTCGCGATCGTCCTGGGCACGCTGTTCGCGGCAGCCCTCGTCTTCGTTTTCTCCTGGCCGTACCTCGCCGCGCGCCTCCAGCAGACCACCTGGTCGGCGACCCGGCTCGGCGGCGTCCGCTTCGAGACCCGGATCCGCGCCTGGCGCCTCTTTTGGCTCACGCTTCAGAACGTCTTCCTGACCGTGGCGACGCTGGGCTTCTACTGGCCGTACGCGGCCATGCGCTTCGCGAAGTACCGGATCGAGTGCATGACCGTTCTCGGCGACACGCCCTTCATCGCGGCCGGCACGCACTCGGGCCAGGTCGGCGCCAGCGGGGAGGGCGTGGCCGACGCCTTTGGCCTCGACCTGGGGCTATGAACGGCCCCTTCGCCGCCTGGCGTTTCGACGGCCGCACGGCCGAGGCGCACCCCGCCAGCCTGTGCATCGACGGCGCGACGCTCGTGATCGAGTCGGGCGGATCGACGAGGCGGGTTCCGATCGCGGAGGCCAGCATCTCGGAGCGGTTCGCCGCCACCCCCCGGATGGTCCGCACGCCGGGCGGCGAGACCTTCGAGGTGAGCGACGGTCCGGGCTTCACGCGGGCGATCGAAGCGGCGGGGTTTCCCGCCTCCGCGGTGGTGCGGCTCCAGGGCTGGGGGCCGGCGGTGGCGGGCGCGCTCGCGCTGCTGGTGGCGGCGCTGGTGCTCGCCTACACGCACGGCGTCCCGGCGGCGGCGCGCTGGGCGGCGCACGAAACGCCGCGCGCGGCGCAAGAAAGGTTGGGCCAGGCGCTCCTCGACCTGCTCGACGAGAAGTTCCTGGCCCCGAGCGCGCTGCCGGTCGACGTGCGCGAGGCGGTCGAGACGCGCTTCGCGAGCGCGGCCGAGCTGGCCGCGCCCTCGCACCGCGTGCGGCTCGAGTTCCGCCGCGATCGGCCCACCGAGCCGGAGGTGGACGGGCCCGAGCCGGATGCGGCGGCGGAGGAGGATCCGCCGGCGGACGGAGGCGAGGAGGCGAGCGTGAATGCGATGAGCCTGCCCGGCGACATCATCGTCCTGCTCGACGGCCTGGTCGACGTCGCCGACGCCGATCAGGTCTTCGCCGTGCTCGGCCACGAGCTCGGGCACATCGTGCTCGAGCACTCGATGCAGACGTTCTACCGGAGCGCGGGCGTGGCCGCGCTCGCGGGGCTCGCGTGGGGCGATTTCTCGGGCGTCGCGGCGGGCGTGCCGATCGCGCTGGGGCTGCTCCATTACGACCGCGAGCTCGAGGACGAGGCCGACGACTTCGCGGTCCGCTTCCTCACCATCGAGCGCCTCGGGCCGGAGGCCCTCTGCGGCTTCTTCGACCTGATCCTCGAGCTGGAGGAAGAGATGGGCGTGGACGGAATCCCGGAGTTCCTCTCGACGCACCCCGACACGTCGGATCGCATCGGTCGGCTCTGCCCGGAGTGGTGAGCGGCCGGGTTCCCCCCGGCGCACCGGGCGCTAACCTCCCGATTCCAAAGGCGGAGAGGCGACGGAGCGGTCGAAGGCGGCGGTCTTGAAAACCGCTAGGCGTTGGCGCGCCTCGGGGGTTCGAATCGCTCCCTCTCCGCCAGATCCGTTATCCTGCCCCGCTCGCGCGGAGAGGTGGCCGAGAGGCCGAAGGCACAGGTTTGCTAAACCTGCATACGCCAAAAGCGTATCGAGGGTTCGAATCCCTCCCTCTCCGCCAACGATTCGTCCCGGGTGCAGCACCGCGGCGCCCGCGGTGCTCGCGGAGAGATGGCCGAGCGGCTGAAGGCACGCGCCTGGAAAGTGCGTGTACCTCAAAAGGGTACCGTGGGTTCGAATCCCACTCTCTCCGCCACCCAGTCTGCAAACCGCGCGTGATCCCGATCACGTGACGTGGCTGTGTGAGCTCGTACCCTCGTCGAAGTGAAGCGGGCGTTCGCGCGCGTGGCCGCGCTGGTTCTCGTCGCAGCCGTCGTGCCTGCTGGGGCGCGTGCGGCGGTCCATGAAGTCGGTCCGGGACAGGCGCTCGCTGCGATCGGCGACGTGCCTTGGGAATCGCTCGCGCCAGGCGACGAGGTGCGGATCCACTGGCGGCCGGAGCCCTACCGCGAGAAGTGGGTGATCGGCCGCGCCGGAACGGCAGCCGCGCCGATCGTCGTGCGCGGCATCCCCGGGCCGGGCGGTGAGAGGCCGGTGGTCTCCGGTGACGGCGCCACGACGCCCGATCCGCTCGACTTCACCAATGACGTGCGTGGCGTAATCAAGATCGGCACGTCGAACGTTCCGCCGAACACACTGCCGGCGCACATCGTGATCGAGGGCCTCGACATTCGTTCCGCGCACCCCGCGTACTCGTTCACTGATGATCGCGGCGCCACGCAGACCTACTCGAACAATGCGGCGGCCATCTACGTGGAGCGCGGGCAGCACCTGGTGATTCGGGACTGTGTCCTCTCCGACTCGGGCAACGGGCTATTCATCGGCGCCTTCGACGGCGATACGCGAGACATCCGCATCGAGCGCAACTGGATCCGTGGC
>DATBRV010000055.1:0-51438 GCA_036560145.1 Myxococcota bacterium
GCGAGCGGCGCGCTGGTCCGCCAGGAGCAGGACTCGAACCACGACGGCCGCGTCGATGCCTGGGTCGCGCTCGATCCGAAATCCGGCAAGGAGCTCGAAGTCCGCAAGGACGCGAACTTCGACGGCAAGGTGGACTCGGTGCGCAAGGCCGACGCCGCCGGCACGCCGACCCAGCTCGAAGAGGATCGCAACGGCGACGGCCGGCCCGATCGCGTGGTGACCTTCGAGGGCGGCCGGCCGGCGCGCTTCGAGGAGGACACCAACGGCGACGGCAAGCCCGATCTCCAGGGCGAGCTCGACGCGAACGGTCAGTCCACCGTCGAGAAGCGCGATGCCGACGGCGACGGGCGCTACGAGCTGCGCGTCTCCTATGTCGGCGGCCAGAAGGTGAAGGAGGAGCGCGACACCAAGGGCAGCGGGCGCTTCGACGTCGTCACGATCTTCGAGAACGGCGTGGCCGTGCGCCAGGAGCAGGACACCAAGGGCACCGGCCGTTACGACTCGATCCTCCAGTTCCAGGGCGGCAGCCAGGCGACGCAGAGCCGGGACACCGACGGCGACGGCAAGCCCGACGTCGTCGTGCGCTTCGACGCGCAGGAGCGGCCCGAACGCGAAGAGATCGACAAGAACGCCGATCAGAAGCCGGACGTGGTTCGCAGCTACGCGAACGGCGTGCTGGTTCGCGAAGAAGCGGACGAAGACTTCGACGGGCGCTTCGAGCTGAAGACCACCTTCGCAGGCGGCGCGCCGGTGCGCTCGGAGGCGGACTCCGACGGCGACGGCAAGCTCGACGTGACGGTCGACTACGCGGCGGGCAAGAAGACCCGCCAGCTCGAAGACCGCAACGGCGATGGCAAGCCGGACATCGTCACGAGCTTCGACGCCGGCGAGCAGGTGCTGCGCGTCGAAGAAGACTCGAACGCCGACGGACGGCCCGACACCGTCACCTACTTCGAAGCGGGCGAGAAGTCGCGCACCGAGGGGGACCGCAACGCCGACGGCAAGGCCGACCTCTTCGCGTACTACAAAGGCGGCGCGATCGTGCGCCAGGAAGAGGATGCGAACTTCGACGGCACCGTCGACAAGCGCACGCAGTCCGGCGACAAGGGCACGCAGACCCAGGAGGCCGACGGGAACGGCGACGGCAAGATCGACACCTGGATCATCACCGACACGAACGGCGCGGTGCTCGAGCGGCGCGAGGACCGCAGCGGCGACGGCAAGCCCGATCTGATCGCCTGGTTCAAGAACGGCAAGCGCCAGCGTCTCGAGCAGGATTCGGGCGGCCGCGGCTGCATCGATCTCAAGCAGGGCTTCAACGCGAGCGATCAGGTGAGCTCGGAATCGCGCGACACCAACGCCGACTGCAAGATCGACCAATGGAACTTCTACGAGAACGAGAAGCTCGTGCGCCAGGGCCTCGACACCAACGCCGACGGGAATCCCGACGCGCTGAACTTCTTCGGCCCCGACGGCAAGGCGACGCAGCAGGAGGTCGCGACCGGCGGCAACGGCAAGGGCCCCGACAAGAAGCTCTTCCTCGGCCCAGGCGAGGTGGTGCTCGCGCAGTGCCTGTACAACCCGAAGACCAAGAAGCTCGACGTGCGCTCGGTGGTCGCGGGCGGCGTCGTCACCGAGGTGCTGATCGACGGCGTGGGCAAGGGCGTGGCGGACACGCGCGAGGTCTACCAGGGCGGCGAGCGCGTGCGCCTCGACGCCGACACCAACGCCGACCGCAAGCCCGACGTCTTCCAGTACTTCAAGGGCGGCGCGATGTCGCGGCAGGACGAGGACACCAACTTCGACGGCGTGATCGACCAGCGCTTCGACGGCGGCAAGCCCGCCTCGGTGCCGGCGGGAACCCGGATTCCCGGCGCGGACTTCGGTAGCCTCGGCTGCGGCAGCTTCCACGGTTTCTGGAAGAAGCGCTGAACCCGGCCGCCCGGCGGCCCGCGCACCGCACGAGGAAGACCCCCCATGCGCATCGGCTTGTTCGCTCCGCTCGCCGGCCCCTTCGCCACCGCCGAGTACCTGACGACCCTGGGCGCCGGCGCCGAGGAGCGCGGCTTCCATTCCGTGTGGCTCGCGGAACACGTGGTCCTGTTCGACGACTACCGTTCGGAGTACCCGTACGCCGCGAACGGGAGGATCCCCGCGCCGCCCGAGAGCGGCATGCTCGAGCCGTTCACCGCCCTCGCCTTCCTCGCGGCGGTGACCCGGACGTTGCGCCTGGGCACCGGGATCTGCCTCCTCCCCCAGCGAAATCCCGTCTACACCGCCAAGGAGGCCGCCAACATCGACTTCCTGTCCGGGGGGCGGCTCGACCTCGGCATCGGCGTGGGCTGGCTGGCGGAGGAGTTCCGGGCGGTGGGCGTCCCCTTCGAGCGCCGCGGGGCGCGTTGCCGATCCTACGTCGAGGTGATGCGCGCGCTCTGGTGCGAGGCGGTGTCGGAGTACAAGGACGAGTTCTACGAGCTGCCCGCCTGCCGGATGTACCCGAAGCCGGTGCAGCGCCCCCACCCTCCCCTGCACTTCGGCGGCGAGACCGACGCCGCGCTCCAGCGCGTCGCCGACCTCGGCCAGGGCTGGTATGGCTTCAACCGCGATCCGCAGGAGGCCCGGGAGGGAATCGGGCGGCTCGAGGTCCTCCTCACCCGGCGCGGCCGCGCGCTCGCCGACGTGCAGGTGAGCATCTCGCCGTATCTGAAGCCGCTGCGCGAGGGCGACGTCTCCCGCTATCGCGACGCCGGCGTCGACCAGCTGATCCTGCTCGCCTTCGCAGGCGACCGCGATGGCCTGCTGCGCAGCCTGGACCAGCTCGCCCCGCTCGCGCGAGAAGCGGCCCGCCAACACCCGGCCTGAGTGAACTCCGCTCGCCTGCGGCCGGGCTGAATGAACTCCGCTCGCCTGCGGCTCGCTGCGCGCGCGCTTCGCGCGCTTGCGCTGCCCGGAGCGAGTGCACCGCCTGCCCATTCGGCTGGCAGATCGGCCCCGCAAAGCCCAGGGGGGCGCGCCGCGCATGGGAACACCCCTTGCAATGCCACCCTTTCGCGGGGCGTGCCCGAACAGGAGCCGAAGATGGATCACGTCTTGGGTCGGGACGACGGTGGCGAGCTGGCGCTGGAAGAGATCGAGCGGCGCGCACGGGGCGCGAACGGCGGGACGGCCCTGCCGCTGCGCGACTGGCTGGCGCTGGCCGAAGCCTGGCGCATCGCCCAGGCGCTGCGCGACGCAAGGGGCAACCGCTCGGCTGCGGCGCGCACGCTCGGCATCGGCCGGCGCACGCTCTACACGAAGATCGACAAGCTCGGCCTGGTTCCCGCCTGGCGCGTCTCGCGCGCCGGCGCGAACGGCGGCTTCGCACCCGACGCAACCAGATCCACTCGAGGAGGAATCGGATGAAGAAGATCGAGGCGATCATCAAGCCCTTCAAGCTGGATGACGCGAAGAAGGCCCTTTCCGAGATCGACGTCCACGGCATGACCGTCACCGAGGTGCGCGGCTTCGGCCGACAGAAGGGCCACAGCGAGCTCTACCGCGGCGCGGAGTACGTCGTCGAGTTCCTCCCCAAGGTGAAGGTGGAGGTGCTCGTGACCGACGACATGGTCGAGAAGGTCGTGCGCGCGCTCGCCGATTCCACCCGCACCGGACGGATCGGCGACGGCAAGATCTTCGTGCTGCCGGTGAGCGACGCGATCCGGATCCGCACGGGGGAGACCGGAGAAGCCGCCCTGCGCTGAGGCCCGCCGGGCGCGCGCGGGAGCTAGCGGAGCGGGCTCGCCATCCGCGGAGCGGCGGCCGCCGCGTCGCCCTTCAGGCCCACGTCGTGCTGGCTGCACCAGGTGAGCCCGCCCTCTTCGTAGATCTGCTCGACCAGCGCGTCCGCGGCCTTGGGCGGCGCCAGGAAGCGGATCCGCCCGCTCTCGGGCTCGATCAGACAGCTCGCCACGTGGCGCGATTCCATCACGCGATCGAAAGCGCGCGTGAGCGCGGGGGCACCTCGCAGGACCAGTACGTAGACGCGCATGGTTGTGACCTCTCGCGCGGTTGCAAAGCAAGAACCGCGCCAGGGAGCAGGATCAGAGTTCGAGCCCGGCCTCGCGCAGGCGCTGCTCGAGCAGCGGGATGCGGTCCTGGCCCCAGAACGGCTCGTCGCGGAACAAGAAGATCGGAACGCCGAAGACGTGATCGCGCAGTCCCTCGGCCACGCAGGCCTCGAAGGCGAGCGCTCCCTCCCCCGCCAGGTAGTCGAGGTAGTCGGCCGCCGAGCTCCCGAGCTCCTCGATCAGCGCGCCGACCGCCTGCGGATCGTCGATCTCGAGCCGGTGCTCGAAGAAGCGCGGGAAGACCGCTTCGGTGTAGGCGGAAAAGAAGCCGTCGCGCTGCGCGAGAAGCCCGCCGACCAGCGCGGGCGTCGAGTCGTAGACCTTGCGCGGCCCGCGGATCGCAAAGCCGCCGCGCTGGTTCGCGGCGCGGCGCGCGTCCAGGTACGAGTAGCGGACCTTCCACTCGGAGTAGACGCTCCGCTCGCCCTGGCCTTTGATGCGCAGCTGGTACGGAATCCAGCGCAGCTCGATCGCGTAGCGCCCCGGCAGCGCGAAGGCCGGAGCCATCGCGAGGTACGCGAAGGGGCTCTTGTAGTCGAAGTAGAGCTTGACCGGTTCGCGCCCAGGCATTCCCGCCCCGTCGAGGCCGCGAAGATATCACCGGCCGCAGGGCCGGGGCTGTGGTAGAGAGCCGCGATGGACGGCTACCGATTGGGTCCGGCCCGGATCGACGTCGCCTGCGCGGACGCGCACGACGCGCGCTGGCTGCGCGAGTTCCTGATCCCCTGGTTCGAAGCCTGCCCCCCCGGCCGGGGCGAATTCCAGGTGCGGCTCGCCGGCTCGGCGCCCGCGCTGGGCGCCCTCGCGCGCCGGCAGGCCGCGGCGACGCCCGCCCCGCGCCCCTGCTTCGCGCTCGACAGCCAGGTGGTCGAGCTCCCCGGCTGGACGGACGCCGAGGGCTGCGTGCTCGCGGATCCCCGAGTCGGCTGCTTCTACCAGCTGCGACGAGGCAGCGTCGAGATCGTCGCTCCGCCGGGGATCCCGCGCGTGCGGGTCGGGCTGATGCGGGTGGTGCGCGAGCTGGCCGCCCTGCGCATGCTGGGCGAGCCGGACTGCCTCGACCTGCATGCCTCCGCCTTCGCGGTGAAGGACCGCGCCGTCCTGCTGGTCGGGCCGAAGCGCGCCGGGAAGACGACCCTGCTGGTGAGCTGTCTCGGCTCCGGCCGCGCCAGCCTGCTGGCGAACGATCGCGTCTTCGTCGATGCCACCCGCGCGCCCGGCTTCGCGTTCGGTGTACCCACGTTGGTGTCGATCCGGCCCGACACCCTCGAGCGATTTCCGAGCCTCGCGACGAGCGTCCCCGGCGGCACTGCGCTGCTGCACGCCGCGGAGATCGAAGCGCACCTGGCGAGCGACGACGAAGCCAGCCGCCCCCTCAAGCACTCCCTCAGCCCCGCGCAGCTCGCGCAGCAGCTCGGCGCCGGAGTCCTGCGCGGCGCGCCGATCGCGGCGATCGTCTTTCCGGAGATCTCGCCGGCGCAGTCGCGCTGGTCGCTCGCGCCCATCGCGCCCGAGGCGGCCGGCGCGCGCCTGCGCGAGAACCTCTACGGCGCACGCCTGGGCCCGAGGCCGAGGACCGTCTTCGAGGACGTCGTGGGCGACGCCGGCTACCGCCGGCCGGAGGCAGCGGAGCCGCTCGCGCGGCTGGCGGCCTGCGTCCCGGCCTTCGCGTGCCGCCTGGGGCCCGACGCCTACCAGGACGGCGCCGAGGCCTGGCTGCGGGCGCTTCCGCTCTAGCCGGCCGGATCGGCCGCCCGCTGGCCACCCTGGCCACCGCCAGACCCCTCCCCGCGAAGGCAGCGTGCGCGCCGCCGGCACGCGGCTTGCTCCCGCCCGCGCTCGTCGGAGAGGGGGACGAGGAGACATGCATGCAGCCGATTCGCACGGTCCTCTGGCTCAGCCGCGGTGAAGAGATCCCCGTCGATCTGGCGGGCGAGGCGCCCACGCTCGACTTCGTGTGGGAGCGCAGCGTGGAGGGCGCCCTCGCGCTCGCGCCGCAGGCCTTCGACGCGCTGGTGATCGACGCGGGCAGCGCCGCCGAGGCGCTCGTCACGCTGCGCGCCCTGCGCGCCGCGCCGCGGCTCCCGCCGCTGCTGGTGCGGCTCGCGGAGCCGGCGGAGGGCGCCCGGGCCCAGCTGCTCGCTGCCGGCGCGGCCGACGTGCTGCCCCGGGAGCCCGAGGCCGCGAGCGCCGCGGCGGAGCTGCGGGCGCGCGTCGAGAAGCTCGCGCGCGGGCCGGCCCGGCTGCTCGAGGCCCCGCTCGCGACGCCGGCACCGGCTCCGGCCCAGGATGGGTTCGTGGGCGAGAGCCCCGAGATGCGGCAGGTCTTCGGCCTGATCGCGTGCGCGAGCCGCGCCCGGGCCACGGTGCTGATCTCCGGCGAGACGGGGACCGGCAAGGAGCTGATCGCGCGCGCCATCCACCGAGGGAGCCCGCGGGCGGCGCGGCCCTTCGTCGCGGTGAACTGCGCCGCCTTCCCCGACACCTTGCTCGAGAGCGAGCTGTTCGGCAGCACGAAGGGCGCGTTCACCGGGGCCGACCGGGACCGGGCCGGCCTCTTCGAGGCGGCCGACGGCGGCAGCCTCTTCCTCGACGAGGTGAGCGAGACCTCGGGCCCCTTCCAGGCGAAGCTCCTGCGCGTCCTCCAGGAGCGCGAGCTGCGGCCGGTGGGGGGCACCCGCTCCCGCCGCGTCGACGTGCGCGTGATCGCCGCGAGCAACCGCGACCTCTGGCGTCAGTCGCACGCGGGCGCCTTCCGGGCGGACCTCTACTACCGCCTCGCGGTGTTCCCGATCCAGGTCCCCTCGCTGCGCGAGCGCCTGGGCGACATCCTGCCGCTCGCCGCGCGCTTCCTCGCCCTGCACGGCGACGCCGCGGCGCCCAGCTCGCTGGCGCCCGACGCCGCGCGCCTGCTCCAGGCCTACGCGTGGCCCGGCAACGTGCGCGAGCTCGAGAACGAGATCCAGCGCGCGCTCGCGCTCGTCCCGCCCGGCGCGACGCTCGCCGCGGAGCATTTCTCGGCCCGGCTGCGCGAGCCGCTCGCGCCCGTCGCCGCCGAGCTCCAGCCGGGCGAATCGCTGCGCGAGAGCCTCGACCGCGTGGAGGCCTGGCTGATCCGCCGCGAGCTCGACGCGCACGGCGGCCGCCGCGCGGAGACGGCGCGCCGGCTCTCGATCACCCGGGAAGGCCTCTACAAAAAAATGCGACGGCTCGGCATCGCATGACGCAAGCGAAGCGCGCGCAAGCGAAGCGCGCAGCGAGCCGTAGGCGACCGGAGTTCACTCAGGCCGGCCGTAGGCGAGCGGAGTTCAATTAGGCCCGCGCGGGTAGGCCGCGAATCGCTTCCGATCGGAGGCGGTGAAGAAATCCGCGATGCGGGGCGGGCGGGCGCGCGGCGCCGCCTCGAACCGGAAGGGCGGATGGCGGTCCACCCGACTGCGAAGGAGGGCCAGCGCCCAGAAGCCGTCGTCGTACGGCACGCTCCAGTCGCGGCTCGCCGAGAGCGCTGCGAATGCCGGTGTGCCGGCGCGGAGCAGCACCGCGTCGGCCGCGCTGCTGCGTGCCAGCTGCGCGATCCGGTGCGGATCGGGCTCGGCGTAGAAACGCGTCACCCAGAGGAACTGCTCCCGTGTGTAGACCTCCTCGTAGCGTCCATCGATGGCGACCCGCCATTTCGGGTAGAGGCTCCAGTAGAGGAACTCGCCCGGGGTGAAGGGATTCAGCAGGCGGCCGCCGTAGGGCGCCTCGCGCAGGAAGCGGACCGCGCCGACGGGGTAGCGGTAGCGGGGCTCCACGCGCGAGCGCTCGTCGGGGACGAAGCTCCTCAGGACCGGCCGCTCGGGCAGCCGCAGCGCGAGCAGAAAGAGCGCCGCGAGGCAGCCGGCGATCGGGACGGCGACGCCGGCCACGAGCGCCGCGCGCCCCGGGCGAGACGGACGGCCGCCGCTTGGGGACGCGAGCAGCGGCAGGTAGAGCGCCAGCGTCAGGGCCATGAAGGGGTGGATGCGGCGCGCCAGCAGCGTCATGCCGACGACCAGCAGCAGGACCAGGGCCGGCCCGACGGGAGGCCGTGCGTCCGTCGCGCGGGGCTGCCCCGCCGCGCGCAGCCGGATCTCGCCCGACCTCCAGCCGTGGACGAGCGCACGCAGCGCGAGCCCCGCGCCGAGCGCGGCCACCGCGGCGAGCGTCAGGTTGCCGGGGCTCCAGGGGCCCGCGAGCAGCGGCTGCCATTCGCTGATCCCCGTGCGGTCGAGGCTCCAGGCGTGCAGCAGGAAGCCCAAATAAACCGGCCCGTAGGGATTCACGAGCGCGACGGCGGCGACCAGAGCAGCGGCCAGCCCCGCGTGCCGCAGGGCGTCGGCGCGGCGTCGCAGCAGCGCGTAGGCCACGGCGTAGAGCGCCACCGCGAGAACGCCCATCACGAAGCCGCCGTGCAGATTCCCCCAGAGCACCGCCAGCGGCACGAGCCAGGCGAGCCGGGCCGCGCGCCAGTCGCCCAGGCGGACCCGCTCGAGGGCCGCGAGCCAGAGCAGGAAGAAGCCGATCGAGAAGGCCTGCGCGCGGATCGTCGAGAGGTAGCCGGCGAGGTAGAGCGGGGCGAGCAGCGCGAGCGCGCCGGCGCCCCAGAGCGGAGACACGCGATAGGCGGAGCGGTGGGCGGCGAGCACGAGCGCGAGCGCGCAGGCCGCCGCCGCGTACTTGAAGAACATCAGCGCCGGCTCGCCGCTCGCGCGAAGCAGGGCGTAGAAGACCACCCCGCTGAGCCACTCGTGGTCGATCCAGCGCGCGCCGTTCGCGGTGTAGGAGAAGTCGTCGCTGCGCGGCAGATGGCCGGCTTCGAAGAGCACGGCGCCGATCGAAATCCGGCCCCAGAGATCGGGATCGGCGCGCTGGCTGGCGACCAGCAACACCAGCAGCACGCTGGCCGGCAGCAGGAAGGCGAGGCCCCAGCGCCAGGTCGCCAGCGGGGCAGCCTGGGGCGCCGCCGAGCGCATGCCGGACTCCGCCGCGCTCACCGACCCTTGGCGCTCGCGGCCGGTCCGCCTCGCAGACGGGCGAACGCGTGCGCAGCGAAGAGCAGGAAGCCGAGCGAGAGCAGCAGCTCCGCCGGCTCCTGATCGAAGGTCGAGACGAATCCGAAGCGCAGGCCGTCGGCGCCGACCCAGCGCGACGGCGTGAAGTCGAAGGCCGCGTAGAAGAGCGCGACCGGCAGGAAGCAGGCGAACAGCCCGCTGCGCGGCGCCAGCCAGCTCACCAGCTCCCGGAAGCGGGCCGGACCCCGCTCGCCCACGAGCGCCCAGGCGAGCGCCCCGAAGAGTCCGATCGCGATGTAGCCCGCGTGAAGAAATCGCTGCATCGACGGTAGATTATGAACATTCATCTCATTCTGGACATTCTCTTCCAGCAGCTCCGGCGTGGGCACGCCGAACAGGCGCTGGCCCCAGCTGATCTCCTCGAGGCTCACGACCACCAGCCCCAGCGCGAGCCCCGCCCAGAGCCCTCCCAGCAGGCGCTGCTCGCCGCGCAACAGACCCCGCGCGACGAAGGCCGCCAGCACGCCCGCGCCGAAGTAGCACGCGCTGGTTGCGTACTCGACGACGCCGTCCTCGCCCACCAGTCCGGTGTAGGCCGGGTGCTCGGGGCCGAGCAGCAGCTTGAGCAGCGCGCACGCCGCGATCACGCCCAGCGGGAGCAGGATGCCGAGCGACTCGAGCAGGGCCCCGCGGCGTCGGGACAGCTTCGGCAGCCAGTGCGCGAAGACGAGCAGCGAGGCGCCGGCGACCAGCGCGAGCGCGCGGTAGGCGAGCAGCGACTCGACCCCCGTCGGCTCCAGCGCCTCGCCGCCGCGCAGCGCCCGGCTCACCAGCTCCGGCGTCGCCAGCAGCGCCACCGCGCCGCCGAGCAGGCCCGCGCCGCGCAGCGCCCAGCGCAGACCCGAGCTCGCGCCGTCGGGGTATCGGGCCGGGTCGCTCAGAAGAACCAGCTGCGCCGCGCCCGGCGCCCCTCGTCGATCAGCCCGCGGATCCGCTGCTTCACCTGCTCGACCTTCTTCTCGACGGAGGCGTCCTCCTCGGACGGATCTCCGGTGAACCGCATCGGCTCGCCGAAGCCGATCCTGAACTTCACCGGCAGCGGCAGGAAGCCCGCGAGCCCGAGCCACGGGAAGGTGAGCGTCACCGGGAAGGCGGGCGAGCCGATCAGCCGTCCCACGCTGCGCAGATTCGCGAGACCCGGCGATTGCTCCTCGGCCCCGACGATCCCGACCGGCACGATGGGGGTGTCGGTCTCGAGCGCGAGCCGCATGAAGCCGAGCCCGAATCGCTGCAGCCGGTAGCGCTGGCGGAAGGTCTTCACGAAGCCCCGCTCGCCCTCCGGAAACACCATGATCGCCTCTTCCTGCCCGAGCAGATGCGCGCAGTTCGTGGGCGTGCCCACCACGGAGCCGACGCGGTGCATGAAGACGCTGAAGAACGGAATCGTGGGCAGGTAGTACTCGCCCATGCCGCGCACCATGCGGGGCGGATCGCCGTCGAGGAAGAGCGACATGCCCAGCATCGCGCCGTCCCACGCGAAGGTGTTGCCGGCGTGGTTCGCGATCAGGAGCACGCGCCCCTCCGGAATCGTCTCGACGCCGGTCGCCTCCACGCGCAGCCAGTAGCGATGCACGAGTGCCAGCGCGATCAGCAGCGGCCGCGCGTAGGTGGGATCGAAGCCGAAGGGATCGTAGCCGTAGGCGTTGAGGCGGGTGGGAAGCCGCGCGATCCGCTCGTCGACGTCGCGCGCGACCGCGCGGAGCGGCGGCGGAAGCCAGCCCGCCCACGGGCTGCGCCCCGCGCCCGGGCGCGCCAGCGAGACCAGGCTCTTCTCGCTCACGTCAGCTCCGCGCGCAGGAAGCCGAGCAGCCGGTCCCAGGCCTCGGCGGCGGCCACCGCGTCGAAGACGGCGTGGCGTCCGGCGTCGAGGAAGCCCGCCGCGACGCCCGGCAGCAGCTTCACCGCTCCGCGCCGACCCGCGGCGCGCAGCCGCTCTTCGAGCACGCGCGCGGCGGCGGGCGGCGCGAGCGGATCGCGCTCGGCGAAGAGCGCGAGGCAGGCGGCCTCGAGCTTCGCGACGTCGGGATCCAGCTGCGGATGCGCGCCCCAGCACGCGATCACCGCGGCCAGTCGGTGGCTGCGGATGGCGAGCTCGAGCGCCAGCGGCCCTCCCCAACCGAAGCCGAGCGCGCCGATGCGCGCGCCCTGGCAGGCCTCGCGGCCGAGCAGCGCGGTTTCGGCGGCGTCGAGGGCGTCCGCGGCGCGCGCCGGGCCCTGGGCGTCGGCGAGCCGGCGGGCTTCGCCGGCCGGCGCCGCGGGTCCCGTTCCGATCCAATCCGGCGCGAGCGCGACGAAGCCCTCGCGCGCCAGCCGGTCGCAGGCATCGCGGGCGAATTCCCCGAGCCCATCCGCCTCGTGGACGACCAGCACGCCGGGCCCGAAGCCCGCCGCGGGCGTGGCGAGGTAAGCCCGCCGCCGCTGCGCGGAGACCGTGAACGCGAGCTCGGTGCCGGCGCGCGCGCGCTGCATGGGCTCCTTCCGCCTGGGCTCGTGACGCCGGCAGGATAACCCTTCACCGCGCGAGCGGTACACTGCGCCCGATGCACGCCGCGCGGGACCCGATCGCGTTCGAAGCCATCCCTTCCGCGGTGCTGAGCCTGGTGCGCAGGCTCGGCGATGCGGGACACGAAGCGGTGCTGGTCGGCGGCGGAGTCCGCGATCTGCTGCGCGGCGTCGCGGTCTCCGACTTCGACGTGGCCACGGCGGCTCCTCCCGAGGTCGTGCTCGCGCTCTTCCCCCGCGCGGTGCCGATCGGTCTCGCGCATGGCACGGTGATGGTCCCGACGGGGGCCGGGCCCGTCGACGTCACCAGCTACCGCTCGGGCCCGAGCCTGCGCGACGACCTAGCGCACCGGGATTTCACGCTGAACGCCCTCGCCTGGTCGCCCCAGCAGGCCGCGCTCTTCGATCCCTTCGAGGGCCGGCAGGATCTGGCGCAGGGGCGGCTTCGGGCGGTGCGCTCCGCGCGCGAGCGGCTGGCCGAGGATCCCCTCCGGATCCTGCGCGCTGCGCGGCTGGTGGCGCAGCTGGGCGTCACCGCGGACGCGGAGCTCGAGCAGGCGATGTCGGAGGCCCGAGAGACGCTGACCCGCGTCGCGCGCGAGCGGGTGCGCCGCGAGCTCGCGCTGCTGCTGCTGGCTCCCTTTGCGGGAGCGGGCCTCGCGCTGCTGCGCCGCACGCAGGTGGAATCCGTGCTCGCGCCCGGAGCGGCCGCCGACGCGGCCGAGGTGGTGCCGGCGCTACCGCTCGATCTGGAGCTGCGGCTGGCGGGCTGGCTGCGCGGGGCGCGCGTGAACGCGGTGCTGCGCGGGCACCGCTACGCGCGCCGCACGATCGCGCGCGTCGAGCGCCTGCTGCGCCTGCATCCGATCGAGCAGGGCGCCGAGCCGGCCCACGACGCGTCGGTGCGGCGCCTGCTGCGGCGCGCGGGCGAAAATGAACTCGACGCCCTGCTCGCCCTGCGCCGGGCCGAGCTGGAGCGGGGCGAGGCCGCCGGGCGTGCGGATGCCGCGGCGTCCCGCGAGCGCCTGCGCGAGCTCGAGCAGGCCGTCGCGCGCGTGCGGCGCTCGGGGGCGCTCGCGTTGCACCGGTTCGACCTCGCGATCCGAGGGGACGAGGTGGTGCGCCTGCTCGGCGGCCGGCCGGGCCCGCAGGTGGGCCGGGCGCTGCGCTTCCTGACCGAGTGCGTGATCGAGGACCCCGCCTGCAACACGCCGGACCGCCTGCGCGCGCGGCTGGCGGAATGGTCTCCTGGGGACAGGCCTCAGTGAACTTCGCTCGCCTGCGGCTCGCTGCGCGCGGGCTTCGCCCGCTTGCAAGACTCGCCCAGTAGCAAGACCGGCCCAGTAGCGCGCAGGTTTCCCCGCCAAGACCAGAGCCGGCCTGGGTGAACTTCGCTCGCCTTCGGCTCGCTGCGCGCGGGCTTTGCCCGCCTGCCGGACTCGCCACGTATTGCCGCAAGGCCGCCTTCCGGGGCGGCCGCGCAGCGAGCCGAAGGCGAGCGAAGTTCACCAAGGCCGGCCGAGCGGAGTCCGGGTGGCGCGGGCCGCCCCGCGCCGGGACCCGAAAGCTGGCTGCGCGCGGGCTTCGCCCGCTTGCCATAACCCCCCTCAGCTCACCACTCACCCAAGGCAACACATGTAGAGGCCGCGGCGGGGCGGTAACCAGGAGGCTGATTTCCATGTTCCAATCGCCCTTTCTGCGGAGGCTACGCAAGTACGCCGCTGCACTTCCGGCGCTGGCCTTCGGGTTCGTCGCGAGCCCGGCCTTCAGCGCGACCGTCGTGATGAACGCGAGCGGCGTCACCTCCGGCACGAACACGGCCAGCTTTCTAGGGGCGACCCTGACGACCAGCGCGGGCGGCAGCTTCACGAAGTCGACGAGCCCCGGCATCAACCCCAGCACCGTGATCGGCGTCAGCGGCGGAGTCCTCAATAACGAGGTCGACGTCCCCGGGGAGCGGCTGCGGATCAACTTCGGCAGCACCGGGGCCATCGTGAGCGAGATCACGATCGGACTGATCTACCTGAGCGGTCAGGTGGGCGACTTGAACAACGAGGCGGTGCAGTTCCAGACCAACGGCGGAACCTCCTGCGCGAGCGGCGCCATCGCGTTCTGCATCCTCTCGGCCTCGGGGGCCTACAGAGGCTCGATCGTCGGCGTCACGAGCCTCTCGCCGGCCACCGCGGGCAGCGGTGGTCTCTTCAAGGTGAGCAACCCCTTCGGCGCGGAGCTGATCACCTCGATCGACTTGATGCCCTGGGCGATCAGCGGCACGGGCGCCGCCAACTCGGACTTCGGGCTGGTGAGCGTTACCTACACGACGACCGCGATTCCCGAGCCCGGGACGCTGGCGCTCGTGGGAATCGGACTGCTCGGCCTCGCCTTCGCCGGCAGGCGCGCGCGCGCCTAGCGCGCGTCGCTTCCTTCCCCGGCCTCGGGTGGGATCCGCCCAGCGAGTCTCGGCGGGGGGGCTAGCCCCGCTCGCCGTGATCGCGCTGGTCGCCGCGGTCGCCAGCCTGCCGCTCTGGCGTCCGTTCTTCGTCTACGGCCATTCGATCGAGCTGGATCCCTTTCGCCAGCTCGCCTTCGACGCGGCGTTTCGCGCGGGCGACTGGTTTCCGCGCTGGACGCCGGACTGGTATCGCGGTTACGGGGCTCCGCTCTTCCACTTCTACGCGCCCCTCCCCTACTTCGTCTCGGAGCTCTGGCTGCTGGCCGGCGCTTCGCTGCCCCGCGCGTTCCAGCTCACGTTGTTCTCGGGCTGGCTCGCGTCCGGCCTCGCGATGTACCTGCTCGCCCGCGACGCGTTCTCGCGTCCGGCGGCGACCGTCGCCGCGGTCCTCTACCTGTTCGCGCCCTACCACCTGGTCGACATGTTGGTGCGCCACGCGCTCGGCGAGCACCTGGCCTTCCTGTGGGTTCCACTCGCGATCTGGGGCGTCGCCGGCAGCGTGAGCCGGCCCGGCGCGCTCCGCTTCGCGGTCGGAGCGCTCGCGGTGGCGGCGCTTCCCCTCACGCACAACCTCAGCGCGCTGCTCGCCCTGCCGGTCGTGATCGCCTGGAGCGGCCTCGAGTGGGCGCGCACCCGCGATCACGCGGGCCTCGCGCGCGCGGCGTCAGCGACCGCGCTCGGCCTCGCGCTCTCGGCCTTCTTCTGGCTGCCGGCGCTGGTCGACCTGGCCGCTGTCTCCGCGCGGGAGCGGCTCACCGGCGGGTTCTTCCGCTACTCGCTCCACTTCGTCGAGCCCGGCCAGCTCTTCAGCCCCGCCTGGGGCTTCGGTGGCAGCCGGCCGGGCGTCGCCGACGACGACATGAGCTTCCAGATCGGGCTCCTGCACTGGGCGCTGGCGGCGGTCGCCGCGGCGGCCCTGGGCCGCCACCTCTGGCAAACGCGCGGGCTCGGACAGGAGGCGGGAGCCTGGGCCGCGCTCGCCGCGCTGGGGGTCTTCGCGGGCGCGGCCTGGATGACGACGGCGGCCAGCCAGCCGCTGTGGGACGCGATCCCCCTGCTCGCGCTGGCGCAGTTCCCCTGGCGGCTGCTCGCACTCGCCGCCTTCGGCGCGAGCCTGGCGTCCGGCTTTGCGATCGACGCGCTGGCCCCGCGCGAGCAGCGGTGGGCGAGGCCGCTGGCCGCGGGCGCCGCCATCCTGTGCGCCGCGCTCGCCTACGGCGCCTATGCGCAGCCGCGCTTCGCGGTCTACGACCTCGCTCGGGGCGAGCCCGCGCCCGCCACCTTCGCCGAGGCGCGCGCGCGGCTCGCCGATCCCTCGCGCTACCAGGATCTGGCCGCGCGAGCGGATCTCGCGACCCTGATCGCGAGCGGCCAGAGCGGCGCCAGCCGCCACGAGTACCTGCCGGACGCGGCGACGCGTCCGCCGGCGAGCCCGCCCCTCGCCCGCGCCGAGATGCTGGGAGCTGGCCGCATCGAGCGCGCCGAGAGGCTCGGAGCGAACCACGACCGCTTCACGGTCGTCCTGCCAGCGGCGGGCGAGCTGCGCTTCAACCAGTTCCACTTCGCCGGCTGGCGCGCGGAGATCGACGGGGATCGCGCGACGCTGCGAGCCGAGCCCGGCTCCGGCGCCATCCTGGTTCCAGTACCCGCCGGGGCCCACGTCGTCGAGATCGAGTTCGGCTCGACGCCGCTGCGGCGGGCCGCGAGCGCGGCCTCGGGGATCGCGCTGCTCGTGCTGGTGATCGCCTCGGCTCGCGCCGCCCGCCGTCAGCCGTAGATCCGGCTTCGCATGCGACGCATGCCGGCGAGCCAGCGGTCGTAATCGGTGACCTTGCGCTGAAGGTATTCCCGCACCTGCGGGTGCGGCAGGATCAGGAACTCCTCCTTCGCCAGCCCCGCGATCACCGCCTCGGCCACGGCCTCGGGCTCGATCATGTCGGCGAGCAGGTGCTGCCCGCCGACCGCGGTGGCGACGCCGGCGAGCATCCCCGTGCGCACGCCCTGGGGACACAAGCAGGAGACGCGGATCCCGCGCTCGGCGTAGGCGATCGCGAGCCACTCGGCGAACCCCACCGCGGCGTGCTTGCTCACCGAGTAGGCGTGCGCGCTGACGTCCGTGAGCAGGCCCGCGGCGGATGCGGTGTTCAGCAGATAACCGCTGCCGCGCTCGAGCATGGCCGGAAGCACGGCGCGCGCGGCGTAGACGTGGGCCATCAGGTTCACGTCCCAGCTGCGCTGCCAGTCCTGGTTCGGAGCGAAGGGTCCGCTGGCGCCGTCGCCGAGTCCGGCGCCGACCGCGATCCCGGCGTTCGAGCAGAAGAGATCGATCGGTCCGTACGCGTCGACGGCTCGCGCGGCCAGGCGCTGCACGTCGGCCTCGCGCGACACGTCGGTCGCGACGGCGAGGCCTCCGATCTCGCGGGCTACGGCCTCCGCCCCAGCGCCATCCAGGTCCGCGACCACGACCCCCTTGGCGCCTTCCGCGGCGAAGCGGCGGCAGAGCGCACGGCCGATGCCGCTGGCTCCCCCCGTCACCACCGCCACCCGACCCGCGAGCTGCATGCGGCGATCCTATGCAACCGCCTCCGCGCGAGCTAGTGCCCGCGCCGCCGACTTCCTCAAGGATGAGGTCGGCTGGTCGATACGAAGGGGTGGCGTCCCGGCGCCCGGTCCGTTCGGGGCAAACAAGCAGCATGCCGTACGCGCGCTCGAGCCAGGGATGCACTCACCGAGCGAGGCGCCCCGTCGCCTTCGCCGGCGCTCTGGCGGCGTGCCTGGCCCTGTCCGGCTGCGCGTTCCTCGACTCGCTGGGCCTCTCGGACTCTCCCCCGCCCCCCGACCCTTCGCTCGCGGCGCTCGAGGTCGCGCGCCGGGATCCGGAGACCTACCGGCAGGCACAGACCGAGCGGATCCAATCCCTCGAGCGCGAGGTGGCGCGCCTGCATCGCGACCTCGAAGAGGCCGAGAGCGCCATGGTCGCGATCGAATCCGGCCTGCGCGGCGCCCAGACGCGCGCCGACGCGGTCTCGGCACTGGCCGAGGCTCGCATCGCGGTCGAGCGCGCCCGTGCCAGCACGCCCTGGCGCCGCGCCGAGATCGCGGAGGTGAGCGACAAGCTCGAAGAGGCCGAGCGTCAATTCCAGGCCGGAAATCCCGGCTCGGCCGTCTTCTTCGCCTCGCGCGCCCAGCGCATCGCGGACTCGCTGCGCGAGGAGGCCCGCCGGGTCTCGACCGTCCGGGGCGCGACCGTCGTCACGGCGCCTCGCGTGAACCTGCGCGCCGGCCCTTCGCCCACCGGCACCGTGCTGGCCGTGCTCTCGGAAGCGACCCCGGTGCTGCCGCAGCGCTCCGAGGGCGAGTGGGTGCTGGTGCGCACGCCCGACGGCGCGGCCGGCTGGGTGCACGCTTCGCTGCTGGAGGCTCGGTAGGCATAGAGGGGGACGTTGGTTCAGAAGTTCAGTTTCTCGCCGAGCACAGCGCTTCGACCGTAGGCGGAGCCCGGCGAGAAACTGGACTTCTGAACCAACGTCCCCTCTTACTCCCCCGAATCGGCGACGACGACGCAATCCTTGCCCAGCGCCTTGGCGCGGTAGAGGGCGCGGTCGGCGTCGTTGAAGAAGGCCTTCTCGTCGCCGCGGAAGGGCGCCACGCCGAGCGACGCCGTCACCTGGATCTGGATCGGACCGTCGACGTTCATCACCGAGAAGCGCGCCTGCGAGATCGCGAGCCGGATCTTCTCGGCCAGCGCGACGGCGCCGTCGAGCGACGTGCGGCTGGCGAGCAGCGCGAACTCCTCGCCTCCGTAGCGCGCGAGCAGGTCCATCTCGCGCACCACGCCGCTCATCACTACCGCCACCTGGTGCAGCACGGCGTCTCCCACGGCGTGCCCGAAGCGGTCGTTCAAGCGCTTGAAGTCGTCGAGGTCGATCACGACCAGCGCCAGCGGCTCGCCGGTGCGCACGGCCCGCTTCATCTCGCGCGGCAGATGCTCGTGGAAGAAGCGGTGGTTGTGCAGCTTGGTGAGATCGTCCGTGATCGAGAGCTGCTGGAAGACCTCGTTCACGCGCTGTAGCTCGTTGTTCTGGGCGACCAGGCGCGCGTTGGCGTCCTCGACCTCCAGCCGGCTCTCCTCGAGCGCGAGCTGGTTGCGCCGCAAACGCCCGGACATCTCGTTGAACGCGCGCGTCAGCACGCCGATCTCGTCCACCCCGGCGCTTCCCGCCACCAGCACGTCGGTCTCCCCGGTGGCGATGCGCCGCGCGGCGTCCGAGAGCGCGAGGATCGGACGCGCGATCGAGCGCGCCAGCTGGAACGCGACCAGGCTGAAGCCGAGCACGATGCCGAGGTTGAGGAGCATCTGCTCGCGCACCGTCGAGACCGCCGGCGCGAAGGCGTCGTCGTAGGGCTGCTCGACGACGATCGTCCATCCGAAGCGCTCGAACTGCACCGCGCTTCCGACCCGGTGCACGCCGTCCGGATCGGAATAGTCCTCGACCACCGGCGCCGCCGAGGCCGGAGGAAGCACCCTTCCGTAGGGATGCCGCCGGCGGCCGTCCGGCCCCGTGAGCAGCGTCGCGCCGTCGCCCCCCGCGACGAAGATCTCGAGGTTCTGCCCGGCGTCCTCGGCCACCAGCAGCTGCTCGACCGCGCCGACCTGGACCAGCGCGTGCAGCGACGCGATCCGCTGGTCTCGCGCGTCCTGCACCGGGGCGGACGCGAGCTGCACGCGCCGCTCGCCCACCCGCTCGATCCCGCCCAGCGTGGGCGCGGAGATCCGCGCCGCCCGCTCGCGCAGCGCCGCGGGGAGCGCGAGCTCGTCCCCGATCCAGAGCAGGGTACGGCCCTGGCGGTCGAGCACGAAGAGCGCCTCGTATTGGGGGAACCGCTCGAGCACGTACGAGAGATAGGTCCTCAGCTCGGCGCGGGACGCGCTCGCCCGGGGCCCCGCCAGCCCCGCGCAGCTCGCCGTGACCACGGCGCTGCGCGCGAACGTCTCGACGTCGAGCTGGCGCTGGGCGTAATACAGATCGAGGCGCTGGCGGGTTCCGTGCAGCAGGGCCGGAAACTTCTCGTCGATCTTCTCGCGCAGGAACGACTCGATCGAACGGGTCGAGATGAACGAGACGACCAGCGAGGTGATCAGCGCCGCCGAGAAGACCGAGGTCACGATCCGCGACGGCAGGCTGCGCAGGGGCCAGGAGAGCAGCGAGGCGAGCCGTCGGCGCAGCCCCGCACCAAAGCCCTGCGTCTGCGCGCGCGCGTTCGGATCCAGCATCGGCCAAAGCGTCCCTGCGCGGCGCCATCGGTACATTCGCGAATGCGCTTGAAGAAGGCGCTCGCGTGGCGGCGCAGGATTCCGCGCCCACGCGATCCGCCGATCGGCGGTCAGCCCGCCGGCCGCCGCGCCCGCGCGAGCAGGATCGCCGCCGCCGCCGCGCACAGCGCGTTCGGGATCCAGAGGGCGATCCCGGCCGGGAGGACGCCCTCGAGCGCGAGATACTGGCTGAAGGTGAGCACGCCGTAGTAGATCCCGACCAGCCCGGCGCACAGCAGCACGCCCCAGGAGCGGCCGCCGCGCGTCAGCCGCATCGCGAGGGGCACCCCGATCAGCGCGAACAGCATCGGCGCGATCGGCAGCGCGTAGCGCCGCCCGAGCTGCACCTGGTACTCCCTGGCGTCGCGGCTCGCGTGCGGGACGCTCTCGCCGGCCTCGAGCCGGGCCAGCGCGGCCCGCAGGTCGGGGGTCGACAGATCCTTGGGACGCAGCTGCGCGGTCTCGAGCTCGAGCAGATTCTTGACGGGGAACGAGTATTCGAAATCCTGGAAGGCGATGCGCTGATACTCGGCTCCGTCCGCTTGCGCGGGCTCGAGGTGGATGTCGCCGTTGCGCAGGCGGAAGTGCGCCTCCCCGCGCTCCCCGTCCCAGCCGAAGCGCCCCGATTCCGCGAAGATCATGAACGGACGCTGCGGATCGCTGCGGTCCGAGATCAGGATGCTCTCGAGCCGGCCTTCGCCGTCCCGGCCGCGGACGTAGACGATCCGATCGCCGACGCGCTTGAACTCCCCCGGCTCGATCATCGAGCCCTGGGTGGTCATCACGATCAGGGCCGAGCGCAGCTCGCGGCGCGCCCGGTGCTCGACGTCGAGCAGCAGCCAGGCCGTCAGCGCCGAGACGAGCGCCGCCAGCGCGAAGATCGGCACCACGATCTCGCGCAGCCCGAGCCCGCAGGCGCGCAGCGCGAGGATCTCCGCGTCCGCGGCCATCCGGCCGATCGTCACCAGCACCCCGAACAGGAAGGCCATCGGCACCGTGTAGGCGAGCATGGTGACGGCGACGCACTGCACGATCGTCGCGACGCCCGACGCCGACGCGCCGATCAGCAGCAGCTTGTCGAGCATCCGGACCAGGTTCTGGCTGAGGAACACGACGGTGATCGCCGCCAGGCCGATCGCGCCCCAGCCGAGCACCTGGCGCACGAGATAGACGGACGTGGTGCGCGAGCTTCGCATGCGAGGCCATGCTATCCAGCGCGCCCCCGCGCGGCGAGACGGCGGCGCGGATGGTAGATTCCGAGCCCACGTTTCGAGGAGAAATCGCATGCGGGAAGTCTTCATCGTCAGCGCCGTCCGCACCCCGCTCGGCCGCCGCGGCGGGGGGCTCTCGGGCATGCACGCCGCCGACCTGCTGGCCGCGGTGCAGCGCGCCGCCGTGGAGCGCGCCGGCATCGATCCCGGGCACGTCGACCAGATCATCGCGGGCTGCGTCTCGCAGGTGGGAGAGCAGGCCTTCAACGTCGCGCGCACGGCCTGGCTGGCGGCCGGCCTGCCCCTCGAGGTCCCCGCCACGACGGTCGACAGCCAGTGCGGCTCGAGCCAGCAGGCGAGCACGCTGGCCGCGGGCCTGGTCGGCTCGGGCCTCGAGGATCTGGTGCTCTCCTGCGGCGTCGAGTCGATGAGCCGGATTCCCCTGGGCGCGAACTTCTCCGACAAGGCGCTCGGGCGTCCGATCCCCGATAGCTACTTCGCGCGCTACGCATTCAAGAGTCAGTTCCAGGGCGCCGAGCTGATCGCGAAGGAGTACGGGATCTCGCGCGAGGACGCCGACCGCTTCGGCCTGCGCAGCCAGCAGCTCGCCCGGCGCGCCTGGGACGAGGGCCGCTTCGAGCGGGAGGTGGTGCCGGTCGACGCGCCGGTGCGCGGCGAGGACGGCAAGCCCACCGGGGAGCGGCGCCCGATCTCGCGCGACGAGGGCCTGCGCGAGACCTCGCTCGAGAAGCTGGCTTCCCTGAAGCCGGTGCTGGAGGGCGGCATCCACACCGCGGGCTCCGCCTCGCAGATCACGGATGGCGCGTCGGCCGTGCTGTTCGCCTCGGAGGCGGCCGTCCAGCGGCTCTCGCTCCGCCCGCGCGCGCGCGTGGTCGATTCCACCATCGTGGGCGTCGATCCGGTCACGATGCTGAAGGGGCCGATCCCGGCGACCCGAAAGCTGCTCGCGCGCACGGGCCTCTCGATCGGGGACATGGACGTCTACGAGGTGAACGAAGCCTTCGCGAGCGTGGTGCTCGCGTGGCAGAAGGAAGCCGGCCCGGCGGAGGCGCGCGTGAATCCCTGCGGTGGCGCGATCGCGCTGGGGCATCCGACCGGCGCGACCGGCGACCGCCTGCTCACGACCGCGCTACACGAGCTGGAGCGCACACAGGGGCGGTATGCCTTGATCTCCATGTGCTGCGGCGGCGGGCTCGGCACCGGCACGATCCTCGAACGGCTTGCCTAGCCTGGGTGAACTTCGCTCGCCTGCGGCCGTCCCGAATGGACTCCGCTCGCCTGCGGCTCGCTGCGTGCTTCGCTTGCGCGCGCGGGCTGGCGCCCGCTTGCGGACCCAGAATCGGGCTTGCCCGCGGACGGGCCCTCGTGGATGATGGCGGCCCATGAGCCGTCCGCCGCGAGCCGGATCGACCGCCCGTTGGCTGCCGCGTGCGATGGCTGGAGCGCTGCTCGGCCTGGCGGCCTGCGCGAGCCCCACGCCCGAGCCGGCGCCGACCCGGATCCAGGAGCCCGACCCCAGCGCGGCCATCCCCGTGAACTGGCCGGCCCCGCCCGGCGAGATCGAGCGTCGGCTGGCGGGAGAGTCGTTCGAGCTGCGCGAGGTCGGCGGCGCTGGCGGCGGCACCACGGGCGCCCTCAAGCTCACCCTCTTCTTCCCCCAGCACGGCGACACGATCGCGTTCAAGTGGAAGGCGGTGCCGCCGGGAGACGCCGACGGCGTCAACAACGTGCCTCGCAAGGAGGTCGCGGCCTACCTCCTCCAGTCCTGGTTCCTCGACCCGCCCGACTACGTGGTGCCGACCACGGCCCTGCGCTGCCTTCCGCTCGAGATGCTGCGGTCGCACGGGGTGGCCGCCGAGCCGAGCCTGGCGGGCACGAGCTGCGTGCTCGGCGTTCTCTCGGTCTGGCTCGAGCAGGTCACCGTTCCGGAGCAGGTCTTCGAGCCGGCGCGCTTCGCCTCCGACGCCCGCTACGCGGCGAACGTCGGGCGCTTCAACGTGCTCACCTACCTGATCGAGCACGAGGACGGCCGCGCCGGCAACATCCTGGTCTCGAAGGCGCCCGAGGATCCCCGCGTCTTCGCGATCGACAACGGCATCGCGTTCGACGCGACCGTCAAGAACTGGTTCGTGCCCAACTGGAACGTGATCCGCATCCCCGCGCTTCCCCACCGCGAGATCGACCGCCTGAGGCGGGTCGACCGCAGCCTGATCGACCGGCTCGGCGTGGTGACCGAGCTGAAGGCCGATTCGAACGGGATGCTGGCGCCCGTGCCCCCGGGCCCGAACCGCGGCCCGAAGATCGGCTCCCGGGTCGAGCCCGGATGGATCCAGCTCGGCCTCACGCGCTCCGAGCTCGACGGGTTGGAAGCCCGCTTGCAGGCGCTGCTCGCCCGCGTCGATCGCGGCGAGCTGCCCCTGTTCTGAGCCGTGGGATTGCAGCCGCGCAGCCAGGCGGAGACGACGGCGCTGCGCCCCAGCCAGCCGGCCGATTCGCGCGCGCTGCTCGCGATCGCCGAGGGCACGGGGGTCTTCAAGCCGATCGAGATCCAGGCGCTCGAGGAGGTCCTCTCCGACTACCACGAGAAGGAGCGCGAGAACGGACACCGCTGCGTGACGGCCTGGCAGGAGGGCGTCCCGATCGGCTTCGTCTATTGGGCCCCCACCCCGATGACCGATCGCAGCTGGCATCTCTACTGGATCGCCGTGCGCCGCGACCTCCAGTCGCTCGGCTCGGGGGCGCGGCTGCTGGCCCACTGCGAAGCCGAGGTCCGCGCCGCCGGCGGGCGCCTGCTCCTGATCGAGACCTCGGGGCTGCCGAGCTACGAGCCGACGCGCCGCTTCTACCTGAAGCACGGCTACGAGCCGCCCGCCGTGGTCCGAGACTTCTACGCGGACGGCGACGACATGCTCGTGTTTCGCAAGCGGATGCCGTAGCGGTGTCGCTGCGCGAGATCGCGCGGGGGCTCGCGTTTCCGGAGGGGCCCGTCTGCCTCCCGGACGGAAGTGTGCTGGTCGTCGAGATCCGCCGCGGCACGTTGACGCGGATCGCCGAAGACGGAGCCAGGACGATCGTCGCGCAGCTCGGCGGCGGCCCCAACGGCGCCGCCATCGGCCCGGACGGCGCCGTCTACGTCTGCAACAACGGAGGCTTCGAGTGGCACGAGGCCGGCCCGATCGTGGTGCCGGGCAACCAGCCCGACGATTACACCGGAGGCAGCATCCAGCGCGTCGAGCTCGCCAGCGGCCGCTTCTCGACGCTCTACACCGCCTGCGACGGCCGTCCGCTGCGCGGCCCCAACGATCTCGTCTTCGACGCGCAGGGCGGCTTCTGGTTCACAGACCACGGCAAGACGAGGCTGCGCGACCGCGACCGTACGGGAGTCTTCTACGCGCTGCCCGACGGCTCCCAGATCCGCGAGGTGGCCTTCCCGCTGGACGCGCCCAACGGCATCGGCCTCTCGCCGGACGGCAAGCGGCTGTACGTGGCCGAGACGCACACCGCCCGGGTCTTCTGGTGGGAGGTCATCGGCCCCGGCGTGGTGCGTCCGAATCCGTTCGCGGCGCACGGCGGTCACCTGCTGCTGGGGCTGCCTGGGATGCAGTTGCTCGACTCGATGGCGATCGACGCGGAGGGAAACGTCTGCGTAGCGACGCTCGTGAACGGCGGCATCACGATCATCCCGCCCGACGGCGCGCGCAGCGAGCACGTGCCCCTCCCCGATCCGCTCACCACCAACATCGCGTTCGGCGGGGCCGATCTCTCGACCGCCTACATCACGCTCTCGGGCACCGGAAGGCTGGTGGCGATGCCGTGGAGGACGCGAGGCCTGCGCCTCGCCTACTGACCGATCTGAAGCGTCGGCGTCGGACGGTTCTCCAGCAGGCTCGCGTAGAAGTCGTTGCCCTTGTCGTCGATCACGATGAAGGCCGGGAAGTCCTCGACTTCGATCCGCCAGATCGCCTCCATGCCGAGCTCCTCGTACTCCTGCACGTCGACCCGCCGGATGCTGTGGTCCGCGAGGCGCGCGGCGGGGCCGCCGATCGAGCCGAGGTAGAAGCCGCCGTGCTTCGCGCAGGCTTCCCGGACCGGCTTTCCACGGTTGCCCTTCGCCAGCATCACGAGGCTCCCGCCGCGGCTCTGGAAGAGATCGACATAGGAGTCCATGCGGCCCGCGGTGGTCGGCCCGAAGGAGCCCGAAGCGCGCCCTTCCGGACGCTTGGCGGGGCCCGCGTAGTAGATCATGTGATCCTTGAAGTATTGGGGCAGATCCTCGCCGGCATCGAGGCGTTCCTTCAGCTTCGCGTGCGCGATGTCGCGGGCCACGATCAGGGGGCCGGAGAGCGAGAGACGGGTCGCGACCGGATGGCGGGAGAGCTGCGCGAGGATCTCGCGCATCGGCCGGCGCAGGTCGACGCGCACCACCTCGCCCGCGACCTTCTCTGGATCCAGATCGGGCAGATAGCGCGCGGGATTCTCCTCGAGCTGCTCGAGGAAGACGCCGTCGCGGGTGATCTTCGCCAGGATCTGGCGATCCGCTGAACAAGACACGCCGAGCCCCACCGGACAGGAAGCGCCGTGGCGCGGGAGCCGGATCACGCGCACGTCGTGCGCGAAGTACTTGCCGCCGAACTGGGCGCCGATCCCGGTCTCGTTGCACAGGCGCAGGACCTGCGCCTCCAGCTCGACGTCTCGGAAGGCGCGCCCCCCTTCGTTGCCGCTGGTCGGCAGGGCGTCGAGGTAGCGCGCGCTGGCGAGCTTCACGGTCTTCAAGGTGTGCTCGGCCGACAGCCCGCCGATCACCAGCGCGAGGTGGTACGGCGGGCAGGCCGAGGTGCCCAGCGTGCGGATCTTCTCCGAAACGAAACGCAGCAGCGACTGCGGATTCAGCAGCGCCTTGGTCTCCTGATACAGGAAGGTCTTGTTCGCCGAGCCGCCGCCCTTGGCCAGGCAGAGCAGGTGGTACTCGTCGCCGGGCTCGGCGTAGATCTCGATCTGCGCCGGAAGATTGCTGCCGGTGTTCTTCTCCCGATACATGTCGAGCGGCGCGAGCTGCGAGTAGCGCAGGTTGCGCTGCTGATAGGCGTCGAAGACCCCCTGCGAGATCGCCTCGGCGTCGCAGCCGCCGGTCCGCACGTTCTCGCCCTTGTGGCCGATCACGATCGCGGTGCCCGTGTCCTGACAGCCGGGCAGCACGCGCCCCGCGGCGATGCCCGCGTTCATCAGCAGCTCGAGCGCCACGAAGCGGTCGTTGGCCGACGCCTCCGGATCGTCGAGGATCTTGCGCAGCTGCGCGAGGTGCCCGGGGCGCAGCAGATGGGCGATGTCGTCGAAGGCGGCCGTCGCGAGCTGCACCAGCGCCTCGCGCTCGACCTGAAGGATCTCGCGGCCGCCCTCGCGCACCACCCGCACGAAGTCCCCGTCCAGCTTGCGGTACGGGGTGGTGTCCTCGCCGAGCTCGAAGAGCTCCTGGAAGCGGAAGCCGGCCATCTCGCGGGCGAAGGTAGCAGCCGCCGCGGGCGCGGGGTCCCCCCGCGTGCGCCTACAGACCGCGGCCGGCCCGGTGTCCGTCGAAGACGGCGCGGTCGACGTTGCGCACCGCCACGGCATCCCCCACGCGCACCACCTGCGTGCGTCCCCGCAGCGCCCGGAAGAGCGCGTCCTCGGGCAGCCCGTGCGTGCGGATCACCACCTGGTCGATGGATTCCAGGCGCTCGGTCCGGCCGGAAAGCAGGTTGACGAGCGTCACCTCGCCCGCGCCGATCGCCGCCAGGCCCGTGGTCGGGCACCAGCGCGCGCCGGCGCGGCAGGCGCGCGCGAGCGCCGGGACGAGCGTCTCGGAGTCGAGCAGGATCGGCTGCGCGAGCGGCGAGACGAGCGTCACGTCAAGGCCGCGGCTCGCCAGCAGCTCGGCCAGCCCGGGCCCCTCGATGTGCCCCACGACGTCGAAGATCACGACCCGCGGCCCCAGCGACGCCTGCTCCCGCTGCGCCCGCTCGTGGTCGATCACGAACGCCTGCTCGGAGCCCGGAACCGGCATCGACCACCACTTGGCGAGGCCCTGCACCGTCGCGCGCCCTCCGGTCGCCACGATCACGGCGTCGGGCTCGCGCGCCAGCACGTCGGCGGCGCGTGCTTCCACGCCGAGTTCGATTTCGACGCCGCGCCGCACGCACTCGCCCGCGCGCCAGTCCGCGAAGGCCGCGAGCTCCGCGCGCCCGGGGAGCGCCGCCGCGAGCCGGACCTTCCCGCCCAGCTCGCGCTCGCGCTCCAGCAGCAGCACGCGGTGGCCGCGCGCCGCCGCCACCCAGGCGGCTTCCAGCCCGGCCGGCCCGCCGCCCACCACCACGACCCTCTTGGGTGTCGGCGCGCTCCCCCAGCTGCCGCGCCCGAGCGTGTCCTCGCGGCCCACCGCCGGGTTGGTGGCGCAGGCGACCGGCAGGGCCTGGAGCAGGTTCCCGTAGCAGCCCTGATTGCATCCCGTGCAGGCGCGGATCTCGGCGGCGCGCCCGGCGCGGGCCTTCTCGGCCCAGCCCTCGTCGGCGATCAGCGCGCGCACGACGGTGACGGCGTCGGCGTCGCCGCCGGCGAGGATCGCCTCGGCCTCGGCCGGCGTGAGGATGCGGTGCACCGCGAAGACCGGCACGCCGCGCACGGCCTGCTTGACCGCCCGCGCCGCATACACGCCGAGTCCGTGCGGGCTGTAGACCGGGCGCACCATGCCGAGGCCCGAGAGCCCGATGCTCACGTTCAGGAAGTCCACCAGCCCGAGCGCCTCCAGGCGCGCGCCGATCTCGCTCGCGTCCTGCGCGGTGAGGCCCCGGCGCGGCCCCAGCTCCTCGTCGCCCACCAGGCGCAGACCCACCGCCAGCCGGCCGCGCGTGGCTTCGCGCACCGCTTCCAGGACCTCGACGGCGAAGCGCATGCGGCCCTCCAGGGAGCCGCCGTAGTCGTCGTCGCGGCGGTTGCTGCGGGGCGAGAGGAATTCGTGGATCAGGTAGCCGTGGCCGCCGTGGACCTCTATCCCGTCGAACCCGCCGGCCGCCGCATTGGCGGCGCAGCGCGCGAAGTAGGCCACCAGCTCGCGGATCTCCTCGACCTCGAGCGGCTTGGGCGGCTCGTGGTAGTTCGGGACGTGGCTCGGCGCCCAGGCGGGAAGCCGCGACCAGGCGCCATGGTTGACGCCGCCGTTGTGCGCGAGCTGGAGCAGCGCGAGCGCGCCGGTGGCCTTCACCTGCGAGGTGAGCCGCTCGAAATGCGGAATCGCGGCTTCGTCCCAGGCCGCCGCGTTGTTCGGCATCTGGTAGGCCGTGGTGGGGTGCACCTGACACTGACCGGCGATCACCACGCCGACGTCGCGCCGCTCCGCCAGGTAGCGCCCCAGCCGCTCGCCGTAGAAGCCGGGCTCTCCGAAGCGCGGCGCCGGCTCCGTGTACATCGTGAAGTGGGCGCCGAAGACGATCCGATTGCGCGCCTGGTGGGGACCCAGGCGCAGGGGCGAGAAGAGCCGCGGGAACTCCACGCGGGCGCTAACGCGGCGCCAGGCGCGCGCCGACGCGCCAGGCCGCCCGGCGCAAGGCGCGCAGCGCGCCCCGCGGCTCGGGCGCACCCGATCGCGAGGGGCGCGCCGTGCCCTCCAGCTCGGCGATCAGCTCGCGGCCCCGCCGGCCGTACTTGCGCATCAGCACGGCGTCCATCTCGGCGAGCGCGCGCTGCACGCGCTCTTCCGCGCTCATCTCGTAGCGTCCCGAGGTGTAGCCGCGGCTCTCTTCCTTGCGCACGTGCACGCCCTCGTGCAGCCAGACCCCCCTGCCCTGGCGCTGCGCCTGGACGCAGAGGTCGATGTCCACGCCCCAGTGCAGCTGGAACTCCGGCTCGAAGCCGCCGATCGCGTGGAACCAGTCGGCGCGCACCAGCCCGCACTGGCTCTCGCAGAACCCCAGCCGGCGCGGCTTGCCGCTGCCGCTGTCGATCATGTGCCGGAAGTAGCTCTCGGTGTCGGGCGTGTAGGCCGGGTGCGCGAACACGGCGCTGGGATCGGCTTCGAGCAGCTCCGCGAGCGGCGTGATCAGGTCCCGCTCGCGCTGCGACCTGGGGATGGCGGTGCTGGTGGAGCAGAGCAGATAGCCGAGGTGGGGCGCGCCGCGCTTGCGGGCCAGGCGCTCGGCGTAGGTCGTCGCGATCCGCCAGACGCCGGCGGGCCCCACGTTGTCCCGCCAGCCGAGGTTGGTGCGGGCCGGAATCGGAACCTTGTCCGAGCCGTTGTCGACGACCAGCAGATCATGCGGCCAGCGCGTCGTCGCCTCGAACCAGGCGGCCAGCTCGTCGGCGCGCTCGGGCATGTTGTAGTTCGAGATGATGATCGCGACCCGGCCCGGCATGCCGGGAATATGCGCCAGCTGGTCGCCCGGGCGTCAGGGGCCCGTCTCGAGCCGGTCGGCGCGCAGCAGCGCGGAGGCTCCGCCGCGGCGCAGCCGCAGCTCCCCCCGCAGCAGCCGCGCGCCGGTCGGGAGGGGCTCCGGCCAGGGCTTCGACGCCGGCTGGATCGCTCCGAGCCGGCGCCGCAGATATCCCTTGGCCGACCAGGGCGCGAGGCTGTGCTTGCAGAGGTCGGCGGAGATGCTGCGCACGTCGACGCGGCCGTCCGCCAGCGAGGCCGGACCGCCCGCCAGGCTCAGGAACGAGAGCTTGACGGGATCCAGACCCGGCCGCACCCGGAACATGTCCAGCTGACGGTGCAGGAGCACGGCCGCGAAGAGGCGGATCACCATGTCACGCTTTTCATCGCGCGTGCGTCGCTCGCCGAGCAGCCGGTCGAGACGCTCCAGATAGAAGCGGCGGCTCTCCGGGTCGATTCCTCCCGAGAAGCCCAGGCGCGCGAGCGCCTCCCCATCGCCCGCGCCGTGCCAGTGGGCGCGCAGATGCGCGTGGTTCTCCGCCAGTCGCGCATCCACCTCGGCCGGATCGAAGCGGCGCAGCAGGCCGCGGGTGCCGATCACGCGCAGGCCTGCCGCGAATCCCAGCGCGTTCACGAGACGCACCAGGCCGGCGCCGTAGGGCCAGAAGGCGGCCTCCTCCTCGCCCTCGATGAAGGCGCCCTCCAGGTCTTCGTAGAAGAGCGTGTAGCGCAGGCCGGGCGGATGCAGCTCGCGAACCTCGGCCTGGAACGCCGCCAGGCGCGCGAGCGCCGCCAGCTCGGCCAGATCGACGCGGTTGTCGTCGCGCGAGGCGTGGAACTTGCGCGGACCCCAGGTGAGGATCACGTCCACCGGAAGCCCCTGCGCGACGTGGTCCGCGATGCGACGGCGCAGCTCGGCGAGGGCTCGGCCGGTCGGCGCGGATCCGAGGCGCGACTTGCGGGTTCCGATCAGCGCGCGCGCGATGCGCTCGGCCGTGCGGGCGGGATCCGCCTCGCGGCCGCCGGCGCCGGCAGGCGGATCGGGCGCGCGGGTCGAGAGGTGCCGGGCGAGCGCGGCCTCGACCGCGCGCGGCTCGGCCGCCGGATCCGCCTCGCACGCATAGACGAGCTCGAGCGGCCGCGGCGCCGCGCGGGCGCTCGCGCGCCCGAGCTCCTGGACGAGCTGCGCGAGGTCGTGGGAGCCGGTCAGCGCCAGCGCCTCCGGAAGCGCGCCCAGCGCCTCCTCGCCCAACGGCGGGCAGACGACCAGCGGGATGGCCAGGGCCTGGAGCTGCGCCGCGAGCTCGGGGGATCCGGCGACCAGGCTCGCGCCGAGCTGGAGCGCGTCGAAGCCCGCGAGCAGGTCCGGCGAGCCCACCACCAGCTCGAGCCCCGCGCGGGTGGCGAGCGAGAGGCCGAGCTGCGAGATGCCGTGGACCCGGCGCTTGCGCAGATCGCGCATCCGATCGAGGCAACCGTCGCCCCCGCGCAGCAGCCAGCGCAGCCGCTCGGGCGTCGCGCCGGGGTGCGTGTGGAGGTAGAGCCGGTCGATGCCGCGCAGCAGCACGGCGCTGGCTTCGACGGAGCGGTGCAGGCTCCCCAGCGAGACGTCTTCGACACCGAAGTCGGTCGGATGGAAGCGCAGCCCCCATCCGGTGGCGACCTGGAAGCGGGCGCGCAGCGCGGGGAATCGCCCGAAGCAGCGCGCCAGCCGGCGCTCGGCGTCCCCGTGCTGGGGCGCCGTGTCCAGATGCGCCAGCCCGTCGGGGCCGCGCAGCTGCTCGGCGGCGAAGTGGAGGAGCGCGGCGAGCCGCTCGTCGTCCGGCGCAGCCGCGCCCGCCAGCGCGGCGGTCCCCAGGCCCAGCCGGACGGGGCGCGGGAGATCCATCTCCGCGTCAGTCGGCGGTGGGCGGGCCGGCAGCGAGGGCGAGCTCCTGGAACGAGGCCTCCAGGTCGCGGCGCAGGTCCGCCAGGTCGGGCACCAGCGAGGCGTCGGCGTTCAGCCCCCAGCACAGCCGCCCCGCATAGCTGAAGAGCGCCACGATCAGGGCCTGCTGCGGGAAGAGCGGTCCGATCGGGTACGCCTCGTGGAGCGGTGCGCCCAGCAGGTAGAGCGGGAGCTGCGGGCCCGGGACGTTGGTCACGATCAGGTTGTGCGTCCGTCCGACGGTCTGGAGGCGGGTTCCCAGCGAGAGCAGGGTCGTCCCGGTCCACTCCGTCACCGCGGAGAGCAGGTCCGCACCGAGCGCCTGGTTCGACTCCTTGAGCCGTCGGGTCGTCGCGCGGATCGCGGCCAGGCGCCTGACCGGATCGGCCTGCGCGAGCGGGAGCGGGAGGATCCAGGCCGACACGCGATTCCCGAGCGACTCCGTCTCGACGGTCGAGCGCACGCTCACCGGCGTTGCCACCCGGAACTCCAGGCGCGACACGTCGCAGCGACGGCGCTTGAGGAAGCGGCGCATGCCGCCCGCGACCGTCGCGAGGACGACGTCGTTGAGGGTGCCGCCGAGCTTGTCCTTGACGGCCTTCACGGCGGAGAGGTCCTGCGCGAAACACTCGAAACGGCGATGCGGCCCGATCGTCTGGTTGAGCGGCGTCTCGGAGGCCGGGACGATCCCGCTCGCGATCAGGTCCACCACGCCGCGCAGCGCCAGGCCGAGCTGGCTGCGGCGGCCCGCGTCGAACATTTCCCGCAGGGTCTGCACCGCGTGCATGGGTCCGCCCACCAGATCGATCAGGTCGTCGCGCCGCAGCTCGAGCGACGACGGCACCGGGCGCGGAACATAGGCGACCAGCGGGCCGGCCTCGTCGCTGGGCGAGAGGCTCATCAGGACCGTCATCAGCTCGGCGCCGGAGACGCCGTCCGTCATGCAGTGGTGGACCTTCGAGATCAGCGCGAAGCTCTCCCCGTCCTCGAGCCCCTCGATCACCCACAGCTCCCAGAGCGGGCGGGCGCGGTCGAGCGCCTGCGAGCCGATCCGGCCGATCAACTGCTGGAGCTGCTCCCGGGTGCCCGGACGCGGGAGTGCGGTGTGCCGCACGTGGTAATCGATGCTGAAGTGGTCGTCGTCCACCCAGACCGCGCGGCGGCGCAGCGGCGTGAAGAGGATCCGCTGGCGATAGCGCGGGATCCGGTGCAGTCGCGAGGCGATGAATTCGCGGATCCGCGCGATGTCGACGCCGCCGGCGGGGTTTCGCAGCGGGCCCGCGTCGGCGATGAAGGCGACGCCGATGTGCATCGGCGTGCTCGCGGTCTCGGCCCACAGGAACGACGCGTCCTGCGGCGAGAGGGGATCGTATCGATAGCTCGGCATGCCCCGAGGATACGCCGAAACGCCCGCGCCAGCGCCTATCCGGCGAAGATCGCCTGCGCCGCGAGTGCGCAGACGCCTCCGATCAGCGCTGCGGCAGGAAGGGTCACGATCCAGGCCACGAAGATGTCGACCGAGAGGCCCCACTTCACGGCCGAGGCCCGCTCCGTGGCCCCGACGCCCATCACCGAGGTCGTGATCACGTGCGTCGTCGAGATCGGAAAGCCGAACCAGGCGGTGCCCAGCAGCACGCCGGAGGCGGCGGTCTCCGCGGCGAAGCCCTGCGCGGGGGTCAGCTTCACCAGCCGCATTCCGAGCGTGCGGATGATGCGCTTGCCGCCCGCGTAGGTCCCGAGCGCGATGGTGACCGCCGAGGCGATCTTGACCCAGAGCGGAACCTCGAGCGCCGGAATCGCACCCGAGGCGAAGAGCGCCAGCGTGATCACGCCCATCGTCTTCTGGGCATCGTTCGACCCGTGGCTGAACGCCATCACCGACGCCGACGCGAGCTGCGCGACGCGGAAGCGCCGCTGGACCCGCTGCGGATGCGCCCGCCGGAAGATCCAGAGCAGCGCCACCATGATCGCGATTCCCACCGAGAAGCCGATCAGCGGCGCGATCATGGTGGGGATCAGCACCTTGTTCAGGAGCCCCTCCCACTTCACGAACTCGCGGCCCGAGGTCGCGAGCACGGCGCCAGAGACGCCGCCGATCAGGCAATGCGAGGAGCTCGACGGGATCGCCCACCACCAGGTGAGCAGATTCCAGGCGATCGCCCCCACCAGACCGCCGAGCAGCACAGGGCTCGTGACCGCGGTCGCCTCGACGATGCCGCTCGCGATCGTCGCGGCGACGTGGGTCGAGACCAGCGCGCCGACCAGATTCAAGACCGCCGCGGCGAACAGCGCGACGTTGGGGGGCACCGCCCGCGTCGAGATCGAGGTCGCGACGGCGTTGGCCGCGTCGTGGAACCCGTTGGTGTAATCGAAGACGAGGGCGATCGCGACGACCGCGATCAAGATGGTCTCCATCAGGCGTTCTCGAGGACCACGCCCTCGATCACGTTCGCCACGTCCTCGCAGCGGTCGATGGCGTCTTCGATGTTCGCGTAGATCTCCTTCCACATCACGATCGTGCGGGAATCCTCGGCTTCACGGAACAAGCGCGCGGTGGCTCCGCGCAACAGCCGGTCGTTGCGCTTCTCGACGTCTTTGACCGCCGCGCAGAGCGCCCGCGTGCGGTCGGCGTCGATCCGGCTCGACAGGGAATCGACGGTCGCCTTCAGCGCCTGCGTCGCGGCCAGCAGGTTCGCCGACATCTCGCGCACCTCGGGCAGCTCCGAGCGGATCTCGTAGAGCCACAGACACTGCGAGGTGGCCTCGATGTTGTCGAGCACGTCGTCGAGGCGGCTCGAGATGCGATGGATGTCGCCGCGATCGATCGGGGTGATGAAGGAGCGGTGGAGCATCTCCATCGTCTGCTGGCAGACGGTGTCGGCCTCGTGCTCGACGGCGCGGATGCGCCCCGCGTACTCCTCGGCCTTCGCGAGGTCCCGGAGCAGCTCCTGGAACAGCAGCGCCGCGTCCACCCCGAGCGCGGCGTGGCGCGAGAACAGCTCGAAGAAACCGGTCTTCTTGGGGAGCAGCCAGCGCAGCATGGGCCTTGCCTCCGGGCCGGCTTATACCACAGCCCGGGACGGCGCGAGACGGAGGCCTCGGGGGTCGCGCTCGCGCTAGAGCGGGAGCTGCTTGGCGGGGCGGACCACGATGTCGAGCACGTTGACGTGGATCGGCTGGGTGACGGCGTAGAGGACGGCCTCGGCCACGTCCTCGGGCGCCAGCAGCGTCTGCTTCATCCGCTGCGTGAGCTGCTGGAAGACCGCGTCGGGCAGGCGTTCCCCCTTCGAGACCTCGAGGTCGGATCCGGCCAGCTTGGCGATCCCCGCCACGAACTTCGGATCGAAGTTCCGGGCGAAGTTCGTCGCGATCGCACCCGGCATCACGTTCACCACGCGGATCGAGTCCTCCTCGAGCTCCCGGCGCAGGCTGGCGGAGATGCAGTTCACGGCGTGCTTGGTCGCGCCGTAGACGCCCGAGTCCGGGCGCTGGGCGGCGATCGACGAGACGTTCACGATGTGCCCCTCGGCCTTGCAGGCCCGCATCGCCTTGACGGCGGCCTGCGAGCCGACCAGCAGCGAGAGCACGTTCGTCTCCAGCATCGTGCGCCACTCCTCGGGGTCGCCGTCGACGATCGGCGTCGGGAAGGAGACGCCGGCGTTGTTCACCATCACGTCGAGCCGGCCGGTCTTGCGCACCGCCTGTTCGACCAGCTCGCGCACGGCCTCCACGTCGCGGACGTCGAGCACGTCGACGGCCGCCTTGCCCCCGGCTTCGGCGATCGCCTTCGCCGAGGCCTCCATCGCCGCGCGCGTGCGGCCCGCGAGGAAGACGTGCGCGCCGGCGGCGCCCAGCTTCTCGGCGATGGCGCGGCCGATGCCGGAGGAGGCGCCGGTGACGATCGCGGTCTTGCCGGCGAGAGGCTTGGCAGGGGAGGCGGCGGGGGGCATGGGGGCTCCTTCGGGTCGGGCGCTGGAGGTTCGATAGCACGCGACCGCTTCGCTAGCCTCACCCGCTCCACGAGCTGCGCCCGCGGGATCCGAAGCTTGAACGCTGCGACAACGGGGACCGGGTTCCCGAACATCCTCGACGCGACACGGGTCGCGCCCCAGCCCGGCGCACCCGGCCGGTACCGCGCGAACCTCTCCACCGCGTGGGACGCGCCGGTCCACCCGAGCGGCGGCGCGGTGAGCGCGCTGGCGTTGCGCGCCATGCAGATCGAGCTGGACCACCCGCGGCAGCGCCTGCGCACCTTCTCGACGCTGTTCGTCTCGACGGTGACCTCGGGGCCGGTCGAGATCGCGGTCGAGCGCCTGCGCGACGGCAAGCGCATGTCGCAGCTGCGCGCGGAGGCGCGCAATCCGGGGCGTCCGGAGGCGGGGCACGTCACCTCGGCAGCCTTCGGCGAGAGCCGGCCGGGCGTCGAGTTCAGCTACAGCGCCGCGCCCGAGGTGGGGCCGCCCGAGAGCTACCCGCTTCCGGCGGATCCGCCGCCGGGCGCGCCGGTCTTCCGGGCGCGCTTCTTCGAGAACGTCGAGACGCGGCGCGTTCGGATGTTCCATTCCTTCGAGACTGGCTGGGAGGGCGGGCGCGCCGAGGCGATCCGCTGGATCCGCTATCGGGTGGCGCCGCGCCTCGCGGACGGACGCATCGACCCGCTCTCGCTGATCGCGCTGGCCGACACCATGCCCTCGGCCGTCGGGCAGTATCTCGGCCCGGGCCAGTCGTTCTTCCACGCCCCCAGCGTCGATCTCAACATGCACTTCTTCGCGGATACCGATCAGGATTGGGTGATCGCACGCACCGTGTCGCATTGGGCCGGCGACGGCTACGCCTCGGCGGAGATCACCCTCTGGGACGCCAGCCGCCGCCTGCTCGCCTTCGCGACGCAGGTGATGCTGCTCCGCTTCCCGGACCCGGCCGAGCTCGGCAGCCGCTAGCTGACCGGAGGCGCGAGCACCAGCGGATTGTAGTAATACCGCTCGCGGGCGATCTTCCCGCCCGCGATCTCGTGGACGGCGACCTCGGGCAGCCTGACCACGCGCCCGTCGCGCAGCGTGACCTCGGCGTCCCACTCGATGCAGATCACGTTCTTGCCGATGAAGACGTTGCGCGGCGTCCACTTCCCGCCGGTCTGCATCGCCTCCCACCGCTTCATCTTGGCCTCGATTCCGACGTGGCCGCGATCGACGTTGCCGACCGCCTCGATCGAGACACAATCCGGCGTATAGATCTCGGCGATCGCGAAGGTCTCGGGGCGCTGGGCGGCCCGGATGAACCTGCGCGCGAGCGCTTCCAGGGACCCGGCGGCGGCGCGCTTCGCGGTCTTGCGCGGAGTCGGCTTGCGGGCGGGCTTGCGGGCGGGCTTGCGGGCGGGCTTGCGGCGCGCCGCCGGCTTGCGGCGCTTGGAACGACGGGCGGCCATCGGGATCCTCCTCAAGGGGATGGGGAAGCCGCCATGCTAGCCGAATCGCCGGACGCCGGGATCCGCGGGCGCACCACGCGCGCCAGCTCGTCCGCGAGCAGGCGGTGCACGAAGCCGGTCGGGTGGTAGATGTCGAGGTAGAGCGCGCTCTTGGGCAGCCCCGGCTTGCGCACGATCCGCTCCATCTCGACGAACGGAACTCCCTTCTCGCGCGCCAGCTCCGTGAGCACGCAGCGGTGGGGCCGGCTCAGCTCGTAGGCCGGATGGATCAGCACCAGATCGATCTTCCGACTCTGCAGCGTGTCGATCAGCTCGGTCAGGAGCGCGCGGCGGTCCGGGTCGGGAACGCGGCACTGCGGGTTCGGGTTCTCCATGTAGGAGAGCGTGTCGGGCCAGCCGGAGGAGCCCGTCGCCTCGCGCGGAAGCGTCTTCCAGGGAAAGCGCCGCTTCACGACCTCGTCGTACGGCGTGGCGGGATCCCCGCCCATCGCGGGCGGAGGGCTCGTCTCCGCCTCGGCGAGCCCGCGCGAGGCGGCGATCAGGATGCGGATCCGCAGCCAGCGGTAGAAGTGGCTCCGCTCGAGCACCGCGATCAGCGGGCCGACCCGGCGGCGGGCCGCGCCCAGCTCGCGATCGGTGCGCCCCAGCCCGAGCGAGCGGCCGTCGCCGGTCCGGTAGTAGGTCGGCAGGAAGTCGTTGATCTCGTGGTAGAAGAGGACCAGATCGGGCTGGAAGCCTAGCCCGTCGAGCTGGAGCCAGCGCAGGCTCTGGTAGGTCGAGTACGCCGGGATGCCGCAGTTCCAGACCTCGACCGGGCGCCCGAGCGAGGGATCCGCGTTCAGGATCTCCTCGAGCCGGTACGAGTAGCTCTCGGTCGCGTCGAGCTTGTCGCCGAAGGTCGTCGATTCGCCGAGCGAGAGGATCCGGAACACGCCGGGCGGCTTCTCCCGCGTGCGCTTCCGATCGCGCAGGCCGAACGCGTTGGTCGTCACCCGGATCGGGTTCGGCTGGTGCGTTCCCTCGAGGGGATAGCTGCCGAGCAGGTCCGCGTTGGCCCGATAGCGCCAGAAGAGGTCCGGGTCCGGCACGTCGATCCCGGTGTCGGTGAGCGGATTCCGCCGCGACAGCCACTCCGGGAGCTCCGACTCCGCGCGCGCTGCGAACAGCTCGAGCAGGCCCAGGAAGACGACCAGCGATCCGACCGCGAGAGCGAGGCTCCCGAGCAGGTTACGCTTCACGGATTGGCGTCACCGCGGGCAGGCTCAATTCCCGGCCGCCCAGTTCCCGTGGAAGCCGAAGGGCACGCGGTGCGAGAGCATCACCGTCGCGAGCGGCGCCCGGTCGACGTTCCGCGCATCCAGCACCAGCAGGTCGCTGCGCTTCTCCTCGCCGCGGTAGACGACGACGAGCAGGAAGCCATCGCCCTCTTCGGCTGTCGCGCGGCGCGGCACGAAGATGGGCTCGCCCACCACGTCGTGCGCCGGCACCACGTGATCCCGCCGCTTCCCGGTCGCGAGATCCCAGTGGAAGACGGTGTCGACGTTCTGCGACGCATCGCCGCCGGAGCGGATGCCGGCGCCGTAACCGTGGCGATAGGAGAGACCGGCGCGGCGCTCGTCGAAGCGGGGAAACTCGACGGCGACGTCGTCGAGCCGCTCCTCCTTGACGCCGCCCCCGGTGAGATCGACGGTCCAGCGCGTGAGCTTCGCGCTGAGATCCTCGAGCCCCTGGGTGTTCGCGCCCTCGAAGAGCGGAAGCCGCGGGTAGCGGCAGATCTCGATCACGACGCCGTCGCCCTCGTCTCGGGCGTTCATGGGATGGAAGGCGTAACAAGGCTCGATCTCGAACCACTCCACGTCGGCGCTGCCGCCGTCGCGCGGCATCACGCCGATGCGCGCCCCGAGCTCCGGCTCCCACCCGATCGGCGAACCCGTGCGCTCGATGTTCTCGACTCGGATGGTCGCCGGGAAGATCGGGAAGATCACGTGCCGCTGGGTCACCACGAAGTCGTGCACCATGCTCGCCCAGGGCGCGTCGATCGGGGCCGAGCGCAGCAGCCGTCCCTGCGCATCCGCTACGTGGTAGCGCAGGAAGGGCGGCTCGAAGCCGTAGCCGAAGAAGCACATCTCGCCGCTCTCGGGATCCAGCTTGGGATGCGCCGTCATGGGGCCCGTGAGCTGGCCCGCGAAGTCGTGGGGGCCCAGCGTCTCGAGCGTCACGGGGTCGAGCGCGTGGGGCGGGCCGCCCTCCCAGAGCGCGAGCAGCCTTCCCGCGTGCCAGACGATGTTCGTGTTGGCCGCGTTCGGGCTGGCGCCGGCCACGCGCGGGTCTCCCGACGCCACGTCGGCCACCCCGCCGAAGAGCGCCTCGCCCGCCGCGCGCTCGCGCGCGAAACGGGACGTGCGCACCCAGCGATTGCGGTACGAGGCACGGCCGTCGCGCAGACGGAAGGCGTGGATCATGCCGTCGCCGTCGAACCAGTGATAGCGGCCGCGCGGCGCGAACTGCGGATTCGGGCCGTTGCGATAGAGCGTTCCCTGCAGCTCGTGCGGCAGCTCGCCCGCGATCGGCAGATCGAAGGCCTCGCCCTCGAGCAGCAGGGGCCCGTAGTTGCCCCTCAGGAACGGATCGTCGCGGAAGGCTCGGCTCATGGCGAACTCCTCGCATGGGTGGTGGGGGAACGAGGCAGCAGCGCGCCCTCGACGCAGGCGACGGTCTCGCGCAGGTATTCCTCCTCGCGCGAGCCGTCTCCGTACACGAAGCACTCGGTCAGGGCGGCTTCGACCAGCGCGTACAACAGCTCGGCGGTGATCTGGGGATCGAACTCACGCAGGCTCTCACGGCCGTGCCAGGCGGAGAATGCCGAGGCGAGCGCCGACACGATCTCGCGACGGCTCGCCGCGCGCGCGGCCTTCCAGCCGGTCGGATCGGGCGTCAGCGCGAGCAACCGCGAGAGCGCGCCCTGCTCGCGCACGTAGGCGAAGGCGCGGCGCAGCATCGCCTCCGCGGCCGGAGCGCTGGCGGTGGCGTCGACGCCGGCGAACATGCGCTCCGCCAGCCCGCGGCCGTACTCGCCCGCGACCGCCTCGAGCAGCGCGCGCTTGGAGGGGAAGTGATGGAAGACGGTGCCCTCGGCGACGCCGGCCTCCCGCGCCAGCTGCGCGGTGGTGGTGGCGTCGTAGCCGCGCTCGGCGAACAGGCTGCGGGCGGCCTCCAGCAGCCGCTCGCGCTTGCGCTCGGGCTCGCGCCGCCGGATCAGCGGGCGCGCCCGTCCCGGGAGCTGCTTCCGCCGCACCGCGCGCGCCGCCGACGTCATCCGGACTCCGAATCGGGTATCACTGAATACTACCGAGTGGCACTCGGTAGTCAAGCGCGGCTAGCGGCGCCTCACGTCGAGGATCCGCAGCGCCAGCTGCACGCGCAGGCGGATCTCCGGATCGTCCAGATCGATGCCGAAGCGGCGCCGGATCTGTCTGGCCCGATACGACAGCGTGTGCGGGTGGACCGCGAGGGCGGCCGCCGCGAGCTTGACGCTGTAGTTGTGCGCCGCCAGCTGGCGCAGCGTCTCGAGGTAGCTCCCGGAAGCTCCATCCACGACGAGCGGTCCGAGCACGGCGTGCATGAACTCCTCGGCGCCGGCGGAGTCGGCTCCGATCAGGTCGAGAACCACCACGTCCGCGTAGCTGTAGACGCGCTGGCCGCCGCGCAGGCTCCCGCCGATCCGCAACGCGCGCAGCGCTTCGCGCGCCGAGCGCCGCAGGCCGTCGACGTCGCCCCCCGGATTCCCGACGCCGGCGCGGCCGCCCTCTCCCAGCAGATCCTCGACCGTCGCGGCCAACGCCTTGGGCTCGGCGGCCTCGGGCAACAGCGCGACGAAGCCCTCGCGCGATCGGCCGACGAAGACCTCGGCCCCGAGCAGGCGAGCCGCGAGCCGACGCCGGACATCCTCGGGTCCGATGTTCGCGAGGCCGGCCGACGATCCCGCCCAGCCGAGGATCGCGACCACGCGCGGCTCGTCCAGCGCGATGCCGAGCGCCGCGGCGCGCGCCTCGAGCACCTTCGGCACCGCCTCGGGCGCGAGCAGCAATTGGACGAAGTCGTCGAGATCCTGCTCCCGGAAGCGCGATCGGCGCTCGCGCTCCTCGACGTACGCCTCGGTGAGCACGGTCATCAGCTGCGTCTGGTTCGAGATCACGACCGAGACCCGCTCCAGCAGCTGGTCGCGCAGGCGGGGATCGTCGCCGGCGCAGGCGATCAGGTGCTCCCAGGCCACCGTGAGCCCGACCAGGAAGAAGGTCAGGAACTCGCCGAGCGGCACCCCCTGCGCGGCGCGCTTGCGCGCGATCTGGCGCGAGTACTCGAGGTCGTCGGCCGCGAGCGGGCGGCCGATCTCGAGCGTGACTCGATACAGCAGGCCGAGATGGTGCAGGATGCTCTCCTGCACCTCGGCGAGCAGCGAATCCGGGAGGTGTCGATAGTGCGGAAGCCGGTCCAGGCAGTCGTCGACGATGATGCGCGCGCGGCTGCGACGGGTGCGGTAGGCCTTCTGGATCAGCTCGTGAAGCTCGTCGGGCACGGGCGCGCGCTCGCGTGGCAGCAGAGCTGCCGGCTCCCCCGCGCCGAGCCTATCACATCCTCCTCCGCGGCCCGGACCCGGACGGAAGGCGGGCGGGAGCAAGGTATGGACCGGGCCCCGCTCCCGCCCTTCCCTCTCGCGGCGCTACGGCTCGAAGTCGTACAGGTTGACGACGACCCGCGACTGCGACGAGGGCAGGTTCGGCACGTTCACCGTCCGCGGAGCCCCTCCGCCCCGAGGGACCGTCACCACCGAGACGGTCCCCGCCGGCGCCGTCGGGATGAACAGGTCCGTGGCGGTCAGGAAGGCCAGCGGTCCGAACGGGAACGGGACCGTGCTGACGTTGCTCACGCCGTCGGAGCCGTCGTCGAACGCGAACACCGCCGCCGAGCCGAGGGCGATCGACGCGCAGGAGGCCGTCGACGTGTTGATCACGTTCGTGCCGCCGATCTCGAGCACGTCGCTTCCCGCCCCCAGATCGCCGCAGAACTCCCGCTGCCTCACGACGGTGAGCGCCGTGTGGTTCGGGCTCGAGTCGATGAAGGGAACCAGGCCGGTGGCGATGTTCAGCCGGATCAGATGATCGCTGCGCAGGAACGGCTCGTAGAAGAAGTTGACGTCGACTTCGCCGTCGCGCGCCACCGCGAACTCGTAGCTCTTGAATCCGTGCACCTTGATCGGGCCCCAGTCGCCGGTCGCGTCGATCAGCGCCGCTGCCTCCGGCTTCTTCTTGACGCGCAGGCCGGTGGCGGGATCCACCTCCCAGATCTCGAGGAATGCGCCCGTGATGCCCACGTTGCTCGGGAAGAAGTTCACCTGGCCCGAGATCCGGACGTGGCCCGGCGCCTCCGGCACGACGGCGGTGGTCTCGGGTGGTGCGCCCCGGAAGAACTGGAACATCTCGAAGAACGCGTCGGCGGAGGTCGCGGATTCGACGTGCTCCTGGCCCGCGAGCGTCACGTTGAGCGCCCCGACGATCGAGCCGACCGGCGGGTCGGCGCCGGCCCAGAGCGCCAGCGTGGGAACGCCGCCCGGCGGCGCCGCGGCGGACCCGCCGTCGATGTTGACGTAGTGGGCGACGTTCGCGGCGCGAGCGGGCGTCGCGAGGTAGGTCTGCGAAACGAACGTGCCGAGGGAGTGGCCGAGCAGGTCGACCTGCGGGCGGCCGGTGGCCGCCTGGAGCTCCGCGATCAATGCGTCGAGCTCCGCGTGAACCGCGGGCAGGATGGCGTTGATCTGGGAGGAGTCGTACTCGAGCACCCGGATGTACTCGATCGGATAGCCGTTGCTGGTGAAGCGCCACGCCTGGGTCTCGAACTGGGCCCCGGAGCCCGACCCGCCGTGGACGAAGATGATCGGGTTCAGATCGGGCGGGAGCGGCGGATCTGCGTAGGCCGCTGCGGAGGCGATCAGGATCGCTGCGCCGGCGAAGGCGGCGGCGACCCACCGGAATCTCGGGTTCTCCTGCTTCATGGTGCTTTCCTCTGCGGCATCGACGGGTGGAGGACGACAGGCGCCCCTGCGCATGTCCCGGCACTCTAAGGGCCGGGGCTTCCCGCGGTCGATCCCTTCGTCGGCCAAGCCATCGCTCCCGGCTTTGTGCCGCGCGCACAAATCTCTATTGCAGCGGGCGGCTCGCCTGGCTCTCGCGCCGGACGCGCGCCCAGCGGAACGGCGAGAGCTGCTGGCCCAGATAGCCGGCGGGGAAGCGCGGCAGCGCCCCGATGCCGAGCGGGCCGCGGAACTCCCGGCCGCGCGGGCGCCAGAAGCTCCCGAAGACGAGATCCCAGCAGCTCAGGACCGCGCCGTAGTTGTGGTTGCCCTCGCGCGAATCGCGCGAGTGGTGCCAGCGGTGGAGGCCCGGCGTGCTGAAGATCCAGTCGAGCGGGCCGGTGCGCAGCTCGAGGTTGGCGTGCTGGAGCTGGCCGTAGACGGCGGCGAAGACCGTATAGGAGAGGAACGCGGCGGAATCGGCGCCGAGCGCGATCAGCGGAAACGCCTGGAAGGAGAGCAGGAAGAACAGGTCGATCACGTGGAAGCGGGTGGCGTTCAGCCAGTAGAGGCGCGGCGCGCTGTGGTGGGTCGCGTGCAGCCGCCAGACGATCGGCTGCTCGTGCGAGAGCCGGTGGAACGCGTAGTGGCCGAGCTCGGCGAGAGCCAGCGCGAGCGCGAGCTGCGCCAGCGGCGGCCAGCCCAGCGGCCAGAGCGCGCCGCCGAGCTGGCTCGAGAGCCAGGTACTCGCGGCAACGGCGGCGCCCAGCACGCTGGCTGCGAAGAGCGCGTTCGCGAGCGCGCCCGTGAACAGCAGGTGCAGCACGTCGGCGCGCAGGTCGCCCTGCGCGCGCCGCCACTCGCGCCGATGCGGCAGCCGGCGCTCGAGCAGCGCGATCAGCGGGTAGAAGATCAGCAGCGCGGAGAGCAGGACCAGCGTGTCGTTCGCCGCAGCCGGCGCTCCCAGCCGGCCGGCCAGATCCAGGCTCGGCGCGCGGATCGCATACGCGCCGAGCGCCGCCACGAAGAGCGGGAAGATCAGGAACGGAGCGGCGCCGAGCAGCGCCGCCGACGCGAGAGTGAGCAGCCGGTGCTGCGGCCCGCGCATGCCGCCCCTTCCCGTGTCGATCCGGGTGGACGCTACCCGAACTCCGGCGAAATCGCGGCGGCGGTTCTGGGGAACAGGATCGTGAAGATCGTCCCGGTCGGCCGGTTCTCGTCGATGCGAACCACCGCGCGGCGCCGGTAGAGGACCCCGGCCACCCCCGAGAGCCCGAGGCCCCGACCGGCGAACTTCCGGGTGTAGAAGGGATCGAAGATCCGCCCGCGCCGCACCGCTCCCAGGCCAGGACCGCTGTCGGCGACCCGCAGGAATGCGTGGGCTCCCGGTTTCGGATCCGGCCACCCGTCGGTGTCCGCGAGCAGCGCTTCGTCCGCGTCGAGGACACCGACCGCGATCGCGATGGAGCCCGGCCGGGCGCCGATCGCCTCGGCCGCGTTCACGACGAGGCTGACCAGGAGACGGTGGAGCTCGGGCCGGGTCGCGTCCACGACGATCGGCCCCCCCGTGGACTCGCACACGACGTCGATCTCCGGAGCCACGATCGCCGCCAGCAGCTCGGAGGCCTCCAGCACGAAGCTGGCGAGATCGACCCGGCCGGTGGCCGAGCGCTCGATCGCGGCATAGTCGCGCAGGCGCTGGACCATCTCGGCGCCGCGAAACGCCGCGCGATGGATCTCGAGCAGCGCCGTGCGCACGCGGACTGCGCGTTCGGCCCTGTCCAGGGACTCGAGCGCGTCGTCGCAGCGCTCGAAGATGGTTCCGATCACGGTGTTGAAGCCGAATCCGATCCCCGCGCTGAGCGCTCCCAGGCTCTCGAGCTTCTCGACCTGATGCAGCCGGCGCTCGAGGTGGGCGTGGTCCTTCGCGATCCGGTGGCGCTCGATCGCATAGCGGATCGAGCGCCCGAGCAGCGCGCTTCCCAGCTCGTCCTTCACGAGGTAGTCCTGGGCGCCGGCGGCGAGCGCCGCGATGGCGGTCTCCTCGTCGCCGGCCGCGGTGAACACCACGATCGGCATGGCCGGGTCGGGCTCGAGGGCCCGCACCACGGTGTCGAGCCCCTGGCTGTCGGGCAGGTTCAGGTCGAGGAGCACGGCGTCCAGGTCGCCGTCCGCCATGCGCTCGATTCCCGCCTGGAGGGTCATCACGTGCTCGAGCCCGAGTCCGCCGCCCGCCTGCCCCCGCAGGCTTCGCCGCACCAGCGCGGCGTCGGCAGGCTCGTCTTCGATCAGGAGCACGTTCCTGGCCGGCATGGCTCACCTCGCAGACGGGAGCAGCACCCGAAACACCGAGCCTTCGCCGGGGCGGCTGCGAACGCGCAGTCCCCCTCGGTGGTGCGCGAGGATCTCGAGCACCTGGCCGAGGCCGCGACCGCGCCCGGGGCCCTTGCTGCTGAAGCCGGGCTCGAAGAGGCGTGCACGGGTGACGGCGTCGAATCCGTTCCCGTCGTCGCGAACCTCGAGCCACGCGTGAGGCCCTGCCGCGAGATCCCGCGCGGCGACGACCTCGGCGAGATCCGCCGCCGCGAGCAGCGCGTGCCCCGTCCTCACCTCCACCTTCCCGTCGGCGTCCCCGATCGCGTCCACGGCGTTCACCATGAGCTCGAGCAGGATTCGGCGGATCGCTTCCGGCCAGACGTCGACGAGCGCGCTGTCGGAGACGAGGTCGAAGCCGAGCGCGACCCGCTCGGGGACCACGGCGCGCAGCAGCGGCTCGGCTTCTCGCACCAACCCGGAAAGCTCGAGGTGACGGCACGCTTCCTGAGCACCCTCGGCTCCGGCGCAGAGCCGATGGATGAGATCGATCGCGCTGCGCACCGCCCCGAGCAGCGAGTCCGCGCGCTGGCGCAGGAAGCCTTCTTCGCTCACCTCCCGCTGGAGGATCCGCGCGTTGCCCAGGATGGAGGTGTGCAGGTTCTTGAGATCGTGCAGCAGGAATCGCTGATCGTCGCGGGAATCCCGCGCCCCGGGAGTCGGGAGATCGGACGAGCAGGACCGCCGCCGCTCGATCGCGTGACGGAGGGTCCGGCGCAGGAGCCCCGCGCGCAGGTCGTCCTTCACGAGGTACTCGTCCGCGCCCGCCTCGAACGCGCGCGCCGCGACGTCCGGATCGTCCGTTCCGGTGAAGACCACCATCGGCACGTGCTGGTCGCGCTTGCGAAGCTGCGCAACGGTTGCCGGTCCGTCGCTATCGGGAAGCCGCAGGTCGAGGAGCAGCACGTCCACTGGGGCGCGGCCGAGACGCACGATCCCATCCGCGAGCGTCTCGGCGTGCTCCACGTCGAAGCGCTCGCTGGCGGAGCCCTCTCGGTCCAGGCTGAGCTTCACGACGAGCGCGTCGCTGATCTCGTCCTCGACGAGGAGCACCCGGGTGGTCGAGGCTTGCATCGGCGCCATCCTCCGACGCGTTACAGAATTTCAATCTATCACACGCACGCGCGAGTCCGGGTGTGATCGGTGTCACCAAACACGCGGGTAGAACGCGTTTCCTTCGCCTGCCATTCGCGCCGCGGCGGACTCGACGTGGACTACACTCGCAAGGCGGGTGGGAGCGGCTGCGCGGACGGGAGGCGCCATGCTGCGATTCGGAAGTCGCGGACGTGCGGCGACGCTGCTCGCGCTCACCGCTGTATACCTCGCTGCCGGCAAGCTCGGGCTCTCCCTCGCGCTGGTCCACGCGAGCGCATCGGCGGTCTGGCCGCCGACGGGAATCGCCCTCGCCGCATTCCTGTTGCTCGGGCGCTCCGTCTGGCCGGCCATCTTCGCCGGCGCCTTCCTCGTGAACGCCACCACGGAAGGCAACCTGGCGACATCGTTCGGAATCGCGCTCGGCAACACGCTCGAGGGAATGCTCGGCGCCGAGCTGGTGTGGCGGTTTGCCGGCGGCACGGCTGCCTTCGATCGACCGCGGGACGTCTTCAAGTTCGTCGCGCTCGCCGGGCTGCTCGCCACCGCGCTCAGCCCCGCGATCGGCGTGACCAGCCTCTGCCTCGGGGGCTTCGCGAACTGGTCGGACTACGCGAACCTGTGGCTCACCTGGTGGCTCGGCGACGCCGGCGGAGCCGTCGTGGTGGCGCCCGCGCTCGTGCTGTGGGCGAACCGACCCTGGCCCGGATGGACGCGCGCGCAATGGCTCGAAGCGGCGGCGCTGCTGGCCACGATCGCCGCGGTCGGCGCGATCGCATTCGGCGGCTGGCTGGCGCCGCCGGGCGGCGACCGCTCCCTCAGCTTCCTCTGCCTTCCGCTGACGATCTGGGCGGCGTTTCGCTTCGGACGGCGCGAGACCGCGACCGCGGTGCTGATCCTCTCCGGCATCGCGATCTGGGGTACGGTGCGCAGCACGGGGCCCCTCCCGGACCAGGAGAATCTGTCGCTGATGCTGCTCCAGCTCTTCATGGGCGTCGTCTCGGTGACTTCGCTCTCGCTCGCCGCCGTCGTCTCCCAGCGACGCCGCGCGCAGGAGGGGCTCGCGCGGCAAGCCGCCGAGCTGGCGCGGTCGAACGCCGAGCTCGACGAGTTCGCCCGCGTGGTCTCCCACGATCTCAAGGCCCCGCTGCGCGGGATCTCGTCGCTTGCGGCGTGGATCGTCGAAGATTGCAGCGACGTCCTGCGCTTCGAGTCGCGCGAGCACCTCTCGCTCCTCGGCGAGCGCGCGAAACGCATGAGCCGCCTGATCGACGGCGTGCTCAGCTACTCGCGGATCGGACGCACGCGCTCCGCATTCGAGCGCGTGGACGCGGGGGCGGTCGTCGACGAGGTCCTCGACTCCATGGGTCCCCTGCGCGGCGTATCGGTGCGCGTCGAGGGCACGCTACCGGTGGTTCCCTACGACCGCACCCAGCTGACGCAGGTCCTCCAGAACCTGATCCAGAACGGTGTCCAACACATCGGCAGACAATCGGGAACGGTCGTGATCTCCTGCCGGGAGGGAGCCGACGAGCACGAGTTCAGCGTCCGCGACGATGGCGTGGGCATCGCGGAATCGCATTTCAACCGCATCTTCCAGATGTTCTACGTCGTCGACCCGGGAGGCGACACCTCGGGGGTCGGGCTGGCCATCGTGAGGAAGATCGTGGAGATGAACGGGGGCACCGTCTCCGTGGTGTCCGCCCCCGGCCGGGGGACGACCTTCCGCTTCTCGATCCGGAAGCAGATGCGCTAGCCAGCATGCCCAACCCGCATGGCCATCCGCCGCCGCCCACTGCGCTCGCCGCCGCGTGCCTGCTCGCGCTCGCTTGCGACTCCGGCACCCGCGATCCGGGCCCGCCGCCGGATCCGCGCGCGGAGGAGATCCATCGGGCCGCCATCGTGATCGATGGCCACAATGACGCCCCGATGTGGATCCTCGAGAGCGGCTTCGATCTCGGGATGGACGGCGCCGACCCCCGTAAGAAGAGCGTCGAGCCGTGGATGCTGCTGATGCGCTTCCTCACGCCGCCGGCGGGCGCCGAGCTGCGCACGCACACCGATCTGCGGCGTCTCGAGCGCGGGGGCGTCGACGCGCAGTTCTTCTCGATCTTCGCGGACCCGCGCGGCCGGGGTCCCGGCGAGTACCGGACGCGCGCGATCGAGATGATCGAGGCGCTGCTCGGCCAGTTCGTCCAGCACGCCGGCCGCCTGACCCTCGCGGTGAGCGCGCGCGACATCCGGGAAGCCGCCGCCGCCGGCAAGATCGCGGGCCTGATGGGGCTCGAGGGCGGCCACGCGATCGAGGACGACCTCGACAACGTCGAGAACTTCTACAACCTCGGCATCCGCTACATGACGCTCACCTGGAGCAACACGAATGGCTGGGCCGATTCCTCGGGCGACGTCCGGCGCCACGGCGGGCTCACCGACTTCGGCCGCGAGGTGGTCCTCGAGATGAACCGGCTCGGCATGCTGGTCGACGTCTCCCACGTCTCGGACGAGACCTTCTGGGACGCGATCGAGGTGAGCCGGGCGCCCGTGATCGCCTCGCACTCCTCCGCGCGCGCGCTCGTCGACGTGCCCCGCAACATGAGCGACGAGATGCTGAGCGCGGTCGCGGCGAACGGCGGCGTCGTGATGATCAATTTCGGCGGCACCTTCATCGATCCCCGCAAGGCCGGCACCGGCAAGGCCGCGCTCGACATGCTGCTCCACCTCGGCCCGTCTCCGGTTCCTCTCGACCGGCTGCTCGATCAGATCGATCACGTGGCGCGCGTGGCGGGCATCGATCACGTCGGGCTGGGCTCCGACTTCGACGGCACGCTCTTCCTGCCCGAGGGCGCGCGCGACGTCGCGGGCTTCCCCAACATCACGGGGGGCCTGCTCGCGCGCGGCTACTCCGAGCAGAAGATCCGCAAGATCCTCGGCGAGAACCTGCTGCGGGTCTTCGCGCAGGCCGAGGCCGTGGCGGGGCGCTAGAAAAAGTCCGCCGGACGCCCCTACCCGGGCGTAGCATGGCGATTGGAGCGGACGAACCCCTGCCCACGATCGCGATCGAAGTTCCGACTCCCGGCCGGCGGCCGGAGGATTGCCCGGTCTGGGTCGCCGTCGCGGTCCTGGCCCTCCTCTCCGCTGCGTGCTGCACCCCGCTCCTGGACGCGGGCTGGTTCGTCAGCCACGAGGAGCTGCGTCCGATCGCCCGCGCGCTGGCCGCCTACCACGAGATCGCGGGCGGCGATCTCTATCCGCGCTGGCTCTCGACGGGTTACCTCGGCAAGGGAGTCCCCCTCTTCAATTTCTATCCGCCGGCCTTCTCCCTGCTGGTCGCCTACGGCCACGCGCTCGGGGTTCCGCTCCTGCTGGCCGGAAAGCTGACGATCTTCCTCCTCTTCTTCGCCGGGGGTCTGGGCGCAACCCTGTGGGCGCGCCCGCACCTCGGGAGCTTCCCCGCGCTGGTCGCCGGGATCCTCTACCTGTTCGCCCCTTACCACTTCGTGGACATCTACGTGCGCGGAGCGACGGCCGAGTTCACCTCGCTCGCGGCGCTCCCCTATCTCTTCCTTGCCATCGACCGGTCGGTCGACCGTCTCTCGGCGCGCGCCCTGGCATCCCTGGCGCTCGCCTCGGCGGCGATCGTCGTCTCGCATTTCCTGAGCGCGCTCATGATCGCTCCCTTCGCGGCGGTCTATGCGCTGGCGAGAGCGCTCCCGTCCGGCGGTCGCTGGATGGCGCTCGGCCGGATCGTCGCCGGAGTCGCGCTCGGAGCGGCGCTCTCCGCGTTCTTCTGGCTTCCCGCACTGGTGGAGAGGAACGCCCTCTCGTCCGAGCGGGGGGAGCAGGTCATCGGCGGGTACTACACGTACTTCCTGCACTTCGTTCACCCGAAGCAGTGGCTCGATCGCAGCTGGCAATTCGGCAATTCCGTCGCCGGCTATGCCGACGGCATGAGCTTCCAGGTGGGGCTCCCGATCCTCATCTCGGCGGCGGCCAGCGCGCTCCTGGTCTGGCGCCTCCCGAAACCGGCCCGCGGCTTCGTCCTGCTCACCGCCCTGCTCGGCATTGCCGCCCTCTGGCTGACCAGCCCGTCGGCGAGGGTCTGGTACGCCTGGCTTCCGCCCTTCCAGCTGATCCAGTTCCCGTGGCGCTACCTCGGACCCGTGACGCTCTTCCTTGCCGCGGCTGGAGGTGGCGTCGTGCGCGTGCTCGCGGAGTGGAACAGCTGGCTCGGGCCTGGCTCCACGATCGTCCTGGCGGCGCTCGCGCTCGGCCTCTCCTCGGAGCAGCGTACGGTGCGGGGCCGCATCCCCGTCGCCGACGACCGCGCAGCGATCGAGCGGGTCGTCGCGGACGCCCCCTGGTCGACGAAGTTCGGAAACGAAGACGAGTTCCTGCCGAAGCACGCCGACGTCGAAGCGGCGAGCCGGGTGCCGGGCGGTCCCTACCCGGGCGGTGTCGACGTCGAGATCTCGAACCTGCGCGGGACGCTGAAAGACCTGACCTTCGAGGTCGCTTCGCCGGCCGACCGGGGGATCGCGGTCATTCCCTGGTACGCGTTCCCGGGCTGGGAGGTCTCTCTCGACGGCCGGGAATGGCAGTTCGTGCCGCGGCCCGACGGACTCCTCGCCTTCCGGGTTCCGCAGGGGCGGCACCTGGCGAGGGTCCACTTCGCAACCACGCCGCCGCGTGTCGCCGGCTGGCTGCTCGCCTCGGCGGCGTTGCTGACGCTCGGCGCGCTGGTCTTTCGCGAACGTCGGGCAGAGCCCTAGCAGGAGGCGGACGGTGCGGGAGGCAGCCGCGTCTCAGCGCGCAACGCGCGCGAAGTCGATGTAGCCGCGCTCGACGTCGGTGCCGAGGAGTCTCACCTCCACGCGATCCCCAACGTCGAGGCCCTCCCAGCCGCGCTCCACCCGTCCCTCGACGGGCGGCGCGAGGAGACGCACCCAGGTGCCCTTCTCGGACGCGCCCGTGACGATGCCATGGAAGCGCTCGCCGTTGCGGCCTTCGAGGAGCAGCGCCGCAGCCGACTTGCGGACCTGGCGCTCGATCCTCGTCACGTCGTCCTCCTGCTCGGTGCAGTGGCGCGCAAGCTCGCCGAGCTCGGCCAGGGAGTAGGCGGGCGGAGCGCCGGCCAGCACCGCCTTGAGCATGCGTTGCGTGATCACGTCGGGGTAGCGCCGGTTCGGGGCCGTCGAGTGCGTGTAGTCACGCACCGCGAGACCGAAGTGGCCGATGGGCTCCCCGCCCGGCACGTCGACGGCGTACTCGCCGGAGCCCATCAGCTTCACGATCGTGAGCGAAAGGTCGGGGAAGCGCAGCGGATCGACGCGCTTTCGCCTGCGCAGGAAGCTCTCGAGCGCGGAACAGTCCGGCGCAGCTGGGAGGCGCTCGCCGAGGTCGGCCGCCACGCCGACGATCCGCGCCCAACGCTCCGGCGAACGCAGCACGCGGCGCAAG
>DATBRV010000056.1:0-47722 GCA_036560145.1 Myxococcota bacterium
TGGAGACCCGATCGTTCAGCATGTAGGAGACGTCCACGCCGGGGCTCAGGTGTTCGACGCTCTTCATGCCCAGCTCGCTGTCGTCGTAATTGTCGTTCCACCAGTTCGTGTTCAGCGTGACCGTCAGGTCTTCGCGCGGGAGGAGCGTCACGATGGCGCCGATCTTGTCCCGGTGCAGGTTCGCCTGGTAGTACTTGCGGAGCAGCGGATGGTTCTCGAAGAGACATTGCTCGGGCGTCAGGCCCGCCAGGGCGCAGCTCGAAGTCGGAACCGCGAAGTCCGCGAGCTCGTCGTCGAGGAACTGGGACGTGTGGCTCTTGACCAGCGGGTTCGAGCCGTTGTAGTCGGAGCCATCCCGCCAGGAGTGCTCGTAGTTGAAGCGGGTGCTCACGAATTTCGCCGGGCGGGAGTTCAGCCTGACGCTCAGCGTGTTCGTCTGAAGCTCGTCGACCTCCTGGTAGTCGCGATCGGTGAGCTCCCACTCGTAGCCGAGGGCCACCTCGCTGCGATATGGCAGCGAGTATCCGGCGTCGAAATTGACCTCGTGGCGCGTCAGGCTGTAGGGCAGGTTGTAGCGGGCCGTGCCGTCGGCCGCGGTGCCCTGGTCCGCGGAGTCGTTGGGGATGTAGATGTAGAGATCCTGCGGCGTGTCGTTGTCGCGGCGCTCGAACCGATAGCCGGTGTCGAGCCGGAGCTTCTCCAGCGGTCGCGAGGCGATCGCGAAGTCCACCACCGACGTGAAGATCTCGCCGTCGAGGGAATTCCGGGGCAGCGGGGTCGTGACCGTCAGGAGCGGGTTGATCGAGTAGGGCAGGTATTCCTCGTCCTGGGTCGACCAACCGAATGCGCTGCGCAGCGTCACGCGCGAGTTGTAGGGGAGATCGTAGCCGCCCGAGGCGACGATCTGGTTGAACCAGTTGTCGGGCGGCTGGGCGCGCTGCCCCCTTCCGCAGTTCGGCACGCCCACGCATTCCGCGAGCACGCCGGCCGGGGGGCCCTGGAAGCCGGCCGACGGGTCCCAGGCGGCGACGGCCGTGTAGGGGTTCAACCAGGTCTGGGAGAACTCGCCTTCGTCGAACCCCGAGCCGAAGTACTCGAGCGCGAGCTGGAGATGCTCGCCGCCGTAGCGCAAGCCGGCGTCGATCTGCTGGGTGTGGTAGTCGATCCGCTCGGGGATGATCACGGCTCGCGGGTTTCCTCCGTTGAGCCCGAACGTCGATCCGACCAGCTTGTCGCCCTTCTTGGTCTCGTAGCTGTAGTTGGCGGCCAGCTCCAGGTCGGCCGGCAGCACCATCGAGAACCCGCTGCCGATCTTGCGCCGCTTCCAGCCGATGTTCGTCTCGTGCAGGTTGTCTTGGATCGACGTCTGGAAGGCGGTCGGGTAGCCGGTATCGCCCGGTATCGGCAGGTCCGCCCGGCCGCCCGCCACCCAACCGGCCGGGAGCGTCAGGTTCGCCGTCCCGGCGTCGACGAAGAACGTCTGGGCCGACTGCGTCTTGTAGACGGGGAGCTCGTCGAAGAGAAAGGAGAAGCCGAACGACCCCTGGTGCCCGTACTCGGCGTCGATGGAGCGGGAATCCAGACCGAGATTGAGCCCACGCAGCCGGTAGTACTGCGTGCTGTCGCCGTCCCAGGGCGCCCGCCGGAAGATGTCGAGGTTGCCGAGCACGTAGAACTGATCGTTGGAGAGACCGCGGTACTGGGCGAAGGCGGACGGCTCTCCGTGGACGTGGTTGTAGAGGAAGCCGAGCTCGATCTCGCTCGCCTGGGTGGTGAGCGCGCGCAGCGCCTGCGCCTCCTTCGCCTCGTCGCCGTCGTCCGCAGCTTCGGCCTCGTCCGCGGCTTCGGCGGCCTGCGCGGGGTCGGCGGCCTCTTCCGCCCAGGCCGCCGAGCCGCCCAGCAGGCCGATCGCGGCGAGCGGGAACAGCAACAGCATCCGCGTGAATGCGCTCGCGCTCCGGCTGGCTCCTCTATGCCGCATCGTCACGCCTCCGATTCCGCGGCGCGCCGCGCACCTAGCGCGTCCATCGCACGCCGGAGGGATGGTTCGACCCATGGATCTCCGAGTGACAGTTCAGGCAGCTGCCGGCCACCACGCGGCGGTCGCCCTGGAGTTGGGGCTGCGCAGCCGGGTTGACGGGATTCACGAGCGCGGGTCCGCCGTAACCCGTGCTGGGATGTTGAGCCGCCGCGTGGCATTCCTCGCACAGCTGAGGCATTCGCCGCTTGAGCAGCGTCGGGTTGTTGGACCCATGCGGCTCGTGGCAGATGCCGCAGTCCTCGCGCACCGGCGCGTGCTCCCAGAGGAAGGGCCCGCGCTTCTCCGCGTGGCACTGGTAACAGGTCTCGTTCAGCGTCGGCCGCGTCAGGTTGGTCGGCCCCATCGAGCCGTGGGGGTTGTGGCAGTCCGAGCAGTTGATCTTCCCCTCCCGGAGCGGATGGGCCGAGACGCGGTGCTGGATCTGCGCGCGCTTCTCCATGTGACACTGGAAGCAGACGCTGGCCTGCCCCTCGCGGTTGAACCGCATCGGATCGATGTTCTTCGTGAGCACCCGGTCCTCGCGCGCGTGCACGGTATGACACGCGGCGCAGGCGACGTTCTGGAGATCGTGCTTGCTGCCGGCCCAGCCCATCCGCAGGCCCCCCTGGTGGCAGCTCAGGCACTTCGCGTTCTGGGCCTCGGCGGGAGCTTCCGCGCCGAAGACCACGTCGACCGCCGTGCTCTCCTCCTCGACATGGGCGGCGCTCGGGCCGTGGCAGGTCTCGCAGCTGTGCTGCTGCGCGAGCGGCGTCCGCGGATCGCCGAGCACGGCGTGGGGGGTGGCGAGGATCGAGAGGACGGGGCGCTTCTCGCTCTCGTCGTGGCACTCGAGACAGGTGTCGACGCCGTCTTCGCTGTAGGCCTTCGCCTCGTGCGAGGCGGGCGCGATGGGCGCGGGGTCCTCCGCCATCGCCGGGAGCGCTCGCAGCAGCGCCACGACCATCCCCGCCACCAGGACCGCGCCGCGGGAACTTCGACCCGGGCTTCCCATCGAGATCCTCCTCTCGCGGTCCGTCTGGCCATGCCACCCGGGCGTCGCCATCCGCTGCGCGGAGCGAGCCGAGAATAAAGCCCGCGCGATTCCGCTTGAAGCGAATTCACGTTTCGTACCGAACTTTTCTGCGTTCCTGCGGGTCCCCAGGGATGCGGCGGGGCGTCTCGCCCCGTTCTACTGGGGAGTTTCATCCCACTCGTCGCGCTCGCGAGACCGAATCGCGGAGCGCGCGCTCCTCTGCGGGCCGCAGCGCGCGCCATTGGCCCGGAGCCAGGCCGAGATCCGCGAGATGCAGCGGTCCGAGCGCGGCGCGCACGAGGCGGAGCGTCGGGTGTCCGACGGCCGCGGTCATGCGGCGCACCTGGCGATTGCGGCCCTCGCGCAGCGTCAGCTCGAGCCAGGCGGTCGGGACGCTCTTGCGGAAGCGGATCGGGACCGAGCGCGGTGGCAGGGGCGGCGCCTCGGGCAGCAGGCGCGCCTGCGCGGGTCGCGTACGGCGTCCCTGCACCACGACGCCCTGCGCGAGCGCCTCGAGCGCGCGCGCGTCGGGCGTGCGTTCGACCTGCACCCAGTAGGTACGCGGGTGCGCGCAGCGCGGATCGGTGAGCGCATGGGCCAGCGCGCCGTCATCGGTGAGCAGCAGCAGACCCTCGCTGTCGTGATCCAGGCGACCCGCGGCGTAGACGTCCGGCACGGGGACCAGCGAGGCGAGGCCCGGATGCCCCGCCTCGTCGCCGAAGCGCGAGACGTAGGCGTATGGCTTGTAGAGCACCAGAACGCGGGCTCGGGGCCTCACCGCACCGCGCTCTCAACCCTCTCCGGCGTCGCTGCGGATGGCGCCCGGATGCCGCCAGGCGAGGAAGGCCCCCATCGCGACGATGCCGGCGAGGCCTCCGAACCACAGGTGCATGCGTTCGAGCCCTGCGGTGCGCACGAACACGTCGAGCACGGCGAGCGGCACCAGGGCGAGCAATGCGGCCAGCGGCGGGAGCCAGCGGGTGCGCGTGCGCTCGGCGTGGGCCATCAGCGCCGAGCCCGCGAAGCCGAGCCCGACCCACGCCAGGAAGTGAACCGTGTGATAGAGAGCAGCCGTTCCCGCGAACGGGGCTCGAGCTCGCGCCGCGTCGGCCCCCGACATCAGCAGCGTGCCGAGCACCGAGGGCGTGTGCATCGGCTCGCCGATCCAGACGTCGCGCACGAAGAAGGCGGCGGCGACGGTGAGTCCCCCGATCAGCCCCGCCTCGACACCTTCCGGCAGCACCAACGGCGAACGCAACCTTCCGTGTCGGCCTTCGACTGGCGACTCCACGCGTACTCCCTCGCTGCTGTGATACCAGCCGCCAGGCGCGCCGCCAAGGGATCCGCTCAGTCCTCCGGCAATGCGTAGGCCACCACCCAGTCGCCGCGCCGCGTGCCAAGCTTTCCGTGGCCGCCGGCCGCGATCAGCACGAACTGGCGGCCGCTCGGACCCTGGTACGTCATGGGCGTCGCGTTGCCGCCGGCCGGCAGGCGGTCGCTCCAGAGCACGGCGCCGGTCTCGACGTCGAAGGCGCGCAGCACGCCGTCCATCGAAGCGGAGACGAAGGCGAGCCCGCCGGCGGTCGCGATCGGACCTCCGAGATTCGGAAGCCCGATCGTCACCGGGAGGGGAATCCGGAGCTGGTCGGGCACGCTGCCGAGCGGGACCTGCCAGAGCACGCGGCCGTCGTCGAGGGACACCGCGGCAAAGGTTCCCCAGGGCGGCGGGTTGCAGGGAAGCTGGAGCGGCGAGAGGAGCGGCTCCCGGACCATCCCGTAGGGCGTGCCCGCCTGGGCCGCGAACTCGCGAAGTCCGAGCAAGCCGCCGCCGGCCGCCTTCTCCCGCTCGAAATCGGCGCGCGGGATCAGCCGCACCTCGAACACCAGGTTGGTCAGGTTGAGCAGCGCCACCCGCCGGGTCGGATCGATCGCGAGGCTGCCCCAGTTCGAGCCGCCGGCGTTGCCCGGGACCATCACCGTTCCGCGCAGGCTGGGCGGCGTGAAGATCCCCTCGTTTCGCAGCCGCGCGATCCGCTCGCGGCAGCGGCCGCGGTCCCAGGGCGTGAGGCCCCAGGCTTCCTCGGGCGCGAGCGAGTGCGGGACCAGCGCGGGAGGCAGCGTCGGGAAGGGCTGCGTCGGCGAGGCCTGCTCGCCCGGCACGTCGGAGGCCGGGACGGGGCGCTCCTCGACCGGAAAGATCGGCGCGCCGGTCTCGCGGTGCAGCACGAAGAGGTGGCCCATCTTGGTGGCCTGCACCACCACGGGGATCTCGCGGCCCTCGCGCCGCACGCTCGTCAGCACGGGCTGCGACGGCACGTCGAAGTCCCAGAGATCGTGGTGCACGACCTGGAAGCTCCACACCACGCGGCCGGTGCTCGCGCGCAGCGCCACCACCGAGTTCGCATGCCGGTTGCTCCCGAGCCGCTCGCCGCCGAAGTAATCCGGGCTCGGGCTCGAGGTCGGCACGAAGACCAGATCGCGCGCCGGATCCGCCGAGAGGATCGACCAGGCGTTGGCCGCGCCCACGCGCGCCGCCTGCTCGGAGCGCCACTCGGCGTGGGCCGGATCTTCCGCCTCGCGCGGGACCGGATCCCAGGCCCAGCGCAGGGCGCCGCTGCGAGCGTCGTAGGCGCGCACGATGCCCTTGGGCATGTCGACGCGCCGGTTGTCGGCGATTGCCGAGCCGACGATCACGAGCTCGCCCACCAGGGTGGGAGGCGATGAGATCGTGTATTCCCACGCCAGGATCGGACCCACGCCCTGGCGCAGGTCCACCTCCCCCTCCCGCCCGAAATCCGGGCAGGCGCGGCCGTTGCGAGCGTCGATCGCGAAGAGGCGCGACTCGACGGTGGTCGCGAAGATGCGGCGCCGGCAGGCCGCGTCCGGCGCCGCCTTCGCATCGCTCCAGCTCGCGACGCCGCGGGCGGTGAACTCGGGCACCTCGAGCGTCTTCGCGGTGGCGTCGAAGCGCCAGCGCTCGGCGCCCGTCTCGGGGTCGAGCGCGAGCACACGGCCCATCGGCGTCGGGAGCACCAGCAGACCGTCCACCAGGATCGGGGTGGCCTGGAAAGCCATGTGCCCGGGCGGCGGCGGCACCGCGTCGAGATCGCCGGTGCGGATCCGCCAGGCTTCCTCGAGGCGCGCGACGTTGCCGCGGTCGATCTGGTCGAGCGAAGACCAGCGCATGCCGCCGGCGTCGCCGCCGTAGAAGGGCCAGTCCCCGGCGGCGCGGCTCGGCGCGGCTGCGGCGAGCGCGCCGGCGAGCAGAGCGGCGAAGGCCGCGAGACGGTGCGTCTGGGGCATGGCGTTCCTCCTCGGGCGGCTCGTCACGCCTCGGGCGCCAGGCTGGCGACGAGCATCGGAATCACGACTTCGCGCACGGCGTCGTCGCCGGGCAGCAGCCCGGGATCGGGATCGCCGTGCCGATGGCGGGCGAAGAACACGACGCCCTCGAGCAGCAGGCGGGCGGCGACGGCCGGATCGGCCACCGGGCGGAAGTGGCCGCTGCGGGCGCGGCGTTCGACGTAGCGGGCGACGCGGGCGAAGAAGGCGCGGCGCGCGCCGACGAACCAGATCGCGAACAGATCCGGAAGGTCGAGCGCCGAGCGCTCGACCACCGCGATCGGCCCGCGCGTGCGCACCACCAGCTCCCAGAACTCGCGCAGGATCCCGTCGAGCTCGGCGCGCGCGTCCACCACGCGGCGGCGAGCGAGCGCGGCGTCCAGCTTTTCGAGCCGGAAGCTGGCGTCGAGCCGCTCGCGCAGGCGCGCCTCGAGCTCGCCGGGAGGCGGGGTCGGCAGCGGCAGCCGGCTCGGCGCCGCGACCGGCCCGGACTCGCCGCCGTGCTCGACCAGCCAGGCGAAGAGCGCCTCCTTGCTCTCGACGTAGTTGTAGAGAGTCCCGGGCGAGACCCCCATGTCGCGGGCGATGTCGAGCATTCGGGCCCGCCGTAGGCCCTTGCGGGCGAAGACGCGCAGCGCGGCGTCCCAGAGCTGTTGGAAGCGGTCGGGCGGGCGGCGGCGGGCCATGTCGGATAGTATTCTTGAATGAACGATTCAGTCAATTTTATTTCGATCGCGGGAAGGCCGGGGGGCCCTGACCCTGGTAGTCTCCGCCTGCGCACGCCGGAGCCCTCCGGCGCGCTTCCCTCTCCCACCCTCGAGGAATCCCGTTTGCCGTTCAGCAGCCTGAAGCTTCATCCCAGCCTATTGAAGGCCGTCAAAGAGCTGGGATTCGCCCGCCCCACCCCGATCCAGAGCGACGCCATCCCCCCGGCGCTCGACGGCCGGGACGTGCTCGCCTGCGCCTCCACCGGGAGCGGCAAGACCGCCGCCTTCCTGCTTCCGATCCTGCATCAGCTGATCGAGCGCCCGCGCGGCACCACGCGCGCGCTGGTGCTGACGCCGACCCGCGAGCTGGCCGCCCAAATACTGGAGGATCTGAACGACCTCGCGGTGCACACGCCCATCACCGCCGCCGCGATCTTCGGCGGCGTCGGCATGGGCCCCCAGGAGCACGCCCTGCGCAGCGGGGTCGACGTGCTGATCGCGACGCCCGGCCGCCTGCTCGATCACTTCCGGTCCGCCTACGCGAAGCTCGCCGGGCTCGAGTTCCTGGTGCTCGACGAAGCCGACCGCATGCTCGACATGGGCTTCCTGCCGCAGATCCGGCGCGTGCTGCGCCACATCCCGGCGCGCCGGCAGACCCTCTTCTTCAGCGCCACCATGCCCGCGCCGATCGCGACGCTGAGCGGCGAGATGCTCCGCGATCCCGCCAAGATCAACCTCGCCCGCCAGGCCACGCCGGCGGTGGGGATCACGCAGGCGGTCTACCCGGTCCCGCAGGAGCTGAAGTCCGCCCTTCTGTTCGCGCTGCTCGAGCGCGGCGAGATGCAGGAGGCGCTGGTCTTCACGCGCACCAAGCACCGCGCCGATCGCCTCGCGCAGTACCTGGTCCGCCAGGGCGTGGAGGCGGTGCGGATCCACGGCAATCGCTCGCAGGCGCAGCGGACCCAGGCGCTCGCCGGCTTCAAGAGCGGCCGCTACCGGGTGCTGGTGGCGACCGACATCGCCGCCCGCGGCATCGACGTGGTCGAGCTCGGCCACGTCGTGAACTTCGACGTGCCGGTGGTGCCGGAGGACTACATCCACCGCGTCGGCCGCACCGCGCGGGCGGAAAAGGTCGGCGACGCCTTCACGTTCGTCTCGCGCGAAGAAGGCGGCGATCTGGCGCGGATCGAGCGCGCGATCGGCAAGCGGCTCCCGCGCGTGACGGTCCCCGACTTCGACTACGACGCGCGCCCGCAGGTCCGCCTCGAGGTCTCTCATACGGAACGGATCGCCGCCATCCGCAGCCAGAAGGCGGACGAGCGCTCGCGCGCGCGCGCGAACGCCGCCCGCCGCGAAGCACACGGCGCGGGAGAGCGCGGGAGCCGGGGCGGCCCGAGCTCGGAATCGCGGGGCAGGCCGACCGGGAGACCGGGCGGCGGGTCGCGGCGCGGAGGTCGCAGCGGTGGCGGAGGAGGCGGCGGCCGCGGGCGACCGCGGCGCTAGGCGCCTCCGGCCATCCGCGCGCGGGGCTTCGCCTTGACGAAGGCGGCCGCTGCGTGCTCTCTTGAGCGCGTGTTCCACCGGTGGTTCCTCTGCGCGCTCCTGCTCGCCGGCACGGCGCGCGCCGATCTCCCGGTGGAGACGACCGGCAGCGTCGAGGTGCTCCCGGTTCCGTTCGGGCCGCACTGGGCCTGGGCGTCCGACGTGGTGCTGCGGCGCATCGCGCTGGTCGATCTCGAGAGCGGCCGCACGCTCGGCATGCTCGACGGCGGCTTCGGGGTCGCGAGCGGCCTCTTCCCGACGCAGCGGCGCGAGATCTACCTGCCGGAGACCCACTACTCGCGCGGCAGCCGCGGCGAGCGCACGGACGTCGTGACCATCTACGACGCGGTCACGCTGGCTCCGGTCGCCGAGGTGAAGATCCCGCCCGGGCGCGCGATCAACGCGCTCTCCGCCGCCAACGCGGCGCTCTCCGACGACGAGCGCTTCGTCGCGGTCTTCGACTACACGCCGGCCACAGCGCTCAGTATCGTCGACGTCGAGCGGCGCGCGTTCGTCGGCGAGATCGCGACGCCGGGGTGCAGCCTCGCCTACGCGGCGGGACCGCGTCGCTTCGCCATGCTCTGCGCGGATGGCGCGCTGCTCACGGTGACGCTCGACGCGAACGGCCGCGAATCCGGCCGCGAGCGCAGCAAGCCCTTCTTCGATCCCGCGCGGGACCCCGTCACCGAGAAGGCGGTCCGGTGGGGCGATCGCTGGCTCTTCGTCTCGTTCGAGGGTCTCGTCCACCCGGTCGACGCGTCCGGCTCCCCGCCGCGCTTCGGGGAGCGCTGGTCGCTGCTCGACTCGACCGATCGCGCGGAAGGCTGGCGGATCGGCGGCCACCAGCACCTCGCGTTGCACGGGCCAACCGGACGCCTCTATTCGCTCATGCATCAGGGGGGGCCCGACACGCACAAGCAGCCGGGCACGGAGCTCTGGGTGTACGACGTCGAGGGACGGCGGCGCCTGCAGCGGATCCCGCTGCGCAGCCCCGGCTTCACCTACCTCGGTGTGCCGGTCGGGAACGACTGGCCCTGGCCCCTGAGCCGGATCCAGGATTGGCTGGTCGCCTACCTTCCGGATCTCGGCGTCGGCTCGGTGGCGGTGACCCAGGACGACCAGCCGCTGCTCGTGACCGGCTCCAACTTCTCGGGCTCGCTGGCGGTCTACGACGCGCTCTCGGGGGAGTTCCTGCGCCGCGTGGCGCCGGGGAACATGACGACGCTCGGGCTCCAGACCCCCTGGACCGGCGCGGAGACGGCGCGATGACGGCCGAGCTCGACCCCGCCCTGCGCGCCGCGCTGCGCGGCGCCCTCGCGCTGCTCTGGCTCGTCGCCGCGCAGCACAAGCTGCGCGACCCGGCGCGCTTCCGCGAAGCCCTGGCCGGCTACCAGCTGGTCCCCGCGTCCTTCGTGCGCGCGTTCGCAGCCGCGCTCGCCGCGCTCGAGCTCGGGCTCGGCCTCGCGCTGCTGCTGCCGGGGGCCGGCGCCGCTCCCGCGCTCGCGACGGCGGCGCTGCTCGCGCTCTACGCCTTCGCGATCGCCGCCAACCTGGCGCGCGGCCGGCGCTCGATCGACTGTGGCTGCGGAGCGCGTCCGCAGCCGCTCGGCGAGGAGCTGCTGGCGCGCAATGCGGCGCTGGTCGGGATCGCCCTGCTGGCGGCGCTGCCCGCGAGCGCGCGCGCTCTCGGCTGGCTCGACGCGGTAACCATGTTTGGCGGCGCCGCGGCGCTGGCGGCGCTCTACGCGGCGGTCGACGCAGCGCTCGCGAACGGCGTGCGCTCGCGGGCGCAGCGGGTCCGCGCATGAGCGACGCCCTCTTCGTCTCGCACCTCCTGCTCTGGGCCCTGGTGGTGATCCTCGCGATCGTGGTCGCCGCGCTGGCACGTCAAATCGGCGTGCTCCACGAGCGCGTGTCGCCGGCAGGCGCCCTGCTGGGCCGCGAAGGACCGCGCCCGGGCGAGGCGGCGCCGGTCGTCGAGGTCGAGGATGCGGCGGGCGCCCGGCTGCGCCTCGGCGCGCCGGACCCGGAAGGGCTCAGCACGCTGCTCCTCTTCGTCGCGCCGGGCTGCCCGGTCTGCAAGGTGGTGCTCCCGGTCGCGCGTTCGCTGCGGAGCGCCGAGGGCGGACGCCTGCGTCTGGTGGTAGCCAGCGACAGCACGCGCGCCGAGCACGAGGCGTTCCTGCGGGAGCAACGCCTCGAGCGCGAGACGGTCGTGCTCTCGGCGGCGCTCGGCCTCGCCTGGCAGGTGCCGCGTCTGCCGTATGCGGCGCTGATCGATGCGCAGGGCGTGATCCGGGCCCGCGGCCTCGTCAACACGCGCGAGCATCTCGAGAGCCTGCTCGAGGCGCGCGAGCAGGGGGTGGCTTCGATCCAGGAATATCTGGCCAAGCGGGACGCGCGCCAGGAGGGGAGAGGCGGAACGTGAGTCACTTCGATCTCTGGTTCACGCGCGGCGCCCGCAGGCTCGCACGCGCCACCTCGCGGCGCAGCTTCCTGGCGCGGCTGGGCGCGCTCGCGGCCGGCGTGGCCGCGGCGCCGCTGCTGCCCGTGGCGCGCGCCGGCGCCACCCGCGCGCCGGCGCCGGGGGAGCCGGATCCCGGCACGCCGATCGGCGATCCCGACGACTGCGCCTACTGGCGCTATTGCGCCATCGACGGCTTCCTCGCCAGCTGCTGCGGCGGCACCCATCGCAGCTGTCCGCCAGGTTCTGAAATGTCGCCCCTCACCTGGATAGGCACCTGCCAGAATCCCGTCGACGGCAAGCACTACATCGTGTCCTACAACGACTGCTGCGGGAAGAACTCCTGCGGGCGCTGCTTCTGCCAGCGCAACGAGGGCGACAAGCCGGTCTACATCCCGAACAAGAGCAACGACATCGACTGGTGCATGGGGCGCGCGGGAGTGATCTACAACTCGACGGTGGCGGTCGTGATCGGCGTCTCCACGGAGAAGGGGTGAGGCTCGTCCGAGCGCTCGGGGCCCTCGCCTGCCTGGTCGCGGCGGCGGCGCGCGCGGAGGATCCGCGCGTCGATTATATGCTCCAGTGTCAGGGCTGCCATCTCGCGGACGGCTCGGGTTCTCCCGGCGCCGTCCCGGACCTGCGCGGCTCGCTCGGGCGCCTCGTCTCGGTGCCGGGCGGCCGCGAATACCTGGTGCGGGTGCCGGGCGCGGCGCAGTCCCCGCTCTCCGACCAGCGGCTCGCGGCTCTGCTCGACTGGATGCTGCGCGAGTTCGGCGGGGCCGGGGCGGCGGTGGATTTCGAGCCCTATCGCCCCGAGCAGGTCGCCCGCTGGCGCGCCGAGCCCTACCTCGACGTGCAGGCGGTGCGCCGGGAGCTGATCAACCGGATCGATGCCGCGGCCGCACCGTATGCCAGATCGCAAACCCCATCACGATCGCCGCGAAGCCCGTCATCAGCAGGGTCCCCTCCGCCGGCCAGCTCGACACGGTGAAGTTCCCCATCTGCTTGGTGCCGATGATCGGGGGCATGAAGGCCTGCATGGTGATCGGCGCGCGCGGATCGAGGTTGTGTCCGTAGTTGTAGAGCATGTAGACGAAGCGCCCGATCGCGAACAGGCCGAAGTAGCCCGTCAGCACCGCGAGATCGAGCAGCGCGCGGACGTCGCCGATCACCGCCACGCGCAGCGCCAGCAGGCCGAGCGCGCCCATCGCGAAGGGGATGAAGTCGAGGTCGGCGAAGTCGGCGGGATCCAGCTTCCGCATGCCGACGTAGTGATTCAGGGTGTTGATCTCGGGAAGGTCGATGCCGCCGTTGCCTCCCTGGATCGTGTAGGTGTAGACGTACAGGTCGAGACCGTTCGGGTACTGCGGCGCCATGAAATGGAGCGTCCACAGCTTCTGGGTCGCCGCGACGGCGAGCGGAATCACGGCCAGCGCGAGCGCGATCCGCGTCCAGGGGACGATCGGATCGGCGAGGTGACGGTAGAAGCTGGAAAGCCAGACTCTCATGGGATCCTCCGGTCGATCGATCAGACGGCGTCGCCGCGGCGGAACGCCAGCCAGGCCAGCAGCCATCCGCCGAGGCCGACGGCCGTGGGCCAGAGGACGCCGAGAGCGAAGAGCCCCTCGGCGCCCACATGGTTCGCCAGGTAGAAGCCGACGGGGCCGAGCGTCGCGAGCGTGGGCTCCGCCGCCGAGAGCAGCGCCATGCGGGCGGCCTGCACCGGATTCACCGCCGCGAGCACGAACACCAGCGGCGCGGGCACCCGCCACTGCAAGAGCAGCGCGATGCCGGCGAAATCGAGCAGCGCCGCGCTCGCGATCCAGAGCCCGAAGACGAACGTCATCGCCCGGGCCTGATTCCGCACCAGCACCGAGGTGGCGAGCCCCACGCCGACGTAGCCGGCGAGCAGGGCCGTGCACACGCCGAGCGCGCGGCCGAAGAAGGCCCAGGGGATCGCCTGGCCGTGAACCCAGGCCGCCTCGAGCGCGAGCGCCAGCATCACCGCGGCGAGCGGAAGCGCGAGCGCGGTAAAACGAACCAGGGCGACGCCCGCGAGATAGGCGCCGCGGCCGATCGGGTGGGACAGGAACAGCTCGAGGGAGCCGTCGTCGCGCGCGCGGTTCACCGCCTGCACGCTGGCGAGCAGCGCCAGCAGCGGCAGGAAGAGCACCAGCGCGTGGCAGAGGGAGAAGAGCACGCGCCCCACGCCGGTGAAGCCGAGCACGTTCGACTCGCGCAGCCCCACCAGCACGAAGACGCCGCCGAGCAGCGCGTAGAGCAGGAGGCACAGCACCAGCCAGCGCGAGCGCAGCACCTCGCCGAGGTCGAGGCGCGCGACGGCGGCGAGCGCGGCGAAGCTCATCGCGCCGGCTCGGGGCTGGCGCCGCGCTGCGCCACGCGGGCGCGCGCCTGCTCGAGCGAGAGCGCGCCCTGCGTGCCGGCGGCGACCGCGCCGAGGCCGTAGCCCATCGGCGTCCGCCCGGCCTCGTCGAAGGCGACGTGCTCGGCGTCGAGCCAGCGGTCCTCGCGCACGTGATGGAACCAGATCGCGCGGAAGCCCTCGGGACGCGTCTCGAGAGCCGCGAGCAGGCAGCCGGGATCGTCGAAGCTCTGGATCTCCCCCTCCAGCGTCTCCAGCTGCGCGGCGAAGCGCGGCTCGCTGATCAGCATGCGGCAGTGCGCGCAGGGCTCGCGGTCGTACACGATCGGCTGCGGACCCCCGGCGGGCCCACAGGCCGCGAGCAGGAGTGCGGCGAGGACGAGCCGCCCTCGCATCCGCGCTGCCCGCCCGGCGCTAGCCATGGGTTCCGCCTGCGCGGCCCGGCCCGGCGCCGGCCAGATCGATCCCCTCGAGATCGCGCGCCGAGAGGTTTCGCAGCGCGGGCCCGAGCTCGCGCGAGATCTCCGCCAGCAGCTTCAGCTTCTCCGCGTGCGGGAGCGTGCGATGCCAGACGCCGGCCGGCATCCGGCGGAAGCCGCGCGCCAGCAGCCAGTCGGCCGCGGTCTCGCCCTCCGCCTGGACGTCGATGGCGGCGAGCGCACAGCGGCCCAGCAGCGCGCTCGCCGGCCCGTCGTACGCGACGCGCCCGTCCTCGAGCCGCAGCACGTGATCGACCAGCAGCCGGATCTCGTCGAGCCGGTGCGAGCAGAGCACGAGTGTCACGTCCGCGGCCAGCGCATCGAAGAGCGAGAAGAAGCGCTCGCGCGTACGCGCGTCGAGGCTGCCGGTCGGCTCGTCGAGGATCAGCAGCGAGGCGCCGGAGGAGAGCGCGAGCGCGATCAGGAGCTTCTGCCGGGTGCCGCCCGACAAGGAACGGAAGGAGCGCCGGCCGATCTCCGCGAGATCGAGCTCGAGCTCGCCAGCGACGCGGGCGACCGCGTCGCGCGAGAGCCCGCGCACACGCGCGATCGCGCGCACCACCTCGTCCACCGGTGCGCCGAGCTGCGGCGCGATCTGCGGCACGTAGGCCAGCTCGCGCGCCAGCGACACGCGCTCGCGGAAGGGGCAGCGCCCGTCGAGCCTCACGCTGCCCTGGCAGGCGACCAGGCCCATCAGGATCCGGTTCAGCGTCGACTTGCCGGAGCCGTTCGGGCCCACCAGCGCGACCCGGCTGCGCGGCGCCAGCTCGAAGCTGACGCCCTCCAGCGCGGTCACGCGTCCGTAGCGCTTGCTCACGCCGCGCGCCTCAATCCGCACCCGGACCCTCCCAGGCCACCCGCGCCATGCGCGGCTCGGGGTCGGAGAGCACGAGGCGCGGCTCGAAGAGCGGCACGATGCGCCCGATCGCCTCGGCGAGCGCGAAGGCCGGCGTGCCGCGGAAGAACGCCAGCGCGGGCGACTCGGCCACCAGATCCGAGGTCAGGCTGCGCAGCTCGTAGGGCACGTCGCCGGTGCCGTCGCCGGCCAGGTCGTAGCCCGCGTAGTCGTCGAACTCGTTGCCGCGCCAGAGGGCCTCGCGCGCGTCGCCGCGGCCGTCCACCTGCACCTGAACCTGGCTGTCGCGGAAGCCGTTGCCCCGGAACTCGTTGCCCGAGGCCCGTCCGAGGAACGACACGGCGATCCCGTTGAGCCGGAACAGGTTGCCCTCGAAGCGATTGCGGTCGTCGGGCCAGAGGGGGCTGGTGTCGACGTAGACGCCGATCGTGTTGTGCACGAACAGATTGCGGATCACGCGCAGGTTGCCCGACTCCTTGACGCCGAGGCCCATGCCCGCCGCGCCTCCCGAATCGGCAAACACATTGTCGCGGATCTCGACGTCCCGGCTGTACATCACGAAGAGGCCCGTCACGTTTCCGATGAAGCGGTTGCCCACCAGCTGGTTGTCGTGGCTGTACATCAGGTGCGCGCCGTAGCGCCCGCGCTCGATCCGGTTGCCGGCGACGCGGTTGCGCGAGGCGTACCAGAGCACGACATCGCGGCTGTCCTCGAGCCGGTTGTCCTCGATCGTCGAATCATAGGTCTCCCACAGCCGGATCCCGTCGCCGCGCAGGCCCAGCGTCTGGCCCGCGCCGCCCAGCACGTGGTTGCCGCGCACCGTCGCGTTCGTCGCGCGTTCGACCAGGATGCCGAACACGGCGTTGCGCACGAGCACGCCTTCCACGCGGCCGCCCCGGCCGGTGACGTGGACCGCGCCGTCCAGCAGGTCGTAGCGGCCGCCGCTGCCGTCGATCGTCACGCCAAGCAGCCCTCCGCCTTCGCCCTCGAGGCGAACGGTGGTGCCCTCCCCGCTGGAGCGGATCACCGCGTCGCGCGGTCCCTCGAGCGTGAGCGGCGTCGCGATCCGCACGGGCCCGGCGTAGTCACCCGGGGCGAGGCAGAGCGAGGAGCCCGGCGGCGCCGCGTCGACGGCCTGCTGGAGGTTCGCGCCCGGCGGGATCTCGCGGCACGCCTCCGGGCGCGCGAACGCCGGCCCGGCCGCCGCGAGGGCCAGCGCCGCGAGGAGCGCGCGCCGGATCGGCGCGCGCTCCCGGAGAGCGCGTCTAGCTGCGGCCACCGGTCCGCTTCTGCGTCTCCGCCACTTTCGGCGCCGCGGGCTCGACGATCAGGTAGCCCGCCATCTCGAGGTGGAGCGCCGAGCAGAACTCGAGGCAGTAGAAGGGGAACACGCCCGCGTGGTCGGCCTGGAAGGTGACGTTGTCGTGCTCCCCCGGCTCGAGCGAGAGCGCGATGTTGTACGAGCTGATCCCGAAGCCGTGGGTCGCGTCCTTCGCCTGCTCGAGGTTCGTCATGTGGAGGTGCACGGTCTCGCCCTGCTTTACGCGGATGATGTCGGGTGTGAAGTGGCTTCGCACCTGCGTCATGTAGACGTGCACGCCGTCGTCGCGCCGCTCGATGCGCTCCTGGCCGCCATCGACCGCATTCGGATCCTTCTCGTGCGAGAAGCTGTTCGACCCGACCGGCGAGTAGTGGTCGATCGCCTTGATGCGATCCGCCTTGACGATCTGGGTGTAGTGCGGCTCCCCCAGCGGAATCGGCAGATCGTACACCAGCTGCATGTTCGGCCCGCTCACGTCGACCAGCTGGAAGTTCTGCGGCAGCAGGGGTCCCACGTCGGCGAAGCGGTCGATCGCCCACTTGTTCATGGCCACCACCCAGTGGCCCTGCGGCTTCACGGTGTCGCCGTGGGCGGCCGCGATGTGGCCGATGTTGTAGTGCACCGGCAGCTTCTCGATCAGCTTCATCTCCGAGAGCGACCACTTCGCGATCTTCGACTCGACGAACATCGAGGTGTAGGCGTTGCCCTTGTCGTCGAAGACGGTGTGCAGGGGGCCGAGCCCGAGCTCGACCTGCCCCTTGATCGACTTCTGGAAGTCGAGGATCGGGACGCCATAGGGATCCTTCCCCACGTAGTCCTTGGCCTCGATCAGCGCCTTGATCTTCGCAAAATCGTAGACGGTGGCATGCGTGTCGAGCTTGCCGCCCACGACCACGTACTTGCCGTCCGGGGTGACGTCGGCGCCATGCGGGCTCTTCGGCTCGGGAACGAACGTGAGCACGCCCTCCGCCGCAGCCGTCTCCAGCGGGATCACCGGGAAGCCGTTGATCGCCACCGTCTTGCCGGCCTTGTAGAGCTCCTCGGCCTTCTTCCAGTTCACGACGTGCAGGTAGTCCATGTCGTTCTGCGAGGCGCCGGACTCGAGCGGCGGCTGCCCCTCCAGGTTGCCGCCGTGCGCGCGCTCGGTGTTGAACGAGTTCACGAAGGCCCAGCCGTCGCTGTCGAGCTTGCCCGCGTCGGCGAGGTCCTGCATGTAGGGCGGCGCCTCGATCGCGAACGACTCCTCGGGCTTGATCCGGCCGCTGGCACGGTCGAACTTCCAGAGCGTGATCGCGCCACGATATTTTTCGTTGTACTCCTCGATCGGCGCGTAGGCGCCGCCGAGGGGAGCGGGATACTGCGAGCCCTCGATCACGTACTCCGTATTGGGCGTGACGAAGGCCGCGCCGTGGTCCGACTCGAGGATCGGGTTGGCGACGATCTGCGTGGTGGAGAAGTCGGTGAGGTTGATCACCGCCATCCGCGCGTTGGCCTTGTCGCCGATGAACAGGAACTGCCCGTCATAGTCGCCGTTCGTCTCCGACAGGTTCGGGTGATGCGTATCCCCCCAGCGCATCTTCATGCCGCGCCGGTCGCCGCCCGCGAGCACGGCCTCCGAGCCCTGATCGCCAAAGCCCCAGCCCTGCCAGGGCTCGGGCGTGAAGACGGAGATGTACTTCAGGATGCGCATGCTCGGGATGCCGATCACGAGCACCTGTCCCGACTGACCGCCCGACGAGAAGATGTAGTAATCGTCCTTCTTGCCCGTCGGCATGTAGGTCTTGAGCGCCGCGTTCACGTCGGCCTCGCTCAGGCCACGCTCCTTCATCAGCGCCGCGACCGACGCGCTGGGTCCCTCCGCTGCGGTGGGCTGGAGCGCCTGATCGCCGCCGGGGCCGCACCCCAGCAGGCTCGCCAGCGCCAACGCCGGACCTGCGCAGCGCAACCAATTCGAGTGTCGCTTCGACATGATCGCTCCTTCCTTCTTCTGGATTGTCGTTCGCATCACTTCGCCAGCCCCCGGACATGCGCGCGCAGCGCCGCGACCACCGCGGGCTTGCTCATCAGGTCGGGGTTCGCGGGCATCGCGGGGCTCTTGCCCACCGCGGCGCCGCCGTACTGGACGATCTGCTCGATGTGCTCGTCGCTGACCGACTGCTGCCAGGCCGCGTCCTGGAAGTTGCGCGGCTTCGGCACCAGCCCGGCCGAGGCCGGACCGTCGCCCCCGCCGTTCGGGCCGTGACACGTCACGCAGCGCTCGGAGAAGATCTTCTCCGCTTCCGCCTGCGCGGTTGCCGCATCGGCTGCGGGCGCCGCCGCGGGGGCTGGCGCCGGCGCGGGCGCTGCCGACGGCGGCGCTGGGGCGGGGGACTCCTCCGATCGGGAGCAGCCGGACGCGAGCCAGAGCCCGGCGAGCAAGAGGACCAGAACCGTTCGAAGCCTGCGCTGGGACACCGACCACCTCCGGCGCCAGCCGCGGCGCCTGGCAGGCTCCCACTTCAAGGGGCGTGCCGGTGGGCGCATAGCGGGAATGAGCTTTGGGGTCGCGGGGTTCCCAGAATCCGCGGGCGTTGGGAGTGAGACCAAACGCCTCATTCATCGTCGCGTCGGTCCCAGAGCGCTACAGGATCTCGATCGACTCGAGGTGATCGAGAATCGCCCGGGCGATCCGCGCGCGTCCGAACGGAGTGAGGTGGCTGCCGCTGAACCAGTGGATGCGCGGCTCGCCCCAGTGGCTCCACAATGCAGCCGGGTGCTCGGGCGGAACGATCCGGTCGCCCCGCCCGGCCACGATCATCACCCGCTCCCGGGAGATCCGGAGCGGATGGGCGAGCGGCGAGTGGACGCGGAAGGCGCGGCGCAGCTCGGGCTGCGAGAGGGCCGCCTCGCCCCCGGCCCGGTGGTGGCGCGTCTGGGTGAAGAAGCGCCAGGCGAGGTCGCCAATGCAAACCGGGGGCACGATCGGGATCGCGAAGTCGAGGTCGCCCGAGAGCCCCGCCGCGAGCGCCGCCAGATAGCCGCCCAGCGAGAGCCCGATCAGACCCACCGGAGCGCCGCTCTCCTCGCGCAGGTAGCAGACCAGCTGGCGGATCTCGTAGATCGCCTCGCGCACCGCCTCGCCGAGACGAGCGACGTGCGGCACCGCGAAGTGTTCGCCGGAGAAGCGCGCGCCGGGCGGCGTGCGCGCTCCGTGATGCGGCAGCGTGAGCAGCGCCACGTCGAGGCCTGACCGGAACCACGGGTTCGCCATCAGCAGGAACGCGTCGAGGCGGGGATGGCCCATCGTGAAGCCGTGCAGCAGGAGCACCGTGCCGCGAGCAGGCCCCGGGCGGTGGACCCAGTGATCGACCAGGATCGGGCCGAGGCTTCCGGCGATCTCGGTCGAATGCGGGAAATACTGGCTCTCGAAGCGCCGCGAGATCACCACGCCGCCGGGGATCCGGCGGCGCTCGCGGCTGCGCAAGCGCAGCTGCTGCGGCGGCTCGTCGAGGAACGGGAAGAAGAGGCGCGGCGACGCCTGGAGCTCGGGGGCGAGCAGCGGCTGCGCCGAGTCTCGCAAGGCGTCGCGCTGCTCCGGGCCGGGGATCAGCGCCCGGTCCACCACCAGCTGCATGGCGCGCAGCACGCCGGCGTCGATCGCCGTCCCGAACCCGGTGAGAACCTGCCCGAGCCACGACTCGCGCGGCAGCTCGGCGCGCGCGAGCGCCGCGATCCCGCCGTCGTCGATCCGTGTCGCATTCCCGAGGTCGCGCGGCAAGCTGTGGCTCCTCCCCGCTGCGCTAGCGTAGCGCGGGCCACGCTTCGCTCCGGGAGTCGCCCCTGCTGCGCGTCGCGCTGATCTTCCTCGCGAGCCTGCTCGGAATCTCCTTCGCGGCGATCTTCGTGCGCCTCGCCCTCCCGGCGCCGCCGGTGGTGACCGGCTTCTACCGGATGCTGTTCGCGACCCTGCTGCTGGGTGCGTGGCTCGCGTTTCGGCGCGAGCGCCTGTCCTTCCGCGGACGCGCCGGCCTCGGGTCGATCGCCGCGGGGATCTTCCTCGGCCTCGATCTCGCCATGTGGCACACCTCGATCGTGCTCACCTCGGTCGCGATGGCGACGCTGCTGGTCAATACCACGCCCCTCTACGTGGGCCTCTGGGCGGCACTGGTCGAGCGCGTGCGCTTCCAGCCGCGCTTCCTGCTGGGCGCGCTGCTCGCGCTGGCGGGAACCGTGCTGCTGCTCGGCCTCCCGCATGGCAGCGCGGGCGACGTGCGGGGCGCCGCGCTCGCCCTCGTCGCCGCGCTGTGTTACGCCGGCTATCTGCTCCTGATGCGTGCCGCGCGGCACGGCACCGGAACGGTGCCGCTCCTCTTCCTGACCTCGGCGAGCGCCACCGCCACGCTCGGTGTGGCGGCGGCGCTGCGCGGCGACGCCTTCGCGGGCTTCCCGGCGAGCTCCTGGGGATCCATGCTCGGCGCCGCCGTGCTCTCGCAGCTGGGCGGCCAGATGGGCGTGATCTGGTCGCTCCGCTACCTGCCCGCGACCGTCACCTCGGTGGCGCTGCTCGCACAGCCGGTGGGAACCGCGCTGCTGGGCTGGTGGCTGCTCGGCGAGTCCATCACCGCGCTCGAAACGCTGGGAGGCGCCGTGGTGCTCGCCGGGATCTCGCTCGCCTCGCGCTCGACGCTCACGCAACGATCGGCTTGAGTTGCTTCGCGCGCCTGCGGCGGCTCGCATGGGCGGATCTGCTGCGCCGCGCCTTCGCAATCGATGTCCTGCGCTGCCCGGACTGTGACGGGCGCATGCGGATCCTCGCCGCGATCCAATCGCCCGAGACCACCGAGGCCATTCTCGGGAGCCTCGGGCTCCCGGTGCGCGCCCCACCTACCCTGCCGACCCGTCCCGACGACGGCCTCGAGGCGACCGCCGCAGCTTGCGGCAACGAGGCCGAGACCGACGCAAGCGGCCGCGCACGGCGGCGCCGGGCCGCATGATCCCCCCGCGAATCGGGCCCCTTCCTCGCTCCGACTCGGGCGCTCTCCACCCGAGAGAGTGGACGGAACGGACCTGATCGGATCTGAAAGGCCCCTTTTCCGTCCTTCCGCACGGGTGACTCCGACTGTCCTCGAGGGGGGATCGTTTCGGGCGCGCGGCAGACGAGGTTTTCCCGGCCGCTGCGTTCCCGATCCCTCTCGAGCCGCGCGATCCCCCGTTCAAGTCCAACCTCGATCGCCCGCCGGACTCTGCGCCCGTGATCGTCGGCATCGGCGGTTCAGCCGGTGCTCTCCCGCCGCTCCGCGAGCTGCTCCCGGATTGCCGCGGCGGCGCTCTTCTCCACCGCCAGGCGATCCTCGCGGCGCTTGCGCGCCCGGCGGCGGTGCGCCGCGGAGAGCTGCGTCGGATCGCCGGACTCGTGCGAGAGGACGAGCCGGTAGGCCGTCTCGCCCTGCGCGCAGGCGCCGAGGCTCTTCCAGAACTCGTCATAGCTGTTCTGCATCACCTCGGCCTGGTCGCGCTCGTAGTGCGGATGCGCGCCGGAGCGGATGGCGGCGATCTCGTCTGCGCCGAGGGCGCGCGCGATGCCGGCGATCGCCGCGAAGCAGAAGTAGGGCGGCGACGTGTGCTTGAAGGATTGGGCGAAGAAGTGCAGGTGCTCGGGGTGCCTGCCGGACTGTTTCCGGGTCACGAAGAGCGTCGGCCCGGCAGGCCAGCCGAAGAGGGCTGCGTCGACGTAGCAGAACGACATCACGCAAACGCGCTGGCCGTCGATGAAGGCGACGGCGCTGAGGAACCCCTCGCAGAGGTTGTCGTTGCCGAGCATCAGCCGGATCTCGAAGACGTGGTCCGCCGCCGGGTGGCGCCAGAGCGTGAGCCCGCCCGCGCTGTACACCGACTCGACGTAGGAGTCCCGGAAGCTCGCCTGCTCGTAGCGATAGTGGTAGAGGGCGCAGCCGAGCCGCTGCTCCAGGCCGAGCGTGCGGGCGATGAACTGTCGGCTGAAGAGGAAGGAGAGCGCGGCGGGACCCCGGGCCTCGCGCAGCGATCGCTTCACGATGTCGAGCTCGAGGAGCGCGCCGAGCTCTCTTCGGTGGCACAGCACCCGGACGCCGCGAAGCAGGCTCGGCCAGTCGCCGGGCCGGCTCCAGCGCAAGCCGCTGGCCCGCTGCAGCTCGCGCAGGCGGCCCGGCGTCACGGGCGCCGCCCCTCGCGCCCGGGCCGGGCAGCGGGATTGACTTCGCGCGCGCGGGAGCATTCCACCGGGCGAGCCGACCGGATCGGAACGAGCTCAACGGGGCGGAGCATCTTGCGTGGGCCTCTTCTACTGGAAGCACAGGATACTCCGCACACCTCTCGAGCGGCCGGCCCGCGCGCTGCGCGAAGTGAGCCAGAGGTTTGCGTCGCTCCGGCATCCGGAGCTCGGGCCACTCTACCGCGAGGAGCGCCGGCATGCGCGCCGCAGGCGATCGCGGGGCGCGCACCCGGCTGCACCGCGTCGAGGCCGAGGCGCTCGACCGCGCCGTGCCGGCGGGCTACCGGCCGGACTTCGTGAAGCCCGACGTGGAGGGCGCGGAGCTCTACGACTTCGTCACCGGCTCACTCGACCACGTCATCTTCAAGCCGAGCGACTTCCTCGCCGGAGGCGCCGCACTCTCGCGCGCGACGTTCGCCCGGACGCAGACCTACCCGTTCCAGGCATTCGACTTCGTCGCCGAGCCGAGGTCGGGCGCGCCGCCCGCCGAGCCCGCCTGACGTCCGCGAAGCGAAGCGTCGAAGAGCGCGGCGAGCTTGCGGACTTCGAGCTCCGAGTCGTGCGCCTCGCGCACCCGGGCGGCCCCCGCCTCGCCCAGACGCTGGAGCGTGTCGGGGGACGCGGCGAGCACCTCGCGGATGGCGCGCTCGAGCGCCTCGACGGAGCCCGGCGCAATCAGCCAGCCGTTGACGCCATCCACGACGAGCTCGGGGATTCCTGCGATGTGCGTGGCGATCACGGGTCGGTGCATGGCCAGCGCCTCCAGCAGCACCACGGGGAGCCCCTCGGTCAGGCTCGGCAGCACCAGCGCGCGCGCACGCGCGATCTCCCGGCGCACCACGTCGCTTCCGCACCAGCCGAGCAGGCGCAGGCGACCGCCGAGCGAGGCCAGCTGGCGTTCGGCTTCCCCGCGAAGCGTGCCGTCGCCGATCAGCGTCAGCTCGATCTGGCTGCCGCGGGCATCCAGCCGGCGCACCGCTTCGATCAGCAGCGGCAGGCCTTTCTCGGCGCTGAGCCGCCCTACGAAGAGCAGGCGCGGCGCCTCGGGCACGGGCGCAGCGTCGCCGGCCAGGAATTCCGGCTGCACGCAGGCGCGGATCCGGTGGATCCGCGGCCAGGCGTGCGGCGGCGCGAACAGCATGCACTGGCTGCGGCAGAAATCGCTGATGCAGGCGGTGAAGGTCGCAGCCTCGATCTTGCTGCCGAGCCCCCAGGCGCGCGGGTGGAAGAAGATGCCCGAGCCGTGCTCGGTCAGGCTGAAGCTCACGCCGGAGAGCCAGGCCGCCGCCATCGCGACGCTGGCCGACGCCTCGGCGAGGTGGTCGTGGATGTGGTCGATCCGGCTGCGTGTCACCTCCCGCGCCAGCAGGCAGGCTTCGAGCAGGTAGGCGATGCCCTTGAATCTCGAGCGGAGGCCGCCGGGAGTCGTCGCCAGGATGCGCCGGACGGCGCCCGGAAGCCGCTGCGGCCGCGTGGCGAGCGCCCACAGCCCCGCGGCGATCAGACGTCCCTTCGGCCCGTCGAAGAGATAGAAGGTGCGCGCGTGCTCGGCGCGCAGGGCTTCGCTGACCAGCTGATCGGGCGCGGGCCTGCGAACCGAGAACGTGGAGACGCTGAAGCCCTGGCGTCTCAGTTGCTCCACCTCGACCCGGATGAAGGTCGAGCCCGCATTCGGGTACTGCCCGGTCAGGTACGCGACGTGTCCGCGCGCGCTCAAGCACGCCTCGGGTCGCGGCGCGCGGACTCCGCGTGCACCCGCGGCTTCCAGCCGAGCAGCGCGATCGCCTTCTGGTTCGGGAAGCGCAGCGCGCGGAAACGCGCGCGGTAGCGCTCGGGGATCAGGATGCCGGGCAGCTGCACGTCCGGGCCGAACAGCGCGCGCGCCAGCGCGCGGACGGCGATCGCGACGCCGAGGCCCAGGTGATACGGCAGCGGGATCCGCCGGCGCGCGTCGCTCTGACCCCTGCGGATCAGCTCCCCGGCGTAGCGCCACGCGCGCGTGTCGTCCGAGTCGATCGCGTTGAACGTCTGGCCGTGCGCGGCTTCAGACGCGACGCAGAGCGCGATGCACTCGGCGCAGCTCTCGACGTGGACCAGCGGGAGCCGCCGCAGCGGCCCGTTCACGATCAGGCTGCTTCCGGCGCGGACGCCGACGCCGTCGAGGGAGGCGCGCTCGTTCCCCCAGATGAAACCCGGTCGCACCACGCACAAGCGCCAGCCGTGCGTCTGCGCGTAGCGCCGGCACAGGCGCTCCTGCCAGGTCTTGCTGACGGTGTAGGCGTCGCGGCGCTCGAGGCGGCGCTCGAGAGGCGAATCCTCCGTGAGCTCGCGAGCGGGGGCGCTCCAGTCGTAGACGCTGAGCGTGCTGACCAGCACGAGGCACCGCGTCCCGACCCGGGCCATCGCCCGCAGCAGCGCCTCGGTCGGCAGCACGGTCTTCTGGAACTGCTCCATGACGTCGCCCGTGAATGCCGCAGCCAGGTGGACCACGGCATCCACGTCGGCGAGCAGGTCATCCAGGTTCGCGCTGCGCAGGTCGCCCCAGCGGATCTCGACGCCCGCACTCGTCGGTATCGGCTGCGAGCCCGCGGCGGGGCGCAGCAGCGCGCGCACCGAGTGGCCCTGCTCGACCAGCGCGCGGACCGTTGCGCGACCGAGGAAGCCACCGGCTCCCGTCAGCAGGACCCTCACGCTTCCGCCAGCCCGGCAGTCAGCTCAGCCATCAGTCGACTGACGGCGTCGATCTGCTCGGGGCGAAGCGGCGGAGCCGCGCCCGCGCGCAGCGCGCTGTAGAAACGCCGGATCAGCTCGCGCAGCCCCTCGTGCACCAGGGGTCGACCGGAGAGCTTGGCGTGCAGCGAGCGCAGGGCGTCGGCTGCGTGGCTCCCGCCGGTCGCGATGCCATTCGCCAGCGGGGTCCATGCCGGGTTGCCGGGCCAGCGCCGCTGCAGGCTGAGCCCGCCTTCGAAGAGGCTCATCGCGGCCGTCATCCGGGTGCCCTGCACGCACACCGCGAACGCGTCGGGCCGGGAGCTCGCGCTGAAGGCGAGCGTGGCGGTGCCCCGTTCGGCCTCCACGAGCGCTCTCATCTCGTCGAAGGGCAGCGCGCTCTGCGGGTTGCGCTTGCGCCAGAGCGTCCGCGCGGCGGCGTGCGGCCCGACGAACAGGCTGCAGAGCGACGCGAGGTGCGTGAGGAAATCCGAGATGGGTCCCCCCGGCTGCGCGTGCGAAGGGTGAGGGGCGTGCACGTCCGCGAACACGCTGCCGGGCGCGGCGAGATCCAGGCAGATCATCGCGTCGACGTGGACGACCTCGCCGAACTCCCCGCTCTCGATCAGGCGGAGCACCCGCTGCACGGGCGGGCTGAACGGGTAGGGCTGGTCCTCGATCAGCCAGCGCTGCGCCGAGGCGGCGGCTTCGCAGAGCGTGAGCCAGTCCGCATGACACGGCGCGATCGGCTTTTCGACCAGGACGTGGGCACCCCGCGCCAGCGCCCGACTCGCCAGCGCGACGTGGGCGTCGACCGGGGTGGTGACGTGCACCACGTCGGGGCGCATCTCGTCGAGCAGGCGCTCGAAGTCGTCGTAGTGGCGGGGCAGCGCGAAGCGCTCGGCGGCGAACTCGGCGGCCGCCGGCGAGCGGTCGCACACGCCGACCTCGAGGCCTTCGATCTCGCGCAGCACGCGCAGGTGCTGCTCGGCGATGCGGCCGGCTCCGACCACCGCCACCTTCACGTCGCGCCCCGCCCCGGGGCCTTGTATTCGATCAGGGTCGAGCGGCGTCCGCGCAGGCGCGTCAGCCAGTAGCTCAGGTGCCCGAGCCAAGTCGGGATGCGTCCGATCAGGACGAAGAGCGCGTAGCGCGCGGAGTCGCCGGGCGAGTCTCCGCGCCGCAGGCGCGCCAGCGCGATCTTCGCGGCGTGCAGCGGGTAGAAGAGGAACCCCGCGAGCGCGACGGGGCCGAATGCCAGGCTCGCGCAGAAGAGCGCCAGCGGCAGCAGGAAGACCCACAGCCAGGGGCGCAGCAGAGTCCGCAGGCTGCCGAGGTGGTGCCGCCAGCCGTGGCGCGCGGCGCACTGCGCCTCGGCGTGTCCGCTGCGGAAGCAGCGCCTCCACCAGCCGCCGAAGTGGTCGATGGCGGCGTCGTGCAGGCTCATCTCCGCGGGCAGGCGCAGGATCCGTCCGCCGGCGGCGCGCAGGCGCGTGCAGAGCTCCGGCTCCTCGCCTCCGATCAGGCTCTCGTCGAAGAGACCCGCGCGACGCAGGAAGGAGACGCGCATCAGCGCGTCTCCGTGGCAGGCGTCGATCTCTCCGATCGGTGTATCCCATTCCATGTCCATCAGGCGGTGGTAGACGTTCGCATTGCGGTGGCGCTCCCGGCGCCGCCCGCACACGACCGCCGCATCCGGGTGCGCCTGCATCGCGAGTCGGCCTCGCTCCAGCCAGCCGGGTTGCAGCTCGCAGTCGCCGTCGAGGAACTGGACCCACTCGACGTCCGGCATCCGCTCCAGCAGCCGCCGGAAGCCGGCGTTGCGACCGCGCGCCATGGTGAAGTCCGCGCCGGGATCCAGCGCGACCACATCGGCTCCCGCGGCGCGCGCCAGCTCGGCGCTGCCATCGGTCGAGCCGCTGTCGGCGTAGACGATCGGACCTCCGGGATCTGCGGCGCGCAGCGCGGCCAGGCAGCGGGCGAGCCGCGCGCCCTCGTTGCGCCCGATCACGACCACACCCAGCGCCTGCCGCCGATCGCTCATTCGAATCGCTCTCCGGGAGCGGCGACCTGCGGCCGTGCCAGCGGGGATTGCGGGGCATGCGCGGCGCCTGTGTGGACTTGGCTCAGGAACTCGGAGTACTGCGCGGCGATGGCCGACCAACCGTAGCGTCGCTGCGCCAGCTCTCGGCGCTGCACGCGCTGCTCCTCTCCCGAGGCGTGCGCGGCGGCGCGCAGCGCCTCCGCGACGCTGGCCTCGTCGCCGGCATCCACGAACTGCGCCTGGTCCTCGAGCAGCCAGCGGGCGACGGGGGAGTCCTGGGCGACGATCGGGAGACCCGTGGCGAGCGCCTCCAGATTGGAGATGGCGCACGACTCGTCGCGGGAGAGGTGCAAGAAAGCGTCCGCGCAGCGGTACAGCTCCGCCATCTCGTCGCGAGGGCATTGCAGCCGGCGGTAGCGATTGGGGAGCAGCTCGGCGGCGAGCCGATCCGTCTGCTCGCGCAGGGGCCCGTCGCCGGCCAGGATCAGGAAGTAGTCGGGCAGTCGCGACACCGCGCGGATGCCGGACGCCACGTTCTTCGAGTCGATCAGCGCGCTCACCATCAACACCACGGGGAGGCCGGTCGGAATGCCGAAGCGCTCGCGCCGGCCGGCGGACGGCTTGAAGCGCTCGAGGTCGACCCCGTTGCTGATCAGACGACAGCGCCAGCGCGCGCGATTGCGCTCCTGGTGCAGAGGGTTCACGCAGATCAGGCCGTCGCACGAGAAGAAGCGATACTCGCGACGCCTGCTGAAGGCCGGCCAGTCCCCGTTCTGCGTCACGAAGACATGCTTCGGGCGGCCCTCGCGTCGGCCCCGGCGCAGCGTCCAGTTGAGAAACGGGTAGCCGCAGGTCAGGGTGAGGTCGAAGTCGCGGGGCCTGAAGACCCGGCGCAGGTTCCAGGCGAAGCTGAGCTCCTCGTAGGCGCACTCGTCGCGGAACAGGGGAAGCCGCGGCCAGCCCTCGAAGCGCTCCCTCGGAACGCAGGGAACCTGCACGTAGCGGTAGGCGCGGTCCGCGCGTACGGGGCCCGAGCCGAATACGACGACCTCGCAGTCGCCTCGCCGCGCCATGAGATCGGCGACGCGCTCGAGCGCGACCTCCGCGCCCCGATCGACGCGGTGCAGGCCCGGCAATGCGACGCAGAGCCTCACGCAAGCCCTTCGCGCTGCGCCGCCGGCCGCCATCGACTGCAAAGGCACCACATGGGTCCGCCCCACTCGGCTGGTCGCTCAACGCTACCATGGGCGGCCGCCGGACCGTCACTGGCATGCGCACCGGGCCGAAGGGGTGAGGGAGGACTCCGGTGAGCTCGTCGCCCGCGTTTCTCGATCCGGTGGTCCTGCCCCTCGTGAAAGGGACGAGCGTCCTCGACGTCGCGTGCGGGCTCGGGCGCTGGGGCGCGCTGCCGCAAAGCAACTTCTGAGACTGTGGCGGCGGGCTGACCGCGGCTCCCACCGTCGACGGCTTCGATGCGTTCCTGCCCAACGTGGAGAGCTGTCAGCGCCGCCCGTTCCATCGCCGCGTCTGGCAGCAGGAGCTGGCGTCCCCACCCGACTGCAGCTGGGACACGGTGCTGGCCTGCGAGATCATCGAACACGTCGCAGAGGAATCCGTGGCCGAGACGCTCGAGATCCTGGAGGGCGCCGCGCGCCAACGCGCCATCCTCACCAGGCCCAACTACCCCTGCCTGCGTCCGGGACACGAGACCATTCTCGTCTTCAACCGCTACGAAACGCACCTCAGCCGGATCTCATTCGAAGAGCCGCCGCAGGCCGGTCAGCAGGGCGATGGCGACGAATGCGCCGGCGAACGCCATCCCGTCGATGCTGGCGGTCCAGGCGCCGTGCCTGCGCAGCGCCCACGAGATCATCGGGTAGGCGAGCGCCGGCGCGGCGGCGACGCCCACCACGAGACCGAGCCGATCCGCGAGCACGCCGCCCGACAGGATCGCTGCGACGAAGAGCAGCGCGCTCACCAGCAGCGCCACGAAACGCCGGTACGTGTCCCCCAACGCCAGCAGCGTCGCCAGGGAGCTCTCGTTCGCGCAGGCGACGATCGCTCCGCAGCTCAGCACGCGCAGCATCCAGCCCGCCTCCTGGTACCGGCTGTCGTACAGCGCGGCCACCAGTCGGTCGCCGAACACCGCGGCGGCGCAGAGCAACGGGATGCTGAAGGCCAGGAAGGAGAGGCGCCTGCGCACGATCTCGCCGCGCAGTGGCGAGCTGCCTCCCGCCTTCAGGCGTGCGAACACCGGGAGGAGCACGTTGTGGCTCACCTGTCCGGCGACCGCGATCAGCGTGAGCGGGACGAAGGAGGCGATGGTGTAGGCGCCGAGGTCGGCGACGGAGAGCCACTTCCCGAGCAGGAGCCGGTCGCTGCGCATGATCACGAAGAGCAGGAAGGTGCTCGGCAGCAGCCAGCGGCCGAAGCGGACCAGTTCTCGCACGCATCCGGCGTCCCAGCGCAGCCGCGCGCGCCGGCGCGGGAACATCCAGTGAGAAGCGACCAGGCGCACGACGCTCGCCGCCAGACCTCCCCACACCAGCGCCCACACCGACGGCTCGAGCCACGCGAAGCTGATCACGAAGGCGATGGCCGAGATCTGGACCAGCAACTCGAGCAGCACGAGTCGCCGGATCGCCATGACTCGCATCGCCTCGAAGAGCCCCGTCGACTGGAATCCCTCGAAGACCAGCTGTCCTCCGGCGATGCTGAGCATCGCGATCAGCAAAGGCTCGCCGTACCAGCTCGCGAGGGGCGGCGCTGCGGCCAGCAGCACCAGGTAGAGGGCCACACCGCGCAGCGCCTGGATCGACCAGGCGGTGTCGAGCAGGCTGCGCTCCGGAGCATCGCGCCGCTGCACCAGGGTCAGGGCCACGCCCGTATCCGAGACCATGTAGAGGCCGATCAACAGGGTGTCGACGATCGCCATCAGCCCGAACGCCTCGGGGTTCAGCAACCGGGTCATGATCAGGTTGCTGGCGAGGCGGAGGATCTGGCTGACGCCGTAGCCGCCGGTCGTCCACAGCACACCCTGTGCGACCGCACCGCCCCAGCTCGGCCGGAGTCGTTGCCAGCTCGCGAAGGCGCGCCTCTCGCTCGCAGGCGCTCGCACCTCTGCCTGCGCAGGGGGGCGAGATTTCGGCTCTGCGCTCACGACGGAGGACGCCATCTCGGGGCGTCATGGCGGCGCGGCGCGCGCAGCCAGGCGGCCCCGGGGCGAGCCGCTGCGACGATGCGACCGAGCAGCGCCAGCTTCCAGAGCAGGTAGAACGGAACCGCGGGGAGGAAGGCGAGGTCACGCAGCCGGCCTCCGAGTCGGGCCGCGAGCGCGACGTGGAAGGCGAGCACCGCCAGGCCGAAGGCGCCCCAGATCCTGCCCGGTGTCCACGGCAGCAGAAGCAGCAGCGAGAGCAGCGCGGCGTGGTAGGCGAGTGGCAGCAGCAGCAGGTCGAGCAGGGGCTCGAGCAAGCGCAGGCGGCCCGCGGCGACACCACGCAGCAGCCGAGGCGCCCATCGGATCGCCGCGTTCAGGCGTCCGCCCTCCCAGCGGGCGCGTTGCCCGCGAGCCTCACGCTCCGTCGTCGGCATGTCGGACCAGACCGACGTGGTATCGACGAAGCGAACGCGCCGCCCGGCCAGCACGAGTCGGATGTGGTAGTCGAGGTCTTCCGTGATCGAGCGCCCGGAGAAGGGCACCTGCTCGAGCGCCTCTCGCCGCACGGCGAATCCGTTGCCGAACAGGCCGGCCGAGCAGCCGAGGCGTTCGCGACCCAGCGGGCGCACCAGGTTCATCGCGCAGAGCCCGAGCGCGAGAAGCCGCGTGCGCGGCGAGGCGCTCGCGTTGCGGACCAGATTGCGCACCTGCACGGCGTCGGCGTCGCTGTGCAGGTGCCTGCGGATCTCGCGGACGAAGCTCCGATCGACGACGGAGTCTGCGTCGACCACCGCGAGCGCGGCGACTGGCTCCGTTCGCAGCTGCTGCCAGGCGTGGCGGAGTGCAAAGCCCTTGCCGCGCTCGGCAGCAGCGTCTCGCACCAGTACGCGGGCACCCTGCGCCTGCGCGACGGCGGCCGTCGCGTCCGTGCAGCAGTCCGCCACGACCACGAGATCGGCCTGTCCGTCCGCGGTGATCGCCAGCTGCAGGCTCCGCAGGCACTCCCCGAGCGTCGCCTCTTCGTTGTGTGCCGGAACCACGACTGCGATCCGACCGGAGGCCGCCTGCGGCAGCGCGCGAGGTCGGGGCAGCCAGCGCGACGCCAGCGCCCCGAGACTCAAGAGCAGCAGCTCGAGCGTGCCGGGCAGGGTGACGAGCACGCAGCTCAGGGCGGCGAGGATCCGCACCGGGTTGCTGTCTCCTTCTAGGCGCGCACGGCGCGCGCGCTGCGCGCGAGCGAGGCCGGCCGATCGACGAGGCTCGGGCGGCGGAGTCCCGGCGAGCGCACGGCGAAGCTGGCCGAGACGTACAGCACCCACACGATCGAGTTCTCCTCCACCACCGAGACCTCGACCAGATTGTAGACGAGCACGAGGGCGGTCACGCAGTAGGGCCACAGCGCGGCGGGCTCCGGTCGCTGCGCGAAGGCGAGGGAGCGGACCAGCGACACGAGCAGCTGCAACACGAAGGTAACGAAGCCGATCAGCCCCAGATCGATCAGCAGCTGGAGGTAGCCGTTGTGCGCGTTGCTGAACCAGACCCCCGTGCTCGCGACGATGCGGAGCTGCCAGAACGACGCCGTCGAATGGCCGAGCAGGGGTCGCTCCGCGAGCATCTTCAGCGTCTGCTCCCAGATCTCGGTGCGCCCCGTCAAGGTCGTGTCCTTGCCGAGTGCGACCAGGACTCCGTCGAGCAGGCCACCGACGGCCGCCGCCGTGCCGAGTGCGACGACCAGGGTGGGCACCAGGAGGAGCCACGCGCGGGGAGGGCGGAGCAGGCTGTGCGCTGCGACCACCGCGCCAAGCATCGCCGCAACCAGCCTCCCGCCGAGGGATTGCGCCAGCACGAGGAAGACGAGCGCCGCCGCCAGCGCTGCGCCGAACAGGGCGCGCTGACGGGGCGCGTCGCGGATCTGGATGAGCAGCGCGGGGATCGCCAGCGCCATCAGCAGCGCCACGTGGTTCTTGTGCACGAGCGGGCCCCGGAACGCTCCCGGGTGCCCGGGTGACGCGAAGGCTCCCACGGGATCCAGCAGCGCGGAGGCCGCGAGCGCGGCGAGCAGGAGCGTCAGCACGAAGCACAGCGCGCGCAGCTGCTGCGAGAGCGAGAAGCGCGACGCCAGGTAGAGGCCGAAGGCCGTCGTCTGGAGCATCACTGCGCCCCGTTTGAAGGCCCAGACCGGCAGCTCCGACCAGAGTGCCGACGACACGAGCAGGATGGCGAAGCAGCACAGCGCGAGGTCGCGAGTCGCCACGCGCAGCGTTGCGCGCCAGCGCAGCAGCAGCAGGCACATGATCCACGCGTAGAATGCGTGCTTGACCAGGCGGAATTCGGAGGGCACCAGGCGCTCGGGCAGGCCGGTGCAGATGAACAGACCGAACGACGCGAGGGCGAGCTCGACGCGGGTGCCGACGCGGCTCGAGCGAGCGGTGCTCGGCCGCAGCCACCCTCTCGCGACGCGCGGGACCGTCGTGGGCGTCGGCGCCCTCGCGGTGCGCGCCAGGCTCACGGACGCAGCCTTGGGTCGCGGCCGAGCAGCTCGCGCGTCGCGAGGCGCGCGAAGGTCAGCAGGTCCCTCGCGTAGCGCGGACCCAGGCGGCGCGGCTGCGTCGCCATGCGATGGATCCACTCGAGACCAGTTCGGCGCATCCACACCGGGGCTCGCCGCTGCCGGCCGGCTGTGAAGTCCAGAGATCCGCCGACACCGATCACTACCGGCACCTCGAGCGCGCCCAGCTGGAGGTGGTGGCAAATCCAGCGCTCCTGCTTCGGCGCGCCGAAGGCGATCAGCAGCACGTCGGGCCGGGCTTCGCGGATCGCGCGGAGCAGCGGGCGGTTCTGCTCCGCATCCGTGAGGGCCTCGGCGCTCGGAAAGCGCGGAGCCGCCGTGCCCGCGATCTTCAGACCGGGCGCCTGCGCGCACAGGCGCTGCGCCGCGCGCTCGGCGACGCCTTCCTCGCCGCCGCACAGGAAGAGCCGCCAGCCTCGCGCCGCCGCGCGGCGGGCGAGCGAGTTCAGCAGATCCGAGCCGGTGACGCGCTCTCGAAGAGCGGATCGGCGCAGCCGCGACATCCAGACGATCGGCATGCCGTCTGCGGTGATCACGTCCGCGGATCGAAGCACCGCTCGCACTTCGGGTTGTCGGGCCGCGAGACAGAGATGCGAGACGTTGACTGTCGCGATCCAGCAGGTCGTGCGCTCGCGAACCGATGCGTCGATCCGCTCGAGCAGACCATCCTGCGTCAGGGCGTCGAAGTCGAGACCGAAAAGATGCACCTTGCGAGTTGCAGACGACGCAGCTTCTGCGATTCGCTCGGAGGTCCTGCCCATTTGGAGCCTCGCACCAGGCGGGGTCGAGTATATACTGGCTAACGTGACGGCGTTTGATCTCTGAGGCCGTCCTCTGCGGTCGAGCACGCGGAATTTCGAGCGCCGCGGCGCCCGACCCCTGACGCTGGGAGCCTGGGTGGGTTCGCAATCGTTACAAAACGCCGACCGAGCTCATGTTCCTACAACGCGCGACCCGGGTTGGCAGGCGCGCGCCGTATGGGTGGCGCCACGCAGTCCGTTCGCCGAGTCCTTCCGCGACCTGGCTCTGCGCTTGCGCGAGCTGCTGGTCCGCGAGGAGGGCACCAGCATTCTCGTCACGAGCGGACTGCCCGGCGAGGGCAAGACGCTCACCGCATGCAATCTCGCGTTGGCCCTCGCCTCCTTCGGAACCGCGGAGAGCGTGGCCCTGGTCGACTTCGATCTGCGCGTGCCGGGGGTCGCCCACGCGCTCGGTCTAAAGCCGCGCGTCGGAATCGAGGCCGTGCTGCGCGGAGAGCTCCCGCTCGAGGCAGCCGCGGTGGTCACGGATGCCAGCATCCACGCCTACCCCGTCGCGACACCCGATCGAGCGGCGCACGAATTGCTGGCGCGGCCGGAGCTCGGCTACGCGCTGAAGCGGCTCGAAGCCCGCTATCGCTGGGTGATCTGCGATTCGCCCCCGCTGCTGCTGGTACCCGACGCGCAGCTGCTCTCCCCGCACGTCGGCGCGTGTCTCGCCGTGGTGCGGGCAGGCAAGACCCCGCGGGCCGCGTTCCGCGAGCTCGTCGCGCGGCTGCCGCAGGATCGCATGCTCGGGTTCTTCCTGAACGACGGGCGTGTTCCGGCGCACACCCGGCGTCACTACCAATCGGCCTACTATACCTCGGACGGCCCTCGCTCCGAGGCGGAGCCTCGATGAACCCCGTGGACGTCGAGCTGCCCGCGGCCACCGCGCTGCCGAACCCGCTCCGGGATCCGATCGGCGTGGTCCAGCGCCACGGACGATGGATGCTCGCCGCATTCTCGTTCGGAGTCCTGCTGAGCCTGCTGCTGTGGTCGTGCAGCGAGCCGCGCTACTTCGCCGAGGCGACGGTGGTGGTCGCGCCCCTGCCGTACTCGGAGCGCATCGCCGAGCCGGCGCTCGAAGAGCAGAGCTCCGCCATGACCGAGGTACTCGCGGCCGAGGTCCTGTCGCGCAGCAACCTCGCCAAGCTGGTTGCCGAGTTCTCGCTCTACGCCGGGCTGCAAGGCGTCGAGACGATGGCCGAGATCGTCGAGCGCGTTCGCTCCGACGTCACGATCGACGCGCTACAACGGCTCGACCTGGCCGGCGGGGGCGGCAGCGAGCGCGCCTATTCGATCGGCTTCGAGGCGGAGACGCCGCAGGTAGCGGCCGATGTCGCGAACCGCCTCGCGTCGCTCTTCGCGGAGACCAGCTTTGCGGGCCGGCTGGAGCAGCGGCAGCGCACCACGGACTTCCTGCGCCAGGAGCTGTCCGAAGCCGAGGCGAAGCTCGGCGAACGGAGCGACGCCATCGCCGAGTTCAAGGAGCGCCATCGCGGAATGCTCCCGGACGATCTCGAGACGAATCTGGCGCGCATGAAGCTGCTCGATGACCGGCGCTCCTCGCTGGCGCTCGGGATCGCGCAGGCGGCATCCCAGGTGGCCACGCTCTCCTCGGCGGACGACAGCTCTCCCGAGCTGCGTCTCAGCCGGCTGCGCGAGGAGCTGCGCCGATTGCGCGTGGATCGGACCAGCCGACACCCCGACGTAATCGAGCTCGAGCGTCGGGTCGCAGATCTCGAGAAGCGGCTGGCCGAGAAGCCGTCGGAGCGAGGCGTGAAGGCTCCGCAGAGCTCCCTCCAGCTCTCGGCACAGACGCTCACGGTGTTGCGGGAGCAGCTGGCTGCCACGGAGTCCGAGCTGAACGCGCTCGGCGAGACGATCCACAAGATGCCGGCGGTCCAGGAGCAGCTCGAGGCGCTCGAGGAACGGGCGGTGATCCTGCGCGAGAACCGTCTCGAGGTGCTGCGCAAGGTCCAGAGCGCGGAGCTGGGCGGGAAGCTGCTCGACACCGTCCAGAGCCGGCGAGTCACGGTGCTCAACCCCGCCGAGCCTCCCTCGCGTCCGTTCCGCACGCCGCTTCGCAAGCTCGCGCTCTCGCTGGTCGCGTCCCTCGGGCTCGCGGTCGCGCTCGGGATCGGCCTCGAGCTGATGAAGCCCGTCGTCATCTCGCCCGAAGACGTCACCAGCGTCACCGGGCAGCCGCTGCTCGGCTGGGTCGGCCGGATTCACTGAGAGGTTTGCCCTCACCCCCAAAGGGGGGACCGACGGTGTTCCGTCGGTGGCGCGGGTTGCGAATTCTCAAAACTGCGTTTGATTTGTTCCCTCCGACCAGTGTATAATGGGTTCGATGCGGGTCGCGCGCGCTCGCGGGGCCTCCGGGGCCAAGGAACGGGACATTTGCTGCGCGGAAAGGCCTCGCTTCTCCAGCGGTTGCTACGGGTCGCCGATCACGGCGTAGCTGGAGGAATTGCGCTCGTCGGCAGCTACCGCCTCCACTTCCAGGCGGAAGGCGTCTTCCCGCTACTCGTCTTCGTGATCGCTGGAACGCTGTCCTTCCCGAGCGCGATGGTTGTACTCGGGCTCTACGAATCGCAGCGGCGCAACTCGCTGGTGCACGTCGCGGGGCAGCTGGTGATCGGCGCTGCGCTGACCGCCGCCGCGCTCGTGCAGATCAGCATCCTGCTCGGCCGGCCGGACTGGGCCGCGCCCGCCGCGGCGATCGCGCTCGCGCAGCTGGTGGTGCTGGCCACCACGCGTCTGGTCCTCTACGGCGTACTCCGCGTCGGCCGTCGCCGTGGGCGCAACGTGCGACACCTCGTCGTGATCGGGACGGGTCCTCGCGCGAGAGCCTTCTCCGGCGAGGTCGCCGCGAACCCGAGCTGGGGTCTTCGGATCGTGGCGTTTCTCGACGAGAACGTTCCGACCGAGACGGGCGCGCTGGACGGGAACGCGATCTGGAAGCTGGCTGACTTCTCGAAGGTCGTGAAGCAGCATCCGATCGACGAGGTCGTGGTCGCGCTCCCCCGTTCGATGCTCTTCAAGATCGAGGCGATCGCAGCCGAATGCGCCCTGATCGGGGTGCCGCTGTGCGTCCTCTCCGATCTCTTCGCCGACAAGCTGCCCGCCTCGCAGACGATCCGCTACGGCCGTCTTCCGGCCATCCAGTTCGCCGATGTCGTCTACGGCAGCACCGAGCTCTTCCTGAAGCGATGCCTGGATATCTGCCTCGGAACGCTGCTGCTCGTGCTGCTGAGCCCGCTGATGGGGCTCGCCATGCTGGCGACCCGTCGGACGTCGCCCGGCCCGATGCTGCACCGGCAGATCCGCCTCGGAAGGAATGGCCGGCCCTTCATGCTGCTGAAGCTTCGATCCATGGTCTCGGGTGCGGAGAACCTGCGTTCGGAACTCCTCGTGTTGAACGAGGCGAGCGGACCGGTCTTCAAGATGCGGAACGACCCGCGCGTGACCCGGGTCGGCCGCGTACTGCGCCGCTGGAAGATCGACGAGATGCCGCAGCTCTGGAACGTGGTGCGAGGCGACATGAGTCTGGTCGGTCCGCGGCCGCCGCTTCCCCACGAAGTGGACCTGTACGACACCTGGCACCGGCGGCGGATGTCCGTCCGGCCGGGCATCACCTGTCTCTGGCAGATCAACCGTCGAAGCCAGGTCCCGTTCTCGGAGTGGGTGAAACTCGATCTGCACTACATCGATCACTGGTCGCTCGGTCTCGACCTGCGAATCCTTCTGCGCACGCCACTCGCCATTCTGCGTCGCACCTACGCCTCGTAGCGGTGCGGGAGCCGCGCTCGCATCGACAGCAAGGACGGTCTTCGACTCGCGCGCGGAGCGAAGCGAAGAATGGTCTGGTGATCGCCGTGCTCGATCCGTTCCTGGCGCGCGTGGATTGGATCGACTGGGCGGCGGGCTGCAAGTCGACGCACGCGCAAGGGAGATGTCCGTGATGGGACTCCGCAACCAGCTCGCCACCCGAGCTGGTGCGCTTGCCCTCGTGGCCGGACTCAGCCTGGTTTGCCGGTCGGCCGCAGCCGATGGCTGGAGGCCGCTCGCGATCGGGGGCGGGGGGTTCCTCACCGGGATGGACTTCTCGCCCGATGGAACCACGCGTTGTGTTCGCACCGACACCTACGGAGCCTATTGCTACGACGCCGAGTCTAGACGCTGGGTCCAGGTGGTCACCTCCACTTCGATGCCATCGAGCGACGTGATCCCGGGAGTCGGTGAGGGGGTCTACGAGCTTCGGGTGGCTCCCTCCGCTCCACTCCGCCTCTACATGGCCCTCGCGGGGTACGTGTTCTCGAGCACCGACCGCGGTACGCACTGGGCGCGCACGAGCTTTTCGCGCGTCCCAATGGACGCGAACGACAGCTATCGCACCTCGGGTGAGAAGATGGCCGTGGATCCCATCAACCCGGACGTGGTGTACCTCGGCACGCAGAGCAACGGGCTCTGGGTGACGACCACGGGCGGTCGGAGTTGGGTGCAAGAGAGCAACGTTCCAGCCACCGGACGTATCACGGGAATCTCGTTCGACCCTTCCGGTGGCAACACGCGTGGGCTCACGAATCACATCTACGCCGCGAGTGCCGCGGGGGGCCTCTACCGCACCCTCGACGCGGGTGTGCGCTGGACCTTGATTCCCGGCGGGCCATCCGTCGGTGTGACGCACGGAACAGCCAGGGGCGGCGTCTACTACGCGGTGTCTACGGCGGGCAAGCTCTGGAAGTACGCGAGCGGCGCATGGACCGACTTCACGCCAAAGGCTGGGGCAACACCGTCGTTCCATTCCATCGCTTTCGACCCCTCGACTCCGGGACGTCTGGTCGCAGCGAGCGACAGCGGCGCGATCCACGTGAGTCCAGACAACGGAGTCACGTGGCAATCAGACTGGTATTACCAGATGAGCGTCACCTGCCCGGACGCCCAGTGGCTCTGCTTCGCATATCCGGCCGTTGGTCTCGCGAACAGCAACCAGATGTTCGACCCCGAGAAAGCCGGGAGACTCTGGATGAGTGCCGGCACGAGCCCCTGGTATGCACAGCTGCCGGCCGGTCCGCCCGCGATTTCGTGGACGAGCCAGGTCGTGGGCATCGAGCAGCTCGTCGCGAACACGGTGATCGTGCCGCCGGGCGGGAAACCCGTGCTCGCGTCCTGGGACTTTCCGCTCTTCACGATCACCGACCCAGTCGCCTACCCCTCGAGCTATTCGCCGACTCCACCGACGTTCGGGGCCGCCTGGCACATCGACTGGGCGAGCAGCGACCCGCGCTTTCTGGTGGCGTTCTTGTGCTGGGGTGGGCCCTCGCAATCCAGTACCTCGAGCGATGGTGGCACGACGTGGAAGCTGTTCCCGTCGGTTCCGGTCGGAAACGACTGCGACGATACCTGGGGCTGGGGGGGTACCGGAGCCGCCGCGTCGCCAACGAACTGGATCTGGGTGCCGAGCAACCGCCGTGCGCCGTACTACACGACGAACGGCGGCGTGAGTTGGACGAAGCTCTCGCTGCCCGGTGTACCGGACGATTCGACCGATCGGGGTTGGGGCGGGCTCCACTGGGCCTTCTACCTGAATCGCCACATCGTCGCCGCTGACCGGGTGAACATTGGCACGTTCTACCTCTACCACTTCATCCACGGTGTCTTCCGCTCGACGGATCGCGGAGCCACATGGACGCTCGTGAAGGCTGGAGAGGTGGCATCGTGGAGCGGCTTCAACGCGAAGCTGCAGAGCGTCCCAGGTCGAGCCGGGCACCTGTTCTTCACGTCGGGGCAGCAGGGCGATCCGCGCGACCCGAACCCGGCGTCCTCGTCGTTCATGCGTTCGACGGATGGGGGCGTCACCTGGACGGCGATGCCCGGCGTGTCAGAGGTCTATGCCTTTGGATTCGGTAAGGCACAGCGCACCTATCCGACGATCTACATTGCCGGTTGGGTGAACGGGGCCTACGGGATCTGGGGCTCGGGGAACGAGGGCTCCTCATGGGCAAAGCTCGGAGGAGACTTTGCCCTTGGCTCGCTGGACGCGGTGAAGACGGTCGATGGAGACAAGGACACGGCCGGCAGGGTCTACGTCGGATTCGCCGGATCTGGCTACGCCTACTTCTCGGAGCCGCGGTCGGCACCCTAGGAGCCGACCCCGCAGGCGCCTTCGGAGCCGATCCCGCGGCGGCATCGAGCTAGGCGGCAGAGGCCGTGCGCGGGGCACGAGGTCCGGCCAGGATTCAGGAAGAGCCACCGAAGCATGAGATTCCTGAAATCCCCGCTAGGGCTGGTGGCCCCGGAGACCCGCGGCTGGCTGTCTGGGCTGGTCGTCGCCGCCGTCGGCTCCACGGCGCTCGCGATCGCAACCTCGACGTCCCCGTTCGCCAGCATCGACTCGGCCAGCTTCGTCGAGCAGGCGAATGCGCTGGTCTCGAAGGGGTCGCTGGTCGGCACGCTGGCGCCCGCCACCCACTTCCCGCCCGGTTACCCGGTGCTCCTCTCGCTGGGGCCCCGGAGCGGGCGCGAGGCGCTGCCCTTCGCACGGCTCCTGAACCTCGGGCTCTTCTTCGGCACGCTCCTCGTCGTCACCTGGCTCGTCGCGCACGCGACGGGCAGTCCGCTCGCGGTGTGGGTCGGGGGGATCTGGGCCGCCACCAGCGTCGAGCTGCTCCACACCTTCGGCGCGGTCCTCAGCGAGGCTCCGTACATCTTCGCCGTCACGGCCTGGATCGCCCTGCTGTCGCGGTACCTCGAGACGAGGCGCACGCCTCTCCTGCTCCTCGCGGCCACGGCGGCGGCCAGCGCAGCGCTGATCCGCTACGTCGGGATCGCCTGCATTCTCGCTGCCATCCCGGTCCTGCTGTTCCAGCGACCGAACGCGCGGCGTTGGAAGGACGCGCTCCTCCACTCGACGTTCGCCGCCGTGCCCCTGCTGGTCTGGCTCCTCCGCAATCAGCTCCTGACAGGCGAGCCGACGAACCGGCCCCTGGAGCTCCATCCCCCCGGCTGGGCTCAAATCGGAGACGCCCTCGAGGCGCTGTCTCGCTGGCTGCTCCCGAATCGGATCGCGCCGGCCGTCCGGGTGCCCTCCTTCCTGCTGGCGCTCGGACTCACCGTGTGGGTGGCTCTCCGAACGACGGGAACGAGACGGCGGAACGCGGCCGGTCCGGGCGCACCGACCGCGATGGTGTGTGTCTGCTACATCGCCGCCCACTTCGCGGTCGTGTTGGGCACGATGACCTTCGCCGATGCGGACTTGGGGCGCGGGAGCGGCGCCTTCGCGCGGCTGCTCGTGCCTGCCTTCCTGCCCGCGCTGGTCTGGACGGTGCTGGTGTGGGTACGCTGGCGCGCTTTGCACGCGCGCCCGCGCCCTCTCGTTCTCGCAGCCGGCCTGGGGCTCGGCGTGCTCCTCGTCGTGCACCTCGCCCAGGGGGCATACAACATCGCGCGCCTCGCGCGCGACGGAGAGGGGGTGCTGAGCCCGCAGTGGGACCGATCCGCGGTCACCGCCTTCGTTCGGGGGCTGCCGGAGAACGCGCTGGTGTACACCAACGGGCCGAGCGCCGTCTATCTGCTGACCGGAAGGCTCGTGCACGAGCTGCCACGCAAGGAGGTGCTCGTCACGGGCGAGGCCGCGCCCGACTACCTGGACGGCGTCGAGGAGATGACACGGGAGCTTCGGCGCCGCGGAGGTGTGGTGGTGCTGTGGGACGCGATGAGCTTCGCATACTACCCCTCGCTCTCCGAGCTTCGAGCGCTGCTGCCCCTCCGGCCGGAGATCTCCGAGGCGCTGGGCAGCGTGCACCGCGTCGCGGCGAGCGATCCGGCTCGGACCCCAGGCTCCTAGGTGCGTTGGCCAGGAAGCTGCTGAGGGCCACGCCGGAAGGCGTGCGCACGTTGCTGTTCCAGCTGATCAAGGAAGTCGCGCCCGATCGGGCAAAGCTACACGCCTGCATGTGCGAGATGGAGGTGGGACTCGTCTGCTTTCCGCCAACGGACTCGTGCCCGACTCGAGTCGGTGAAGGTTTGCCACGGGGAGCCTGGCGTTCCCGGTGGCGCTGGGATGTGTCGCGCATCACCGAGGATGCGTGGCGCTCTCCTCCGGGTCCGGGAACGGCATGCCGAACTCTGGCTTGTCCGGCCGTCGCCCCATCACCCACTCGTAGACCTCCAGCACCTGGCTCGCCTTGGCGGCCCACGTGAACTGCCCGGCTGCCCGTCGGCGCGCGGCCTCGCTCATCTTGGCCAGCAAACCCGAGTCGGCCGCGAGGCGCGCCAAGCACTCACGCACGGCACCAACGATCTGCTCGCGGGTACCGATCGGTACGGTCAGCCCCGTGCGCCCCGTCACCAGCTCGCCCGGTCCGCCGTAAGCGACGACCACCGGCACAAGGCCCAGCGCCATCGCCTCCAACACGACGGCGCCGCCGAACTCGCGCACGCTCGGGAACCCCAGCACGTGTGCCCGGCCCATACGCCCAGCGATCTGCTGATGGGGAACCCAACCCGCAAAGACCACCCCCTCGCCGAGCCCCTCTCTCGCCGCCAGAGCCTTCAGCGCCGGCAGCTCCGGCCCGTCGCCGATGATCTCCACCCTGACGAGCCCCTCGCGCACCAGCGGCGCCGCGGCGGCCAGCAGCATGTCGGCTCCCTTGTAGGGCACCAGGCGCCCCACGAACACCACCCGCAGAGGCGGAGCCTCGGCGCGGGCCGATGGCTCGGCGAAGCGGGCCGGGTCATGGCCGTTTTCCGGGATGTAGACGCACTTGGCCTTCCAGCGCTCCCCCATCTGCTCCATCGTGTCGCGTGAGCCGACGATGATGGCCGCGGCATTGTCTCGCGTGGCGCGGTAACCCGGCAGCAAGCGGTGCGCGCTGCGCACGTAGCTGAGCCACTCCTTCTCGCGCCGACGCTCGGAGTCGAAGCCCTTGGGCCACGGAACGCCGCCGTTGATCGGGCCCATGACGAAGGGCACGCCGGCCCGGGCGCACCGGCCGGCGAGGGAGCTGGGCGTGGTCGGGCTCAGGGGGGTCAAGCGGTGGACCACGTCGAATCGGCGCGCGCTGATCTTGGCGCCGAACTCCCGCCATACCAGCTTCTCGAAATACCAATAGGTGAGCGAGGCGATGGCCGTCGCCATCGTCCAGCCCTTGTTGCTGCCGCCCCGGACCAGCTCGGAGAACTTCCACGCCGGGCGGGCGATCTTTTCCGAGTCGATGGCCGTGAACTCGTCGCCCTCGCGCAGGCCTGCCCGCCGGATGGCTTCCCGGTTGCGAACCTGTGTCACGAGGTGCGCCTCGGCGACGGCGGCGATGGCCCGCGCATGGCTCCATCCCTCCAGCGGTACGCTGACCCACTCCGGGTTGGCGGCCTCGGCGATCAGCAGCACGCGGGGACGGCTCATGCCCCGTCTTCCCCTTCGCGCGGTACGGCGGCGTTCTCGTGGGCGTGCCTGCCCTCGGCCTCGACCCGCTCGACGGGTACCAGCGGGTAGCAGGTGAGCGTCTTGCGGATGGTTCGGTCGAACTGCCCGGTCAGGTAGAGGTGGCGCCCGATGTGGCCGTTGGGGACGACATTCATCGAGAATCCGTCAACCGTCCGCACCAGCAGGCTTTGCCCGTCGAAGCGCAGGCCGTGCAGTGGCGTGCGGCCGATCAGGCGCCCCTGCCCGCGTGGGAAGGGGTAGCACCGCATCACCATCCGAGCCGGCTTGGCTACGAGGCTCGCCATGTCCCGTTCATGCGTCCGACTCCTGCTTGCGTATGCTAGAGGTTCGTGACTGGTGCGGGTTGCGGCGGGAGGGAGGACTTGAATCCCCCGCCTACGGTCCCCGTAGCTCGAGGATCCCCCTGAGAGTCGTCAGAATGGGAGTTCTCGGACGTCACAGAAAGGGCCCCTTTTTCGCCCTATCCGCCGGCCATCCGGATCCGTTCGCGGTCACCCAAGGGGGGCGTCGTAGGTGGTATTTCGCTTCTCGAGACGAGTCGGCTCGCGGTAGCCAACCTGTTCGTCGCCGGCGCGCGTGCGCTGTGGATGCTGGCAGCGCCGTTCCCGTGGCATTCTCCCTATTCGAATTTCCTCGGCTTCCACCACGGAAAGAAACCCGGCATGTCGCTGGAGACCTTCATCGTGAACTTCGCTGGGCGCTTCTCCAGAAAGCTGGTGACACCCTCGTAGCCGTCGGGCGACTGGCCCATCGCATAGATGGCGCGCGAATCGAGCTTGTGGGCTTCCATCGGATGGTCGGCGCCCAGCATGCGCCACATCAGCTGGCGTGCGAGCGCGACCGAGACGGCGCTGGTGTTGTCGGCGATCTCGGCGGCCAACGCGCGGGCGGTCGGGAGCAGCTGGTCGGGCGGCACCACGCGCGAGACCAGGCCGCCCGCGAGCGCCTCCTGCGCGCTGAAGACGCGGCCCGTCGCCACCCACTCCATCGCCTGGCTGATGCCGACCAGGCGCGGCAGGAACCAGCTGCTGCACGCCTCGGGCACGATCCCGCGCCGCGCGAACACGAAGCCGAACTTCGCCGTCTCGCTCGCGATCCGCACGTCCATCGGCAGCGTGAGCGTGACGCCCACGCCGACGGCGGCGCCGTTGATGGCGGCGATCACCGGCTTCTTGCACTCGAAGATGCGCAGCGAGCCGAGCCCGCCGCCGTCGCGGTGCTCGCGCGCTTCCTCCTCCTCGCTGTGGTCGAAGGTCTTTCCCCCGCCGCCGAGGTCGGCGCCGGCGCAGAAGGCGCGCCCGGCGCCGGTCACGATCGCGACCCGGATCTCGTCGTTCTGGTCGATCTCGTCGAAGACCTGGAGCAGCTCGACGAGCATCTTCTCCGTGAGCGCGTTCATCCGGTCGGGGCGGTTCAGGGTCACGGTGAGCGTGCGGTGCTCGAGCTCGGTCTCGAGGGTCTCGAAGGCCATGGATTCTCCTGGCGCGCGGGGGCGTCTAGCTCGGGGACGTCGCGGGCACGCCGAGGGGGTTCGCGATCTCCGGCCGACGCAGCGTGGTCATGCGCCGCCAGCGGAAGAGGCGTTCGAGCCAGTAGATGGCGTGGATCCCCGTGCCGAGCAGCAGGCGCTTCGCGCCCGACCAGCCCAGCACCTCGCCCATGCGCCCCATCACGGCGAGGCTCACGTCGCGGTAGGTGCGGATCTCGACCAGCGCGTACTCGCGCAGCAGGCTGCGCACGCGCGGGCCGTGGCCGCGCTCGACGAAGCGCAGCAGCTCTTCGTGGCAGTAGGCGAGGTGCTTCTTCTCGTCGCTCGCGATCATCGCCACGGCCTTCCCGATCTCCGGGTCGCCGCGGAAGATCCCGAGCTGCAGCTGTACTTCTTCCATGGCGCGCTGCTCGGTGACGCGGCTGTGGACGAGATACTTGAGCACCTCGTCGTCGCCGAGCCGCTGCTCGCCCCGCAGGCGCGTGTGCGCGAGGCCGATGCCCGCCTGCTCGAGCCGGATGCAGTAGTCCGCCGCGGCGGGGACCGCGATCGGCTCGAGGGCGCGCCTTCGCAGCAGCGAGAGGAAGAGCTTCCCGTGCTTGTCCTCGTCCGCGCCGTGCCGCGCGATCTTCGCGGCCAGCTCGCGATCGCCGGTGAGCGCCGCGATCCGCCCGTTCTCCCAGCCTCCTTGCGACTCGCCCTTGGCGGCGATGCTGCAAAAGAGCCGGTAGGTCTCGTCGTTCGAGCGGATCTCGTCGTAGATGGCGCGTGCGGAGAGCGGCACGGATTCCTCCCGGATCAGGCCGCCGGAAATGTACCCGCCGAGGCGCGCGACCGCCGGTCGTCCCAGGCGAGCACCGCCGGCAGCACCACCACGTAGCAGACCAGCGTCGCTGCCACGCCCAGGGTCAGCATCTGCCCGAGCGAGGCCATCCCGCGGTGCGACGCGAAGGCCAGGCTTCCGAAGGTCAGGATCGTGGTGATGGCCGAGAGCCAGACCGCGCGCGCGGTGCTGGTCGCGAGCACGTCCCCTTCCTCGGGGTGGGTGCGGTGCCGGTGCACCAGGTGGACGCCGTTGTCGATCCCCATCCCGAGCAGCATGGGCAGCACGATCACGTTGGCGAAGTTGAAGCTCCAGCCCGCGAGCGCCATGACCGCGCAGGTGACCAGGCCCGCGAGCAGCAGCGGGAAGAAGGCCAGCAGCGTGTCCCACAGGTTCCGCCAGAGCAGGAACAGGAAGACCAGCGTGGCGACGAAGCCGACCGCCATCGCCTGCTGCATGGCGCCCGAGGTCACGCGCCCCCATTCCACCAGCCCCACCGCCGGCCCCGTCGATTCGGGCGCGATCGCGCGCACGCCGTCGATGAACTCCTCGAGATTCTCGCTGTCCGAGAGATCCCGCTTCGGGAAGACCTGGATCCGCGCGCGCCCGGTCTCGGAGAGCATCGGATCGCGGATCTCGGGGGGGAGCGTCGCGAGCGTCACGGCGTCCGGACGCAGCGCGCTGCGCAGATCCTCGATCTGCTCGGGAAGGCTCGCCACCAGGTTCCGGTCCAGCTGCGCGAGCAGCGGCACCGGGTCGGGCGCCGCCCGGACCGCCGCGAGCAGGCCTGCCAACGCCTCGCGCAGGCGCGCCTCGCTCGCCGCCAGGGCCGCGGCCTCGGGCGCCGGCGCGAGCGCAGCGGCCAGCTCTTCCAGCGCGGCGATCTGCTCCGCGGGGCCGCCGCGCGGGGCGGGCGGAGACCGCCCCGGGACGAAGAGCGCCATCGTCTCGAGCAGCCGGCGCTTCTCCTCCTGCTGCTCGGGCACGAAGTCCGCGAGCGTGATGGCGCGCTCGACGCTGGGAAGCGCGGCGAGCCTGGCCGCCGTCCCCTGCGCGCTCGCGAGGTCGGGCGCGATCACGTCGATCGTCCAGGGAGAGGTCTCGCTCCGCTCGAGCATGTCGAGGAACGCCTGCACCGATTCGGTGTTGGGATCGCGAAGGCTGACCGGATTGTGATCGAAGCGCGCGCGCGGCAGCAGCGCGAGCGAGCCGAGCGCGACGGCGAAGGCGGCCCAGCGGACCGCGCGCGCGTGCGCCACCGGCAGGCGGAGCCAGCCCGCGGCTCGCGAGGGCCTCGCGGCGCTGGCCTCGGGCGCGGCCGGCGCCCCCAGCGAGATCAGCGCGGGCAGCAGGCTCAGGGTCGAGAGCAGCGAGAGCAGCACCCCTGCCCCGGAGAGGAGGCCCAGCTCGGCGACGCCGCGGTAGTCGGTGGGCAGGAAGACCAGGAAGCCGATCGCGGTGGTGACCGCGCTCGAGAGCAGCGAGCTGCCGATCGAGGAGCCGGCCAGCGCGAGCGACTCCGCGCGCGAGCGCTTCTGCGCCGCGAGCTCCTGATAGCGCAGGCAGAAGTGGATCCCGAGCTCGCCGCCGAGGCCGACGATCAGCACATTGAAGGCGACCGAGACCTGGTTGAGATGCCCGATCGCCGCCGCGGCGAAGGCGTTCGTCCAGACCAGGCTCGCGATCAGGCTCGCGATCAGGGCGAACAGCAGGCGCAGCGAGCGCAGCCCGAAGCTGACCGCGAGGGTGAACAGGCCGAGCGCCGCCAATGCGGCCAGCTGGCCCTGCACCTCGACCACCTCGAGCTCCTCGTGGTTGAGCACCGTGGTGCCGGTGATGCGCACGCGCAGGCCGTGGTCGGCGTCGAGCGCGAGCTCGCGCGCCGCATCCCGAATCGCATGGATGGCCGGCGCCGCGAAGAGCAGGTCGTCGAAATCGGAATTGGCTCGGATCGTGAGCACCCGGTTGCGCTCCGGCTCGGAGAGCGAGCCGCCGATCAGCGCGTCGCCCCAGGGATCCGGGGACGCGCGGCCGGCCGCCGCCGCCAGGGCTGCCGTGCTCACGCGGTCGAGGGCGGCCGCCAGGTCGAGCCCGACGTCGGTTCCGTCGTGGCTCGCGAGCACGGCGCGACGCAGCAGGTCCGAGACGCCGGTCGCGCTCGGATCGCGCGCGATCTCGGCCAGGAAGGGCTGCACCGCGGCGAGCCGGTCGGTCAGGTCCTCCAGCTCGGCCGCGTCCAGATAGAGCAGCGCGTTGCGCCGGAAGAACTCGCCGCCGCCGACGACCTGCACGCCGGCGAAG
>DATBRV010000057.1:0-22303 GCA_036560145.1 Myxococcota bacterium
GGCCGAGGGCTATCGCCGCGTCGACTGCCGGGAGCCCGACAACGCGCTCGTGAACCAGTACGAGACGGGCGACGGCGAGTGGATGCTCCTCGCGATGGTGCAGGAGGACAAGCTCTGGCCCGGGCTCTGCCGGGCGCTCGAGCGCCCCGATCTCCTCGCCGACCCACGCTTCGGAACCCGCGCCGAGCGGCGCGCGCGAGCCAAGGAGCTCTACGCGATCGTCGCGCCGATCCTCGCGAGCCGCGACTACGACCACTGGCGCAAGGCGCTCGACGAGCAGAGCGTCACCTTCACCCACGTCGCGCGGCTCGAGAGCCTCGTGCACGACCCGCAGCTCGAGGCCGCCGGCATCCTGCGCAACGGGCGCGACTCGCGCGGCCGCGCGGTCCGGAGCATCGCGAGCCCGATCGCCGTCGACGGCTGCCCGCCCCTCGAGACGCGGCCCGCGCCGAGCGTCGGCCAGCACACCGACGAGGTGCTCGGCGAGCTCGGCTACGACGAGGCCGCCCGCGCGGCGCTCCGCTCGCGGCGCGCGATCCGCTGAACCTCCCGGCTAGGACGGCTTGAACAGCTCGCGCGCGTCCTCGAAGCGCTTCGCCAGGAAGTCGTAGACGGCTCGGATCCGGGCGCTGCGGCGCATGGCCGGGTGCGTGATCAGCCACAGCTCGAGTGCGATTTCGGTCTCCGGCAGCACCTGCTCGATCTCGCCGCACCGCTCGGCGAGGAAGCGGGCGGCCACGCCGATCCCGCAGCCGGCCCGGATCGCGGCGAGCTGCGCCTGTCCGCTGTTGGCGCGGAAGGCGACGGAGGCCGCGGAGAGCGCGCGCTCGAGCGAGGCGCCGGGCCCCGTCAGCCAGCGCGCCGTCTCGTCGAACGCCACGCAGCGGTGTTGGGCCAGGTCCTCGGGCGTGGCCGGCCGGCCGCGGCGCGCGAGGTAGTCGCGAGACGCGTAGAGACCGAACGCGAGATCGCCCACCTTGCGGCCCACCAGGTCCGACTGGAGCGGGCGGGAGAGCCGCACCGCGATGTCCGCCTCGCGCTGGAGCAGGTTGAGGACCTGGTTCTGGATCAGGAGCTGGATCTCGATCGCCGGGTGCGCGAGCTGGAACTCCGCGAGCGCGGGCGTGAGCCAGTGGATGCCGAGGCCCTCGGTCGCGGTGACACGCACGACCCCGGCCAGCGCCGCGTCGCGTCCGGAGATCGCGATCTCGACCGCGTGCGCCTCCTGCTCCATCTGCCGGGCCGCCGGAACGATCGACTCGCCCGCCTCCGTGAGCTCGACCCCGCGCGGCGTGCGGCGGAAGAGCTCCGTCCGCAGCCGCTCCTCGAGCGCCGCCATGCGCCGGGTCAGCGTCGGCTGGCTGGTTCCCAGGCGGCGGGCCGCCCGGGAGAGGCTTCCGGTCTCGGCGACCGCCAGGAAGTCGCGCAGCGCCGTCCAGTCGAGGGGAGCCTCGGCGGCGTCGGGGCGGGGGCTCACGGCCATCGGCAGCTCCTCCCAAGGTCTTTCTATTCATATTTGTATAACAGACTAGAAAGAATTAGGTCTGGATATTCTCTATTGAAGGACCGAATCTCCTGCTTGGGTGCGGTGCCGGGGATGCAAGAAGGAGTGAGACGATGGCGATGTTGACTCAGACTTTTCCGATGAAGGGCTTCGGATGCCCTGCGGGGGCCTGCCGCGAGCAGGACCGAGCCCCGGCGCGAACCGGCTGGGCGTCGATCTCGGCGGCATTCGCGGCCGGCGTGATGGTGACGTCCGCTGCCGCGATCCTCCTGGGCGCTGCCCCGGCGCCGAAGCCGGCGCCGCTCAACGCCGAGCAGAAGGCCGCCGCCGCGAAGTGGGTGGCGCTGATGCGCGAGCAGACCTCGCGCGAGCTGCCGCGCGAGTGGCGCCAGGAGATCAAGACCGTCGACTTCAGCGGGATGTATCCCAAGCCGCGCTGACGAGCGCCGCGCTTCCCTCGCGTCCCCAGGCGAGCCGAAATCCGCACACGAGCGATGCGGTTCGGGTACGCTGCGGCCCCCGATGCACGGGGGTCGCAGCGGAGGGGAGCGTCATGTGCGGATTCGTCGCGGGGCAGCTCCGGCGCAGCCTCGATCCCAAACGGCTCGACCGCGCCCTCGAGACGCTGCACCACCGCGGGCCCGACGCGGTCGGCCGCTGGATCGCCAAGGACGGACGCGCGTTCCTCGGCCACACCCGCCTCTCGATCATCGGCCTCGGCAACGGCAGTCAGCCGATGTCGGATGCGAGCGGCGAGGTGCAGCTGGTCGTCAACGGCGAGTTCTACGGCTACCAGGCGATCCGCCAGCAGCTGCGCTCCGAGGGCTGCGTCTTCAAGACCGACTCCGACAGCGAGATCGCGCTGCACCTCTACCTGCGCGAGGGGATGAACCTCGGGCGCCACCTGCGCGGGGAGTTCGCGGCGGTGATCGCGGACCGCCGCAACGGCGCCATGCTGGCGATCCGCGACCGCTTCGGCATCAAGCCGCTCTTCTATGCCGTGCACGAAGGCGACGTGTACTTCGCGTCCGAGGTGAAGGCGCTGCTCGCCCTCGGGGTTCCGGCGCGCTGGAACCGCGAGGCTCTGTATCAGGAAGTCTTCATGTTCCGGCCCCACTCGCGCACGTTGTTCGAGGGGATCTACACCGTCCCGCCCGGTCACTACGCGATCGCCCAGAAGGGCGAGGTCAGCCTCTACCCGTACTGGGATCTGGATTTTCCCACGGCCGAGGCGCTGGCGGCCGACGACCGCACGGATGCCGAGGTGGTCGATGGCTTCCGCGCCGTGCTCGACGACGCGGTCCGCGAGCGGCTGGTCGCCGACGTCGAGGTCGCGTCCTACCTGAGCGGCGGGATCGATTCGTGCGCGGTGCTCGGCCTCGCCCAGCGCCACATGGACCGGCCGATCCGAGCCTTCACGCTCACCTTCGACGACGCGCTCTACGACGAGTCCGCGCTGGCCCGCGCCCAGGCCGAGCGCTCCGGGGCGAGCTTCCATCCGATCCCGGTCACCGCGCGAAGCCTGGCGGACGCCTACAGCGACGCGGTCTGGCACGCGGAGACGAGCTTCGTGAACGGGCATGGCGTGGCGAAGTTCCTGCTCTCCCGCGCCGTGCGCGATGCCGGCATCAAGGTGGTGTTCACCGGCGAGGGATCCGACGAGATGCTGGGGGGATACGCGCACTTCCGGCGCGACGTCCTGCTCTACAACAGCGCGAAGCAGGATCCGGCGACGGTGAGCCGCCTGCTCGCCGAGCTGCGCGCCTCCAACCAGGCCGTCCCCGTGCTGGTGGCGAACGAGGACGAGCCGATTCCGGAGATCGAGGCCGTTCAGCGGCGGCTCGGCTGGGTGCCTTCCTGGATCAAGGCGTTCTCGGTGGTGGGCCAGAAGACCAGGCTGCTGTTCAGCCGGGAGATGGCCGCGAGCGTGGAAGGGATGAATCCCTACGAGGTCGGGCTCAGCCGCCTTCCCATCCAGGAGCGCGTCGCGGGGCGCGATCCCCTGAATCAGGCCCTCTATCTGAACTCGAAGATCCATCTGCCCAACTTCATCCTCACGTTCCTGAGCGATCGCATGGAGATGGCCCACTCGATCGAAGGGCGCGTGCCCTTCCTCGACCACCACCTCGCCGAGTTCGCGGCGGGGATCCCGATCCACATGAAGATCAACGGGATGCGCGAGAAGCACGTGCTGCGGGAGGCCACCCGCGACGTGCTGATCGAGCCGGTCTACGGCCGCGAGAAGCACCCGTTCACGACGCCCCCGACCAAATACGGGCAGGACGACGCGATGCGCGAGCTGTTCAGCGACGTCTTCGCCTCGTCGCTGCTCGACGACCAGCCGATCTTCGACCCCGCCGCGATCCGGGGGCTCTTCGCCCAGATCCCGCAGCAGCCCCCCGAGCAGCGGGTCATGTTCGATGGTCTGCTGAATCGGGTGCTCAGCCTGACGCTGTTGCACCAGCGCTTCGGCATGTCGAGCTGAGCGAACCGGAAGACCGCCGTCGTCATTCCGGGTGCGTTCTCGAGGTTCTTTCGAGGCTGATCTTCCACGGGGCCGGCCAGATCTTCAAGTCGTCCGTCTCGCCCCTACGCCAAGCGGCGACCTGATGCTGCCAGTCCGGCCCCCGGAAGAACCAACGGCGGGCATCCGAGGCGAAGAACTCGTACGAGCCGACGACGAGCATCCAGGCGACCAGAACCAGCGCCGTCACCCGGAAGCTCTTGCGCAGCGCGCTGCCCGTCCATGCGGTCATCAGGAGGGCGAGCCCCAGGAAGAAGTTCGGCAGGTAGTAGTACCTGCCGGCCCCGAGCGCGGTCGTGTGCGTGAGATGCCAGTCGGGCCGCGAGGCTTCGAGCGCGGCCGTGAAGCTCACGAGCACCACGAAGAGGCTGAGGCCGAGCAGGATCCTCGGCTGCCACTGGCGGCCCTTGACGACGGCGAGCGCGAAGACGCCCGCCCAGGCGATCACGATCGCGGGGACGAGCAGCGCCGGTCGCCCGGCCGTCAGCGTCTGCGCGAGCGGCGCCATCACGTGCTCCGTCCAGGCGCGCCCCGCGAATGGCAGCAGGATGTCCTTCGCGAGCACGGCGTGGGCCAGGATCTGCGGCTCGAGGCCCGGGCTGCGCGCCCCCTCGATCCCCACCGGTGCGAATCCGTAGTGGGGCGAGATCAGCACGACGAGCGCCTGGAGCAGCGCGCAAGCGCTCAGCGCAGCCGCCTGTTCGAGCCGCTCCCGCGAGCGCTCCTGGTACGCGCGCAGCCAGAAGAAGGGCGCGAGCAGGTTCGCGTCGATGCCGCTGAGTCCGGCCAGCACGAGGAGGCCGAGGTGGAAGAGGCGGGCGCGCGACGCCGCAGGCCGCGCGATCAGGAGGATGCCCGCGGCTACGCCCAGGAAGTGGGAGGAGTTGGTCGAGCTCAGCCAGATCTCTTCGCTGGGGAGCGCGACGAGCAGCAGCGCCAGCGCGATCGCCCTCGAAAGCGAATCCGGCAGCGCGTCGATCCGGACCGTGACGAGCAGCCAGGCCGGCAGCAGCTGGATGGCGGCTGCGATGCCGGTCGTGACGAGCGGCGCATGCTCGAGCGGCACGGCGCGCGCGGCCAGCGTCGTGGCGAAGCTGGTCACCGCCATGTAGTAGCCGCCGCGCGGGAGCAGCAGCGACTTCAGCAGGCCGTCCGACCAGGCGGCCGAGAAGAACACGGTCCCCTCTTCCGCCCAGAAGCGCCCCGGCCAGATCCGCGGCGCGCGCAGGATCAGGAGCAGGGCGTACGCCGCGAGCGCGGCCAGTCTCAGAACGGGCACGGGTGCGGCGGGATCAGCGCGCGATACAGACACCGCGGACCACCCGGCAGTCGCCTTTCGATCGCCGGAGCGGCTCGTCGTTTCGCCAGTCGGCGAGCTCGCACGTCCGCCGACCGCGCGCGCTTCCGGGATCGATGGCGGCGCAGAACTGCAGCCGCGAGCAGCCGGCCTCGTCCACCTCGCTGCTCGCCGCGGTCCCCGGGCACAGGTCCGACGCGTCACCCTCGCCGTCGCCATCCGAATCGGCGAGGCGCGGATCGCGAGAGAGGGCCTCGAGGTCGTCCAGGCACTGATCGAGGGCGCTCCCTCCATTCGGGAACTCGTCACAGGCGTCGCCCTCGCCGTCGAGGTCCGCGTCGGCCTGCTCCGGGTTCGGCACGTCCGGGCAATTGTCGAAACGCCCCAGACGGCCGTCGCCGTCGGTATCGAGGGCGACCTCGGCCAGCAGGTTGTCGATCTCGATGCCTCTGAACATGGGGCCTGCATGCGCGAAGCCGACGGCGGCTACCGCCTGCGCCTGGGCCAGAGTGAAGTACCCCATGATCTGTAGATCGTCGAAGCCGGCCGGATCGAAGAACCCGACGATGCCGTGAGCGGGCGCGATGAAGACGCCCGAATCCACGATGGCGCCATCGTCATGCGCCTCCCAGTACAGGAAGGATTGCCAGATGACGGATGATCCCGAGTGGGCCGTGAACTCGAGCGCCACCAACTCCTGGCCGTCCGCCGCCGAGATCGTCGTCGGCTCGAAGCTGGCATCGTAGTGGTAGCCCCAACAAGCGTCGCAGGGTCCGACCTGATCGACGATCAAACCGTTCTCGGTGTAGCCTCGAAGCCGTGATCCCTCTTTCAGCGAATCGAAGCCCGCATGCCGGTCGGCGGATTCGACCGCCGAACCGAATCCCAAGGTCTGGGTGACGTCGCTTCGTGCAGAAGTCGCGAGCAGCCAGGGAGTGAAGAGCGCCAGGAAGGCGCTCGAACCGCGGGTGACGGTGGCAGAGGTCAGATGAGCCCCTTTCGCGAAACTGTTGCAGTCTATCAGCCGGGGCGCGCATTTTGGAGATTTTCATGGCGCGATACCAGTCGACCGCGGCGACACGGCAATGATGCGATGGATCGTGGCCATCGCGCTCGCGGCGGGAAGCGCGATCGCGAGCGAGCCCCCGCTCGAGATCGAAGGCGTCGTCTTTCCGCCCACCGTGCAGGTCGGCGGCCAGCTGCTTCACCTCAACGGCGCGGGGCTACGCCGTCGGGCGATCTTCGATGTCTATGTAGCGGGCCTGTACGTGCCGCAGAAGGCGAGCTCGGCGGCCGCCCTGCTCGCACAGACGGGGCCGCGCCGGGTCGCGATCACGATGCTGCGCGAAGTCGAGGCGGGTGCGTTCTCCGAGGCGGTCTCCGACGGGCTCGAGGCCAACAACTCCGCGCAGCAGCTCGCCCGGCTGAAGCCGCAGATCGCCACGCTGCTCGCGAACCTGGAGGCGATCGGAACGGCCCGGGAAGGCGACGCGGTCTACTTCGAGTTCACGCCCGGGGCCGGCACGCGCATCCTGGTCAACGGCCAGCAGAAGGGAAGCGCGATCCCGGGCGTCGAGCTATTCACCGCCGTGCTGCGCAACTGGCTCGGCGAGGAGCCGGTGGATGCTCGCCTGAAGAACGAACTGCTCGGCCTCTGATCCGGCGATCCGAAGCGAGGTCTAGCCGCCTGCCGGGGCCGGGGGGAGTAGCACCGCGTCGATCACGTGGAGCATGCCGTTGTCGGCTGGGGTGGAGCTCAAGATCCTGGCGTCGTTGATCCAGATCTGGTCGCCCTCGACGCGGATCGTGGCCTTGGCGCCGTTGGTCATTCCGAGCACCTGGCCGTCGCGCAGGCTCTTCGCCGAGAGGGCGGAGGTGGTGACGTGGTACTGCAAGACCCTGCGCAGCTGGTCCGCGTTGGCCGGCTCGAGCAGCGAGCTCACGGTGCCGGCGGGCAGCGCGTCGAACGCCGCGTTGGTCGGCGCGAACACGGTGAGAGGGCCCGAAGCCGCCACCGCGGTGACGTAGTCCGCCGCTTCGATGGCTGCAACCAGGGTCGTGTGATCCTTCGACGCCTGCGCGAGCCGGACGATGTTGGTGGGCGCCATGGGCGGCACGTTCGAGGCGTGCACGGGCGCGGACGCCTGCGGCGGCGGCGCAGCCTCCTCCTGGCCGCATCCGGCCATCGACAGCAACGCGAAGGCGACGATCGCCAGGAATCCTCGCAGCATGGTTGCTTCCTCCCGCCTGGACGCCGTGCATTCCGCGTGCCAGCCCGAAGGCGCGCCGAAGGGCTCTGAAATGTGTATTTCAGGCTCAGGCTGGGCCCGTGCTGAGACTTCGCGTCACACTCCAGGCTCGGACCGTCCACGGGAGGGCCGGTATCATGGCCGTCCCCGTTCCGGAGGATTCGAAGTGAGCCAGCCGAGCGCCCCGACCCAGACCTGGATGGAGAAGGTCTTCGAGGAGACGAAGAACTGGGGCCGCTGGGGCGCCGAGGACGAGGCCGGCGCGCTCAACTTCATCACGCCGAAGCTGCGCGCGGCGGCGGCCGCCCTGGTGCGCGACGGCGTCGCGGTGAGCTGCGCGCGCGAGCTGCCGGTCGAGCCGTCGATCGAGAATCCCCGCCCGGCACATCATCACATGCTGGTGGCCGGCGACGTCGCCGATTCGCTGGTGCCCGGCATCGGCGCGACCATGGACTACATCGGCGTCGCCTTCCACGGCATGGCGACCTCGCACATCGACGCGCTCTGCCACATCGCGGTGAACGGGATGCTCTACAACGGCTTCCCGATCAGCGACGTGAAGAGCGACGGCGCCCGGCGCGGCAGCATCATGGTGGCGCGCGACGGGATCGCGGGGCGCGGGGTGCTGCTCGACATCCCGCGCCTGCGCGGCGCCGCCTGGCTCGAGCCGGGCGAGCGGATCCTTCCCGAGGAGCTCGAGCGCGCGGAGGCGGCCGCGGGGCTGCGCGTCGGCGAGGGCGATCTCCTGCTCGTCGCCACCGGCCGCGACGCCCGCCGCGCCGCGCGCGGACCCTGGGACCCGAACGCCGAGGGGCTCGCCGGCCTCGACGCGCGCTGCGTTCCCTGGCTGTACGAGCGCCGCATCTCAGTACTCGGCAGCGACGGCGTCTCGGACGCGCTCCCGCCCGGCGCGGTCCCGGGCTGGCCGCTGCCGCTGCACCAGTGCTGTCTGGTCGGGATGGGCGTCCACCTGCTCGACAACCTGGCGCTCGCCGAGCTCGCGGCGGCCTGCGCCGAGCGCAAGCGCTGGCAGTTCCTGCTCACGGTGGCGCCGCTGCGCGTCGCGGGCGGAACGGGCTCGCCGGTGAACCCGATCGCCCTCTTCTAGCGCTTTTTCAAGTGATCGATGCGCGAGCCGAGCACGCCCGGCATGTACTCGATCAGCTCGATCAGGTTGCCGTCGGGATCGCGGCAGCAGACGACCGACTCGATGCCGAGCGCGGGGTCGGGATCGCGCGGCGGGCGGATGAACTCGATGCCGCGCGTGCGCAACTCGGCGTAGGCGCCGCGCAGGTTGCGCGTGCGGATCGCGATGATGCGCGGCACGCGCTCCTCGATCGGCACGTCCGCGCGCGGCCCCTCCCAGCGCGGCTCCAGCCACTCGATCAGGTCGAGGCGGACGTGGTGCGGCTCGGGCCCGAGCGCGAGCAGCGCGCCGCGCCCCTGCGCGCGCCGCATGCCGAAGTTCTCGGCGACGAAATCCGGCCAAACGATGTCGCGGTTGTCGCGCAGCAGCTGGAAGCCGAGCTTCTGGTAGAAGGCGAGCGAGCGCTCGAAGTCGGTGGCGCTCACCGTGAAGTGGAAGACCGCTTCGTAGCCCCAGCTCTCCGGCATGCTCAGCCCGCGAAGTCCGGCAGCAGCGCCTCGCCGGTCGTGCGCAGGCTCGCCATCACGCGCGCGTGCGGGAGCGTTCCGAACTGCATCAGGCACATCAGCCGGTCCGTCCCGATCTGCGCGTAGCGCGCGAGCTTGCGCCGGCAGAGATCCACGTCGCCGATGATCACCGACTCGATCGGCTCGAGCGTCTCGTAGACCTCGACCGGATCCAGGCGCTCGCCGGCCAGCTGGCGGTTCAGCAGCCGGACCACCGCGACCGGATCGTCGAGGTCGAGATCCGTCGCCACCTGGCTCGCCGCCACGGCGCGCGTCGCGGCGGGGTCGCTGGCCGCGAGCGAGCCGCGGATCGCATCAATCCATAGTTTGCGCGGCACGCTGAAGACCCGCGGCGCCGCGTTCACGAACCAGAGCGCGGCCTCGCCCGCGCGGCTCGCGATCGCCTGCTTCCGCGTCTCCGCGCAGTGCAGGAAGGTGAAGACGCCGCGCCGCTCGTTCACGAAGTGCCCCGCCGGCTGGCAGCGCGCGAGGCCCTTCTGGTAGTGGTCGAAGAGCGTCGCGAGCGAGGCGAGCGGCGAGAGCAGCGTGGTGGCGAGCGCGCCGACGCCGAGCTCCCCCGCCATCTCGAAGGATTCCGGGCTCGTGGCGGTCTGCCAGAGCGGCGGATGCGGCTTCTGTACGGGCTTGGGCACCACGTTGCGCTCGGGGATCACGACGTGCGCGCTCTCCCACGAGAAGCTGTCCTGCGTCCACATGCGCGGCAGCATCAGCAGCGCCTCGCGCAGCTGGTCGCGCGAGGTCTCGGCATCCACGCCGAAGGCCGACCATTCGGTGCCGCCCGAACGCGCCAGGCCCATCTCGAGGCGCCCGTTCGAGACGAGATCGATCCAGGCCGCGCGCTCGGCCACGCGCAGGGGATGGTTGATGCGGAAGGGCGCGAGCACGCCCGAGTGCCCGAAGCGCAGGCGCTCGGTGCGCTGCGCGAGCGCCGCGACCACGATCTCGGGCGCCGAGGAATAGCTGAACTCGACGGCCCCGTGGTGCTCGACGGTCCACCAGCAGCCAAAACCAAGTGTGTCGGCGAGCACCGCCTGCTCGGCCGCATCGGCGAACATGCGCGCCTCGTGATCGGGCGCGAAGGGCCCCGGCCGCTGCAGCTCGGAGAAGATGTCGAGGATCATCGGCGCCCATTCTACGCTGGAACGGGCGCCGACGTTGCCTCAGGTCTTCATGATCTTCTTGCCGACCTTGCGCTTCTTGACCGGGCCTTTACCGCCACGCGCCTTCGCAGCGCGCTTTTTCGCAGCCGTCATCCGACCGCCTCTGCTTTTCTTGGCCATGGGAATCGACCTCCTTGTGGTTGCGTTCGAGCTCGGAATTTACAGTCGCCTACATACAGCCGTTCGCGCGTTCTCTGCGCCGCCGCGCAGGTCAATTGCCGATTGCCGGGATCTTGGCCGGGTCGCCCAGCAGGAACTGCGGGTCGATCCGGGCGTCGTGCCATCGGACGCCCATATGGAGGTGCGGCCCGGTCTGCCGCCCCGTCGATCCCACCAGGCCGAGGCTCTCGCCCTTCTTGACGTCTTGCCCGGCCTGGACCTTGATCTCGGATAGGTGGAAGTACATGCTGACGAGCCCGTTGCCGTGGTCGACGAACACGGCCTTGCCCGTGAAGAAGAGATCTTCAGCGAGCGCTGTCGTTCCGTCGGCGACGGACAAGACCGGCGTCCCCGTCCCCAGGGCGTAGTCGACGCCGCTGTGGATCTCCGAAGCGTCTGGCTTGTCGTTGAAGATCCACTTCGCGCCGAAACCCTGCGGTTCCGGCAGCGGCGATGCCGGCGCTCCCAGGGGCAGCGTGAACCTCGCGGGCCCTTCGGGCTTCGTCCAGATCTTTTCGACCAGCGCCTGATCGCGCGCGTTGCGTTTGAGATCCGCCGCCGAGGGGTTCGCTTGCGGAATGTCCCCGAGCTTGATGTCCTGGCTTCCGTACGAGGAAGCTTCCACCGAGATCTGAGCGAAGCTGGCCGCCCCGACGCCTTTGCGGCTGATCTTGACCAGTCCCGGCTTGTGCAGCAGGTCGATCGGGTAGTAGCAGGTCTCCTGCAGCGCCTCCCAAGATCGCGCACCCATTCCGCACGTTTTCGTGCCGGGCACCGACCAGCGGACCACCGTACCCTGGATCGCCTCGATGCTGGCAACCGGACCCTTGGCGGGCGCCGCGACCGCGGGGACTGGCGCGGCTGCCACGGAGAAGGCGCCGAGCGCTACGGTCAGGGAACACCGGCCAAGATCGATCATGGGATCACTCTACGCAAGACACATGCCAATGTTCTGGAAGCAGCAGGCGGGGCCGAGCGCTCGATCGCCTGATCTCGATGGCAAAAGGTAGAAAGGGGCTCAGCAGGAAGTGGATCAGGACGCTCGCCTAGCGTCCACCCGGGCGCCTCGACCAGAGTCCGTCCAGGAACCCCATCGCAGCCTTGCGTGTGTCGCGCTTCTCGGGGAGCGGATCGTCGTGCCTCCGCGTCACCCGCGCGTCGATCACGCACACCCGTCCCGCGCGCACCGCCGCGATCCCCTGCTCGATGGCGGGCTGGATCTCGCCCACCTGCGTCACCGGGCCGATGCCCGTGGCTCCCTGGGATCGCGCCATCTCCGCGATGTCGATCTCGGGGGCCTCGATGCGGGTTCCGATCCACTGGTTCTTCTGCGGGCGCCCCCGGTCCCTGGCCAGTTTTCTCTGGTGCGCCTCGTCGGTGTTGAACGACCGGTTGTTGTAGACGATCAGGAGACACGGGATCGCGTAATGAGCGGCCGTCCAGATCGCGGTGTTGCCCATCAGGAAGTCCCCGTCTCCCAGCATCGCGATCGGGATCCGCCCGCTGCCCTGAAGCGCGAGGCCGGCGCCCACCGTGATGCCGGGGCCCGAGCCGACGCCGCTGCCGCCGTCGTATCCGATGTAGTCGAGGGGATGCCGGAAGTGGGCGTAGGAGCCGCGCCAGGTGAGCGGGAGGCGCGTGTAGCAGACGTCAATCCCCTGTGTGCAGGACTCGAGCGCGACGGCGATGTGGGCGAGGGAGAGCTCGGCGGGCAGCTCGGGCGATGGCGCGACGGCCGGGAGCGCCGCTCGCGCTGCGCGCGGGCGGGTGGTCTCGAGCAGCATCCGGACCGCCGCATCCGTTTCGCAGAGCAGGTAGAGATCGCTGGGAGGCAGGGCCCGGTGCTCCGCGCTCCAGCCTCGGTGGCTGTGCGCGTCGCAGGAGACGCGGATCACCTTGGCGCGGGCCGGCTGCGCGCCGTCTTCCCCGCCCAGCGCGTCGGCGAGGTCCGGCCAGTCGAGCGCCAGCACCACGTCCGCCTCGGCGACGAGATTGCGCCCGGCCGGCGGCAGGGAGCGCAGCACCGGCGAGACCGGGTGCAGCCGATGATCGGTGGGGAAGGCCGCGGCAAACCTCAAATGGGTCATCACCGGCGCGCCCAGCCGCTCGGCCAGCGCGACGCGCGCCTTCCAGTCCTCGAGATCGCGCGAGCAGCGCCCCAGCAGGATCACGGGGCTGCTCGCCTCCGACAGCAGCTTCGCAGCAGCCGCCACCAGCTCGGGCGCCGGGTACACGGGCGGCGGTGCGGGATAGCGCGCGACATCGGGCAGCGGCGGCATCGCCCCGATGCTCTGCTCCTGGATGTCGCTCACCAGATTCACGTACACGGGCCCCTGCGGCGCGGTCTGCGCGATCTGCGCGGCGCGCAGCAGGGCTTCCACGGCGGCCGCCGGCGAACCCGGCTGGTTGTCCCATTTGGTGAAGTCGCGGATCAGCCCGCCCTGATCCGCGCTGGTGTGGATCCAGTCGGTGGGACGGCGCCGCGAGGCGTCCCACGGCCCGCTGGCGCCCAGCAGGAGCACCGGCGCGCGGTCACACCAGGCGTTGTAGATCGCCATCGGCGCCCGCAGCAGGCCGATGTTGCCGTGCAGCCCCGCGGCCATCATGCGGCCCGAGACCTTCGCGTAGCCGTGCGCGATCGCGACGGCGCTCTCCTCGTGGATCGCGAGCAGCAGCTGCGGAGCGCGGTTGCCGAGGTGGTTGACGATGCTGTCGTGGAGCCCGCGGTAGCTCGAGCCCGGAACGAACGCGAGATAGGGAATCGCGAGCTCGCGAAGCACCTCGGCGATCAGGTCGCTGCCCCAGAACTCGTCGCCCAGGGCGCCGGGAACGGGCGTGTCGTGGACGATCTGGTCGGGCATGCGCGAAGTTATACCCGGCGCTTTCCGAAAAGGACACGTCTTCCTGCTTCGACGGGGAGTAGTAGGATCTGCCCATGGTCGACGCCTACGTCGCGATGGGCTCGAACCTCGGCGATCGCGAGGCGCATCTCGCCGCCGCCACCCACGCCCTGCGCTCGCGGCCGGATGTCCGCGTGGTGGCGGTTTCGACGGTCTATGAGACGGCCCCCCTTGGCCCGCCGCCGCAGGGTCCCTATCTGAACGCGGCGCTGCGCCTGCGCACGCAGCTCGCGCCGCGCGCGCTGCTCGCGTGCCTACTCGAGATCGAGGCCTCGCGGGGGAGGCAGCGCTCGTCCGGCCGCTGGAGCGCGCGCACGCTCGACCTCGACCTGCTCTTCTACGGCTCGCTCGTGCTCGACGAGCCGGGCCTCTGCGTCCCGCACCCGGCCTTGCACGAGCGCGCCTTCGTGCTGGTGCCGCTCTGCGAGCTGGCGCCGCAGCTGGTGCACCCGCGGCTCGGCGCCAGCGTCGAGGAGCTCGCGCGAAAGGTGCGCGATTCCGGGTCGGTGGTAGCCTTTCGGAGCGGATCCAGCGCCCGGATTCCCGAACAGGTGGACGAGTGAACGACGCCATCCAGCGCTTCATCGCTTCCGGACAGGCCGAGAGCCTGGACGCGCAGCAGCTCCTCACCTGGGCGCTCAAGACCTTCGGGCAGAGGATCGCGCTCTCCTGCTCCTTCGGCGCGCCCGAGGGCCTGGTGCTGCTCGACATGATGCACCGCATCGACCCGGCCTCCCGGGTCTTCGTGCTCGACACCGGCCGGCTGCCGCAGGCGACCTACGACCTGATCGACCGCGTGCGCGACCGCTACGACAAGAACGTCGAGGTGATCTTCCCGGAGGCCTCCGCCGTGGAGGCGATGGTGCGCAGCAAGGGGATGAACCTCTTCTACGAGTCGATCGAGAACCGCCAGCTCTGCTGCCGGATCCGCAAGGTCGAGCCGCTGGGCCGCTACCTCGCCGGACTCGACGCCTGGGTGGCGGGCCTGCGCCGCGATCAGGGCGTGACCCGCGAGGAGACCGCGAAGGCGCACTTCGATCCGCAGCACGGCGGCATCGTGAAGGTGAATCCGATCGCCGACTGGACGCACGACGAGGTGCTCGCCTACGTGCGCAAGCACAACGTCCCCACCAACCGGCTGCACGCCGAGGGCTATCCCTCGGTGGGCTGCGATCCCTGCTCGCGCGCGATCGCGCCGGGCGACGATCCGCGCGCCGGCCGCTGGTGGTGGGAGAGCCCCGAGACACGCGAGTGCGGCATCCACGTCGACGAGCACGAGAAGGGGTCCGGAATTTGATCGATCGCCGCACCCTGCTCGAGGCGATGGCCGGACTGCTGCTCGCGCCTGCGGCGCTGGCCCGCGCGCAGACGCCGCCGGCCGCCGCGCCTCTCGCCCCCGCGCTCGCGAAGGCGCTCGCGGAGAGCTCGTTCGTCTACGTGAGCCCGCTGCTCTCGAACGGCGAGGAGAGCCGCTGCCACGGCGAGGTCTGGTACGGCTGGATCGACGACGCGGTCGTGATCATCACGGCGACCAAGAGCTGGAAATCCCGCAGCCTGATCGTCCGCCGGCTGAACCGCGCGCGCATCTGGGTAGGGGACTACGGCCGCGTCAAGAAGATGATGGGGACCAACGAGGCGTTCCGTGCCGGGCCGAGCTTCGAGGCGCGCACCGAGGTGGTGCGCTCGGCCCAGATGATCGAGCGCCTGCTCTCCATCTACGACAAGAAGTATCCCGCCGAGATCAAGAACTGGCGGGGGCCGATGCGCGCCGGGCTCGCCGACGGCAGCCGGCTGATGCTCCGCTACGTCCCCGACGCGCGCACGTAGTTCCGCAGCCGCCCCACGCGCTCGATCTCGATCTCGACCACGTCGCCGTCGCGCAGCCAGCGCGGCGGGGTGCGGGAGGCGCCGACGCCCGCCGGCGTGCCCGTGAGCAGTACGTCGCCCGGCTCGAGCGTCATCAGCTTCGAGACGAAGGCGATGATCTCCGCGATCGGGAAGAGCATCTCCTTGCTGCGCGCCGATTGCATCGTCTCGCCCGACACCAGCGTGCGGATCCCGAGATCCTGCGGGTCCGGGATCTCGTCGGCGGTGACCAGCGCCGGGCCGAGCGGCGCGAAGCTGTCGCAGGATTTCCCGATGAAGTGCTGGCCGCGCTCGCCCTGGAAATCGCGGGCCGAGACGTCGTTGGCGACGGTGTAGCCCGCCACGCAGGCGAGCGCGTCCTGCGCGCCGACGCCGCGCACCCGCGAGCCGATCACCACCGCCAGCTCGCCCTCGAAATCCACCTTCGAGCAGGCCGCCGGGAGCAGGATCTCGTCGTCGGGTCCGATCACCGAGGACGGTGCCTTGAGGAAGAGGACGGGCTCGGAGGGGAGCGCCGCGGCGCCGCGCTCGCGGGCGTGCGCGGGATAGTTCCGCGCCACCGCGACGATCTTGCGCGGATGCGGGACGGGAGAGGAGAGGTGCACGCGCCGGCGAGGCTCCACCACCCCGGCGCGCAGCAGATCGGGCGCGTCGTAGCGGTCGACCGCGTCGGCGACGAACTCGAGCGCGGCGCGCGCCGCCGAGAGCGCCGAGGGGCCGCGCCGCAAGAAGGCCTGCATGTCGGAGGGGAGCAGCGAATCGGCCTCGGCCTCCGGCGCGCCTACGTCTTCACCGGCGAGCCGGATGGCGAGCGCGCGGTTGAGGTCGACGATCGCGCCGGCGTGCGGGCCGGCGGGGAGCACGGCGCCGAGCCGGCGCCGGCCGGGGCGCGTGGTGTCGAGCCACTCGAAGCCGAGCGCCGAAGCCCTGCTGGAGGCGTCCGGCCGCTCCGGCGCGCTCTCGCTCTCGCGGCGCTCGAAGCTGACGAGCTGCATCCGCCTCCCGAAGCCCGACTGCGCAGCTTCCCGGCAGCCGGTCGGCAGTTCGCGTGCAATCCCCGCGGTAGCATCGGTCAAGCGCCGCCCGCGGATGGCCGATGAAGCTACCGGCTGCAGAGTACCACGGAGACAGCATGCGCTCGTCGCTCGACCTCAAGACGATTGCCGGGCTCCTCGCCCTCCTCGCGACCTTCGTTCTCGCCCTTCCGGGGGTGAAGGCGGTGCGCGCCGAAGATTGGAACGAGCCGATCGTGAGCGGCGACGGCCCGCAGTGTAATCCCGTCACTCTGGAGGACGAGATGGCGCATTCCGGCGCCGCCATGCAGCAGCTCCAGGCGAAGCTCGCGGCCCAGGCCGCCGCGGAGGCCGGAAAGGGCCCGAACGCGCCCATCCTTCTGAACAACCGCGGCTACAACTACGGCCCCGGGCGCGACCTCGACCAGATCGCCGCCGAAGCCGTCCTCCTCCGCTCCGAGCGATAGCCCCCCAGCCGGGGCCTTTTGACACGCCCCGAGCATCCCCCGTAGCATGCAGGGGGTGCCCGGAGCTGCATGAATCCCACCTCCACCCTGCGCATGCGGCGCTGGACCGCGTTCGTGGCGATGGCCTGGGCGCTGCTCGGGATCTTCTTGTCCGTGGCGAGCCTGCGGATCGCCCCGGGCGACATCAGCCCGCCCTTCAGCGATTCGCGCCTGGCCGGCCGGGCCGTGATCGAATCGCTGGCGCCGTCCGCGCTGGGGACCGGGGCCGAGCCCGGCGACCGCATCCTCGAAATCGACGGCAGCCCCTATCTCTACAAGCTGCGCGAGGGCAGCGGCTGCCTGCAAGCGGGCGTTCCCAACGAGTACCTGATCCAGAAGCCGGACGGGAAGCAGCTCCGGTTCTCGCTGCCGCCGGTTCCGGCCGGCGAGACGCGCACGCCCGTCGACACCCTGTTCCACGCGCTGCTGCTGGTGGTCGCCCTGATCTATCTCGTGACCGGCGGGGCGGTCTGGTGGATGCGCCCGGATCGCTCGGGAGCGTGGGCGCTGCTGCTCTTCTGCTCGACCATGTCCGTGCAGCTCGCCACCGTGACCCAGACCGACGACATCCCGTGGTCGTTTCCGCGCCTGATGCTGAACCTGCCGCTGATCGGCGCCACCACCTTCCATTTGTTTACGAGCTATCCGCTCGAGCCGGACTGGATCGTGCGTCACCGCCGGATCCAGCTGCTGCCCTACCTCGCCGCGCTCGTGCTCGCCGCGATCGCGATGGTCGACTACCAGATCGGGCTTGGCGCCGGCACCGGCTCGCTGCTCTCGCTCAGCTACACGCTCACCCTCTTCGTGGTCTCCTTCGTGATCGTCGCCTTCGAGCGCCACCGGCACGGCGAGGGCGCGCTCAGCGATCACGCCGACGTGGTCTTCTTCGGAGCGCTGGTGAGCTTTCTCCCCGTGCTGATCGGGCTGGTCTCCGATCTGCTCTTCCAGACCCCGTTCCCGTTCTACGTGCCGCTGATCTGGGTCTTCGTCTTCCCGCTCGCGGTCGGCTATGGGATCGTGCGGCGCCAGCTCTTCGAGGTGCGCAGCCTCGCCAAGTCCTCGGCCGCCTACGGCGCGGCCACGCTCGCCATCACCGGCGCCTTCGCGCTCGCCATCACGTTCGCGGACACGCTGGTCTCGCGTTTCGGGGTCTCCGAGCGGCCAGCGCAGGTGGCGCTGCTCTTCGTCGCCATCCTGCTCTTCAACCCGGCGCGCAATCGCATGCAGGCCCTGGTCGACCGCTTCTTCGACCGCGACCGCGCCGCCTACCGGGTGGCCGTGCGCGAGATCTCCGAGGCGATGGTCTCGATGCTCTCGCTGGGCGAGATCGCGGACCGCATCCTGGTGGCGCTCACCGACACCATGGGCGTCGAGCGCGCGATGGTCTTGCTGGTGGACGACAAGGGCAAGCTGCTCCAGCCGATCGCCTCGCGGGGCGAGTGGGACGAGGAGGCCCTCAAGACCGAGATCCCCTCCGATCACCCGATCTGGAAGCACCTCTGGATGCGGCGCGAGGACCTCTCGCGCGGCGATTTCGACGACGAGCACGACCTCGAGAGCCGCGAGGCCTGCCGCGACGTCTTCGACACGCTCGAGGTCGAGCTGCTGGTGCCGGTGCTCTACGGCGTCGACCTGCTCGGCGTGATCGCGGTGGGGCGCAAGCTCTCGGGCGATCGCCTGGCCGCGGACGACAGGCTCCTCCTGCGCACGCTCGCCAACCAGAGCTCGATCGCGATCGAGAACGCCAAGGCCTTCGACGAGATCGCCAAGCTCAACGAGACGCTGGAGGCGCGCGTCGAGGAGCGCACCCGCGAGCTGCGCGAGATCCAGGCGCAGCTCACGCAGGCGGAGAAGATGAAGTCGCTGGGCCAGCTGGTGGCGGGCGTCGCCCACGAGCTCAACAACCCGATCGGCTTCGTGCACGCCAACCTCCAGCTGCTGGAGGAGTTCATCCAGAAACTCGTCGAGGGCCAGCAGTCGGAGGCCGACACCGAGCGCATTCGCGAATCGATCGGCAAGCTGCTGGCGCGCAGCCGCGAGGGCACCCAGCGCGTGAAGAAGATCGTGCAGGACCTGCGGACCTTCTCGCGCATGGATCAGGCCGACCTCCAGGAGGTGGACCTGCACGAGGAGATCGACCGCACGCTGGCGCTGATGGAGCCGCGCTTCAAGAACGCGATCCAGGTGGTGCGCGATTACGGCATCCTGCCGCGCGTGCGCTGCTACCCCGGCCAGCTCAACCAGGTGTTCCTGAACCTGCTGATGAACGCCTGCGACGCGATCGACGGCAAGGGCGTGATCCGGATCGAGACGCGCCGCACCGAGGCCGGCGTCACGCTCGAGTTCCACGACAGCGGCCCCGGCATCCCGCCCGAGATCCAGAGCCGGATCTTCGATCCGTTCTTCACCACCAAGCCGGTGGGAGTCGGCACGGGCCTCGGCCTCTCGCTCTCGCACGGGATCATCGAACGCCACGGCGGACGCATCCGCGTGGATTCCGAGCCGGGCCGCGGGGCGACCTTCGTGATCGATCTGCCGCTGGACGCGAGCCTGGTGGAGCCGACCAGCCGCTAGCCGATCGCCGGGCTCAGCGCTTCGGAGTCTGCGGCCCCGACGTCTTCACGCCCACCTTGGCCTGGAGGTTGCCGGCGACATCGAACCCGAGCAGCTTGCTGCGGTCGAGAATGATCTTGGCCATCGAGTCTCCCTCTGGGTTGGCAGAGGGCGACAAGCTATCGGGGCTGGAATCGCGGCGCCATCAGGCCCGGGCGAGCGCGACCCGCAGCAGCCAGCGCGCATCGCGCCAGCGCCGCGTGCCGGGGAGCCAACGCGAGAAGGTGCAGCGCGCGTCGGCGGCGTCGAAGCTCACCGTGAGCGGCCGGATCCGCGCCGGGGCCCCCGTGCGTGGCGATTTGCCGCGGTAGCCGCGGATCCCGATCCTCCGCCCGTCCAGCTCGAGCTTGAGCTTGCGACGCGAGCCCAGCGTCGCGCAGATGCGAGCGAGCTCCTCCGCTTTCAGCTTCGGGGTGAGGCGCGGAAGCCCCGTCCTGTCGTAGCTGGCCGCGGTCTCGTCCTGCGGCGCGGGCTCGAGCGCGCCCGCCAGCCAGCCCGCCAGCGGATCCATCAGGCGCCCATGCGCGCGCGCCAGCTCGAGCATCCAGGCATCGAAATCGCCGCGGTACGGAACGGCTTCCTGCGCCAGCAGGGGCCCGGCGTCGAACTCCTCTTCCAGGAGATGGAGCGAGACGCCGCCAAAGCGTTCGGCGGCGCCGGTTCGACACAGGGAAGCGATGGGTTTGGGGCCGCGAAAGGCGGGCAGCAGGGCCGGGTGCAGGTTGACACCGCCGCGTGGAAGCGTGCGGACCCAAGCCATCGGAATCCGGTAGGGAAAGCCCACGCTGATCACGAGATCGCCGGAGGGGAGATCGCGCTTCAGGTCGCCAGGGCCGGAGACGGAGCGGCTCGGAATCGAATTCCGGTCGAGGATTGCGCCCACCGACCAGCGCGGCGCGAGCCACTCGAGGGCGGGCTCGTTGCTGTTGCGGCGGCCCGCGTGCACGAGCCCCGCCACCTCGTGTCCGAGGCGCAGCCAGGACCGCAGCGCGTTGGCGGAAAAGATGCTTGGAGCGGCGAAGAAGACCGCCCGGAGCGTCAACCCTTCGAAGGCGAGGGCTCGGGCTTCTTGCCTACCTTCGCCTGGAGATTGCCGGCGACGTCGAAGCCGAGCAGCTTGCTGCGGTCGAGAACGATCTTGCTCACGAGAACCCCCCGGTGTTGACGGCCCGGACCAAACTACCCGGTCCAGGATCGACGCGCTAGCTAGAAACGCGACGCCTGTAGCTGCACGTCGGCGCGCGCCCAGGCGTGCTGGAAGCCATTGCGCGTGGCGCTCGCCTGCGCGGCCTTGCCCTGCGCGGCGTAGCTCTTCGAGAGCCCGTAGAGCGACCAGCCGTTCTTGGGATAGATCCGCAGGTCCGCCAGGTAGACCGCCTCCGCCTCGCGCGGCCGCCCGGACTTGAGCAGCACCGCGCCGAGCGCCTGGCGCACCGGCATGTAGAAGGGCGGCGGCTCGCTGTAGGGCATCTCGTCCTGGATCGCGATCGCCTGCTGGAACTCCGCCACGGCCGTCTTGCGGTCGCCGCTCGCCGCCGCCATCTCGCCGGCCAGATGATGTTTTGCGATCCCGAGGCGCTGGCCGGCGGTGCCGTTCGAGGTGTCGTAGACCAGCGCCCCGAGCTCTTCGTCGTCTGCAATCGCCACGAAGGCGGCGTACTCGGCCTTCGCCTCGGCGGGCTTCCTGGTGCGCGTGAAGGCGAGCGCGCGCGCGTAGTGCCAGATCGCCGTCACGAAGCGTTGCTCCGCGGGCGGCTTCGGCTCGCCCAGGATCTGGTCCCACTTCCCGAAACGCGCCTGTGTGTAGTAGGGCGTCACCAGGTAGTCCTCGAGGAACGGGAACGCGCCCAGCTGATCGAGCGGGATCTGCGCGACGATCCGCCGCGCTGCGATCATCGCCCCGTCGCTGTTGCCCTCGATCATCTCCGAGGCCCACAGGAAGTGCAGGTTGTGCGTGTAATAGAGCGCGGCGTACGCCATCGGCGCGCGGCACCAGGAGAAGTACGCGACATCGGCCGCCGCCGCGATCTGGTTGATGTCGGCGGAGTCCTTGTAGCGCCCGACCCGGTAGTAGATGTGCGCGGGCATGTGCACCAGATGCCCGGCGGCGGGCGCCTGGGTCTTGAGGCGGTCGGCGGCGGCTTCCGCCTTGCTCGGCTCGAAGCGCTCGTAGAGGTGGATCTTGTAGTGCAGCGCGCCCGTGTGATCGGGGTTCAGCGCGAGCGCCGCCTCGATCGCCTGCGCGGCGTCCGGCGTGAACTCGCGCGGCGAGCCGTCGTCGTGCCAGTAGTTCCAGGGCGAGAGATCCATCAAGGACTCGGCGTAGAGCGCCTGCGCGTCCGCGTCGTCCGGATGCGCCTGCGCGATCTTCCCCATCGCGATCGCGAAATCCTCGTCGAACGCGCGCCGGTTCGGCGCCCCGCCGGCCCCCGCGGTCGCCGCGGCATCCGGCGAGTAGCGGACCTGGATCGCATCGATGTACTCGACCTCGGCCGGGCTCGCGTGCTTCGAAAGCCGCCGGGCTTGCTGGGCCGCCTTCCACGCCTCGGCCCCCGCCTCCGGCCCCATCGGCGCGTTGATGTTCGGCCCCCACGCGAAGGCGATCCCCCACCAGCACATGGCGCACTTCGGATCCTGGCGCGCCGCCTCGCGGAAGGCGTCGATCGCGCCCTCGTGATTGAAGCCGTAGCAGAGCGCGAGCCCCTGATCGAAGTAGCTCTGGGCATCCTTGCTCTGGGTGGAGATCGGGTGGTGGATCTTGCCGAGCCCGGTGAGGAGCTTGGGTACGTGGCCCTGCGGCTCGCTCGGAGACTGGCCGGCCTGGCAGGCGCCGAAGAG
>DATBRV010000058.1:0-48053 GCA_036560145.1 Myxococcota bacterium
CATCCGTCAGTGCATCGGCCCACTGTTCGACCTGTGGAGCGCCTACCTCGGGGATCAGTGGTCCATCGGGGCGTGGGATGCCATGCGTGAAGGTGCTCCGGAGCGCCTGCCCGATTGGATGAAGGGCATCCCGGTCCCGGAAGCGCCGCCCCAGAACCTCAAGGAGTACGACCCGGAGTGGGCTCGATCCTTCTGGACGGGAACCGTGGCGGCGTCGTGTGATCACGAGCGGATGCTGCGCAGCGTGAAGGTTCCGGTGTTGCTCACGCATCACCTGCGCGTCACCAACGACGCGACGGGCTTCCTGTTCGGCGCCATGTCCGACCAGCAGGCCCAACGGGTGCGGGACATCCTGCAGGCCACTGGCGTGCCCGTCGAGTACCGCTCGTTCCCCGACGTGGGCCACTCGATGCACGGCGAAAAGCCCGACCTCTACGTCGACACCCTGCTCGACTGGGTCAAGTCCCTCGACGTCTGATCGTGTCGAACAAGATCGACGTCCACGCCCACTACCTCCCGCTTCCCTACCGGGCCGCTTTGCTCGAGGCGGGTCACGACCGGCCCGACGGCTTCCCGCAGGTGCCGGCCTGGTCGGAGCAGGAACATGTGGACGCGATGGACCGCCTGGGGATCGCTACGTCGCTGCTGTCGATCTCGTCGCCCGGCGTCTACTTTGGTGACGAGACCGCGGCTCGGGATCTCGCTCGCGAGATGAACGAGATCGGTCGGCGCGCCGTGGTGGACCATCCGGGGCGGTTCGGGCTGTTCGCCGCATTGCCGCTGCCCGACGTGGATGCCGCCATCGCCGAGATCGGCTACTGCCGCGATCACCTCGACGTGGACGGATTCGCGTTGCTCACCAACGTGGGCGGTACCTACCTCGGTGATCCCTCGTGGGAGCCGGTCTTCCGGGAGTTGAACCGTCGGGAGGCGCGGGTTTTCATCCACCCGACCTCCCCGGCATGCTGGGAGCGCACGTCGTTCGGACGACCCCGACCGATGCTCGAGTTCTTCTTCGATACGACCCGTGCCGTCGTGGACCTGGTCCTCAACGGCACCATCGCTCGTCACACCGACATCGAGTTCATCATCCCGCACGCCGGAGCGACGCTCCCGATGATCGTCGACCGGGTCAGCGTCTTCTCGCGACTGCTCGGGGTCGACGCCTCCGTGGATGTGGTCCGCGACATCGCCCGACTCCACTACGACCTGGCCGGCTTCCCCGTGCCCCGTCAGCTCGACGCATTGCTGACCATCACGACGCTCGAGCACCTCCATTACGGCAGTGATTATCCGTTCACCCCGGAGTTCGCCGCGGCGTTGGCCGCAGAACGCCTCGAAACAGCCAGCGAAGGTCCCGGATCGTTGACCGCAACGCTGCGGGCCAACACGGAACGACTCTTCCCCGGACTCGGCGCGACCTCGCGCTGATCAGCGACGACTTCGCGCTAGACTGCCCCACCGCCACCCAGTCCCTTCTACCGAGGGTGTCCGTTGGAACAGGGAAAGATCAATCCGCGATCCATCGCGTCATCGATCGTGGGCATGCTGACGCTGTGCGCCGGATTGGCCGCCTTTCTGGTTCCCCTCCGGCACGCAGGGCCCTACGGCATTCCGGGGCGAGGCCTGGTGGGCGGGCTCGTGTGCTTCGCGATCGCTGGCGTGCTGCTCGTGCGCGGCACGCCGAAGCTTGTGCGCGGGTTGGCGCTGGTCGCGACCCCGATCGCGTTGTTCTACGCCCTCTACGGCGCGTTCGCTGAGTGGGAGGAGGTCGTCGTTCTCTACAGCGAGGATGCCGATCTTCGCTTGTGGGTCGTCGATCATGACGGAGTCCCCTGGGTCTCGATGTCGCGCTCGAAGGCCGACGAGCATCACCTCGACGGCGCGAGACTCGAACTGCTGCGAGACGGGGTGACGCGTTGCACGCTGCCGCGGATCGTGGACGATCCCGTCGCGAATCGCCGGACCTTCGACCTGCGCCAGGAGAAATACGCCGTGCAGCGGCTCGGAGGCGTGCTCGGGATGTACGGCGACGGCCCCGGCCCCGAAACGATCACACTGCGTCTCGATCCCTGCGAGTGAGCCGCTGGACGACGTCGAGGGAGAAGCGGCGGCGCTCCGTGAAGCCGACCCGCTCGTAGAGCGCGACCGCAGTCCGCTCGGCCGGCGAGCCGATGCGCACGTGCAGGAATGGAATCTCGCCGCGCGCCTGGATCCCCGACGCGACGGCGCGTACGATCGCCTCCGCGAATCCCTGCCCGCGCACCTCGGGCGCCGTGCAGATTCCACTCAACTCGGTGTAGCCCGTGGGGCGCATGCGCTCGCCGCCCATCGCGAGCAGCCGGCCAGCCGGATCCTTGAAGCCGACGTAACGGCCCATCTCGATCGTCCGTGGTTCGAAGGGTCCTGGGTCTGCGCGCTTCGTCAGTGCGAGCATCGACTCGACGTCTGCGGGCCCGAGCGGGCTCGGCTCGCGCGCTGGCGGCGCGACACCGCGCTCGCAGACCATCTGCCGACCGTCGAGCTGCATCAGCCGCGTCCAGCGTGCTCCCGGCAGCGGCTGCTCCGGCGCGAACAGCGCGACGGCCTCGCCCGCAGGCGTGAGCGCGGCGAGATCGAGAAGCGCGTCTTCGTCGAGCGATTCAACGGCGGCGAACGGACTGACCTCTGCGGGATACCGGCGGGCGCGGCCCCGTGCGAGCGCGAGGTGCGCGTGCGGCCCGATCAGCGAGTGCCAGACCGGCGCGTCCAACGCGTACATCTCGCACCGCCACCCGGTCCGTTCCGCCGCCGGATCCTGGCAAGCCGATCAGTCCGTGATCAGTGCCGCGCGCTTGCCGAAGACCGGCGCGTCCTCCTCGATCAGCTTCTTGAAGGACGGCCGCCCCCACATGCGGTCGAGGAAGGCGCGCAGCTTCGGGAAGCGCTTGCGCGCCGGCGCGAAGCCGGCGTGCCGCGAGTTGACGAGGATGCTGGCGACGGTGATGTCGGCGATGCTGAGGCGGTTGCCGACGAAGAAGTCGTCGTCGCCGAGCTGCTTCTCGAGATAGGCGAGCAGCGGCTCGGCCTGCTCCGCCCATACCTTTTTGGCGTTCTCCTCCGCGCCGGCTTCCGGCGGCTTGCCGCCGGAGAAGAGGGGCTTGAGCACCAGCGCGAGGAAGATGTGCGGCCCCACGACGGGGACCACACCGCCGTCCATGAATTCCTCGAGCCAGAGGGCGCGCGCGTAGTCGTAGGGATCCGAGGGGTAGAGCGACGGCGACGGATTGCGCTTCTCGAGATAGGCGCAGATCACCGACGAGTCGCAGAGCGTGCGGTCGCCGTCCTTGAAGGCGGGGATCTTGCCGAGCGGCGAGATCTCGCGGTAGCCGTCGGGCGGCGCGAAGGGATTCACCTGCTCGTGCTTGTAATCGAGGCCCTTCTCCGCGAGCACGACACGAACCTTGCGGACGAACGGGGAGACACCTCCCCCGAGTACGACGAGAGACATGGCTGGACTCCTTTGGGCGCGGGCGCGCGCGGCCGGTGGGCCGCCTGGGGGGATCTTACGCCCGGGCGCGGCCGCCCTCAACTACTTGCCTCGCAAGCGGCCGAGCAGGCCCTTCTTCTTGCGCTGGGGCCCGTCCATCTGCATCAGGCACAGCTCGTGGAGGACCTCGTGGTGGTCGGGGCTGAGCGTGAGCGCCTTGCGGAGGACCTTCGTGGCGCTCGCGGACGCGCCGGTCTCGCGGAACACGCGGCCGAGGAAGAAGAGAGGTGTCACCTGGTCCGGCGCCAGCTTGACGCCCTTGGCGATGTGCTCGAGCGCCTCGCGCCGGATCACGTCGCTGTCGGGGTTCGAGCGGTAGAGCGCGTAGCCGAGGTGCGCCACGTAGTCGCCCTGGTCCGGATCGAGATGCACGGCCATGCCCAGCGCCTCGATCGCGCCGACCGGGTCGCCCGCCGTGAGACGCTCCTGGCCCTTCCGGAAGTGCCGTTCCGCTTCGACGGAGCGCGAGACCTTCTTGTCGGGCGCCTCCGGGCGCCGTCTGGCGCTCGTCTTTCGCAGGCTGGCGAAGGCGGCTCGCAGGTCCTTGGTCTTGACGCGGCCGTAGGCCCGATCGATGCGGGAGCGGACGCGTCCGGCGACGTCGTCGAGGCCTGGAGGGATCGAGGGAAACGACCCGATCAGCTCGCGGTACGCGCGCTGGACGTCGGCATCGCTGGCTGCGGCCTCGATGCCGAAGAGGTCGAAGTCGTCCTGGCTCTGGATGCGCTCCCACAGCGCCTCGAACCAGCCCGCGACGTCGTCGGCGGCCGGCGCGGGCGCCGCAGGCGCCGCGGCCTGCGCGACGGGGGCCGCGACCGCCGGAGACGGCTCGATCTTCAGCGCGTCCGTCAGCTCGAGGACCGGCGTTTCGTCGAGCTCCACGGCGCCCAGCAGCACGAGCCCGTAGAGCAGGCGCGGATCGAGCTTCGCGGCGGCGATCTCTTCCGCGAGCGTGCGCTCGCCAGCCAGCTTGGCCAGCTTCGCGCGCTGCTCCGGGGGCGCTCCGGCCAGCTCGAGCGCGCTGTCGAGATCCGGCCCGGCGAAGGCGCAGGCCGAGCTCCGTGCCTCGAGCGCGGCCCGCACCACGTTCGCCGGGCAGGCGCTGCGCACGCCCTCGATCAGTGCGGCGATCGGGTCCCAGTCGAGCGCCAGGCTCTCGGCCGCGGCGATGCGCTCGTGCGGTCGGAATTCGTACCTGCCGGCCTCCCAGCGAAACAGAGCGAGGAGCGCCTCCCGGGCCTGTTCCTGCGCCGCCTGCTCGGCCTGGCTCGCGGACAGCGCTTCCATCGCGACCAGCGCCGTGCGCGGATCGCAGATTCCGCCGAGCTCGTGCTCGAGCGCGATCTCGAACTGCTCCTGCTTGATCCAGCCGGTGCGAAGGACGTACTCCTCGAAGGTCTCCCTGGGCCTCGGCGCGCTCACGACGACCGGCGAGCCGTTGCGGAACTGCACCGCGCGAGCGGCCGCGCCCTGCCTCAGGTGCAGCGTGCCGGACGCGCCGAATTGGTGAAGACGAGCCAGGAGCTCGGGGACCGGGCGCGCGGCGAGATCACCCGACTCCGCCGCTTCCGCCGGCCCTACCGTACGGGGACGCTTCGCGGCGGTCGGAGCCTGCTGCGCGAACTCGAGGACGGCCGCCAGCAGCTGCGCCTCGAGCACCGGCTTGCAGAGGAAGTCCTGCACGCCCAGCTCGAGCGCGCGCCCGTAGAGCTCGGGCGAGCGCTCGCCGCGCGTCACCACCACGATCGGAACCTTGGCTGCATCCGGAGCGGAGAGGAACCGCTCGATCAGCTCGAAGCCATCGCACGCCTCCAGCAGGACCTCGATCAGGACGATCGCGGGCGGCTCCTGGCGCAGCCGGCGGGCGGCCTCCTTCGGATCGCGGAGGTGCACGAGCTCGAAGCCGACCGACTCCAGCACGGCCGACGTTCTCGGCGGAAGCTCCGGCGCGTCGTCGATGTACAGGACCGTATTGCCCACGCGTCCCCTTCCGTCGGATCCGTACTGAATCGACTGGACCGCGCGCCCAGCTGAGCGTCATCCGCTCGCCGCCGGCCCCCGGATCAGCCGGGCGCATCGCAGCGGCATCGGCGCGGCAAATGGCCCGCACCAAGGCATCACGGAGCGGCAGGTTCGCCGCCGCGGTAGAGTCCCGAAGCAAGCTGGGGTAGGGTTCCGCCTCTCGCGGGGTGTGACCCGACCCGCTCCGCTTGTCGCAGTGGGAGCGACCGGGAAAGCTCCACGGACCGGTAACTGCTAGATCTAGAAAGAGATTCTCACGCGCCCATAGCTCAGTTGGATAGAGCGTCAGGTTGCGGACCTGAAGGTCGCAAGTTCGAGTCTTGCTGGGCGCGCCATCCCTTCTTCGCGTTCTCCGCGGCGAACTCCCAGTTCGCGAGATGGTCGACGAAAGTCTCCAGATACCTCGCCCGCTCGTTGCGGTAGTCGAGGTAGTAGGCGTGTTCCCAGAGGTCGGCGCAGAGGATCGGGGTCTCGCCGTGGCGAAGCGGGAGGTCGGCGTCGTGCGTCGTCGTGATCCGGAGCCGGTCGCGGCGCAACACGAGCCAGAGCCAGCCCGACCCGAAGTGGCTGGCGCCGGCCTCGAGGAAGGCATCGCGCAATTTCGCAAAGCCTCCGAAGCCAGCCACGATCGCCTCGTCCAGCGCGCCTGACGGCGCACCGCCGCCACCGGGCTGCATCGAGCGCCAGTAGAAGTCGTGGTTCCAGATCTGGGCGGCGTTGTTGAAGATCGCGCCTTCGGACGTGCGGACGATCCGCTCGAGACTCAGCTTCGCTTCGGGCTTGCCCGCGATCAGCTCCATCAGCTTCCGCGCGTATCCGGCGTGATGCTTCGTGAAGTGGAGCGCGATGGTCTCGCGGCCGATGTGCGGCTCGAGCGCGTCCATGTCGTAGGGAAGAGGCTTGAGTCTCAGGTGGTCCATGGCGTGATCCAAGAGCAACTCGCGTGCCAAAATGCGTTGTAACTCCTTCCGCGAGATTTGTAGGAATCGCCGTCACATCCTCGAGTTGCGCCGTCCGCGACACCATGAGTTGGCATGAGTCGTGCTTTGCATTCGCCCAGAGGTCACAAAACATGATCGGAACCATCCTCCTCGTCGTTCTCGTGCTGATGCTCCTGGGCGCCTTGCCGGCCTGGCCGCACAGTCAGAGCTGGGGCTACGCGCCCAGCGGCACCCTGGGCACCATTCTTCTCGTCGTTCTCGTCCTCGTACTGGTCGGACGGCTCTGACGTCGCCTGAGAATCATCCCATGGATCAAGGGGTTCAGCCGCCGGGGGCGCCGTCGATGGCCGCCGCCTTCGGACGCACGATCGATCTTGCGCAACAGATCGCGACCGACGAGCTCCGGTTGGTGCAGCTCGAGTCGCAGGGTCGCGTGATGGATTCGATCCGGGGCGGCGCCTGGATCGGATTCGGCGTTCTTTGCCTGACCGTCGCGTGGGTCGTGGCCTGGGCAGCGGCGGTCGTGGCGCTCGAGAGCCGCTTCTCGCTCGAGGCGAGACTCGCGATGTTGGCGATCTTCCAGCTCGTGCTCGGAGCGGTGCTGATCGGGTACGGGCGTCGCAGCCGGCCGATTGCGCCATGAGCGCGGCATCTCCGCGCGAAGTGTTGGAGGAGCGCATCGCGCACGGGCGACGAGCGCTCGCCGAGGCGTTCGGGGATCTGAGCGACCGGGCGCGCGCGGAAGTCGATCTGAGGCGTCACGTGCGTGCGCATCCATTGCCCTGGCTGGCCGGGGCGCTGGTGATCGGATTTCTAATGGGGGTGCGTCGGTGAGGCGCACCAACCGAGGAGAGAAAGATGCAGACGGCAAGCGAACGAATGGAGCGGGCGGTTCCGATCCTGGAGCGGCCCGAGGTGAAGGAACGCGTGGAGGAGGTGCGAGGTCGATTGCAGGAGCTCGACGTCCAGGTGCGGCGCGTGGTGCAGGAACGACCACTCGTCGCAATGGGAGTCGCGCTGGTCGTCGGCTACGCGCTCGCTCGCCTGCTGGCGCGGCGTTAGGACGCAAGATGGATCCCCAGCGCATCGCCGCGGAGCTGCGAAAGCAGGTCCGCGATCAACCGTACTGGACGATCGCGGCGGTCGTCGGAGTGGGCTGGGTCCTCGGCCGGAGCTTGCCGGCCCGCGCGGTGCTGACGGTGGCGGGCATCGGGTTGCGGGCGGTGATGGCGGCGGCGCTCGAGGATGTGGTCAGCGACCGGATCCGGCCTCGTCCTGCGCCGAATCCCGTGCAATAACCCACACCTGGCACGGGCCTTGCTAAACCCCATGCGTGCTCGTGCTTAGCAGCTCCAGGTCGTTCGCAGCGGCTGTTTCAGGCGCGTTGGGCCTTGTAGATTGAACAACCTACAATCTACGGTGATGCACGACGAAGACAGCGGCGCCGAAGGGCTGGGCCCCATAGCGATCCTCGTGATCCTGGTGCTCGGCGCCTGTCTCAGCGTACTCGTCTGGCGGTCCCTCAGCAGCCACTGGGAGCTCGAGGTCGAGCGACAAACCGAGTCGTACGCGAGCTCGCTCAGCGACATGCTCGAGGTGGAGTTCGCCCGGCTCGACGGAATGCTCCGACGCCGCGCCCAGATCTGGGTGACCCCGCGATTCGCGAGCGACCCCGAGTCCTGGCGGGACAGCGTGGATACCCTGCTCGCGGAGAACCCGGCGATTCTGGCGGTCCTGCGCATGGACGGCAGGGCGGAGCTCGCAGGCTCCGAGGAAGCCAAGCAGACCCTGCGCGACGTCCTGGACGAGGCGCGCCGGCAGGAGGTGGATACCGACGCCGAGTTCTTCGTCGGGCCCGTGATCGCGGCGGATGGCCGCGCGGTCTTCGGCGTGCAAGTGCGTGCCGCGAGCGGCGGAAATGACAAGCGCACCGTCTTCGCGCTCGTCGACGCCCACCGCGTCGTCAAGGACATCGTCGACAAGAGCGCGCACGGCTTCGCACTCGCCGTGAGCGCGGGGGGCCGCGAGATCTACCGCCGCGATTCGCCGAACGGTCGTGTGAGGCATTCCATCCGCAAGACCGAGCGCGTCCAGCTCCCGATTGGCGCGCCGTGGCTGCTCGAGGTCACACCGGCCAGCGACACGGAGCTGGCCTCCTGGGAACAAGGGCCGGCCATCGCGCTCGCGGGCGGATTGCTCGCGTCGGGCCTGATTTCCGCGGCGGTCCACTTCGGAACGATCTCGTGGCGTCGCGAGCGCATGCTGAGGCAAGTCAACGCGGCGCTCCAGACGCAGATCGCCGATACGCAGCGCGGCGAGCGCGAGCTCCGGAAGCTCTCCGAAGGGCTCGAGGCGAGGGTCTCGGAGCGGACCGGGGAGCTGAACGAAACGATCGTCGAGCTCGAGACCTTCAACTACTCGGTATCGCACGACCTGCGAGGACCGCTCGGGGCCGTCATCAATTTCGCCGCCATCCTCCAGGAGGACTACGGCGACCGGCTCGACGCGATGGGCAAGGACCACCTTCAGCGCATCATCGGAAGCGCATCGTCGGCCGTGTCGATGATGGACGCGCTGCTCGCCTTCTCACGCAGCGGCCGCACGGAGCTTCGGAAGACGCATCTCGACATGTCGCGCGTGGTGCAGGAAGTCTGCGACGAACTGGCGGCCAGCCACCCCCATCTGAAGAGCGCGGTGAAGGTGGGCGATCTCCCGAACGCCTTCGCCGACGAGAGCATGATCCGCTTCATCTTCACGAATCTGATCAGCAATGCCCTCAAATTTGCGCGCAAGGACGACGTCCCGGAGGTCGAGGTCGGTGGCAACCCCGGCTCGAACGAGACCGTCTACTTCGTCCGCGACAATGGAGTCGGCTTCGACATGCGTTTTGCGGAGAAGCTCTTCCGGGTATTCGAGCGCCTGCATGCTTCCGATGGTTACGAGGGGCACGGCGTCGGCCTCGCGATCGTCGCGCGGATGGTGCGGCGCCACGGCGGCCGCTACTGGGCGCAGGGCGCCGTCGGCAAGGGAGCCACTTTCTATTTCACCGTTGCGACCACCGGAGGCGAGGATGGAAGGCCCGCGAACTGACGTTCTGCTGGTAGAGGACGACGCGAACGACATCGCAGTCGCGCTCCGCGCGTTTCGGAGGCACTCCCTCGAGGATCGCGTGCACGTGCTACACGATGGCGCCGAGCTGGTGGACTACCTGAGGACCCATGATCTGCGAGTGCGCCAGCCGAAGGTGATCCTCCTCGACCTCAAGATGCCGCGCATGGATGGCCGCGCGGCCCTGCGCGAGCTGAGAAGTCGAGCCGAGACCCGGCACATTCCGGTCGTGGTGGTCAGCTCCTCGGACCGGCCGAGCGACGTGCGTGAGTGCTACGAGCTGGGCGCCAACTCGTTCGTGGTCAAGCAATTGAGTCCGTGGTCGCCGGGGACGTATCTGGTGGACACGGTGCGGTACTGGCTGGACCGAAACCAGGTCACGGCCTGAGGGGAGAACGGATGACGCGCGCTCTACATGCCCTGATCATCGACGACGACACGAACTTCCGGACGAGCCTCGAGCTGCTCGTGCAACGCGAAGGATTCGTCACGCGCACCGCTGGGTCGCTGGCCGAAGCGCGAGGGAGCCTGGCGGTAGCCGTGCCGGACGTGTTCCTGGTCGATCTCACGCTGCCAGACGGCGACGGACTCGCCTGGCTGCGCGGCGAGCCCGCCGCGAGCTCGGCCGAGGTGATCGTGATCACCGGCAGCAGCAGCGTGGATTCAGCCGTCGACGCGCTGCACGGCGGCGCCCTCGACTATCTCACCAAGCCGATCGACCGCGCGCGTCTGCGCAGCGCGCTGGTGAACGTCAAGCGCACGCGCGCGCTCAAGGAAGAAGTAGGGAGCCTGCGCGGAGAGCTGCGCGACCTCGGCCGCTTCGGCCGCATGGTCGGTCGATCGAAGCCGATCCTGGAGGTCTACGACCTGGTCGCGCGGGTTGCGCCGACCGACGCGACGGTGCTGATCACGGGTGAGAGCGGCACCGGCAAGGAGCTGGTCGCGGAGACACTGCACCGGTGCAGCCCGCGAAGGGATGCACTGATGCTTCCCGTGAACTGCGGCGCCGTTTCGCCGAATCTGATCGAGAGCGAGCTGTTCGGGCACGAGCGCGGCAGCTTCACCGGAGCCGACCGCCAGCGAAAGGGCTGCTTCGAGCGCGCGACCGGCGGCACCCTCTTTCTCGACGAAATCACCGAGATGCCGATCGAGCTGCAGGTGAAGCTGCTGCGGGTGCTCGAGACGGAAACCGTCGTGCGCGTCGGAGGCAACGAGCCGATCCCGGTGGACGTGCGAGTCATCGCCGCCACCAATCGCGATCCCGCTGAAGCGGTCAAGGCGGGCAAGCTCCGGGAGGATCTGTACTACCGCCTGAACGTGTTCCCGATCGCCCTGCCTCCGCTGCGCGACCGGCCCGGCGACATCGATCTGCTCGCGGAACACTTCCTCAGCGAGTTGAATCGCGCATCCGGGACTTCGAAGGTCTGGAGCCGCGCCGCGCTCGAGCGGCTGCGCAGCAACCCCTGGACCGGAAACGTGCGCGAGCTCGGCAATCTGGTGCAGCGCGCCTACATCCTCGCTGACGATGAGATCTCCGCCGACGTGCTTCCGCTCTCCGAGGCTGCTCCGGCGCCGGCGCCTGCCGGGAACGGACAGATGCTCCAGATCCGCGTCGGCACCTCGATCGAGCGTGCCGAGCAGCGCTTGATCCTCGCGACGCTCGAGCTGACCGGGGGCGACAAGAAGAAGGCCGCCGAGATCCTGTGCATCAGCCTGAAGACGCTCTACAACCGCCTCAACGTCTACGACGCGGGACACGCCGGGCGTGCGGGTGAGGAAGCCCCCGGACCCAGGTCCAACTGACGGACGATTGCAGATTCTGCACGGCGGTTCCGACAGCAAACGGCTGTCAGCGCGCTACACGCGCTTGGATCCCCCGAACCCGATGGCACGTCGCTTGCTCTGTCCCTGGGAGTACAACCCCTACTCCTCAGGAGATTCCAGCATGCAACGACGATCTCGATTCATCACCAGAGCCATCTTCGGCGCCGCCCTCGCCCTGACGATGGCGGGTGCAGCCAACGCTGCGCAGCGGACCGATGCGTGGATCACGACCAAGGTGAAGATGTCGCTTCTCACGAGCGAAGGCGTCTCGGCGACCAACGTCAACGTCGACACGGTCGATGGCCGCGTGACGCTGCACGGTTCCGTCCCGACGGAGGCCGAGAAGACGCGAGCCGAGCAGGTGGCGAGCAAGGTCGACGGCGCCAGCAAGGTGCGAAACCTGCTTCAGGTCGTCGCGCCCAGGAACGAGGCGAAGACGGAGGCGACCGATGACCAGGTGGAGGAGCGTGTGAAGGCGAACCTGAAGGCGAGTCGCGCGCTCGCGGATTCGTCGATCACGGTGCAATCCGTGAACGCCGGTGTCGTCCTGCTGGCGGGCAAGGCCGCCACGCTGAGCGACGCCTATCGCGCAGTCGGCGTGACGGCCGCCGTTCCGGGCGTTCGCCGCGTTGCGAGCGAGATCCAGAGTCCCGACACGCTGGGTGACAAAGAGCTCTGGTACGACGGCGCCTACGATGCGGCCGTGTACGAAGGCTCCGCGGCGGGTGACACCTGGATCACGACGGCGGCGAAGGTCCGCCTGATCGCGAGCAGCGATACCCCTGGCTTCGACATCAACGTGGATACCAACAACGGCATCGTGACCTTGTTCGGCGTGGTCGCGTCGGAGCAGGCGAAGCGGGCGGCGGAGGCCGAGGTCCGCAAGGTCGGCGGCGTGAAGAACGTCGTGAACGACCTCCAGATCGTGGCCGAAGCCAAGCAGGATCGCGTCGAGCAGAAGGACGACCAGATCAGCAAGGCGATCCAGACGCGCATCGATACGGTTGGCGGTCTCGACGACTCGGACATCGACATCGCCGTGAGCAACGGGGTGGCCCGTCTCTCAGGAACGGTCGTGTCTCGCACCGATCAGGTGGCGGCTCTCACCGTTGCACGGTCGACGGCGGGTGTCAGGCGCGTAATCGACGACATGCGGCTGGAGCCGCCTGCCGTCAGCTCCCGCTGATAACGATCTCGACCCGGTGATCGAGCCCCCCCGGCCCGGGAAGCTCACGCTTCCCGGGCCTCTTTCGTTCTGGTTGGCGAGGACCGCGGGCTAGCGGTTCGTCGCCTGGCGCGCCTTGCCCTTGACCTTGCGCAGCTGGCCTCGCGCGCTCGTCTCCGGCGAATCGATGAGGTCGCCGACGGCGCTCTGGACGCGGCCCGCCACCTCCTCGACCGCGCCCTTCACCCGCTCGCTGGCCTTGGCGGTCTCCTTCTGGGCGCGGCCGCCCAGCTCCCGTACCCGGCCCTTGGCCTCGAGCCGCTCGTTGCCGACGAGCTTGCCGACGTTCTTCTCGATCTTGCCCGTCAGCTCCTTGGCGGTACCCGCTGCTCGCTTGCTTGCGTTGCTCATGAGTCACTTCCTTTCGTGGATTTCTTGGATCGCTCAACTACGCACGAGAGGAGCAATCCACATGCCATCCCGTTTTGAACGATCTACACACCCACTCCACTCGGCACATGGATTGCAAAGGGTATCTGCAAAGGAGTACACCATGTTCTACGGAATCGGCGGCACGATCTTGATCGTCCTACTCGTCCTGTTCTTTCTGGGTCGGCTCTAGCATGAAGGCCGCGACTTTAATCGGCCTCTTGCTGATCGTTCTCGGGCTGGGCGCTCTCGCCTACCAGGGATTTTCGTACAAGACCACGGAGAAGATCCTCGACATCGGTCCCATCGAGGCCACGTCGGAGACCACCAAGACGATTCCCATCTCGCCCATCATCGGAGCCATTGCGGTGATCGGCGGAGCCGTGATCGTCTTCTCGACGGTGCGAGGTGGAGCTAAGGTCGCTTGAGACCCGCGTCCGCGGCGCTCCAGCGCGCGCGGACGCTCTCGAGTGCCGCTTCCAGCTCCGCGGCCGTGGCGATCCAGAGGCTTCGCGCTCCCGCATGCTCCGGCCGCTCGCCGAGCTCGTGCGGCGGCGCCGCCCACAGGCCCACCACCAGCTCGCGATCGATGCCCGCCGCCGCCATGCGCTTGCAGAGATGCCGGGCGTGGGCGAGGGCGCCCAGGGTCAGGGCGCTGATGCAGACGACGTCCGGCTGCTCCTTCGCGATGCGCGTTACGACTTCGCTCACCAGCTCGTGCGGCGAGGCGACCTCGCAGCGCAGGCCGCGCCGGGTCGCGAGCTTGGCCAGCCAGCGCGCCGCGAGCGCATCGTTCTCATCGAGGACCGGCACGAACAGCGCGCGCGGCCCGTCCGCGGGAGCGACCGCGTCGCTCTTCTCCAGCAGCTCGTCGAGCAGCTCTGCGAGCTGAACACGGACTCTTTCACTCACGGGGTTCGGCACCAGATCGAGCTGATCGTCGGACGCGAGGCGCCGCAGCGCGGGCAACACCACGCCGTCCGAGACCGTCTCGAGGCTTCCCTCGGCAGCCGCCTTGCCCAGCACGGCCGCGGCTTCCACCAGATCGAGCGCGAGCAGGCGCTGGTAGAGCCGGACGTCGGGACGCAGCGCCGGCCGATCGCCCAGAAGCACCGAGAAATACTCGAGGCCGCGGACGTAGCGCCCCGCGACGACCAGGCAGACGGTGAGCGGTGTGGCGAGCAGCAGCCCGGGGATGCCCCAGAGCGATGCCCAGAAGATTGCCGAGAAGACCACGCCAAAGGGCGACATCCCGGCGCTCGAACCGTAGAGCCAGGGCTCGAGCACGTTGTTGGTGACGAGCTCGAGGATCACCAGGAGGGCGACCGTGAGCAGCGGCGCGCTCCAGCCGGGGAAGGCCGCCAGCGCCAGCGCGATCGGGCCTGCCGCCGCCAGCCAGGGTCCGAAGTAGGGGAGGAAGCGCAGCACCGCCGAGAGCGCTCCCCACAGCACGGCGCCCGGAACGCCGATCGCCGCGAGCCCGACTCCCACCGCCAGGCCCTGGATGCCGCAGATCAGCGACTGCACGCCGAGGTAGCGGCTCATCCTCTGCATGGCGTCGTCGACGGCGTGCGTGGTGAGCGTCAGGTCCTGCGAACCGACCAGCCAGAGCATGCGGTCGCGCAGCTCCTCGCGCTCGAGGAGCATGAAGAGCGCCAGCACGGCAACCAGGCCCGCAGTGCCGAGAGGAATCGCGACCTGCTTCAGCAGCTCCCCGAGCTTGCCGAGCACCCCGGGAGACTCGACGACTTCGACCTGCGGCGGGGGTCGCCCTTCCTGCTGATCGATGGCGTCTCCGAGCTGGTTGATCTCCTCGGCTGCGCCGGAGAGCGATCCGAGCGGGCCGCGCAGATCCTTGATCTTCGCGCGCAGGTTCGTCCGGTACTGGGGAATCTCATCGGCGAGCGCCGACGCCTCGCGGGCCACCATCCATCCGACCCCGCCGGCGGCCGCAACGAGCATCAGCAGCATCACCACCACGGACAGCGTGCGCCCCAGGCCGATGCGCTCGAGTCGGCCCACCAGCGGCGCGAGCAGGAAGGTGACCAGCAGCGCCAGCGCCAGCGGCATCAGCAAGGGGCGGCCGAGGTAGAGCGCGGCGATCACGAGGAAGGTCCCGAGCAGGGCGCCCAGGTCGGCGCGCGGGCGGCGTTCCATGTGGATTCCTAGGCTTGCGGTCGAGTATCCGGGTGCACGCAACGTGCCGAGCGTGCGCTGGGCGATTCTACAAATTCCCCACGGAATCGCGACGCGCGACGGCGCCGTGAGGGGAATACGCCGGAGCATTGGCACGGATCGTGCTCAGTCTCCTCTCGACGGATGGAGGAGACCGCATGCACGCTCGACACAGTGCTGGATGGAACGAACAGAACGCGGTTCTGACTCTCGGCGACGCCGTGGCCGCGGTGTCGGCAGTGACGACCGACGAGCGCGAGGTCGTGGCGGTCGTCCTGCACATGCTGGAGCGCCGGGCGATCCGGCTCGTCGGCGGAGCTGGATTGCTCCGCGCTACGGATGCAGGAACATGAAGCGCGCTCCCTTCGACTCGGGCCCGGAGGTTGCCCTGATGGCGAGCTCCGCGCGCTCGAGCATCGGCAGCCCCGAGCCCCGGCCTCTTCAACCGCTCTTCGATCGGCTTCCCTTCGACAAGCTGGCCGAAGCAGCGCAACAGGACGACCGCGCGGAGTTCGATCGACTCTTCGACCGCTGCTTCGAGCGCGTCTACGCCATCGCGTGGCACGCCACGGGCGATCAGGTGCGGGCGGAGACCATTACCACCCAGATCCTATACGAGGCGGTGACTTCTTCGATTTCGGGCACCGGTCTCGCTCGTGCTGCCCCCTGATCGAGCCCTCGAGATCGCGCGATCCACTCCGTGGCATCCGTGAAGCTCCCGTATCCGGCAGGCGCGGCGGTGATCGCCGTCGCTTCGGCGGCGATGATCGCGCAGCAGGTCGCCGGGAAGGCGACGCGGGATGCGCTGTTTCTCAGCAGCTTCGATGTGGCGACCCTGCCGTGGATGATGGCCGCCTCCGCGGTGCTCTCGATCTTCGCGGTGGTCTGGCTGTCGAAGATGATCGTTCGACACACCCCCGAGAAGGTCGTGCCGGCCAGCTTCGCGGTGAGCGGAATCGCACTGCTGGCCGCGTGGGCGCTCTCCTTTCCGGCTCCGCGGATGGCAGCCGTCGCGGTCTACCTGCACACCGCGCTCTTCGGCGCGTCGGTGATCTCCGCCTTCTGGTCCTTCGTCAACGAGAGATTCGATCCGCATACGGGCAAGCCAGCGGTCCGGTTGATCGCAGGGGCAGGGACGGTGGGCGGCGTGCTGGGCGGAATTCTGGCGTGGCGCGCCGCGTCGATCATCGCGGTGCCGACGATGCTTCCACTGCTCGCCGCCATGAACGTCGTCTGTCTATGGGGCAGCCTGGGCAGCCGACGCACGGGCGCGCTGCCTTCGGTTGTCGCTCCGGTCGGGCGAGATTCGATCGCTGAGCTTTCGCCGCTCCGCATCCTCCGTGAGGCTCCCTACCTGCAGAACCTGGCGCTGGTGGTCACTCTGGGCGCCGTCACCTCCGGGCTCCTCGACTACGTATTCAGCGCCGAGGCCGTCCGGGCATTTGCAGGGGGCCCGGACCTCCTGTCGTTCTTCGCGCTCTTCTGGCTCTCCGTGGGGGTGCTGTCCTTCGCGCTCCAGATGCTCCTCGGCCGAATCGCCCTCGAAAAGCTCGGGCTCGGCTTCACCATCGCCCTCTTGCCGGGCGTCGTCGTATTGGGAGGAGTCTTCGGGCTCGCAGTGCCAGGGCTCTGGAGCACGGCTCTCCTGCGGGGCGGCGAAGCGGCGCAGCGCAACTCCCTCTTCCGATCCGCCTACGAGCTGCTCTACACGCCGCTTTCGGAGCAGAAGAGGCGCTCGACGAAGCTGCTCATCGACGTCGGCTTCGACCGACTCGGGACGGTCGCCGCAAGCCTCATCATCTTCGTGACGCTTCAGCTGCAGCAGGACGCCCAACGGGCGAGCGGAATCCTACTCGTCATCACCGTGGTCTGCGCGCTCGTGACCCTGACCCGCTCGAGCCCGCTCCAGATGGGCTACGTGCCGGTACTCGAGGAGAGCTTGCGGAAAGAGGGGAAGAAGATGCAAACGGGCGGCGAGGTGCCCGAGCTGCCGGCAACACGCGAGAGCGTCTCGGTCCGCGATGAAATCATCGAGCACTTGAATGACCTGCCGCGTTCCGAGGATCTCGTGGCGCTCGCGACGGCGGAGCCGAACGATGCAGCCGCTGCGCTCGAGGCCGCGGCGCTTGCGAGCGTCAACGTGACGGCGCGCCTCGAGGTGTCGCTCCAAGCGGTCCACGATCTGTCTTCAGGAAACCCGAAGCGCGTCCGCGGCGTCCTCGGCGCGGACCAGCCGCTGACCGCGCCGCTGATTCCTCTTGGAATCCTCTTGCTCTCGAGCGCGGAGTTTCACCTCGATGCGATTCGCGCGCTGCGGAAGGTTGCGCAAAAAGCGACCGGACAGCTCGCGGATGCACTCTGCGATTCCAGCGTCGACTTCGACATCCGCCGAAGGGTCCCGCGCGTACTCTCGGCCAGTCCGACGCAGGCTGCCGCGGATGCGCTGATCCGGGGCACCCGGGACGAGCGCTTCGAAGTGCGTTACGAATGCGGCCGCGCGCTTCTCCGGATCACCGCTTCGGAGGCGGCCGTCGTGATTCCCCTACAGACCGCCATCGAGATCGTGGAACGAGAGGTCGCGAACAGCAAGGAGGTCTGGGACAGTCAGCGCGTCCCCGAGCTCGACGACGAGGAGGATGAACCGCCGGCCCTGATCGATCGGCTCTTGCGCGACCGGCTCGACCGTAGCTTCGAGCATATCTTCTCGATTCTCGCGCTGGTGCTCGATCGCGAATCGATCCGGATCGCCTTCAAGGCGCTGCACCAGGAAGACTCGCGCCTTCGCGGCACCGCGCTCGAGTATCTGGAGACCGTGCTTCCGGATCAGATACGCGACGCCGTCTGGCCCTTCCTCGGAGAGGCCCGGCCGATGCGGCCAGCGCGTCCAGCCAGCGAAATCCTGGCTGACCTGGTGGGTGCCCGTGGGATGTCGAAGATGGGGGAAGCAGATGCATAGGATGCTCACTCTCGTTCTGTTGGCAGCCGGGGTCGCCTGCGCCGGCGCCGGCGCTGGCACGCCGGATCGGACGCAGGCGGTGCACGCCTCCTCCGGACACGGCTACGCGCTCCTCTACGAGATGCTCGAGCAGGAGCGCAAGGTCGCGCAGCTGCTGCTCATCAAGGTGGAGCGGGATTCTCTCGAGACGGTGATCCGGGCGATCGCCGAGACCTGCGACGAGGCGTACGAACGGCTCGTGTCCCTCGCCAAGGCGGACCCCGGTCTCGATCTGGTCGACACCGGGCTTCCCATCGAGGAGGTGCGCACGCGGCAGGCGATCGCGGCCACACGCCGCGATCAGCTGCTGGCGGCGACCGGGAAAGAGCTCGAGCTCCAGCTGCTGCTCAGCCAGAACGAGGCGCTCACGTACATGGCGCATCTGGCGGATACGCTGTCGCGAAGCGAGTCGGACCCGACTCGCCTCGCGTTCGTGCGCGAACTCTGGAAGCGCCTGACGCTGCTCCAGGAGGACGTGCTGGCTCGGCTGCGCCGCCCCTAGTCGCGCCTGGCGACGCACTGGGCATAGGCTTCGCGCGCGCTCGCCGACTTCTTGTTCTCTTCGTTCAGGCCGTAGAGCGCGCCGCCCACGACGCCGACGACCGCGCCGATGCCCGCGCCCTTCCCGGCGCCGCTGCCCCCGTCGGCAATCGCACCGCCCGCCGCGCCGACGCCGGCGCCGACGGCGCCGCCGATCGCGCCATCCTTCACGATGCGCATGTTGTCGCGGGCCGCGGCCGCGTACTGATTGCAGTCCTCGATCACGGCGGGCGCCGGGCGATACGCCGCCCGGCCCGACGAGCGGACTTCTGCCTCGGGCTCGCTCTGCATGAGCCGCGCACCGCCAGCGAAGGCGAGCACGGTCAGCGGAACTCCAATCACTGCTGCGATCAACGACCACTTCCACGGATTGTTTCGATTTTCCATGCCTCAGGAGAGAGCAAGCGGCGTGCCACGCTGATCCGCTCCCAGGAGGCGCGGGAAGACCGAGGAGAACGCTCCGCGCGGAGCTTTGTACCAATTCGCAGCCAACGATGTAGGAACCGCCCACGCCGGTGCGGAGGGGGCCCCGTGGCGCGGGGGGATCGAGCGGGGCGGCACGCGTCTTGCTCTTGATCGAAGCGAGGAGACACCATGTCGTTTGGCATCTATCTCTTTGGATACATCGTACTCATCGCGGGCCTCTCGTTCGGCGCGAATCTGATTCACGTGCCCCCGCAGTGGATCGCCGTGGGCGCCGTCTGCATGGCCGGAATCGCCATCCTCCACGGTGTCACCGTGACCCGGCAGAAGGACAAGCCCGCGGCTTGATCGGAGGCAAGCGATGCTCGGCAGCAAGCTCGTCGTGTTGGGGGCGATTGCTGCGATCGGTTGCGTGAGTCCCGCGCAGCCGCGCGCGCAGCAGGGTGCGTCGATCGACGCCGTCGCCGACAGCGATGAAGGCGCAACCATCGACCAGGAGAACCGCCTCTTCGGGGTCCTGATCGGCGGAGCGCTGGGAGCGCGCGGCGGCTACCTGATCGGCGCCGCCCCCGACTGGTTCGTGGCTCCCAATCGGCAGGCGAGTGCCCACGACGCCGTCATGAACGCCGAGATCGCACCGGCGACGATCGACGATGTCCACCTCTCCGCGACCGCCGACCTGAACCTCGATGGGTTCGTGACGACGGACGAGTTGATCGCGATGGATCGCGCCGGCCTCAGCGACGACACGATGCTCGCTCGCCTGCGCGCGACGAATCAGGTTTTCGAGCTGAGCGGATCGCAGCAGCGGGCCATGAGCCAGGCGGGCGTGAGCCAACGCGTGATTCGCGAGCTGCTGGAGATCAACCACTTCGAGCTCGAGCGTGGGCTCGGAAGCAGGACATAGGAGAAGTCGCCATGCGTCATGCACTTGCCGTGGGTCTAGCCTTCGCGCTCGCACCCGTGATCGGTTGCGTCGGGTTCCCGACGACGGGAAACGAGCCTGCCAGCCGCCCTGCGCCGCAGACTACCACCTCGGTTGCGACACCCGCGCAGGCCGCGCGCCTGAAGCAGGTGATGGTCCCGCTGCTGAACGCCATGGACCGCCCGATCGACCTCGACAAGGTCTCCGTCGGCATCATGAAGGATCCCCAGATCAACGCGGCGAGTGCGGGCGGAGGGCAGTTCTTCGTGACCAGCGGATTGCTCGAGCGTGCGAACGACGATCGGCTGCGGGCCGTGCTCGCGCACGAGATTGCGCACGACGATCTCAACCACGTCGCGAAGGCGCAGGTGCTCGCCGCCGGACTCGGCATCGGCGCGGCGCTGATCGAGCAGATCTTTCCCGGTACCGGTCAGATCGTCCCGATCGCGGGCGAGCTGGTGGCACGCAAGTACAGCCGGGACGAGGAATTCGCCGCGGATCGGCACGGCGTCGCGCTGCTGGAGCGCGCCGGCTATCGCAAGCAAGTCATGATCGATGGGCTGACCTGGCTGATGCAGGTCTCGGGGGACTCCGGCGGCGGCTTCTTCTCGACGCATCCGGGCACGGTGGACCGCATCGCTGCGCTGCGCGCAGCGCCCTGAAGCTCATCCGAGGACGACCCGCACCCGATGCGTGGCCCCGTCGTCGGCGAGGGGGATTCGCGCTCCGTCTCCCGACAACGTCTCGCCGTCGAGCTCCACGCGCGTGACGCCTCTACAGACCCCGCGCGGATTCTCGACCGCGATCTGGTAGCGCGCGGAGCGGTAGCGGAAGTCGATCTGGAAGCCCCGCCAGGCTCTCGGCACGCAGGGATCCAGGACGAGCGTCGCGCCGCGCAGGCGGAAGCCGAGGATCCACTCGAGCCCCGCCCGATACATCCATCCAGCCGATCCGGTGTACCAGGTCCAGCCGCCGCGGCCGACGTGCGGCGGCTGCGAGTAGACGTCGGCGCAGGCGACGTATGGCTCCACCTTGTAGCGATGCACGGCGGCGCGCGTGTTGGCGTGATGGATCGGGTTGAGGATCGAAAACAGCTCCGCGGCCTTGTCTCCGTCGCCGAGCATCGCGAAGGCGAGCACCGACCAGATGGCGGCATGCGAATACTGGCCGCCGTTCTCCCGGATGCCGGGCGGGTATCCCTTGATGTAGCCCGGATCGAGCGATGTCCGATCGAATGGCGGAGCGAAGAGCAGGACCAGTCCGTCCCCCCGGCGGACGAGGTGCTCGTCCACCGCCGCCATCGCGCTGGCGCTGCGCGCCGGATCGGCGGCCCCGGAGATCACGCCCCACGATTGCGCGATCGAATCGATCCGGCATTCGTCGTTCGCCGCCGATCCGAGCGGCGTTCCGTCGTCGAAGTAGCCCCGCCGATACCAGTCGCCGTCCCAGCCTTCTCGCTCCAGCGATTTCTGGAGGACGCCGGCATGCTGCCGCCAGGCGGTGGCGCGCGCCTGCTCGCCCCGGAGCTCCGCCAGGGGAGCGAAGGCCGTGAGCGTGGCGTGGAGGAACCAGCCCAGCCAGACGCTCTCCCCCTTGCCCTCGGCGCCGACCCGGTTCATGCCGTCGTTCCAGTCTCCAGCGCCGAAGAGAGGCAGACCGTGGCTGCCGACGGAGAGGCTCCGGTCTAGCGCCCGAGCGCAGTGCTCGAACAGCGTCGCCTGCTCCACGGATTTCTCCGGTACGAAGAACGCGTCGTGCTCGCCGCTCCGAAGAGCGGGCCCCTCCAGAAAAGGAACGCTCTCGTCGAGGACCCCGAGGTCTCCCGTGACCTCGACATAGTTGCTCGTGGCGTACGGCAACCATGCGGCATCGTCGGAAATTCGCGTGCGAACCCCCTGGCCGGTTCCCGGCAGCCACCAATGCTGAACGTCGCCCGCGGTGAACTGCCGTGCGGCGGCTCGCAGCAGATGCTCTCGGGTCAGCGCCGGCTGCGATACGGTGAGCGCCATCCCATCCTGGAGCTGATCGCGGAAGCCATAGGCGCCGCTCGCCTGGTAGAAGGCCGACCGCGCCCACACCCGGCAGACGAGGGTCTGGTAGAGCAGCCAGCGGTTCATCAGGACGTCCATGGACCGATCGGGCGTCTTGATCTGAACCGTGTCGAGGACGTCGTCCCAGCGCCCCGCCACCGCTCGGAAGACCCCGTCGAGATCGGCCGTCCGGTAGCGCGCGATCAGGGAGCGCGCCTCCGCGTTCGTGGCCGCCTGCCCGAGGAAGCAGACGATCTCGCTTCGCTCGTTCGGCCTGAGCTCGAGCCGGGCTTGCAGGACGCCGCAGGGATCGAGGCCGGCGCCGACGTGATTCGAGAGGGCCGCGTCGTCCGCGAGCGCGGCCGGGTGATCGAGAGCGCCGTTGCGGCCGAGAAACTCCGCCCGGTCTCCCGTCCAGGCGAGCTGTCGCCCGGCGAGATCCAGGAAGGCCACGCGATCCCCGAACGCGTTGCTCCACGGATTCCGCGCGAGCATCGCCCCGGTCTCCCCGTCGATCTCGGTCACGATGCAGGGTGCGGCGGCGTCCCGGGCGGCGGCGAGCACCCACTCCACGTACGCGGTGACCGAGAGACGTCGGGTGCGCGCGGATCGATTCTGGATGGCCAGTCGGGAGATCTTGATCGGGTCGTCCGGCGCCGCGTATTGCAGAAGCTCGAGCGAGATCCCGTGCGACGTGTGCTCGAACCGGCTGTAGCCCTGGCCGTGTCGAGCGACGTACTGCCCGGTCTCTTCCCGGATCGGGAGGGCGGTCGGCCCAAAGAGCGTTCCCCCGTCCTCGTCGCGGACGTAGAACACCTCGCCCGGCCGGTCGCCGACGGGGTCGTTCGACCAGGGCGTGAGCTGGTTCTCTCGGCTGTTCCCCGACCAGGTGTAGCCACCGCCCTCGGCCGACACCTGGAAACCGAACCCCGGATTGGCGATCACGTTGATCCAGGGCGCCGGTGTCCACTGTCCTTCGCCGAGGATCGTCACATACTCCCGGCCTGCCGAGGCGAATCCGCCGAGGCCGTTGAAGAACTCGAGCTCCGGCCGCGGTAGAGACCTCGCCGGCTTCTCGTTCGCCGACGGGCGTCGGGAACCCGGCCCGCGGGCGGGCTCGGATTCCTCCGGCCGCTTGACCTGCTCGGCCAGGCTTCCGCGACGGCTGAGCAGCACCGCCCGTGCTGCGGTCCGCAGCACCGCACGCGTGGGGGCCGAGACCAGATCGCTGCGCAGGACGAAGAGCGCTCCGCGCGGGCCTTCTCCCTGCACATGCGCCGGCGACGGCCTCGCCCGCACCAGCGCCTCGAGGGAGCTCTGGAGGTCCTGCGCATAGGAGGCATGCCTCTCGTTCAAGATCACCAGATCGACGGCGAGTTGCTTCATCCGCCAGTACTCGTGGGCGCGCAGGAGCTGACGGACGATCTCGAGATCTTCGACGTCGTCGATCCGAACCAGGACGATGGGCAGGTCGCCCGAGATCCCGTGCGCCCACAACGTCGCCGGCCCGTCCCGGCATTGGCTGAGCACCTCGGAAGCGGGACGCAGCGTCGGGTCCGAATAGAGGACGCGATTCGCGAGGCGCTGGAAGAGCTGGGCTTCGTCGGGTCCGACACCGAGGTGATGCAGCTGAACCTGCGCCTGGGTCCACGCCAGGGTGACCGCGCGCTCGAATGCGGTCGGATCGTGGTGCTTGTCGACCAGGTCGAGCGCCTCGTCGCGGGACCGCGCGACCAGCGTCCAGAAGGCGATGCGGACCGTGCCGCCCGGCGGAACCCGCACGCAGCGTCGAAGGCTGAAGATCGGATCCAGCACGGCGCCGACGGTGCCCGAGAGCGGGCGCCCGTCGATCACCGAGATGGGAGTTCGGATGCTGTGCCCGCGACCCAGAAAGCGCGCGCGGTCGGTCTCGAGCTCCAGATCGCCGACCTCCTCGCCTTCCACGATGGCGAGGTGCGCCGCCCAGACTTCGGGCTCGCCCGGCGATCGCCTCCGCCGCGTGGCCAGCAGGGCGCCTACGTCGGCCACGAACTCCGTCTGGACGAAGAGCTTGGAGAAGGCCGGGTGCGCCGCGTCCGCCAGGGGAGGCACGAGCACCAGCTCGGCGTAGGAAGTGATCTCGATCTCCCGCATCCGGGTTCCCAGGTTGGAGAGGGAGACGCGGCGGACCTCGGCATCGTCCTCGGGAGAGACGGCGACCGAGAGCGTCGTCGTGATCGACCCGTCGCGTCGGACGATCTCCGCCCGGTCCTCGGAAAACGCCACCTCGTAGCTGTCCGGCTCCGCCCCGCTCGGCTGGTATCCCGCCGACCAGACCTCGCCGCTGCCCACGTCGCGCAGGAAGATGTAGCTGCCCCAGGAGTCGCAGGTGGGGTCTTCCCGCCAACGCGTGACGGCGAGGTCGCCGCAGCGGCTGTATCCGGATCCAGCGGCGGTGAGCATCACGGCGTACCTGCCGTTGGAGAGAAGGTGCGTCCGGGGCGTCGCGTCATGCGGGGAATGGAATCGGCGCAGCATGGTCGGGACGAACTCGCGCACGTTGGGAGCGGCGTTCACCTCCTCGGCCCGAGGGCGGGCGACGGAGACGTCCCGAGGCGTTCGCTCCTGCAACAAGAGCTCGGTTGCCTGGACGATCGGTTCCGCGTGGAAGCGCGCCCGCATCCTTCCTTCCAGGAGGGCGTTCACGATCGAAACCAGGGTCATTCCCTGGTGGTGCGCCATGTAGGCGCGGACGACCGCGACCGGCTCGCCTTCCGGAAGACGCGACGGCGTGTAGTCGAGCGACTCGTACCAGCCATACCGGCCGCGGCCGCCCGCCGTTGCCAGGCGCGCGAAGTTCTGCACCGCGGCCTGCGGATCCACCATGGCCGCCAGCGCCGTGGCGTAGGGAGCCACGACGGCGTCCTCGCTGAGACCGCGCTTCAGGCCCAGGCCGGGGACCCCGAAGTTCGAGTACTGGTAGGTGAGCTCGATGTCTCGCGTGTTGTACGCCGATTCCGAAACGCCCCAGGGCACACGAAGCGCGGCCCCGTACTTGATCTGCCGACGAACGATGAAGCGGCTCGTCTGCTCGAGCAGGCTTCCGGCCGGCGCGCGCATCACCAGCGACGGCATCAGGTATTCGAACATCGACCCCGACCAGGAGATCAACGCCGAGCCGTGGTCGACCGGCGTCAAGGACCGCCCGAGCCGGAACCAGTGCCGCACCGGAACGTCTCCCTTGGCGATCGCGACGAAGCTCGCGAGGCGCGCTTCCGAAGCGAGCAGGTCGTAACAGCTGGGATCGAGCTCACCGTCGGCCACCCGGTATCCGATCGAGAGCAGCTGGCGCCCGGTGTCGAACAGGAAGCCGAATTCCATCGCCTGGAGCATTCTCCTCGCCTGCTCGGCGAGCGCCGTGAGACGCCTCTCGAGCGAACGGGCGGCGGCTGCCGAGCGCTCGAGCGCGTCGACCAGCCGGGCCGCGTGCTCCGTCTGCTGGCCCGCCAGGATCGCGAGAGCCGCGTCGCACCGGTCCGGCAGATTCGCCAGGCTCGGGATCGAGTCGAAGAGGGGCCGGACCCGGGCCTGCTCCGCGAGCAGGTGCGCGAACGGCAGCAACTGGAGGGCGTCACGCTCGTGGCCTCGGATGCAAGCGCCGAGCGCCTCCGCCCAGGTCAGCACTTCGGCGGCGTCGCCATCGCCGCGCTCGACGGTCAGCGTTCGCGCGATGTCGATGACCGTGTCCGCCTGTAGAAGCATCTCCGCCAGCCGTCCTGCCACCCCCGCCGGTGTCTCGGGGGCCGGTGCGAGCGAAGCGGCGAGCGCCTCGAGCGCCTCGTCGAGCTGCTTCCAGGTCACCGTTTGCGTTCGCCGGCCATCGGCCAGCACTTGCAGGGCCTCGCGGGTGAGCGCGAGTGCGTCCCCGACACCGGCGAGCCATTCCGGACCGACGACGGGTCGTCCGGTCATTTCCCGACACGCGCTCTCGAGAGCGATCAGGTGTCCCGCGAGATTCCCGCTGTCCACCGACGAGACGTACTTCGGTTCCAGCGGACGCAGGTCCTGCGTGGCGTACCAGTTGTAGAAATGACCCCGAAAACGCTCGAGAGCGTTCATGCTCGTGAGGGTCGCGTCGAGTCGCTCGACGGTGTCGAGCAGTCCCAGCCACCCGAAATCGCGAGCGGCGACCGCCGACAGCAGGTAGAGCCCGAGGTTCGTGGGCGAAGTCCGATGGGCCACCACCGGCTTCGGGTCCTCCTGGAAGTTGTCCGGAGGAAGCATGTGGTCCTCCGGAGTGACGAAGGTCTCGAAGAAGCGCCAGGTGCGACGCGCGATCGATCGCAGCGCGTGGGCGTCTGCGGTGGAGACCGGCTTGCGTGCCGCCTGGTGCGGAGGGAGGCTCGCCCAGCGTGCGATCGCGGGCGACAGGCTCCAGAGCGCCACGAACGGAAGGGCGATCGCCCAAGACTCCTGCCTCGCGTACGCGATGCTGGCCGCCGCCGCGGCGGCCAGCGCGACGCCGCCGGCCATCCGCCGGTAGAACCCGCGGAGATCGAGTCTCGGACCGAGGCTGGACTGCGCGGCGGTCACCCACTCGAGCATCCGCCGGCGGCTCACGATCAGGCGGAACAGCGTCCGCACGATGGCGTCCGTCATGAGCCAGGCCTGGTGCGCGAGGATCGTGACGCCGAGTCCGATCTGCGAGAGCGCGAGCCCGAGATCCGCGCCGACCGCGCGCAGGTGGCTCCGCTTCGAGATCCCGAAGCGCCGTGGCACCACGCCGGAGAGGAATGGCATGAGCGCCGGGACCGCGAGGGTTGCCAGGATGAACCCGCTCCACGCGACGGCGGCGGCCAGCGGCAGCATCCATCCGGCTACCAGCGCCAGCCACGTGGACGGCGCGAGCAGGGACCTGCGCAGATTGTCGAGCATCTTCCAGCGGCCGATCATCGGGATCGCGCTTCGGGCCGGCACGCCGCTCCAGCCGGCCCCGGAGCCGAAGATCCAGGGAAGCAGCTGCCAGTCGCCGCGCGCCCAGCGATGCTGCCTTGCCGCGGCGACGTCGTAGCGCGAGGGGTATTCCTCGACGACCTCGATGTCCGAGGCGAGCCCGGCGCGCGCGAAGATCCCCTCGAAGAGATCGTGACTCAGGAGGGTGTTATCGGGAATCCGACCCTCGAGCGCGGCCGCGAAGGCGTCCACGTCGTAGATCCCCTTCCCGCTGTAGGAGCCCTCTCCGAAGAGATCCTGGTAGACGTCGGAGACGGCGAACGCGTAGGGGTCCATCCCGCCGCGGCCCGAGAAGACGCGCTGGAAGAGCGATCCCTCGCGACCGGTCGGCAGCGACGGCGTGACCCGCGGCTGAAGCACCGCGTGACCCTCGACCACGCGACCCCTTTGGCGATCGAGCCTCGGATGGTTGAGCGGGTGAGCCATCTTCCCGACCAGCCGCCTCGCTGCTCCGCGAGGCAGACGGGTATCGCCGTCGAGCGTGATCACATACCGGACGCCTGCGGGAAGCACGGGCGGACCGCCGCCAGGTCCGATGAACGTCGTGTCGGTGGCGCCGCGAAGCAGTCGATTCAGCTCGTGGAGCTTCCCGCGCTTGCGTTCCCACCCGATCCAGCTTCCCTGTTCCTGGTTCCAGACCCGCCGGCGATGGAGAAGGAGGAAGCGGTCGCCATCGGGCGCGGCACCATGGCGCCGATTCAATTGCGCGATCGCCGCGCCGGCCGCGGCGAGGAGGTCCTCGTCTCCCTGCGCGTGCTCCGTGTCGGAGTCCGTCCAGTCCGAGAGCAGGGCGAACCGGAGATCGTCGTCGGGGCTCGCCAGCGCGTGGATCTCGAGCCGTTCGACCTGCTCCTCGATCTCCGCTCGCGTCGTCAAGAGGGTAGGCACGACGACCATCGTCCTCAGGCTCGAGGGCACTCCCGCACGAAGCTCGAGGCCCGGCAACGCCCTCGGGCCGACCCGGGTCGTGACGAAACGGTTCACGAGCGCCAGGGCGGCGTCCGTCGCGGGGACGAGAGCCAGCAGCGCGAGCAGCCAGAGCGTCGCTTCGCCGACGCCGGATCGGGCCATCGCGACGAGCGGTAGAGCCAGGACCAGCGCGGTGAGGATCGCGATCGTTCCGAGATAGCCGGGCAGCCCCGTGCGCGCGGCGACACGGAGCGGCCAATGGACCACCCGGGCACGGAATCCGAGCTCCCTCTCGAGATCCCGGCGTCCGCCCGAGATCAGGAAATGGCCAGGGTCCTGCTTGCGGCGCCCGTTGCTCTCGCCGTTGCTGGCCGCCAGGGACTTCTCGCGCTCGGTCGCCCGGATCGTGCTCCGAGCCACCTCGAGCTCCGACTGTTTCGAGCCGCGCGCGAGCTCCTCGATCGAGTGGCGATAGCGGTCGCGCGTAGGGAAATCCATTTCGGCGAAGTCGCTGTCGGCGCGAAGCGTGGCATCCACGAGACTGACGCTCTCGAAGAACTCCGCCCAATCGACGGCCGACATCAGCCGCATGCTGGTGATCGCATTCCGGACCGTCACGTTCATGGCGCCTTGCCGCTGATGCTCTTGTCGTACGAGCTCGTCCGCCGTCGTCCCCTGGGCTGCCAGGCGCGCGTCCAGCCACTGGACGGCGGGCGTGACACTCGGATCGTGATCGCGCAGGCGCTGGACCAGCTGCACCGCGAATTCCCTCGACAGCGATCCCTGCTCGAAACGGCGCAGGGCCGTGTCCGCGAGCACCGCTTGCTGATCGCCGGCCTCCATCAAGCGGTCGGCGAGGGCGTCGGCTTCCCCGCGCGACGCGCGGCTGCTGACGATGATCGCGGCCGCCCGCCGCATGTTCTCGACCAGCACGATTCGCAGCGTGATCGCCACGGCCCAGAGCTCGCCGATCGTGAGGGGCTGCACGCGCTGGTACGCGCGCACGAACCGGCAGAGCGTCTGCGGATCGAAGCGGCTGTCGGTGTGCGCGACGTACGCCCATGCCAGGCCCAGGACGCGCGGGTAGCCCTCGAGGTGCCCTTCCGAGAGCTTGGGCAGCTGCCGGTAGTAGCCGCGCGGAAGATCGTCGCGGATCTCGCGGATCTGATCTTCCACGACGTGGAAGTTGTCGACCAGCCACTCGGCAGCCGGGGTGATGGCGCGCTCCTCGCGGATCGCCGCGCCGATGGCGCGGTACGCGCCCAGCAACACCCGGCCATTGTCCCGAAGCCGTGTCGCTACCGGCCGGCCGCGCGTCGGCCTCGTCGTCACCCGCTGAGCCGCCGCGAGGCTCTCCGCGTGTTGCTCGAGACGCTCGACGCTGAAGACCTCCGAGCGAATCGGATCGACGCTCTCCGAACGAAAAGCCTCCGACCGACTCCAAAGCGATCGCAGGACGAACAGCTTCACGTGTTGGCTTCCGAGCGATGCAGCTCAAACTCCAAAGCGTGGTACAGTCGCGACATGTCCTGGACCTTCATTTGCGACCGCAACGGACGATGCGAAGCCGGATTGCGCAAGAGAACATCCGTTCCCCGGATCAACGTCATGCGACATGGGCGCAGCCCGGAAGACGCCGGCAGGGCGGCGGCCAGGGAGTTCCTCGCTGCGAACCCCGTATATCTGCAGGTGGAGATGACGATCGACGAGGACGACATCAGCAGCTAGCGCCTCGCTCGCCGTCGCGGATGTGCGAGCGGAAGGCTGCCGGATCGGGTACCATCGTCGCGTCCAACACATCCCGGTATCGCAAGTACCCAGAAACGGCGGCTCCCCCTTGCCAGAGCTGAACCGAAAGCGGCTTTCGCGCCTCGTCGCGCTGGCTCAATACGACCTGCGCAAGAACCGCACGTCCCACGCCGGGTCGGAGCTCCGTTCGAAGCGACACGCTGATGCGACGTCGGCGTTGGAAATCTACGACGACCTGCATCCCGCCGAGGCCCTCGCGGCGCTCGAGATCGACGGTGAGCAGTGGAACCGGCCGCTCTTCGAGAGACGGCGTGCATATCTTCTCGCGAGGATCGCCGCGCCCTGATCCTGCATCCCCGCGGAGGTCAGATCCGAGACGGTGCTCGCGGATCAGCGGCTGGGGGACGCAGGCGCTCTTCTGCTTCACGCTGTCCCTCCCGGACCTCGGCCCAGAAGCGCGCGCGCTCCCGGGTCGTCCGGCGCTCGTCGAAACCTCCTCGCGAGGCTCGCCCGAGGCGCTGCAACAAGTCGCGAAAGCGTTTCCACATGTCGGTTCGACCCCTCGCGGAACGAGTGCTCATCGTACATCAATTGCTTGATTTATCAAGCAAGCGGACCGATACTGGATCGCATGCAAAATGGCGCCAGACGGGCCGGGCGCGGGGGTCCCCGGGCGATCCGGCGACCCAACGAGCTGGGCGTCTTGCTGGCCGACCTGCGCAAGGCCAAGGGGCTCTCGCTCCGGGAGGTCGAAGAAGGCGCCGGCAAGGCCGTCTCGAACGCCTACTTGAGCCAACTCGAGAACGGACGGATCCGGAAGCCCTCGCCCAACGTGCTCCACGCCCTGGCGGTCGTGTACGCGGTGCCTTACGAGACACTGATGGAGAAGGCCGGATACCTGCCGCCCTCCGAGGCGAAAGCGGGCGGTCGCCGCAGGAGGCTGGCGGCCTTCGCAATCGACGATCTCACGGCCGACGAGGAGGCCGAGCTCCTCAAGTATCTGGCGTTCCTTCGCTCCCGCGACCCGTCATGAAGACTCCGGGAGCCAGTCTGCCCCTTCGCGGCGCAGCCAGACCGACTTCTCCCCGGGCTGCGTAGCTTCGCGATCGCCGCCCGTCAGGTTCACCAGCACGGTCTCCTGCGAGGGGAAGTCTCCGGAGCGAACCCACTTCACGAGCCCCGCCAGCGCCGCGGAGGCCGAGAAGCAGGGTGAGGCGCCCTCGCAATCCTCGACCATCCGCCGCGCCTCCCGGATCTCGGCTTCCGTGACCGCGACGAAGCCGCCGCGGCTCTCGAGGACCATGGCCCGGACGTACGGGTACACACGGGTGGGATCGCCGCGCAGGATGGCTTCCGCGATCCCGCGCGGGCGCTCGACCAGGTGGCGGGGCAGGATCGCGGAGGAGCCCTCCTCGAAGGCGCGGACCATCGGGCTGCACGAGGTCTGCTGGACGCAGAGCAGCTTCGGGAGACGCTCGATCCGGCCCAGGCCGCGCAGCTCCTTGGCCCCCTTGTAGCAGCCCCACACGCCCATCGCGCTCGAGACCGCCTGGACGTACCAGTCGATCGGCGCCTCGACCTGTTCGGCCGCCTCGAGGAAGGCGAGCTTGAGCCCCTCGCGCCGCCCGGGGTTGAAGAAGCCGCGATCCGAGACGAGTCCGTTCTGCCGGGCATGCGTGACCGCGCAGTTGAAGGCCTCGACGAAGCTGGCTCCGCGCAGGATGTGGTGCGTGACCTGATCGTGGTCCGCGTGCTGCACGCGCCCCGCGAAATCCTCCGCCGTGAAGAGATGGACATGCATCCCCGGGTGGCCGCGGATCGCCAGGGCGTAGGCGGTGGAGCTGTTCCCGGTCGAGGAGGCGCAGAAGCTCCGGATCCCGCACTCGGCGAGATAGGCGAGCGAGACGGCGGCCATCCGGTCCTTGGTGGTGCGGGTGGGGAGCACGCACTCGTTCTTGAGGTAAAGGGCGGGCATCCCGAGCCGCTTGCCGAGCCGGGTCGCGTGAATCGTCTCGGTGTAGGTGGCGTCGGGCGGCAGGCGCTCCCGCAGCTTGCGAACCGGAAGGAGATCGGCAAACCGTATGTAGGGGTTGCTCGAGTCGGCGAGGTCGACGCGGCCCAGCTCGTACTCGACGTCCACCATGCCGCCGCATTCGCAAAAGGGATGGAAGCCGTCCGGCTGGGTGCGACCGCATGCGAGACAGATCTGGCGCATCGCCTAGCTCCGGAGGATCTCCCCGACCGAGCGGGCGATCTCGCTGTGCAGCGCCTGCCGGCCGCGGTGGCCGACGATCTCGCCGTGCGTCTTCGAGATCTCCCGGATCTCGAGCGGCCCCGCGAAGATCATCCGGATTGCCGCGGGGTCCTGCCAGCCGTTCATGGCGCGGAACTCGCTGCTGAGCAGCAGGTGGACGGGCCCGTCGAACGGCTCGGGATGATGCGCCGCCAGCGCCTGCTCGAACGCCAGCACCACGCGCACCGAGGCCTCGCGGCGACGGGTGTCGCCCAGATCCAGGTTGAAGCAGCCCAGCTCCTGGCGCATTCGGAGCTCCATCTGGATCTCGTGCTCCACGGCGGCGCGGGGATCGACGGATCCCGGCGGCGCGGTGGTCGGCTTGAACGGGGGCCCGGGCGGATCGATCAGCAGCAGCGGGAGCACGCTCTCCCCCTCTGCCTCGAGGCGCTGCGTCATCAGCATCGCGACGTACGCGCCCGAGCAAAGGCCCCCCAGGAAGTAGGGCCCGGCCGGCTGCACGCTCCGGATCGCAGCGAGGTAATCCTCCGCCATCGCCTCCAGGGTCGGATTCGGCGGCGAGGTTCCGTCGAGCCCGCGGGCCTGGAGAGCGTAGACCGGCAGGTCGTCGCCCAGCGCCTCCAGGAACTGGGGACTGACGTTGGCCTGGCCTTGCGCGCCATGCAGCAGGAAGAGCGCCGGCCGCGATCCCTCCTCCCGGAGCGGCACGATCAGGGACGGGAGAGAGGACGCGCCCGGCGTCTTCGCGAGACGGCGCAGCAGCGCCGCCAGCCCGGAGACGGTCGGATCCTCGAAGATGTCCGTCAAGCGGACCTCGAGCCCCGCGGCTTCGCAAAGCAGGACTTGAAGCTGCACGGCCGACATCGAGTCGCCGCCGCACAGGAAGAAATCGTCGCTGCGCCCGTTCGACTCGCGCGCGAGCAGATGCGCGAAGATCCGCGCGACCTGCGACTCCACGGCGTCGCGGGGCGCGTCGTCGTCCGCGCCCGCCGGTTCGTCGGGGATGGGGAGCGCCTGCGCCGCGCGCCGGTCGAGCTTGCCGCTCGCGGTCAGCGGCAGCGCCGGATGGAAGGCGAACGCCGCGGGAAGCATGTAGTGCGGCAACGACTCCCGGAGCTCGCGCCGGAGCGCGGACGCCGTGCTGGGCGCGTCCGACACCACGTGCGCCACCAGCAGCTCGGCCTCGGGCTCCGCGCGCGCGCTGCGACGGCCGGGCACCACCACGGCATCCCGGATGCCCGGGCATTCCCGCAGCGCCGCCTCGACCTCGGCGAGGTCGACGGAGTGGCCGCGGATCTTGACGCGTGTGCCCTCGCGTCCGACGAAGCGCACCAGCCCGGCGGCGTCGATGCTCGCGAGATCCGAGCTCCGGTAGCAACGCCAGCCGGGCCGCGAGGGGTCCGGGCGGAAGGCCTCCGACGTCAGCTTGCGCCGGCGCCAGTAGCCCGGGCTCAGGTACGGGCTCGCCACCACCATGCGCCCGACCTCGCCGGGAGCCGCCGGGGTTCCGTCCGGCCGTTCGATCCGCACCTCCACGCCGTCGGGGGCGAAGCCGGCGGGAAGCGCTTCGCCGTCCTCGGCGCCATCCGGCGGCACCGCGTACTGGGCGATCACGCTCGCCTCGGTCGCGGCCAGGTGGTTCACCAGCAGGCAGTCGCGGCGGAAGTGCTCGCGAAACCGTTCGGCGTCGCCGCGCGTGACGGCCTCCCCGCCGAGATCGACCGCGCGCACCGAGCCCAGCACGCGGCCCGGCGCGAGGCTGTCCAGCAGCTTCCGGAACAACGACGGCACCGCGTGCAGGACGCTGATCCGCTGGGAGTCGATCCAATCGGCAAGTTCGGGGAGGCCCCGCGTCCGCATGTCGTAGGCGCAGACCGTGGCGCCCGCGAGCAGCCCCCCGAAGATGTCCATGTTGGCCGCGCTGAAGCTCAACGTATACAGCAGCGAGAGGCGGTCGCTCGCCGAGATCGCGAGCCCGCGCGAGTAGCAGCCGACGAAGTGCAGCAGGTTGCGGTGGGTCTGGCAGACGCCCTTCGGCTCGCCCGTCGAGCCGGAGGTGTAGAAGAGATAGGCGAGGTCGCCCGCGCCGGCCGCGCGCTGCGGGCGCCGCCGGCGGCGGATCTCCGGCTCCTCGATGTTGATCAGCGGGTAGGCGCTCCGGCGCAGCTTGCGGGCCCGGAAGTACGCCGCCGAATCGGTGAGGAGCGCGACCGGCTCGCTGTCGCGCAGGATCAGGCGGTTGCGCTGCCGCGGGTCCGCGGGGTCGAGCGGAACGAAGGCGTGGCCGGCCCGGAGCACGCCGAGGATCGACGCGATCGCGTGGATCCGGTCGTCGAAGAGCAGCGCGACCCGCGCGCGCCGGAGTCCGCGCGCGGCCGGAAGCCGGTCCGCGATGGCGCGCGCCCGCTCGAGCAGCTCCCCGTAGCGGATCGCCGCGCCAGCGTGCTCGATCGCCGTCTGGTCCGGGCGCTGCGAAGCGACCGCCTCGAAGCGCGCGAAGACCTCCGGTCCGGGTGCGTCACCCCGCCGACGCGGCGCGAGATTCCGGAGCAGCGCCGCCAGCAAACCGCTAGCCACGATCGCCTTTCTGGAGTCCATCCGAAGCGCCCGCGAATCTTCCGGGGCGAAACGCTCGAAGGTCGACGGGAGGCTCGCGGTCCATCACCAGGCTCGCTGCACACTCGCCCATGCCAGCGCCCAGCAACATACCCTTCGGACCCGCCCCCGTCGCAAGCACCACGTTCTCCCAGCCCGGAACGCGTCCGAGGATGGGGAGGCCATCGGGGGTGACCGGGCGAAGCCCGCAGAGCTGCTCGTGGATGCGGAGCGGACCCAGGCCCGGGAGCAGGCCGCTCGCCTGGCGCAGGATCGATTCCCGGCCCGCATCGCTGGGCGCCGCGTCCCAGCCGACGCGCTCCTGGGTGCCGCCGAGCCAGACGCGGCCCGCTTCGATCTGGTAGACGCCCGCGTGACCCCGGGTGACGTGATGCGGCAGCGGCGGCCCCGCGTGCTCGGCGAGCAGGAGCTGACCCTTCACGGGCTCGACGGGAATCCGCAGGCCGAGCCATCTCGACGCCTCCTCCGCGTGCGCGCCGGTCGCGATCACCAGCGCCCCGCACGCGATCAGGGCGCCGTCGACGCGAACCGCGACCGCGCGGCCGTTCTCCGCCACGATGCCCTCCACGGATCCCGTCTGGAGCTTCGCGCCGAGCGCGAGCGCGGCGTTCGCGATCGCCTGCGGATAGGTCCGGCAGTCGACCATCCCGTTGCCCTCGCTCCAGAGTGCGCCCACCGCTTCCGGCGACACGCGCGGCTCGACCCGGCGCAGCTCGCTCGCGTCGAGCCGGCGCGCTTCGAATCCTTCGGCGTGTCGGCAGCGGCTCAGCTCCGCAGCGAGAGCGTCCGCTTCGCGCGCGTCGAACGCGAGCTCGAGCCGGCGGACCCGGCGGACGGCGCCGCCCGGCCCCGCGGCGTGCGCGAGATCCCGGGCCGGGTGCAGGTGCAGGAGGAACGAGTGCCAGGCCAGCTCGGAGAGCGGCCCCGGAATCCCCGGACCCTGGAGCGGGTTGAGGCCACCCGGGTTGCTTCCCGACGCGCCCCGCCCGACGCCGGCGCGCTCGATCAGGAGCGGACCGAGCCCGCGCCTCGCAAGGAACCAGGCCGCGAAGGCGCCCGTGATTCCGGCGCCGATCACCACTGGAAGCCGCCGTGTCTCCTGCATGCCGGGTCCCGCGCCGCGAAGGTCGCGCCAGGGTAGGAGAGACCGCGCCCCCGCACACGCGCATGATAGAATCGCGGCGATGGCCGAACGCGACTTCGTCGGCGGCGCCGTGGTGACGCTCCGTCGCAAGGACCCGGCTTGAGCGGACCCGGCGCGCCGCTCGCCGGCACGGTCGTCCTCTCCGTCGGGCACACGCTTCCGGGTCTCTACTGTCTGGCGTTGCTGCGCGATCTCGGCGCGGAGGTGGTGCGGGTCGAGCGGCGCACGCGCGGCGAGCGCGAGTCGAAGTACGCGGGAGTCGCCGACGGCTTTCCGGTCCGTTCCCTCACCGCCGGAACCCATTCGGTCGCGCTCGATCTCAAGTCGGACGCCGGCCACGCGGCCTTCCGGAAGCTCGCGCGCGCGGCGGCCGCCGTCCTCGAGGGGTTCCGGCCCGGCGTCGCGGCGCGGCTCGGCATCGATCACGCACAGTTGCGTCGCGACCACGAGGCGCTCGTCTACGCGTCGCTCTCGGGATACGGCCAGCAGGGCGCCGCCAGCCAGCGCGTCGGCCACGACGTCAACTACCTGGCGGAGACGGGCGTGCTCGGGCTCGCGAACCCACCGGGCCTCCCGGGCGCGACCTTCGCAGACGGACTCGCCGGCTTCGCCGCCGCGCTCAACCTGCTGGCTGCGCTGCACGAGGCGGCGCGCAGCGGGCGCGGCCAGCACCTCGATCTCGCGATCGTCGACGGCCCCCTCTTCCTGATGGCGACGGAGCTCGAGAATTTCTGGCGCTCCGGCGCAGCGCGCGGGCGCGGCGAAAGCCATCTCACGGGACGCCATCCGTGGTACGCGGTGCACGAGACGTCGGACGGCGGCGCGGTGGCGGTGGGCGCCGTCGAGCCGGTTTTTTTTGGCGCGCTCTGCGGCGCCATCGGGCGCCCGGAGCTGGCGGAGCGCCAGCTCGCGGAGGGCGAGGAACGCGAGCAGGCCTGGGCCGCCTTCCGCGGCTTCTTCGCCACGCGGACCCGCGATCAGGCGATGGCGGCGCTCGGCGCCGCCGAGGCCTGCGCGAGCCCCGTGCTCTCGACGCAGGAGGTCGCGCAGTCCGCGCTGATGGAGCGCGCGCTGCGCGCGGGCGGAGAGCGAGGCGAGAAGCTGATGCGCTCGCCCGTCCGGCTTCCGCTCCCCGAGCTGCCGGCGGAGCGGCACGGCGCGCAGCTGCTGGCGCGCTTCGGCTTCACGCGCGCGGAGATCGAGGCGGCGGACTAGGCGCGCTTCGAGATCCAGGCGGCCTCGTCGCCGGGCTCGGGCAGGATCTCGCCGCCCTCCATCACCCAGCGCGCGGGCACGTCGACGGTGACGACGGCGACCTCGCCCGCCGGGATGCCGAGGATTCCGGCCAGCGCGCTCGTCATCTCCCGCGCGAGTCGCTGCTTCTGCTCGGGCGTTCTTCCGGCCCGGATGCTCCCGAGCAGGAAGCCGCGCTTGCCCGGCGGGAGCCGGCCCTCGCGATCCTCGCCGAAGAAGGTGTGCACAAAGAGCGGAAGCGCGTCCGTGACCTCGCAGTGGATCCTGGTCACTTCCTTCGCGATCCGGGAACGCTGCTCGTAGGACGCGAGGCCCGGCGACACGCTGCAGCGATAGAGGGGCATGCGGATTCCTCCTCGGCTCGGGCTAGAGCGGTGGCAGGGGGCCGTCGAGGGCCGTCACCACGATCTCGTCGGCGCTGCAGCCGGTGACGTCCTGCCAGAGGCGGGTGACGTTCGAAAGGAAGCGCTCGCGCAACGCGTCGTCGAAGCCCACCGGAACCGAGCGGATCACCAGCGACGATCGGCTCGGCTCCCCCGCCGAGAATCCGAATCCCTCCGGCACCGAGATCCACTGGATCTCGACCCGCTCGGGCGCGTCCCCGAACGATTCCCGCGCGATCCGCTTCAGTCCCTCGGCGAGGCGCGCCTGCTCGCGCTCCGCCGTCTGACCGGCCTGGACCATGCATGCGTAGTGGGCCATCCGATCCCGGTCTCCCTTCCCGTCGGGCGCGAGTCTAACGCGCCGCTCTTGGGGCAGGCTATGGGAGGCCCGCGATCAGGAAGAGCGGCGCGTATACGACGATTGTGAGCGCGCTGACGACGGTCTGAAACGTCATGATTCCGACGTCGCCGACCGCCGTGACGGGCGTGAGAAGGGCAGCTCGCGTCAGCCGCGCCCGCCGGTCCCAGAGGGGGCGGGGGGCGCTACCCCAGACGCCCCCGTTCGCGTCGACGACGCGGATCACGAGCGAGCCGTCGGGCTCCCGCCCCGCGACGACCAGGGCGTTGCAGGAGAGCGACTTTACTTGACCGCTTTGCCAGCCTGCCGGGGGCACGGGCAGCAGCGCCTCGAGTTGCGCGCGATCGGATGCGCGACCGGCCTCGACTTGCTTGCAGCTCGCATAGCTCTCGTCCGGGGTCTTGCAGTCGAAGTTCACGACGGTGTCGCTGCCCAATCGCGACGTCATCAACTGAGGGGCGCCATCCGGATACCGGGTGCAATAGTCCGCGAAGAATTCGCACTCGAGCCCGTCCGAATCGAGCGGGGATCGACTCGCTTCTGAGCTCGTTACGATCTCGCGCGGGGCAGACGGAATCGGCGGCGAGGAAGCATAGAAGACCCGCTGGTGGGAATCGGAGAGTCGGGGGTATTTCCGGTATTCCGCGGAGGCTTCGGGGTCCTCGACGAAGACGCCGAGCCACTCGCAGAAGCGCGGTGCGTCGGCGAGCGCGAAGCTACCGCTGGGGTTCCACAGGACTGGCCCGTGGCTCGCGGCCTCGTGATCGACCTCCCAGAGCACCTCGCGGTCCCTGACCCTGACCAGGATCGGCGGGTCGTTCGCGAGATCGACTTCCCGCCAGATCGATCGCGTGATCGGGAAGATCTCGACGCCGATGTGCGGACTCATGTCGGGCCCCGCGAGCGCCCCCTCGGCGAGGCACGTCCCGACCAGCAGGCAGGCGCCTGCCAGGAGGCCGGCACCGGGCGGATGGGTCGAAGCCATCGCCCGGTATCGGCCTCCCGACACCGGATGGTTAGTCCGTCACGCGCCTCAGCCCGGGTCGCAGGCGTCTCCCAGGCCGTCGGCGTCGGCGTCCGCCTGCGAGGCGTTCGCCACCGACGAGCAGTTGTCGCAGGAGTTGCCCACCAGGTCGCCGTCGCTGTCGCCCTGGCTGGCGTTGCGCACCGCCGCGCAGTTGTCCTGCCCGTCGCGCACGCCGTCCTCGTCCCGGTCGAGGCCCACGCGGTCGCCGGAGCCCGGCGGCGCGCAGGTGTAGGTGAGCGGCTGGCCGGCGGTGCTGGCCAGCGCGCGCAGCTGGGCGTCCGTAAGCGCGGAGCCGCCGTCGTCGGGCAGGAAGCTCGTGCCCGAGAGCCGCCATCCCTTCGGCTTGCCGGACACGATGCCCTTCACCACCAGGTCGCACTCGCGGGCGCCCGGGTAGCCGAGCACCGGGTAGCCGGTGTTCGCGCGCGCGATCAGCAGGCTGATGCGCGGGCCGGCGACCGCCGCGTTGCTGCTGTCGAGCGTGACCTGCTGGCCGACGATCGGCGCGACGTTCGAGTCGGTCGCGAGCACGAAGGCCTCGACCTGTCGTCGCTGCGTGTCGCTCGTGAAGCCGGTCCCCGGGAACGAGGGCACGATGCCGGAGAACACGTTGGCGCGGAAGAACCGGAACAGCGTGTCGTTGGTGCCGTCGTGCAGGAACCCGAAGCCGCGGATCTGGTCGCCCTTGTGGCCGTTGTCGCCGATCAGCACGGCGGGCACGGCGGCGGCGCCGAACATGCCGACCTTCTGATAGGCGTTGCGGAAGTGCGGGATCTTCATGATCTGCGGCTCGTTCTCGAAGCTCGCGGTTCCGTCGGTGCCGAAGAAGCCGCGCGACGGATCGAGCGTGTGGCAGCCGACGCAGTTGAAGCCGAGGCCGTCTCCGATGGGAGCGCCGTCCGAGCGCCGCGATCCGGTCATGAAGGCCCTGCCGGCCGCCTGGTCGGCGGTCAGCGAGTTGTCGAGCGCGCGGATCGGATTGGGCGGATAGGTGACCTGGAGGATGAAGTCGGCGAAGGCTTGCATCTCCGAGTTCGAGATCGACGCGGACGCGCCCAGCAGCCCGACGAACGCGGGCCGGAACTTCAGGAACGCGGCGTTGTCGTCGAATGCGCTCCCGCCCACGTCGTTGCCGCCGGTGCGATCGCCGCGCCAGTGCATCGAGCCGGCGTTCGCCATGCCGCGCAGGCTCTGCGTGGTCATCGGCCCCTTCATGGGATGGAAGTTGGGGTCGACGCCCGCCAGCACGGCGCCGATCTCGAGGTTGATCGGGATCGGATTGTTCAACGTCTCGTCATCCGGGTTGCCGAGGTCCCAGCCGAGGCTGTCGAGGTCGCCGAAAACGTGACAGGTGGCGCAGGAGGCCTCGCCGTTGCTCGAGCTGAGACCCGCGTCGTACAGGAACGGGCGCCCGGCCACCACGCTCGGCGGCTCGGGGTTGTAGAGCGACAGGTGCCGGGTCTCGTTCCAGGTGGCGAGGTCCACCACCGAGATCGAGTTGTCGAAGCGGGTGAGCACGTAGAGGCGATTGCGCGCGGCGTCGACGACCAGGCCGCTCGGCCCGCCGCCGCTCAGCTCGATCTGGTTGTTCGGGTTCGGCGTGAAGCCATTGCTCTCGAGCTGGTTCGCGTCGAACACTCCGACCTTGCCCGAGCCGAAGGCGGCCACGTAGACGAGCGGCGCGAGGCTCGCGCCGCGGTCCTGGAACGCGATCGCGGTCGGGATCGCGAGGCTCGCGTCCTTGGTGCCCGCCGGCGCAGGCCGGACGGCGTAGTTGATGTGCTTGTTCAGGTGGCGGGGCGTGACCGTCGAGGTTCCGCTCAGCACGCTCACGCGCGCCTCGTGCAGACGGCCCTGCACGGTGCTGCCGCCGAACACGCCGGGGCCCTCGAAGCGCACCTCGTTGCGCGCCTCGGTGTTGGTCACGTAGATCTTCCCGTTGCGCGGGTTCACGGCCATGTTGAAGAGCACCGTGCCGACGCTCCGGAAGGAGCTCACCTCGGCCGGGGTGGCGGCGTCGGCGTCGATCACGAACACGTCCTTGTCGGGCAGGTTGAGCTTGACCTGGTTGGTCCAGTTCCGGCCGAGCGGATCCACCCAGCGCGAGTTCGACTTGTTGAACTTGACGATCAGGCCGGTCTCGGGCGCCGGCGCGCCGGTGTGATCTGTCTTCGGGCCCGGCAGGCCTCCCGGCGGGATGCCGGCCAGGTTGAGGCACGGGAAGTTGATGAAGCCGTCGCAGACCACGCCCTCGTTCAGCACGGTGGTCTGGTTGCCGGAGTGGAAGACGCCCGCGTAGACGGTGTTGCCGTCGGGCGTCACGGCGAGCGCGCGCGGGGTGTCGCCGAACAGTGTGATGATCCGGAGCGGAGTCCCGCCGAGCGTCGATCCGAGGCTCGCCGCGTTGAAGACCCAGACGTCGGCGCGGCCCACGCCGGCGGTGGTGAGCTGCGGGTTCACGGGGCTGTTCTGGCCGCGGTGCGCGGTGGTGATGAAGGCGCGGCTGCGGGCGCTCCCGGTGTCGGTCGGCGCGCGCCCGAAGACGATGTCGCGTGGCTCGTCGCCCACCAGCAGGGTGCGCTTCACGCGCGGCGGCGAGGCGGCCACGTCCACGATGCTGACGCTGTCCGAGAGGTGGTTCACCACCCAGACCTCGCTGTCGCTGCGCGCCGCGACGGCGGTCGGCTCGAGGCCCACCGGGACGGACGCCAGCCAGGCGATGCCGCCCGAGCCGACCCGGAAGATCTCGAGGCGGTTGTCGGGGGTGTTGACGGCGAAGAGCCGGGTGCCGTCCGGGGACAGGGCGAGCGGGCGCACCTGGCCGGTTTCGAAGGTCGTGAACGACGGCTGGCCGGCGGCCGAGCCGGCGACCAGGATCCCGAGAACCAGACAGATGAAGAGAGCGCAGCGGCGCGGGCGCGGAATCTGCATCATGGCCTTCCCCTTTGCGCGGGCGGTGGTAAACTACTATCCCGACCGGTCTGGAAAGTATCTTTGCAGGCCCAGAATGGCTGAGTCAAGAAAAAATCGAGCTGGGGGGCGGGACGCGGCAGAGGCGGCCCGTCCGGATCGCCGCAAGCTGAAGGGACAGGTCAGCCGCGAGCGGATCCTGGACGCCGCCCTCCAGCTCTTCTCGGAGCGGGGTTACGCGGCGACCCCCGTCCACGAGATCGCGCGCCAGGCCGGGATCGAAAAGGCCGCCCTCTACTGGCACTTCGGCAGCAAGGAAGGGCTGCTGGCCGCGGTGCTCGACCGGATGGACGCCGAGTTCGTCGAGCGGATCGCCAAGAAGGTCTCGCTGAGCAGCGGCTCGGACGAGCGGCTCGATCTCTACGTGAACGGGCTCAAGCGGCTGGCGGCCGAGCGGGGGCACCTGGTTCGCCTCACGCTCAGCGTCGCCATCGAACGCTCGAAGATCTCGCCCGAGTCCCGCGGCGCGATGCTGCGGATCTTCGAGCGCACCCGCGCGGCGGTGGAGCAGGGCTTCGAGCTGGCCCTCGGCGCGAGGCTCCCGGACCTCGACCTGATCGCGCGGCTCTCGCTCGCTTATCTCTTCGAGGCCTCCGTGCGCGCCGCCATCGACCCGGATCATGCGGAGCACGATCGCTTCTTCGCCCACCTGCGCCGGCTGATCGCCCTCGACGTGGAGCACCAGATCCGCGAGTCCGGCGTGGCGGTCGACCGCAGCCGGCTGCCCACCCGGCGCTGATCCGGCCCTCAAGCAGCGGCTCCGTTCCGTCGATCAGCCATGGGAGGAGAAATCCCCCATGCGCAACTCTCTCGGCTTCGCGCTGCTGCTGGCCGCGCTCCTGATCGCGCCTTCCGCGGCGCTCGCGGCCTCGAGCCAATGCCTCTGTGACAACGGCAAGAAGATGCGCACGACGAGCGACGCGGAAGACGCGTGCGCGACGGCGTGCGACCTGTTCGGTGGCGGCGGCGCGGCAGCGCCGGCGGACGACGAGAATGCCGAGAGCGCGGAGAGCGCCGGGAACGAGCCGGCCGCCGACGACGCCGCGCCGACCCGGCGCCGCGTGGTGGCGCGTCCCCCCGCGGCGGCGCCCACGGGAACCGAGGATCCGCGCACCCAGCCCTAGCCGCTAAGCTCTTCCTCCGAGGGCAGCTCCCCGCTGCCCGAGGAGGACGAGATGATCGGCTACGTCACGCTCGGGACCAACGACATCGCGCGCGCCGCACGGTTCTACGACTCCCTGCTCGCGCAGCTGGGCGCGAAGCGCGCCATGGAGACGGACAGCTTCATCGCCTGGGCGTCGACGCCCGGCGGCCCGATGCTGTGCGTCATCAAGCCCTACGACAAGAAGCCGGCCACGGTGGGCAACGGCGTGATGGTCTCGCTGGCCGCCAGCGGCAAGCAACAGGTGGACGCCATCCACCGCAAGGCGCTCGAGCTGGGCGCGAAGGACGAAGGCGCTCCGGGCCCCCGCGGCGACGGCTTCTACGCCGGCTACTTCCGCGATCCCGACGGGAACAAGCTCAACGCCTTCTTCATGGGTTAGCAAGCGCGCGAAGCGCGCGCGCAGCGAGCCGCAGGCGAGCGAAGTTCATTCAGGCTCTCAGCGCGGCGTAGAGCGCCCCGATCAGCGCGAAGCCGCGGGCGTCGCCGCCGAGGCCGGTCTGCATCTGGTTCATGGTGTAGGCGAAGCCGAGCTGCGCGTCGGGATCGGCGAAGGCGATCGAGCCTCCGGCGCCCGGGTGTCCGAAGCTGCGCGGGTTCGGGCCGAGCGGGACCATCGGCTGCGTCAGCATGAAGCCGAGGCCGAAGCGCGAGTGCAGGGGAGCGAGCACCGCGTCGAGCCCGCGGACCTGCTCGCTGTTCGCGCGCTCGACCTGAGCTGGCGAGAGCACCTGCACGCCGTCCAGCGCCCCGCCCGAGGCGAGCGCGCCGTAGATGCGCGCGAGGCCGCGCGCGGTGCCGTGGCCGTTCACGGCGGGGATCTCGGCGGCCCGCCACGCGCGTGTGTTGACGTCCCCGGGCTCGATGGTCGGATTCCCGAACACGCGCCCGACCAGGGACTGCGGGTTCTTGCGCGCGGCGACGAACGGGTTGGGAGTGCCCGGGGCCGAGCGCGGGGCGGGGAGGACCTCGGCCACGCGCGCGTCGTGCGCCGCGGCGAGGCCGATGTGGAAGTCGAGCCCGAGCGGCTCGCCGAGCTCCTCGCGGAAATAGCGGCCGAGCGAGCGTCCGTCGACGCGGCGCACGACCTCGCCCACCAGGTGGCCGAAGGTGAGGGCGTGATATCCGAACTGCGCGCCCGGCTCCCACCAGGGCGCCTCGGCCGCCAGCGCCTCGGTCCAGAACTTCCAGTCGAAGCGCATCGCGGGCGGGACGTCTTCGCGCAGCGCCGGAACGCCCGCCTGGTGGCTGAGCAGCCAGCGCACCGGAATCGCGTGCTTGCCGGCGGCCGCGAACTCCGGCCAGTAATGCGCGACCGGCGCGTCGAGGTCGAGCACGCCCTTCTCGACCAGCCGGTTCGCGCAGATCGCCGTGATGCCCTTGCTGGTCGAGTAGACGTTGACCAGCGTGTCGCGAGTCCAGCGCTGCGTGCGCGCCGCGTCGCGATGCCCGCCCCAGAGATCCACGACCGGCCGTCCCGCGATCGTCACCGCGACGGCGGCGCCGACCTCGCCGCCTGCGAAACTATTGGCGAAGACGTCGCGCACCGGCGCGAACCGCTTCTCGCACTCCCCCTCGACGAGAGGCCCTGCGCTCATCCTGCTCCTCGTGCCTGCGAACGGAGCGGTATCATGGCCCTTCCCGGGCGCGGCATCCATCCGCCGGGCGCAGGAGGACGCGAGCGTGACGAGGCATCCCAGCACCCGGCGCAGGCCGCTTCGGGTGATCCAATGGTCGACCGGCAACGCGGGCCGCAAGGCGCTGCGCGGAATCCTCCGCCACCCGGAGCTCGAGCTGGTGGGCGTGCATGCCCACTCCCCCGAGAAGCTCGGCAAGGACGCGGCGGCTCTCTGCGGATGGGACGCGCCGACCGGCGTCGTCGCGACCAACGACGCCGAGGCCCTGCTCGCGCTGGACGCCGACTGCGTCTGCTACACCGCGCAGGGAGAGACGCGGATCCGCGCCACCGTCGACGAGCTCTGCCGGATCCTCGCCTCAGGCAAGGACGTGGTGAACACGGCGATCGTCTCGCTGGTCTATCCGGCCTTTTCGAGCCCGAAGATCCGCGCGCGCCTCGAGGCCGCCTGCGCCGAGGGGAAGAGCACCTTCTTCACCTCGGGCTTCGATCCGGGCTGGTCGGGCGACGTGATCCCGCTCGCGCTCGCCTCCGCCTGTGAGCGCGTCGATTCCGTGCGCGTCTCGGAGCTGATGGACTACTCGACCTACCAGGATCCGGACTTCACGGGCGTCTATTTCGGCTTCGGTCGGCCGCTCGAGTTCGCGGCGCCCATGTTCCATCCCGGCGTGATCAAGGGCGGCTGGGGTGGCATGGTGCTGATGCTCGCCGACGCCTTCGGGCTCGAGCTCGACGAGATCCGCGAGGAGCACGAGCGTCTGCCCGCGCCGGAGACGTTCGAGACGGCGATGGGCAAGATCGAGAAGGGCACCTGCGCGGCGGTACGCTTCGAAGTGCAGGGCATCGTCGCGGGGCGGCCGGCGCTGGTGGCGGCGCACGTGAACCGGCTGCGGGACGACATCGGTCCGGATTGGGACCGCCTCTCCGGGAGCAAGAAGTCCGGCTACAAGATCGAGGTGAAGGGCTCTCCGTCCTACACCTGCGAGATCGAGCCGGTCGGCGAGGACGGCGACCACAACACCGCCGGCATCACCGGAACCGCGATGCGGGTCGTCAACGCCATCCCGACGGTATGCGACGCCGAGCCGGGCGTCGTCTCGATCCTCGATCTCCCGATCTTCACGGCGCGGATGCCGGCCCGCTAGACGCCGCCGGACTGGTTCGGTCTCCAAACCAACACAGATCTGCCATTTCCCTGGCCGGGCGGCCACTCCCCTCCTGCTGCTGCCGACGTGCCGGCAGCCTGCGGGAGAGGAGTGCCGATGCGGCGGTGGCAGGTGCTCCTGGCAGTTCCGGCCGTTGCGCTGCTACTGGCGTCTCCTGCCTCCGCGCTCTCGATCACCCAGGTCGGCGCGAACGGAGGCCCGGCGACGGACGGGGGCGCCGCCGTCGCGACCGCGGCGAGCGCCGATCCGAGCAATATCGCCATCGCCACCGGCGGGGTGGGCGGCAGCCCGGGAGCGACGGCGACCTCCGGAGGCGAGGCCCGCGCGACCGCGGAGACGCTGACCGCCGGGGCTTCCGTCGCCATGGCGAACGCAACGGGCGGAGCCGGGGGCAACGGACTCCAGGTGGTGACGGGAGGTCCGGGCGGCGCCGCGTGGGGCTCGGCCGTCGCGGAGAATGCGAGCTCGGAGCCGGTGGCGGTCTCGGCCGTGGTCTCGGGAGGCGAGGGCGGGAACGGCTACGGCCCCGGATCCAGCCAGGTCGATCCGTCGCAGGATGGTGGCGCGGGCGGCCATGCGTCACTCGGGCGTGTCTACGGCGCCTCGAGCGGCGGCGGGGACGTCAGCGTCGTGGCGATCGTCGCCGGCGGAAATGGGGGAGACGCGGGGGAGACGAAGCTCGCCGGCGCGGGCGCGTCCGTCGCGCTGCTCGATGCCGTGGACGGTGACACCACCGGAGCCCTCTTCCTCCGGCAGCGCGCCGACGCAGGAGACTCCGGCTGGGGCTCGAGCTCCGCGGCCGGCAGCGCCGAGAGCTCGCTCACGCGCGAGAAGAGCGCGGCGTCGCTCGCGCTCGCCTCCGAGGCGATCGCCGGCGGATGGCTCGCGTTCCCCGGCGTACCCTTCCCATCCGGCTCCGGCGCTGGCGCGACGGCCGAAGTGGCGGGCACGAATCATGCGGGCTCGGCCACCACCCGCGCCGTGGCGATCGCGGGCCGAGGCGCGGACCAGGGGCCGGGCGGCCTGCCGGCGGTCGGCGGCGAGGCGAGCGTGCGCGCGTCGGCGACCACGCTGGGTGACGGTCATGCCGTGCGCGTCGGTGAAGATCCCTTCCCCGATCCGAATGATCCTCTGCCGACCTACTCGCTTCCGACGACGGGCGCTCGCGGGGGGGCCGGTGGAGCGTCGCCCGGGATCGGGGTCAACCCGGGAATCGGCGGTGATGCGCAGAGCCGCTCGACTGGCACCGCGCTCGGCGACAGCAGCGTCTACGTCTTCGACTTCGCGCTCGGGGGCAGCGGGGGAGGCTGCTCGCTCTTCCTCAGCTCGTGCCAGCGCGGGGCGGACGGAGGCGGCGCGAGCTCGCAGGCGATCGGCGAGGGCGCAGGCCACTCCAGCGTCGAGGTGCACGCGCTCGCCGCGGGGGGAGCGTCGGCGGTGGCGAGCGATGACGACTCCGGGCAGACACCCAGGGGTGGAGCTTCGCTCGCCAACGCTTCGGCGTCGGGCCTCGGCGAGGTTCTAGCCGCGTCGGAGGCGGGCATTGCGAGAGCCACGTCCGGGTTCGGATTCCCAGGCTTTCCCGCGTCGCGATCGCGCCCGAACCATCTGAGCGGTGATTCCACGGCCTTCGCGACCGGCCGGGGCACCAGCGGCTCGGTGGCGTCCGCCGCGAGAGCGAGCGGCGGCCCCGTGGGCCAGCTGACGGTGTACGCCGGCTCCAGCATCGCAACCGAGGCCAACGTCGAGGCGAAGGCCAACGCTGCGCGCGCCCTTCCGACGGCAGGCTCGGGAGCGGATCGCGACGTCTTCGCGGGTGCGACCGCGCTTCCGCTCGCCGAGGATTCCCAGCAGGTGCTCGACGAGAACCCGATGGTCGAGGCCGCGTTCACGTCCGCCGGGGTCGACGAGATTCTCGCATTGGGACGGTTCGGCATGCGCAGCTCGCAGCACGCCGACGCGGATTCGATCCTGCTCTCGGCCGGTGCGAGCTTCGAGATCGACGCGATGTCCTTTGCGCTCCCCGGATACGCCCGGCCCGGAAACGTCTGGATCGCCTTCTTCGCACCGGCGCTGACGGGCGACGGCTTCGAATCGCTGCGCGTGCGGCTCGCGCGCAATGACGCTTCGCTGCTGGATCTGGTGTTCACGGATCCGGACCAGGCGCTCGACCAGCTGGACCAATTCGCGCTCGATCTCGGAGCAATCCTCACGCTTCCTTCGGACGGCTCGCTCCCCCCGATCTCGGGAACCCGTCACTTCACCGTCGACTTCGACCTCGTGGTCCGCGATCTCGATGACTCCTTCGGCGTCGGCTTCCTGGTCGG
>DATBRV010000059.1:0-15556 GCA_036560145.1 Myxococcota bacterium
GAACCAGACGGAGCAGACGCGCGTCTCGATCAACCTCTACGACGGCGAGCTCCGCTTCCAGGACGATCAGCTCGCGCGGCTGCTCGCCGCGCTCGAGGCGCGGCCTGACTGGGACCACACCATCGTCGTGATCGCCGGCGACCACGGCGAGGGTCTCGGCCAGCACGGTGAGGCGGCCCACGGCGGGACCTGGGACGAGCAGCTCCGCGCGCCGCTGCTGATCCGGATCCCCGGCGAGGCGCCGCGCCGCGAGGGCACGCTCGTCACCGCGGTCGACGTGATCCCGACCCTGCTCGGGCGCCTGCGCGCGTCCGCGCTGAGCGCGCTGCTCCCCCAGGCGAGCGGGCGCGACGTGCTCGCCCCCGGCGCGCGCTCGCTCCCCGTCGTGTCCCAGGACACCGGCCGCGAGCGCGAGGCCAGCGAGCAGCGCTACGCGCTCACCACCGATCGCTGGAAGTTCTTCCGCGTCGAAGAGAAGGACGGCGGCGTGCGGCTTCAGCTCTTCGACCGCAGTGCGGATCCCTACGAGCTGAGCGACGTGTCCGATCGACACCCGGAGGTGACGCAGCCGCTCGCCGCCGCGCTTTCCCTCGCGCTCGACGCGCAGCGCCGCAAGGCCTCCGAGCTGCACGACGGAAAGGCGCCCGCGACCACGCCCCCCGACCCGGAGCTGCTCGAGCAGCTCCGCGCGCTCGGCTATCTCGAGCCCTAGCGTGGCGCAAAGGGCCGTCCTCGCCGTCTTCGCTGCGTGCCTCTTCGCGAGTCTCTTCTGGATCGTGCATCCCTGGTACGACATGACCATCGACGGTTCGATCTACATCGTCACCGCGCGCTCCCTCGCAGCCGGCGAGGGCTATCGCTACCTCGGCGAGCCCTTCCAGGTCCGGCCTCCCGGTTTCCCGTTGCTGATCGTCCCCTTCCTGGCCGGGTTGAAGCAGGACTTCTTCGCCATCAACTTCTTCGTCGGCTGTTTCGGCGCCGCTGGCGTGCTGCTGCTCATTTGGCACGCGCGGCCGCGGCTGGGCCTCGGACTCGCGCTGCTAACGGCCGCGGCGGTCTGGCTGAATCCGAACTATCAGCGGCTCTCGACCCAGGTGATGTCGGACGTCCCCGGAACGACGCTCCTGCTGCTGTGTCTGCTCGTCGAGCGATGGGCGAGCGCCCGGCCCACTCCGCGGCGCGAGATCGCGCTCGGTCTCGCGATCGGTCTTTCGGCCTACGTCCGCATGAACACGATTCTGCTCGTCCCGGCCATTCTTCTCTCCCGTCTGCTGCGACGCGGCGCGCCCGGCCCAATGGGCTGGACAGCCTCCCTGGCTGCCCAGCGCCTGCTGCTCTTCGCCAGCGTCGCGGTGCTCGCCCTGGTTCCCTGGTCGATTCGCAACCGCCTGGATCCCGCGCCGAGCCCCGCCGAACAGACCCTTCTCTATTCCTATGGCGTGGCGAACTGGCACGCCGACCCGGGGGATCCGGAGTCTCCACTGCTGCCCTGGACCACGATCCTCGAGCGGATCCCCCTGCGCACCCAGCAGCTCGCGTCCGTGCTGGGAAGCAGGATGCGGGAGGAGGCCTTCAGGACGAGCGACCCGGTAGATGGAATCGGAACCACGAGATCGGCCGTCTCGCTGCTGCTCCTCGGATGCTCGCTCGTCCTGCTCGTGAGGCGCCGCGAGCCGGCGGAGTTCTTCGTGGCCGGAATGGCGGCCGTGATCGTGACCTACTTCGCTTTCGCCCCGCGACTGGTCCTTCCCGTTTTCCTCGTCACACTCCCGGCGGCTGTCGAGGTGGTGAGGGACCTCGTGGCTCGCGCCGCGGGCGCGCGGGCCGGCGCTGCGCTGGCGGCCGCCGGGCTTCTCGCGATGATCGGGATCGACTTCTCGCCGCGCCAGAACTGGGACCTGATCGAGAGCCAGTATCGGGAGTTCGGCGGTCTCAGCCAGGCCGTCGCGAGCGCGGTCGACCCGGCCGCACGTCTGGGTGCGGTCGTCGGGGCGCACTACTCGGTGTTTCTCGAGCGACCGGTCTACAGCATCCAGATCGTCACGCGGCGCGCAAACAACCTGGAGGCCGCCGACGGGGTGATCGAGCGCAACCGCCTCGACACGATCGTGCTCTCGAATCGCACGCCCCTCGACCAGCAGTTCGCGGAGTACTTCCAGAGACGCTACGGAGCGCCCGAGCGCGTGGGCCCCGCGCTGATCTTCCGGATTCCGCCCCGGAGCCGCTAGCGTCCCTCGAACTTCGGGTCGCGCTTCTCGAGGAAGGCGTCCATCCCCTCGGAGCGGTCGCGGCTCGCGGCGACGAACCCGAACGAGGCCTGCTCGAGCGCGTGGGCGGTGCGCTGGTCAGCGTCCTGCCCCTCCTGGAGGATCCGCTTGGCCTGCGCCACGGCGAGGGGGCCCTTGGCCGCGATCGTCTCCCCCGCGCGTACGGCGGCCGCCAGCATCTCCTCGGGCGGGAAGACGCGGTTCGCGAGGCCGATGCGCAGGGCGGTCTCGGCGTCGATCGTCTCGCCCGTCAGCACCAGCTCCTTGGCCCAGGCGACGCCCACCCGGCGCAGCAACCGGGAGGTGCCGCCGAAGCCCGGGATGATTCCAAGATTGACTTCGGGCTGCCCGAAGCGCGCCTTGCTCGACGCGTAGATCCAGTCGCAGGCGCAGGCGAGCTCGCAGCCGCCGCCGAGCGCGTAGCCGTTCACGGCGGCGATGGTCGGAACCGGGAGCGCCTCCAGCGCCGCGAACGCGGCGTGGCCCAGCCGGCTGAAGGCCTCGGCCTCGAGCGGCCCGTGGCCGCGCATCTCGGCGATGTCGGCCCCCGCCGCGAACGCGCGCCCCTCGCCCGTCACCACCACGGCGCGCAGATCGCGGCGCCCCGCCAGCTCGGCGCAGCGCGCGGCCAGCGCTTCGAGCGTGGCGCGGTCGAGGGCGTTGAGCGCCTTCGGACGCGCCAGGGTCAGCACCGACACCGCGCCGCGTTGCTCGGACCGGACCGTTTCCATCGCCGCCCCTGCCTCAGTTTCCGAGAGGATCCACCACCACGGGCGCGCCGCCGCCCAGCGCCGAACGGAAGAAGGCCGCGCGCTGGAGGCTGGATTCCAGCGCGCTCTGCGCACAGTAGTGTCCTTCCCAGGCGACCGGCCCGGCGATCGGGTCGGAGCACCCAGGACTGGGCGCGCGGCCGGCCACGCCGAGCGGGGTCCACTGTACGAGCGCGCCGGTGGTCTCGCCGTCGACGTTGCCGGCGAGCGGAGGGCGCGCGCGCTCGAGGCCCGGCAGCGAGGCGCGGCCCGGCTCCAGCATTGCGATCCCGCCGAGGGCCAGCGCGAGCGACTCGGTGGCGTGGTTCGGCACGAAGCCGTCGCCTTCGCCTTCGACCAGCAGCACGCTCGCGCGCCGGCCCCCGCCGGGCAGCGCGAGCCGCTCCCGCCAGAGGAACGGCGCGTGCACGTGCGGGTCCTGGGGATCGAGCAGCGACTGGACGAGCGCGAGCGCGACCCAGACGTCGGTCGCGCTCAGGTCGTCGAAGCCGATGTCCGCGAGCTGATCGAGGAAGGCGCGCGCCTGTTGGTGGATCAGGACCTCGCTGTAGCGGCGCCCGCCAGCGACGAGCGCGGCGGCCCGGATCTCGGGGGCGTAGGGCAGCAGGGAGCTCGCGAGGCTGGCTCCCTCGGAGACGCCCTCCAGCGTGAGCGGCTGCGCGGGGTCGATCCCGAAGATCACGCTGGCGGGCGAGCCTGCCGTCGCCGGCAGCGCGAAGCCCGGCAGGCGCGCGAGCTCGCCGATCGCGCGCAGGAAGGCGAGCTGCTCGGCATTGGTCTCGACCCAGCAATCGGGGGCGCGCTGGTGCCAGAGCAGGTGCAGCAGCAGATCGTTCAGCTGGAGACGGGCGCGCTGCGCGACGTCGGGGCCGGGCGGGCTGATCTCGCGGTTCACGATGTCGGTGAAGCCGATCACGGCGAAGCCCGCGGCCGCGAGCGAGCGGCGCGCGTGCTCCACCACCTCCTCCTCGGCGCTGCCGGGATTTCCGTGCTGGTAGAGGGTCACCGGGACGGGACCCGACTCCGCCTGCCGCGGCAGCGCGAGCACGAAGCCGACCGGCCGCGTGCGCGTACGCACGGGGCGGCCGCTCACGGGATCGCGCGCGAGATTCCCGTCCTCGTCGCGGAAGTCCGGCGCCTGCCAGGTGCCGGTGACGATCGCCGCCACCTCGCTTCCGGCCCGGATCGCCTCGTCGCTCTCGACCTCGACGCGTTCGACCGCGACGGCCGGCGGCGGAGCCGCGAAGATCTCGCGGCGGATCGCGAGCAGATCCTTCGGGATCTCCCGCGTCGAGCGCACGCTGATGCGGACCGCGAGCGCCACGTCCTCGCGCGGGATCGGCGGCTGCGCGGCGATCGCGACGTCGTTCAGCACCTCGTCCGCGAGCGCGCGGGTCCGCGCGATCGACGGATCCTCGCCTTCGGCGGGCGGCGCCGCGAGGGCCCGCGCGAAGAACGGCGACGGCTCGAAGGGGCGCGCAGCCGCGGCGCGCGCGCGCTTCGTGACGACCAGCCCGTAGCGTCCCCCCGGCGCGAGCGGCTGCGAGGGATAGAGCAGCAGCGCGTGGCTCGGCGCGCGCATGCCGATCGCATCGCTGCGCGCCTCCAGCCGGAACGGGACGCGGGCGGCGAAGCCCGGCGAGCCCGGGGTCAGGTCGAAGAGGCCGATCGACGCGAGCGGGTCGAGCGATTCCCGCGGCGTGCGCGGCAGCGAGGCGAGGTCGGGCGCCTCCGAGAGCTCGACGGTCAGGTGCGCGACCGGGCTGAAGCCGTCGAGGCCCTGGACGCCGGCGACGAAGGCCGAGATCAGCGACTGCGAGGGCTCGCGGAAGCCGCCGAGATCGATCGCGAGCCGCTGCGTCTCGTCGCCGCCGCTGCCCGCGCGCAGCCAGAAATCGTCGGGAAACGGAGCCGTCGCGCGGCGATCGCGGCGGTCGTAGTGCACGAAGGCGGGAATGCCCTCACCCGCCGTCGCGAAGGCGAGGCGCTGCCGGCCGTCTTCGCCAAGCCAGCGCAGCTCGCAGGCAGCGGCGGCCGGGAGCGCCGGATCGGGGTTCACGACCAGCGCGCGCGCGCCGAGCGCGGCGACGCTGGCGCCGAGCGGCTCGCCGTCGCAGGAGAGCGCCACGCTGCGCTCCGAACCTTCCGCGAGATCGGCTTCGAATTCGAGGCGCAGCCACTCGTCGCGCGGCACGTCGCTCGCGCGCGCCGCGGGGATGCTCGCGCGCAGACGCGGGAGCGCCGCCCCAGCGGGTGACGGCCGCGCGCTGGCCGTCGCGACGCCGGGATCCGCCGGACCGATCGCAGCCTCGCGCGTCCCGGAATCCGAGCAGGCGGCGAGGATCAGGCCGAGCAGCGCGACGAGCCGGCGCGCGCACCGCGCCCCTCCCGGCTCTCGTGCAGCTCGATCCCGAAGACCGTGCGGCAATTTCGCTGCACCTCGCGGGGAACCCGCGTGAAAAACCAGTTTATCACGGCTCCCGGCAGGCCCCATGATATGCTGCGCCCCTGCCTTAACGGAGGGAATCGCGATGGAAGTCCCGTCCCGCGCCGCGACGCTCGCGTCGCATCTCGGCGTCGCCGGCGTGCTCGCACTGATGGTCGGGCCGCTCGCGATCCAGATCGGCGTCCTGCCTCCGTTCACCGGTTTCCTGGTCTTCGCGTTCGGCGGCCTCTGCGGGCTGCTCGCGCTGCTGCTCGGATCGATCGGCCTGTGGCGCACGCGCGCCGCCGCCGGCCGCGAAGGGCGCGGCCGCGCGCTGCGCGGCGCGCTGCTCGGCGCCGTGATCCTCGGTCTGATCGCCAGCGTCGCGAGCGCGGGGCGCGATCTGCCCCGGATCAACGACATCACCACCAATCCCGACGATCCGCCGGCGTTCGTGAACGCCGGGCAGCTCCCGGGCAACGAGGGGCGCGATCTCTCCTATCCGGCGGGCTTCGCCGCCCAGCAGCGCGCGGGCTATCCCAGCCTCGCGCCGCTCCGGATCGAGATGAGCCTGCCCGAGGCCTTCCAGAAGTCGACACGCGCCGCGGAGTCGCTCGGCTGGGTGATCACCTACAGCGATCCGGCGAGCGGCGCGCTGGAGGCGACCGAGACCTCGCGCATCTTCCGCTTCGTCGACGACATCAGCGTGCGCCTGCGCGCGGACGGCGCGGCCACCGTGATCGACGTGCGCTCGAAGTCGCGCGTCGGCCAGGGCGACCTGGGCGCCAACGCGAAGCGGATCCAGGCCTTCCAGAAGAAGCTCACGCCCGCGGCGGGTTGAGCCTCGCGAGCGCGGTGGCCTTCGCCCAGCGGTAGTCGGCCTTGCCGCTCGGCGAGCGCAGGATCTCGTCCACGAAGACGAAGAGCTTGGGGAGCTTGTAGGCGGCGACGTGCGCGCCCGCCGCCTCGCACAGCTGGGCCTCGGAGGGCCGCTCGCCCTCGCGCAGCTGGACCAGCGCCGTCACCTGCTGTCCCCAGCGGTCGTGCGGCGTGCCCACCACCACGGCGTCGTACACCGACGGGTGATGCTTGAGGGCGTGCTCGACCTCTTCGGCGAAGATCTTCTCGCCGCCCGAGTTGATCGTGACCGAGTCGCGCCCGAACAGGCGCAGCATGCCCTTCTCGTCGAGGCCGGCGCGGTCGCCGGGGACCGAGTAGCGCACGCCGTCCACCACCGGGAACGTCTTGGCGGTCTTCGCCTCGTCGCCGTAGTAGCCGAGCGGCACGTAGCCGCTGCGGGCCAGCCAGCCCTGCTCGGAGGAGCCCGCCCCGATCACGCCCGAGAGGTCGGCCTTCAGCACCACGTTGCCCGGCGCCAGCGCGAAATCCCCCGTGCTGGTGCGGCTTCCCGACGCGCTGAACTGCATCGCCTGCGCGCCGCTCTCGGAGGAGCCCAGGGCGTCGAGGATGCGCACCTCGGGCAGCAGCTCGAGGAACTCCTGCTTGAGCGCCGCGGTCAGGATGGCGCCGCCCGAGGTGAGCAGCTTGAAGGCGGAGAGGTCGTAGCGACGCTTGCGCAGCTGGTCGGCCAGCGGCCGGCCGAAGGCGTCGCCCACGATCGTGAGGGCGTTCACCTTCTCGCGCTCGATCGTGGACCAGATGTCGTGCGGGTCGAAGTGGCGCGGGTGATCCTGCACCACGATGGTGCCGCCCACGTGCCACATGTTGAAGGCCACCCAGTGCGCGGCGCCGTGCATGAAGGGCGGCGCCGGCAGCGACCGGATCCCGCCCGCCTTGGCGCGCTCCACCATCTGCTCGAGAGAGCCCGGGTCGCCGGTGTAGAGCGCGGCGCGCAGGATGTCCTCCTGCCGCCAGAGCACGCCCTTGGGCATGCCGGTGGTGCCGCCGGTGTAGAGCATGTAGAGATCGTCGGGCGAGAGATCGGGACCCGGCGGGCGCGGCTCGGCCGCGGCGAGCGCCTGCTCGTAGTCGAGGGCTCCCGGCAGGAGCGGCTCGCCGGAGCCGTCGTCCACCTGGAGCCAGAGCCGCAGCTTCGGCAGGCGGCCGCGGATGCGCGCCAGCACCGGCGCGAAGCTCGCGTGGTAGACGATCGCCTGCGCGTTCGAGTTCTCGAAGAGGTACTCGAGCTCCTCGTCGACGTAGCGGTAGTTCACGTTCAGGGGGACGCAGCGCGCCTTGAAGGCGCCCAGCATCCCCTCGAGATACTCGTTGCCGTTGTAGAGATAAAGCGCGACGTGCGACTGCCCGGACTCCCAGTTGCGCAGCTGGCTGCGGGGAACGCCGCAGCCCAGCTCCGCGCTGCGCAGCACGCTCGCGAGGCGCCGCGTCCGGTCCGTGATCTGCGCCCAACTGAGCCGGCGGTCGCGGTAGACCAGGCACTCGCGCTCGGGGATCACCGCGGCGATCGCCTCGTGGATCGCGGCCAGGTTGAGCATGGGAGTCTCCGCGGAAGGGGAGCCTAGGCTGCCATACGGAGCGGTTCTCGACCAGGGTTCACGGCATCAGGCTAGGCGCACCAGGGCGGTGAGGGCGTCGAGGGTGTGCGCGACGCGCGCAGCGGCGTCGCCGCCGCCCGGAGCCGGCCAGCCTCCATCGCCGGCCTGCTCGGCCAGCAGCGCGAGGACGATCTCGCCCGCGGCGAGCTTCGCGCCCGGCAGCGAGGCGGCGCCGCAGTCGACCCAGATCCGCGCCGCCTGCACGGCGTCGAACCCCTTGGCCCGGAAGCCGCGCTCGAGCTCGCGGCCGCACCACTGGAGCACGTCGTCGGCGCGCTCGTGCTCGACGTTCGTGAAGAGGGGCGTGTAGGCGGCGAGCGGGCGCCAGGCGAACCCGGACACGCGCTCGGGCGTGAAGAGCGCGGCCAGATGGTCCGCTGCGCCGTCGAGCAGGCGCTGGCGCACCGAGCGCAGGCCCGAAAGGCACGCCGCCAGGCGGCCGGTCAGGTACACGCGCTCCTCCTCGTCGCTGCCGGCCGCGCCGAAGGAACCGTCGTCGGCCTGCGCCTTCGCCAGCGCCTCCGCGATCCGGAGGGCGAGCGGGCAGTCGAGCGCGCGCAGGTCCGCGAGCCCGCGAAGCACCGGGAGCGCGGCGCGTGGATCCACGCCGCCGGGCGCTCGGAACACACCGGAGCGCTCGGCCCATTCCTCGAGCGCGCTCTGCGCGCCCGCGAGCGGCTCCGCGCCGATCAGGACCGCGGCGCGCCGGACCGCCGCCGGGTCGCCCCGTTCTTCGACGAAGCGCGCGGCGCGCACGCGCGCCTGCGCGATCCCGCTCACGCCTCGAGCAGGAGTCCGGAGAGGTAGGCGCCCTCCGGATGGTCGAGCGAGACGACGTGATCGGGCGCGGCGCCCAGCGTCGCCAGCACGCGCAGGCTGCGGCGGACCTCGAGCGAGGCGCCAAAGACGATCTGGCGCAGCTTCTCGGCGCCGAGGTGGTGCGAGCAGGTGAAGACGAGCAGGTGCGCCCGCGGCGCCGAGCGCTTCAGGGCGCTGCGAAACAAATCCTTGTAGGCGCGCGCGGCGCGCGCGACGTCGCGCTCGGCGCGCGCCATCGGCGGCGGATCCAGGATCAGCAGGTCGTAGCCCGCATCGTCCGCGCGCAGGAACTCGAAGGCGTCGGCCTGCTCGAGCCGCGCCTTCGCATCCGGCGCGTTGGCGGCGAGGTTCTCCTTCGCGAACGCGAGCGCGGGCTGCGAGGAATCGACCAGGGTGAGCCGCTGGGCGCCGCCGCACGCCGCGGCGACGCCGAAGCCGCCCGTGTAGCAGAACAGGTCGAGCACGCGCCGGCCCGCCGCGAGCTTTTGAACCAGATCGCGCGAGTCGCGCTGATCCAGGTAGAAGCCCGTCTTCTGTCCCTCGCCGAGGTCCACCCGGTAGCGCCGGCCGCGCTCGCGGATCCAGACCGGCTCCTGCGGCGGCTCCCCCCAGAGGGCGCCCTGGCGGACGGGCAGGCCCTCCTTGCGGGCGGCCACGGAGTCCGCGCGTTCGAAGCCGAGCGCGGCGCCCGTCGCGGCGCGCAGCGCGGCGGCGATCTCCTCGCGGCGCACCAGCATGCCCGCGGTCGTGAGCTTCACGACCACGGCGTCCGCGTAGCGGTCGGCCACCAGGCCGGGAAGGCCGTCGCCCTCGGCGTTCACCAGCCGCACCGCGTCGGTGCCCTGCAGCAGAGGACTCGCCGCCCGGCGCGCCACCGCATCCGCGATGCGCGCCGCAATCAGGCCCTCCTCGGCGAGCTCCTTCTCGAAGCCGAGCATGCGCACGCGCAGCGCCGAGTGCGGCGAGTAGTGTCCGAAGCCAAGCACCTCGCCCTCGGCCGCCAGCACGCGCGCGAAGGCTCCCGGCGCGGCCTCTCCCTCGACGCGGGCCACCGCGCCCGAGAGCACCCAGGGATGGCGCCTTTGCAGCGAGCGGTCGCGGCCGGGATGCAGGACGATGTCGAGCATGCGGCGAGTGTAGCGGGGGGCAACCCGCGGCCGGTCGGGTAGGCTGGGGCGCGCCGCTCGAGACGCAGGAGCCCCCGTGAGCAAGGCCGCCGACGCGCCGCCCCGCAATCGACTCGCCGCCGAGTCGAGCGCCTACCTGCGGCAGCACATGCACAACCCCGTCGACTGGTTTCCCTGGGGACCGGAGGCGCTCGAACAGGCGCGTCTAAGAGACGTGCCGCTGCTCGTCTCGATCGGATACAGCGCCTGTCATTGGTGCCACGTGATGGAGCACGAATCCTTCGAGGACGCCGAGACGGCGGCCCTGATGAACGAGCTCTTCGTCCCGATCAAGGTCGACCGCGAGGAGAGGCCGGACCTCGACCAGATCTACATGGACACCGTGACGCGTCTCACCGGCCACGGCGGCTGGCCGCTTACGGTCTTCTGCATGCCCGACGGCACTCCCTTCTACGGCGGCACCTACTTTCCGCCCGAGCCGCGGCACGGTCTGCCCTCGTTCCGCCAGATCCTGATGGGCGCGGCGCAGGCCTACCGCGAGCGCCGGGGCGAGGTGAAGCAGAGCGCGGAGCGGATCCTGGCAGCGCTCTCCGAGCGGGCGCCCGGAAGCGCGGAGAGCGCGCCGGGCGCGCAGACGGCGGTGCAGTCGGCGCTGCGCCTGCTGCAAGGCGCGGACTCCGAGCAGGGAGGCTTCGGCTCGGCGCCCAAGTTCCCGACCCCCTGCTATCTCGAGCTGCTGCTGGCCGCCGTCGATGCGCTGCCCGAGCGCAAGGCGCGCGAGGCCCTCGATCACGTGGTCTTCACCTGCCGCGAGATGGCGCGCGGAGGCGTCTACGACCAGCTGGGCGGCGGCTTCCACCGCTACAGCGTCGACGCCCGCTGGGCGGTGCCGCACTTCGAGAAGATGCTCTACGACCAGGGACAGCTGCTGCGCGTCTACGCCGAGGCTTGGCGCCGCAGCGGCGCCAGCGACGACGACCTGCTCTGGCCGGTGCGCGAGACCGCGGCCTACTTGCGCCGCGAGATGAGCGCCCCCGACGGCGGCTTCTACGCGAGCCAGGACGCCGACAGCGAAGGCGAGGAGGGCGTCTACTACGTCTTCACCCCGGAGCAGATCGACGCGGCGCTCGGCCCCGAGGCCGGGGCCGCCTTCTGCCGCGCCTACGGCGTGACCGCGCGCGGCAACTTCGAGCACGGCAGCACGGTGCTCGCCGACGGCGCCCGGGAGCCGCGCGCGAGCTTCGCCGAGGAGCGCGCGAAGCTGCTCGCGGCGCGCGCGAGCCGGGTGGCGCCCGCCACCGACCGCAAGCGCGTGGCCGCCTGGAATGCGCTGGCGATCTCGGGCCTGGCGCGCGCCGGAAGCCTGCTGGGCGACGACGCCATGCTGGCGGACGCCGTCCGGGGGGCGGAGTTCGTGTCCGAACAGATGCGTGACGGCGCCGGCCGCCCGACACGGATCTGGAACGAAGGGCGCGCCTCGGTGCCGGCCTTCCTCGACGACTTCGCGAGCTGGATCGAAGCGACGCTCGACCTCTACCGCGCGGGCGCCGGCGAGCGCTGGCTCGGCTCGGCCCTGGCCGCGGCCGAGTCCGTCGCCGCGCGCTTCTACGACCCGGCCGAGGCAGACCTCTTCCTGACGCCGGTGGACGGGGAGCCGCTCGTGCACCGCCCGCGCTCGGACCACGACGGTGCGACGCCGCACTCGACGGGCCTGGCGGCGCTCGGACTGCTGCGGGTCGCCGATCTCTCGGGCCGCGCCGATCTGCGCGGGATCGCGGAGCGCGTGATCGGGACGCACGCCTACCTGCTGGAGCGCGCGCCGCAGGCCTTCCCGACGCTGGCGCGGGCCGCGCTGGCGGCCGAGCGCGGCTTCGCCGTCGCGGTGATCGTGGGCGTGCCCAGCGACCCCGCGACGCGCGCGCTCGCCGCGCGAGCGCGCCGCGTGCTGGGCCCCGCCGACGCCGTCGTCGTCGCCGAGCCCGGGGCGGCCCCGCCGGCCGGCCTCGCGCCGAGCTGGCTGGCCGGCCGCGCTCCGCAGGGCGGGCGCCCCACCGCATGGCTGTGCCGCGGGGTCAGCTGCTCGCTGCCGATCGTGGAAGCGGACGCGCTCGCTTCGGAGCCCGCCCCGCTGCGCTAGTGTGCGCCACCAAGTTTTTGCGAGGGCGGAAATGTCCCGCGACGACACCCGCTACGGCACGGGGCACGACGACGGCCTGACGGCGCTCACCGCGCTCGATCCCAGCGCGACGCAGACGGTCGACCAGCTGGTGCGCGCGATGTGCCACACCGCCTTCGGCGGCCGCCGCCTGGGCGAGGCGGCCGACGTGCTGGAAGCGATGGTTCGCGATCCCGATTGCTACCGCGTGCTCACCATCTCGGGCGCCATGACGATCGCAAAGCAGGGCCTGCTCGTCTGCGAGATGATCGACCGCGGCTGGGTGCAGGCGATCGTCACCACCGGCGCGCTGATGACCCACGGGCTCTCCGAGGGCGTGGGCATGCTGCACTTCAAGCACCGCGCCTCGATGCCCGACACCGAGCTCTACGAGAAGGGCTACAACCGCGTCTACGACACCATCGAGCTGGAGCAGAACCTCGACGACGTCGAGAAGATCCTCGAGCCGGCGCTGGATGCCCTGCCCGACGACAGCGTGCTCTCGAGCCGCCTGATCACGGAGCGCCTCGGTCGCTACCTGGAACGCCACACCAAGGGGCGCGCGATCCTGAAGAGCGCGTACCAGAAGCAGGTGCCGGTCTTCGTGCCGGCCTTCACGGACTCGGAGCTCGGGCTCGACGTGGCGATCTACAACGTGAAGCGCGCCGTCAAGAAGGGCGCCGCCCTGCCCTTCAACCCGTTCATCGATCTCGACGATTTCACCGATCGGATCCGTCCGCGCGAGACGCTCGGCATCTTCACGATCGGCGGCGGCGTTCCGCGCAACTGGGCCCAGCAGGTGGGCCCTTACCTCGACATCCGGCGCAAGCGCCTGAATATCGACGAGCCGCTGCGCCGCTACAAGTACGCGGTGCGGATCTGCCCCGAGCCCGATCACTGGGGCGGGCTCTCGGGCTGTAGCTACAGCGAGGGCGTCTCCTGGGGAAAGTTCGTGCCCGAGAGCGAGGGCGGCCGCTTCGCCGAGGTCTTCGCCGACGCCACCATCGCCTGGCCGCTGGTGGTGCGCGCGGTGATCGAGCGCCTTTCCTGATGTCCCTCGGAGCCGCGACCATGCGGGCCGCGCAGGCTCGGGGTCGCGAGCGGATCGAGATCGGACGTCTCCCGATTCCGGAGCCGGCCCCCGGCGAGGTGCGCGTGCGCCTGCTCGCTTGCGGCATCTGCGGCAGCGATCTGCATTTCTTCCACGGCGGCTTCTGGGCCGACGGCGTCACGCCCGGCCACGAGATGGCGGGCGAGATCGACGCCCTCGGCGACGGCGTCAGCGGCCTCGCGAAGGGCGAGCGCGTCGCGATCGAGCCGCTCCACACCTGCGGCGTCTGCGAGGAATGCCGGACCGGCCAGCCCGTGCGTTGCCGCGAGCTGAAGATCCACGGCATCCACTGCGGCGGCGGCCTGGCCGAGTTCGTGAGCGTGCAGGCGAGCCGCGCCTTTCCGGTTCCCGCCGACCTCGACCCGCGCGTGGCGGCGCTCGCGGAGCCGATGGCAGTGGTGGTGCACGGCCTGCGCCGCGGCGGCCTGCGCGCCGGACAGCGCGTGCTCGTGCTCGGCGCCGGGAGCGTCGGGCTGCTGGCGGCGCTGGCGGCGCGCGAGCTGGGCGCGCGCGAGGTGTTCGTCACCGCGCGCCACCCGCACCAGGCGGAGCTGGCGTCCGCGCTCGGCGCGGCGCACGTGCTGCGCGAGGCGGAGGCCGACGAGGGCCGGCTCGGGAGGCTCGGGCGCGAGGCCCCGATCGATCTGGTGATCGAGACGGTCGGCGGCCGCGCCGATACGCTGCGGCTCGCGGCCCACGCGATCCGGCCGGGCGGAATCGTCTGCGTGCTCGGGCTGTTCCTCGGGCCCCCCAAGCTCGACCCGCTGCTGCTGCTGCTCAAGGAGGCCAGTTTGATCTGGTCGAACTGCTACGCCCGCGCCCCGGGCGAGCCCGATTTCGCAACGGCGACGCGCCTGGTCGCGAGCCGGCGCAGCGCCCTCGAGCCCCTGCTCACCCACAGCGTGGCGCTGGGCGACGCCGCCCGCGGCTTCGCGCTCGCCTCGGACAAGGGGTCCGGCGCCGTCAAGGTCAGCGTTCTACCCTGAAGCCCGAGAAGAACCCCCCGAACCCCAGGAGCCAACATGGACTTCGAACCCTCCGAAAAGGTGAGGCTGCTGCAATCGCAGATCGAGCGCTTCATGAACGAGTACATCTATCCCGCCGAGCCGATCGCGAAGGAGCAGATCGAACGCTCCGGCGACCCGCACCACGAGCCAAAAGTACTGGAGGAGCTCAAGGGCAAGGCCAAGGGGCTCGGCCTCTGGAATCTCTTCCTGCCCGACTCGGAGCACGGCGCGGGCCTCAGCAATCTCGAGTACGCCCCGCTCTGCGAGATCATGGGCCGCAGCCCGCTGGCGCCGCGCGTCTTCAACTGCGCGGCCCCCGACACCGGCAACATGGAGATCCTCGCCGAGTTCGGCACGCCCGAGCAGAAGAAGCGCTGGCTCCAGCCGCTGCTCGACGGGGAGATCCGCTCCTGCTTCTCGATGACCGAGCCCGAGGTCTCGGGCGCGGATCCCACGGGTCTGCGCACCCGCGCGGACCGCGACGGCGACCATTACGTGATCAACGGCCTCAAGTGGTTCACGTCGGGCGCCGTGGGCGCGCGCTTCGCGATCGTGATGGCGGTGACGAATCCGCACGCGCCCGCGCACCAGCGCCAGAGCCAGATCATCGTTCCCACCGACACGCCAGGCTTCAACCTGCTCCGAGCGGTCTCCGTGATGGGGCACGCGGGCGGCGGCGGGCATTGCGAGATCCGCTACGAGAACTGCCGGGTCCCGGTCAGCAACCGCCTCGGCCCCGAGCACGGCGGGTTCATGATCGCGCAGGCCCGCCTGGGCCCCGGCCGCATCCACCACTGCATGCGCGCGATCGGCATGGCGGAGCGCGGCTTCGAGATCATGTGCCGCCACGCCAACACGCGCGTCGCCTTCGGCGGCCCGATCGGCGAGAAGCAGTTCGTGCAGGAATGGGTCGCGACCTCGCGCATGGAGATCGACCAGGCGCGCCTGCTCGTGCTCTACGCCGCCTGGAAGATGGACACCTACGGCAAGCAGGTGGCGCGCCAGGAGATCTCGATGATCAAGGTGGTGGTGCCCAACATGCTGATGCACGTGCTCGATCGCGCGATCCAGTGCCTGGGCTCGCTCGGCATGTCCGACGACACGCCGGTCGCCGCCATGTGGCGCGAGGGCCGCTCTCTACGAATTGCCGACGGCCCCGACGAGGTCCACAAGATGGTCGTCGCGCGCCGGGAGCTGAAGCGCTTCGCCTGAGGCGGCGCGGCGAGCTGCGCCGCAGGCCCTACTGCGCGGGAGCGGCGGCGGGCGCGGATGGCGCCGGTGGGGGCGCGCGCATCGCTTCGACGTAGGCGGCCAGGGCCGCCTCGTCGATCGTGACGTCCTTCGAGGCCCGCAGGCGAT
>DATBRV010000060.1:0-13969 GCA_036560145.1 Myxococcota bacterium
TCGGCGGCCTGCCGCTCGGCGGTGGAGCTGCTCGAGGGCGTCTACACGCGCACGCGCAGCAACGAAGAATCCTCCCGCCGTCTCGACGCCGTCGCCAAGAGCCTGCTCCATCAGGCCGAAGCCCTGCGGCAGGACGTGGGGCGATTCAGCCTCTGAGATCCCTGTGGTATATCTGCCGCCATGCGGGGTCTCCCGGCGGCGCTCGTCCTCTTCGGGTTCGTGGCGGCGGGGTGCGGATACCAGCTCGTGGACTACGCCCGTCCGGAGGGCGGCGCGCGCCGGGTGGCGCTGCCGACGCTGCGCAATGATTCCTACGAGCCCGGCGTCGAGCTGCTGGTCGCGGATGCGCTCCGGCGCGAGTTCCTGCGGCGCGGCGCCTTCCGGCTGACGGAGGATCCCGCGGCGGCCGATCTGGTGGTCTCGGGCCGCGTGCTTCCGATCCAGACCAGCAGCAGCAGCTTCTCGTCGGTGGTTCTCGCGCTCGAGTACCAGGTGAGCCTCACGCTCGATCTGCACGCGCGGCGCGCGGACGGCAGCGAGATCCCGCTCGACTCCCGTTCGCTGCGCGAGACCGAGCGCTATCTGGCCAGCGCGGACGTGGCGGCCCTGCGCCGGAACCGCGAGGAGGCGCTGCGCCGGCTGGCCAGCCTGATCGCCGTGCGCGTGCACGACGAGGTGTTCGAGGTGGCGGCGCCTTGACGCCGGAGGAGCTCCGCGCGTCGCTCGAGGCGGGCAGCCTGCTGCCGGTCTATCTGGTCGCCGGAGAGGAGCCGCTGCAGCGCGACGAAGCGCTCGCCGCGCTGCGGGCGCACGTGCTCGCGGGCGCCCCCGCGGACTTCAACCTGGATCGGCTCGAGGCCGCCTCGATCTCGCCGGCGGAACTGATCGACGCGCTCCGGACCCTGCCGGTGATGGCGCGCCGCAGGCTGGTCGAGCTGCGCGAGCCCGACGCGCCGCGCGCCGCCGGGCGGGGCCTCGGCGAGGCGCTCGCGGCGCAGATCGGGGAACTCGCGCGCGGCAGCGCGAGCGTGCTGGTCGTGATCGCCGCGAAGGTGGATCGGCGCACGCGCTGGGTGCGGGCGGTGGGGGACGCGGCCACGGTTCGCTGCGACCCGCCGAAGGGAAGGCGCGAGATCGCCGCCTTCATCCGCTCGGAAGCGAAACGCCAGGGTGTATCCCTGGCGAAGGGCGTGGCGGAGCGCCTCGGCGAGCGCGTCGGGGCGCAGCCGCTCCTGCTGCGCCAGGAGATCGCGAAGCTCTCCCTGCTGGCCGGTTCCGAGCGCGAGGTGACGCTCGATCACGTGGTGGCGGCGGCGGTCGACGTCGCGGAGGAGCCGGTCTGGGACCTCACGGACGCGATCGGCGACGGCCGCGGGGCGGACGCGGTGGCGCTGCTCGCCCGGCTCGCCCGCGGAGGCGCGGCGCCGCCGCTGGTGCTCGGCGCCCTGGCCGCGCACTTCCGGCGGCTGCTGCGGCTGCGCGGCGGCGGCAGCCTCGGCGTGCCGCCCTTCGTGCGCCAGAAGCTCGAGTCCCAGGCGCAGCGCTACACCGAATCCCGTCTGGTCGCCTGCCTCGGCGCGATCCACGAGACGGACCTCGCCCTCAAGGGCTCGAGCCCGCTGGCGCCCCAGCTCAGCCTCGAGCGCCTCGTGATCGGCCTCTCGGCGAGATCCTAGGCGCCCGGCAGCAGGACTCCACGATTCTTCATGGCGAGTCTGGCAAGCGCGCGAAGCGCGCGCGCAGCGAGCCGCAGGCGAGCGAAGTTCACTCAGGCCAGAGCGAAGTTCACTCAGGCCGGAGCGAAGTTCACTCAGGCCCGGTTCGCGCTCCTGGCGAGGCGGGAGATCTGGCGGCTGGCGCGCTTCTTGGGGATCACGCCCCGGCTCGCGGCGCGCCGCAGCAGGCTCTCGGCCTCCTTCAGCGCGGCCTGGGAGGGCTCGCCGCCGGCCGGGATCGCCGCCCGCGCCTGCTTGATCGCCGTGCGCATGCGGCCGCGCAGGTTCCGATTGCGTGCTCGGCGTCGCAGCGACTGGCGGGCGCGCTTGACGGCCGACTTGTGGCTGGCCACGAGACCTCCGGGGAGTCGAAAGGGCGGCGAGCATATCCGGGGGGCCGTTCGATGTCGAGTTCAGGCCCCTGCGGCGCCCGCCGATAACCATAGGCGGACGGGTGGATTTCCAGAGGGGAAGGGTGTGATTCCGCGCCGCGGTCGGATGCTCTGCGTTGCCGTCCTGGGGCTCGTCTCGGGATGGCCTGGCGCCCAGGCGACAGCGCAGGAGGCCGTGCCGGAGGCGGCGCCGCTGGCCGAGCTGGCCCCTCCGGAGGAGGCCGTCGCGCCGGCTCCCGCCGCTCCCCCGGAGAACCCGCTCGACCACGCCTGGTTCGCCTCCGACAGCTCGCTCGATCAGCGGATCTGGCGAACCCGCCGCACCGCGATCGAGCTGGGCGTCTGGAACTTCGATTCCGCGGCCCGCTCCCTCCTCGCCCACGGCTCCCGGGGGGAGGAGATCGAACGCGCCTCCGCCGCCGTGCGCCTGGCGCCGGACCTGCCCGCCGCCCAGATGCGGCTCTCGCAGGTGCTCTGGCTCCACGGCGAGTCGCCGGTGGACGCGCTGCGGGTGGCGCTCACCGCGCTCGAACGGATTCCCCACCATCTGGAGGCTTCGCTCTGGTTCGCGGGGACCGGGCTGATGATCGCCGCGGTCGGGCTGCTGGCCGGAGGCCTGCTGTGCATCGCGGCCGCCGGTCTCTTTGCGGCGCCGCATGCGGCCCACGATCTCGGCGACGCGATCTCGGGACAGATGCCCGCCTTCGCCCGCGTCGCCTTCCTGGGCAGCCTGGTGCTCGTGCTGCCGCTGCTCGGCGAAGGCCTGCTCGGACTCGCGCTCGGGCTGCTCGCGATCGGCGTCGTCTACGGCCGGCCGGGGCAGCGCGTGGTGCTCGCGCTGGCGTCCGCCGCGGTGTTGGCGGGAGCCTTCCCGGTCGCGCGGCTGGCCGGCTCGACGCTGCTCGCCTTCGCCGCCGATCCCGTGCTGGACGCGGCGGTCTCCTCGACCCGGGGCCTCGCGCAGCCGATCGATCTCGCGCGGCTCGACGTCGCCGGAGCGGAGGATCTGCTCGCGGCGCGCGCGCTCGCGGTGCAGGCCAAGCGCGGCGGCCGGCTCGGCGAAGCCGACGCCCGCTACCAGGCGCTGCTCGCGGCGGCTCCGAGCGATCCGACGCTCGCGAACAACGCGGCGAACGTGCGCCTCTCGCTCGGACACATGGAGTCCGCGCTCTCGCTCTACGACCGCTCGCTCGACCTGGCGGAGTCGCCGCTGGTGCTGTTCAACCTGGCGCAGGCCTACGGACGCGCCTTCCAGGTCGACAGCCTGGCGCGCACGCTCGAGCGCGCGCAGGAGGTCGACGGCGTCGCGGTGGCCGAGCTGACCCAGCTCCAGGGGGCCACGCCCGAGGGTTTCGTGGTCGACCTCGCGTTCCCCGACACCTTCGTGTGGCAACGGGTGATCGCTTCGGGCGCGGGCGAGGCGATCGCCCGGGAGCTGCGCCAGATCCTCGCGCCGGGCCACCTCGGACGCGACGCGATGGGGTTCACGATCGTGTTCGCCGCCGTGATCGCAGTCGCCTCGGCGTTCGGCGCCCGGCTCTCCCCGTCGCGCTGGTGCCGGCGCTGCGGCGGACGACTCTGCCCGCGCTGTCACCCGGAGTCGCGCGGAAACGACGCCTGCGAAACCTGCACGCGGCTCTTCTATCAACCCGAGACCACCGACCGGGCGCTGCGGCTGGAGAAGATCACGGCGCTGCGGGCGCGCGAGCGGAGGCTCGAGCGGATCGCGACGATCGCGTCGATCAGCGTCCCCGCGGCGGCCGGCGTGCTGGCGCGGCGACCGCTGCTCGCGCTGCTGGGCGCCCTGTTCTTCGCGTTCGCCGCCTGCGCGGTGGTCTGGCGCGACGGGGTCGTCCCCGATCCCCTGGTGGCGGGCGCCGCCGGTCCGATCGCGTTCCTGGGCGCCGCCGTGCTCGCGGCGCTCGGCTACGCGGCCGTGGTCGGCGCCGCGCTGTCGGCGCGGCGGAGGCTCTAGCCGTGTCGGTGGGGCTGCACGGAAACCTGGGGGACTTCGGCATCGCCGAGGTCTTCCAACTGATCGGCCAGCAGCGCAAGACCGGCGTGCTCGAGCTCTCCCGCGAAGACGAGTCGGTCCAGTTCCTGTTCGATCGCGGCGCCGTGGTGTCGGCGGCCCCGGTCGGCGCGCGTCCCCATGCAGCGCTGGGGGAGATGCTCGTGCGTTGCGGCCAGCTCACCCGCGATCGGGTCGACGAGCTGTACCAGGAATGCGACGCCGGAGCGCAGGTGCTGCCGCGTCTGGCGGTCGCGCGGGAGTGGATCTCGCAGGCCGAGATCAGCGAGATCGAGGACCTGCTCACGCGGGAGACCTTCTTCTCGGTGTTGCGCTGGGCCGACGGCTCGTTCCGCTTCGGCGCGCGCGAGGTCGAACACCCGCGGCGCTTCGGCGACCTGCTCGGAGCCGAGCAGATCCTGATGGACGGCCTGCGCATGATGGACGAGTGGCAGAGCTTCTCCGAGCTGGTTCCCTCCGAGGACCTGGTCTTCCGCCGCAGCGGCGGGTTCGAGGCCTTCCTCGGCCGCCAGCAGGAGGCCGCGGGCCCGCAGCAGGAGCAGGCCGAGCGGGTGTTCGCGCTGGTCGACGGCCGGCTCGCCGTGCGCCGCATCATCGATCTCTCCCGCCTGGGCACCTTCGACGCCACCCGCAGCCTGGCCGCCCTGACGGCCGCGGGCGCGATCGAGCCCGTCGCGGGAACCGGCGCGCCGCGACGGCGCGCCGCGCCCAGGAGCCCCGCCTTCTCGCGCGCGCAGCTGCGCGGCTGGATCGGCGGGCTGCTGCCGCTCTCGCTGCTGCTGCTGGTCGCCTTCGCGTCGATGAACCGGATCCAGCCCGCGGCCTCCGAGGGCTTCGCGATCCGGCGCGACGCGCTCGCGACCGCGCGCGCCGCCTACGCCGCTCGCCGCGTCCGCCACGCGCTGGAGGACCACCGCATGACGGCGGGGAGCTATCCGAGGGACCTGGCCGAGCTGCGTGCGCTGCCGGAGGACGCGTTGGCGTCGCCCGGGGGCGCCACTTATTATTACGCCCCGCGCGACGCCGGCGCCGTACTGCTGGCGCCGGAGCGCTGAGGCGAGCCCCTGGTCCCGAAAGACGCCACCACCCGTCAGACCCTGGTCTTCGACGACAACCAGACGGCAGCGGCGCTCTACGGGGAGTCCGACCGCACCCTGCGCATCCTCGAACAGGAGCTGGGCATCGACGCGCGCGCGCGCGGCAACGAGGTCCGGCTGGTCGGCGCCGCGGCCGAGGTCGGGGTAGCGCGCAAGGTGCTCGAGGAGCTCTACGGCGTGCTGCGCAGCGGCGACGCCGTGCATGCGCGCGACGTGCGAGCCGCGGTCCGCATGGCGACGCAGCAGCCCGCGGTCGAGCTCGCGGCCGTCTACGAGGACGTGCTCGCGGACGTCGGCTCTCGCCGCCGCATCAACGCGAAGAATCTCGCGCAGCGGCGCTACATCGAGCTGATGAGAGTACACGACGTTGTGTTCGCGAGCGGTCCTGCCGGCACGGGCAAGACCTATCTCGCGATGGCGCTCGCGATCGCCGCGCTCAACCGTCACGAGGTCTCGCGCGTGGTGCTGACGCGCCCCGCGGTCGAAGCCGGCGAGAAGCTCGGCTTCCTGCCCGGCTCGATGGCGGAGAAGGTGAACCCGTACCTCCGGCCGCTCTACGACGCGCTCAACGACATGATGCCGATCGAGAAGGCCGGCCGCCTGATCGAGCGCGGGGTGATCGAGGTGGCTCCGCTCGCCTTCATGCGCGGGCGCACGCTCAACGACTCCTTCGTGATCCTCGACGAGGCCCAGAACACGACCAGCGAGCAGATGAAGATGCTGCTCACCCGGCTCGGCTTCGATTCGAAGGCGGTGATCACCGGAGACGTCACGCAGATCGATCTGCCCAGCGACAAGCGCAGCGGGCTGGTGGAGGCCATCGAGATCCTCAGCGGGGTCGAGGGCATCGGCTTCATGGAGTTCACCGAGCACGACATCGTGCGCCACCCGCTGGTGCAGTCGATCATCCGGGCGTACGACGCGCGCGGCCGGGCGGGGGGCGAAGGCGGGAGACGCGGCTCCGGGCCGGGCTCCGCCGGCGCAGGGTGAGCGTCCGCCTCGCGGCGCCCGCTGCGCGCACCGGGCTGCCCCGCATCGACCGCGCGCTGCTGCGCCGACGGGCGCGCCGCATCCTCGCCGCGCTGGACCGCCGGCGCGCGGAGCTCTCGATCCTGCTGGTCGACGACGCCGCGATCGCGGCGCTGAACCACCGTTATCGGGGCCGCTCGCGCCCGACCGACGTGCTCGCCTTCTCCCTGCTCGAGGGCGCGCACGCGGATCGGCGCGGCGCGCTGCTGGGAGACGTCGTGATCGGGATCGAGACGGCGGCGCGGCAGGCCCGCGCGCGCCGCCGCACCCTCGACGACGAGGTCGCGCGGCTGCTGGTCCACGGCGCCCTGCACCTGCTCGGCTACGACCACGTGCGCAGCGCGCAGGCCCGGGTCATGCGCGCGCAGGAGCGGCGCGTCTGGCGGGCGCTCGGCGCATGAAGCGCTCCGCCTGGCTGGCCGGCTACGCCGTCGCCTCCTTCCTGGCCTTCCCGCATCCGGTCGGGGGGCGGGTGCTCGATCTGGGCATCGGCCTGGCCTGGGTCGCGCCGGCCGCGCTGCTGCTGGGCCTGCGCGGCCTCGGCGTGCGCCGGGCGGCGAAGCTCGCCTTCCTGGCCTCGCTCGCGGCGCATTCGGCGATCCTGCACTGGATCTACGTCGTCACCGTGGAGTACGGCCACGCGCCGCCCGCCGTGGGGGTGATCGCTCCCGTCGCGCTCGCCGGCTACATCGCGGCGTTCGGGGGCCTCTTCGGCGCCGGCGCAGCGCTGCTGGCGCGCGGCGGTGTCGCCTCGCCGTTCGCGGTGGCCCTGCTCTGGACCGCCCTCGACCACCTGCGCTCCTTCGCGCTCTCGGGCTTCCCCTGGGCGACGCTCGGTTACGCGCAGCACGAGAATGCGGCGCTGCTGCCGCTCGCCTCGCTCGGCGGCGTGTATGCGCTCTGCTTCCTGAGCGCGCTGGGCGGAGCCTCGCTCGCGCGCGTGGTGCAGCTGCGGCGCCTCGACGCCGCGGCCGCCTCGGGCTTCGCGGCCGTCCTGCTGGCCCACGCCATCGGCTTCGGGATCTCGGCTGCCGAGACGGACGAGGCCGGCCTGCCCAGGCTCCGCGTGGCGGTGCTCCAGGGCAACATCGATCAGGGGGTGAAGTGGAGCCCCGAGTTCGCGGAGCGCACGCTCGGGATCTACGAGGATCTCTCGCGGCGGGCCGCCGCGCAGGGCGCGCGCGTGATCGTCTGGCCGGAGACGGCGGTGCCGGGCGCGATCGATCCCGGGCAGGACGAGCACCTGCGCTTCGAGCGCCTGGCCCGGGAGACCGGCGCGGCGCTGGTGGTGGGCGCCGTGGGGCTCGATCTCGGCCCCGGACCGACGCTGGTCGGCGTCACCGACAGCGCATTCGTGTTCGATGCGTCCGGTCAGCTCGCGCACCGCTACGACAAGACGCACCTGGTGCCCTTCGGCGAATACGTGCCGTTCCAGGACCTGCTCGGCAAGCTGTTCCGCGCCGTCGCGCGCGGCATCGCCGAGATCGGCGTGAGCGCGGGCCCGCGCCCGCGCGCCCTCGCTTTCGCGGTTCCCGGCGCCGAGGCCGAGCTGACCGCCGGAGTGCCGATCTGCTATGAACTGCTGTTCCCGGACCTGATGAGGCGCTTCGTGCGCGATGGCGCGGAGGTGCTGTTCGCGATGACGAACGACGCGTGGTACGGGCGGACCGGTGCGCCGTATCAATTCCTCGCGATCACCGCGCTGCGTTCGGCGGAGTCGCGGGTCTGGACGGCGCGGGCGGCGAATACGGGGGTGTCCGCGATCATCGATGCGCGCGGGAGGGTCCGGCGACAGACGCGGATCTTCGAGCGCGACCTCCTGGTGGAGGACGTGACGCTGCGTCCCGCGCCGGCGGGGGGCAGCTTCTACGCGCGCCACGGAGACGTTTTCGCCGGGCTGTGCTGGGCTGGCGCGGGGCTGTGGCTCGCGGCGGCGTGGCGCCGGGTGCGGCGGGGGGGCCAGGGGTGAGCGAAGCCAGGGCCGACGCTTCGGATGCGAACGAGCTCGCGGAACGCCTGCGCGCACTGGGAGCGCGGCTGGCCGAGCTCCGGGGGCGTCTTTGACGTCGACCGCTTGCGCGCTCGGCTGGAGGCGCTCGGGCGCGAGGTCGCGCGCCCGGACCTCTGGGACAGCCGCGAGCAGGCCGAGCGCATCCTGCGCGAGAAGAGCGGCGTCGAGCGCGAGATCGAGATGTTCGATCGGCTGGCCGGCTCGCTCGACGACGCGGGCGTGCTGCTCGAGCTGGCCGTCGAAGCGGGCGACGCGGAGACGCGCGCCGAGGCGGTGGGCAAGCTCGACGCCGCGGCGGCCGAGCTCGACCGGGCCGAGCTGCGCCGCCTGCTCGGCGGCGAGCACGATCGCGCCAACGCCATCGTGTCGATCAACGCCGGAGCGGGCGGCACGGATGCCTGCGACTGGGCCGAGATGCTGCTGCGCATGTACCTGCGCTGGGCCGAGAACCACGACTATCGCGTCGAGATTCTCGACCTCCAGGAGGCGGAGGAGGCCGGGATCCGCAGCGCCACCTTCACCGTCTCCGGCGAGTGGGCCTTCGGCTACCTGAAGCCCGAGGAAGGCGTGCACCGGCTGGTGCGCATCTCCCCGTTCGATTCCCAGGCGCGCCGGCACACCGCGTTCGCGAGCGTCGCCGTGATTCCCGAGCTGGACGACGAGGTGGTGGTCGAGATCGACGAGAAGGACCTGCGCATCGACACCTACCGCGCGGGCGGGAAGGGCGGCCAGCACGTCAACAAGACCGATTCGGCGGTGCGCATCACCCACCTCCCCAGCCAGATCGTCGTGCAGTGCCAGAACGAACGATCCCAGCACAAGAACAAGGCCCAGGCGATGAAGGTGCTGCGCGCCCGGCTCTACGAGCTCGCGGAGCGCGAGCACGAGAAGAAGCTCGCCGAGATGCGCGGGGAGCAGCGCAAAATAGACTTTGGCAGCCAGATCCGGTCCTACACGCTTCACCCGCAACAGCGCGTGAAGGACCACCGCACCGACCACGAGTCCGGCAACGTCGACGCCGTGCTCTCGGGAGACCTCGACGCCTTCATCCGCGCCCAGCTGCTCGCGCGCGCCGGCGCGGTGCGGGAGGCCTCGTGAGCGAACGCGAGCGCGAGGCGCGGCGCGATCGGCTCGCGGCGCTGCGGCGCGCGGGGGTCGAGCCCTATCCCGCGCGGGTCGGGGCGCGCACGCCGATCGCCGAGGTGCGGCAGCGCTTCGACGCGCTGGATGCCGCGGCGCTGGAAGCCAGCCCCGAGCTGGTCGCCGTCGTGGGGCGCATCCGCGCCGTGCGCTCGTTCGGCAACCTGCTCTTCCTGGGCCTGGTCGAGAACGGCACGCCGATCCAGGTGAGCGCGAAGAAGAAGGAGCTCGCGCCGGAGCTCTTCGCCTTCCTGCGCGAGCTCGACGTGGGGGACTTCGTGCGCGTCGAGGGCCCGGTCTGGCGCACGCGCACCGGCGAGCTGACCGTCGACGCCCGGCAGGCCGGGCTGCTCGCGAAGAGCCTGCGCCCGCTGCCCGAGAAGTGGCACGGGTTGACCGACGTCGAGGCCCGCTTCCGCCAGCGCCACCTCGACCTGCTGGTGAACGAGGAGTCGCGCGCCTGCGCGCTCCTGCGCAGCCGGATCGTCTCGGCGCTGCGGGCCGGCCTCGACCGCCGGGGCTTCCTCGAGGTGGAGACGCCCACGCTCCAGCCTTTGTACGGCGGCGCCGCCGCCCTGCCTTTCACGACGCACCACGACCGCTACGACCAGGATCTCTACTTGCGCATCTCGGACGAGCTGTATCTCAAGCGGCTGGTCGCCGGCGGCCTCGACCGCGTCTACGAGATCGGCCACAACTTCCGCAACGAGGGCATCTCGCGCAAGCACAATCCCGAGTTCACGATGATGGAGTGCTACCAGGCGTACGCCGATTATCGCGACATGATGGATCTGGCCGAGGCGCTGATCCAGGAAGTCGCGCTGGCCGCGCGCGGCACCCTTCGCTTCGAATACCAGGGCAAGCCGCTCGATCTCTCCGGCCGCTGGCCGCGGCGCTCGCTGGTCGAGGCGATCGCCGGGGCGACCGGAATCGACGTGCTCGCTCACCCGGATCTCGCCTCGCTCCAGCAGGCGCTGCGCGGACGCGGCCTCGCGGTCGGCGACGCGCCCACCTGGGCGAAGCTGGTGGACGACGTCTTCAGCGAGCACGTCGAGCCGGGGCTCGACGGCCCGATCTTCATCACGGACCACCCGGTCGGGTTGTCGCCGCTGGCCAAGCGATCGAGCGCGGATCCGAGGCTCGCGGAGCGCTTCGAGCCCTATCTCGCGGGCATGGAGATCGGCAACGCCTTCAGCGAGCTCAACGATCCCGACGAGCAGCGGCAGCGGCTCGAAGAGCAGGGACGCGCGCAGCGGGAAGGCGACAGCGAAGCGCATCCGCTCGACGAGGATTACCTGGCGGCGCTCGAGTACGGGCTGCCGCCGACCGGCGGTCTCGGGATCGGCGTCGACCGCCTCGTGATGATCCTCGCCGACGCCCCCAACCTGCGCGAGGTGATCCTCTTTCCGCACCTGCGTCCGGAGGCCGGGACATGACCGCGTTCATCGACATGCTCTGGGGCGTGCTCACGGCGGCGGGCGGGACCCTCGCGCTGGGCCTGATCGTGACGATGGCCGCCGGGATCAACGCGCTGACGCTGCTCTTCCTGGGCTCGGCGGTGGTGACGCTGGAGCGGTTCGCGCGCGCGGCGCGCCGCTGGCCGAGCCTGCTCGGGGTCGCCCTGGTCTGGAGCCTGCTGGTCGCGGCCGGGGTCGCGGCCTGGGGGGGGCCGGAGCTGATGGGCGACGGCGTGGAGCCGGGTTGGCGGTCGATTCCGCCCGCACTGCCCGGCTCGCTGCTGGCGGTCGCGATCGCGGTGCTCGGTGTGCGCGCGGCGCTCGCGCGCCTCTCCGGGGGCGTGCTCGCGGGCGGCAGCGCCTGCCTGCTCGGCCTCGGCTATGCGCTGGTGGTCGGCGCCAGCGGCCGGGTCGTCTACGCGGCCGCGCCGGCGCTGGTGGCGGGCGGCGCGGTCCTGCTGCTCGCGCTGCGCCGGGGCCGGGGCGGCGAACGCCGGGCCGCGGGCGAGACCGAGCGCTTCCTGCGCACGCTGGCGGCGGCCCTCGCGCTCGGCGTCGCGCTGGCCGCCGGGCTCCCGGGCCCCGAGTCCTCGCTGGCGGCGGTGGGCGGCGGGCTGCTCGGCGTCTATCTCGCCGCGGTGCTGCTCGGCCTCCTGCCGCTCGCCGCGGCGGGGCTGCTCGACACGCGCGACACCGCGGAGTGGTTCATCGCCGTGCGCTACCTGGTGGCCAAGCGCCGCCAGACCTTCATCTCGGTGATCACCGGGATCTGTGTCGTCGGCATCGCGGCCGGCGTCTGGCTGATCATCACCGTGCTCTCGGTGATGAACGGTTTCGAGCGCACCTGGCGCGACGAGATCATCGGAAATCGCGCCCACCTCACGGTCCAGCACGGCTTCGGCCCCTTCGCCGACTATCCGGCGGTGCTGGAGCGCGTGGAATCCCTTCCGGACGTGGTGGCGGCCTCGCCCTATCTCGACGCGGAGGGGATGGTGCGCGGAAACGCGGGCGAGATCATGGCGGTGCGGGTGCGCGGGATCGATCCGGCCCGGGTCGGGCGCGTCACCGATCTCGGCGAGGACCTGGTCGGCGGTTCGCTGGAGGCGCTGACGGAAGGCCCGGACGCGGCGGGCGCGGATCCGGGCATCGTGATCGGCAGCCAGCTCGCCGCGGTGGTGGGCGCGAACCTGGGCGATCCGCTGCTCCTGATCTCGCCCTTCGGAGGGCCGCAGACGCCGCTCGGCCCATCGCCCCGGCTGGCGCGCTTCAAGGTGGTCGGCATCTTCGAATCAAGCTTCTTCCAATACGACGAGATGTTCACCTACGTGAGCCTCCCGGCGGCGCAGGACTTCCGGCGGACCGAGGACGTCGTGGACGGGATCGAGGTGCGCACCAGCGACTACTACCGCTCGCAGGCGGTCGGCCAGGCGATCGTGCAGGCGCTCGGCTTCCCGTTCTTCACGCGGGATTGGAAGGAGTTCTTCCCGGCCTTCTTCCAGGCGCTCAAGTCGGAGCGGATCATGATGTTCGTGCTGCTCACGATGATCATGGTGGTGGCGGCCTTCTCGATCGTGTCGACGCTGGTGATGATGATCATGGAGAAGTCCAGCGACATCGCGATCCTCAAGGCGATGGGCGCCAAGGACGCCAGCATCGAGCGGATCTTCGCCATCGAGGGGACGCTGATCGGGCTGGTGGGCACCGGTCTCGGCGTGATCGCCGGCATCTCCGTCACCGCGCAGATCGCCTGGATCCAGCAGCAGATCGAGGTCGTCACGGGCATCGACACGCTGCCGGCGAGCGTCTACCAGTTCTCGACGCTCCCGGCCGAGCTCGACGCGGGCCAGGTCGCGATCGCGGTCGCGATCGCGATGATCCTCTCGCTCGGCGCGACCCTGCTGCCGAGCCGGCAGGGCGCGCGCCTGGATCCCGTGGAGGCGCTCCGTTATGAGTGACGCGCTGATCGAGGTGCGCGGCCTGCACAAGTCGTTCCCGATGGGGGACGGCCGGATCGAGGTGCTGCGCGGGATCGACCTCGCGATCGCGCCGCGCGAGAAGCTGGCGGTGCTCGGGCGCTCCGGCGTCGGCAAGTCGACGCTGCTGCACGTGCTCGGCGCGCTCGACCGGCCGACCCAGGGGCGCGTGCTGTTCGAAGGCGAGGACCTCTTCGCGCGCGATTCGGACGCGCTCGCCGAGTTCCGGAATGCCAAGCTCGGCTTCATCTTCCAGTTCCATCACCTGCTGCCCGAGTTCAACGCCGCCGAGAACGTGATGCTGCCCGGGCTGATCCGCGGACTCGGCTTCCGCGAGATGCGGCGCCGCGCCGAGCGCCTGCTTGGCGAGGTCGGCCTCGAGCACCGCCTGACGCACCCCGTGGGCAAGCTCTCCGGCGGCGAACGGCAGCGGGTCGCGGTGGCGCGCGCGCTGGTGCTGGAGCCGGCCCTGCTGCTCGCCGACGAGCCCACCGGCAACCTGGACCCGAAGACCGGCGATCAGGTGCTCGACCTGCTGCTCGAGATGAACCGCACGCACGGCACCGCGCTGGTGGTGGTGACGCACAGCCCGGACCTCGCCGCCCGCCTCGGGCGGCGCGTGGTGCTGGTCGACGGCTATCTCGAGGGCCCGGCGGCGTAGCTCAGGGGCAGGGAATCGATCCGGCGCAGGCCAGCCCCGACGGCCCGGGCAGCTGCAGGTAGTAGATCCTGAGCACCGCGAAGTCGCGCGGCCCAATCACGCCGTCCGAGTCGGCGTCGATGTCCGCGTCGTACTCCGGGTCGCCCGCCGAACTGAGATACGCGTTCAGGAGCTGGGTGAAGTCGGGGGCGCCGACGGCGCCGTTGTCGTCGTAGTCTGCGTCGCAGCGGTTTCCGAATCCATCCTGGTTCGTGTCGATCTGATCCGCGTTCGGGACGCTCAGGCAGTTGTCGTGACGATCCGGATCGCCGTCGCCGTCCGAGTCGAGAATGGGCGGCGAGGGGATCTGGTCGAGCGCGATGCCTTGGATCTGGGTGAAGACGACCGAGGCAGCGACTTCGCTCTGCACGCCGCTGACCGGGTCGAGCCGCAGGATCTCCTTGGGCCCCTGATTGCTCACCA
>DATBRV010000061.1:0-3473 GCA_036560145.1 Myxococcota bacterium
AAGCTCTTGATCTCGAGCTCGCGCAGGCGCCGGGCCAGGCGCTTCTCGAGCACGAACCGCGACTCCGGCCCGAAGTGCAGGCCGCAGTGCCGGCGCAACAGCTCCGTGAACATGCGGAACTCCGCATCGTTCAGGACCGGCTCGAGGTGGTTGTCGCTCGCACCCATCGCGGCCTATCCCTCGAGCTTTTCCAGCGCGCGCAGGATCGCGTCGCGCACGAATCCATCCTGTTCGGTCTCGAGCCGGCGCAGGATGGTCGGAACCGCCTTGGTCACGCGCCGGTCGGCGAGCACCTGGATCGCCTCGGCCCGCACCGACCAGTCCGGGTGCGAGACCAGCGGCAGCAGCCGATCGAGATTCGCCACGTCGTTCAGCGCGCCGACGCAGGCGACCGCCTCGCGCACGATCTCCGCCTCGGGCCGCGCCAGCAGGATCGCCACCTGCGCCGACGGCATGCCCCCCACGCGCCGCAGCACCTCGAGCGCGGCCAGCACGACCAGCGGCTCGTCCGCCACCGCCGCCTCGACGCGGGCGAGCGCCACCTCCCGCGAGGCGCCGTCCGGCGTCCGCTCGGCGTGCAGGCCGATCGAGCGGATCGCCGCCACGCGCACGCGCGCATCCTCGTCGTCCGCCAGCCGGCGCAGGTCTTCGATCACGCCGCTGCGCGCGGATTCGCCGAGCGCGTCGGCGGCGGCGATCCGGACGGCCGGGGATTCGTCCGCCAGCGCGAGCCGGAGCGGCTCCGCCGCCGTCTCGGGATCCAGGCGCGCCAGCGCGTCCACCGCGGCCCGGCGCACCTGCGGGCTGGGGTCCTTCAGCAGCAGGGTCACCAGCGGCGTGTCCTCGCGCCGACCGATCCGGCCGAGCACGCGCGCGATCGCGAGCCTCACGTCCTCGTCCGCCCCCTCCAGGCGCGAGGCGAGCAGCTGCATCGTCTGCGCCGCGGCGCCGGCCTGGCTGCCGCCCGGACTCGCGAGCGCGGTGAGCGCCTCGGTCAGCGCCGTCATTTCCTCGTCGCTCTCCCGCTCGGCCTCCGACGCCACCGCTTCGAGCCTTCGCACCAGCAGCGGCAGCGCGTCGGCGAGGCGGCGCGCTCCGATCCCGCGCACCGCAGCGGTGCGGAGCTCCGGGTCGCGCTCGCCCACGGCGGCCAGCAGGCGCGCCGCGCTGCGCTCGCCGCGCAGGCGCGCGAAGAATGTGCAGGCGTCGCGGCGCGCGCGGCCGTCGAGGCCGTCCCAGTGTGCGTCGATCGCGCGCTCGGCGATCTCGCCCAGCTGCTCGAGCGTGGCGAGGGCGACCTGCGTCAGCGCCTCGTCCCGGCCCGCCAGCAGGATCGGCACGGCTCCGCGCTCGTCCGCCAGCAGCCCCAGGAACTGCACCAGCACCAGCCGCGTCGAGAGCGGGGCCTCCGCGAGCCTCTCGACCGCGATCGCGAGGACCGAGGGCGCGGCCGCGGCGGCCTCGCGAACCTCCACCACCAGGCGCTCGGCGCGCGCTCCATCCAGGCGCGAGAGCACGCGCAGGATCGCGCGCATCGCCGACTCGCGGGTGGTGCGCGAATCGATCGCGAGCGCCTTGATCAGCACCTGGGCGGCCTCTTCGTCGTCGGAGCGCCCGAGCAGATCGATGCCCGCCGACCGCAGCACGGGATCCTCGAGCACCGGCATCAGATCGCGCGCGACCAGCGCCACCTCGAGCACGCCGAGCGCGTGCAGCGCGGAGAAGCGCACCAGGCGGTCTTCGCCGCCTCGCGTCGCCACCTCGCGCAGGGCCGTCGCGGCCTGCGTGCCGCCCACGGCGCCCAGCCCGTCGGCGGCGGCGGCGCGCACGTTGGGATCTTCGTCGCGAAGCCGCTCGATCAGGGCGCCGGTGGCGCGGGCGTCGCCGATGCCCGCGAGCGCATCCACCACGAGCTTGCGCACGTCTCCGTCCCGATCGGTGACGGCGGCGATCAGATGCGGCACCACGCGGGCCCCGCAGGCCACCAGCGCCTCGACGGCCGCGTTGCGGCGGCCGGGATTCTCGCCGTCGCCGAGGGCTCCGATCAGGGCGTCCGCGGTCTGGGTCGAGTCCGAGCAGGTCACCAGGCGCTCGACCGCGGCCTTGCGCACGCGCCAGCTCGCGTCGCCCAGCCGGTCCACCAGCAGGCGGATCGCCTCCTCTTGCGGGAGCGCGCCCGAGCGCTCCACCGCGAGGCGGCGCAGCTCTGCGTCGTCGCTCTCGAGATCGCCCACGATGCTCTCGCGGTCGCGCTCGTCGAGATCGCGGTTCATCGCATTCCCCTCGCGCGCGCCACCCGGAGCAGCTCGTCGCCCAGGAAATCCCGCGCCTCCCGCACGCGCGCGTCGATCCGCTGCGCGAAGTGGCCGCGGCCTTCCTGCATTTCGGATTCGAAGCTCTCGCTCACGTTCCCGGCCCGGATCGCGGCGTCGAGCTTCTCCTCGTTGTAGAGGACGACGTCCGACACGATGATGCGCGCCAGGCGCTCGGCCCGGCCGATCTCCGCGGCCAGCGCCGGATCCGCCGCTGCGACGGCCGGGGCCGGCGGGGCGGCGGGACGCGCCGCTTCGGGCCGCGCCCGCGGCGCGGGAGGCGCCATCGGGCGGGGCGCCCTCGGCGCCTCCCGCTGCGCGGGCGCCGGACGCGGCGCGACACGCTCCGCGGCTCCGCCTCCGACGGGCAGGCCGAGGCCCCGCAGCGTCGTGAGCAGGTCGTCGCGCAGCTGATGGCGCTCGAGATAGGCGTCGGCCCCGTAGATCTCGCTGGGCGCGCGCCGGTAGCGGTCGCGATGGTGGATCGCGCCCACCAGCACCACCTGGATGTGGCGCAGGCTCTCGTTGCGCTTCATCAGCTCGCAGACCTGGAACCCGAACATCTTGGGCAGTCCCGCGTCGAGCACCACCGCGCGGGGCAGCGTCCGCTGGATCGTGAGGATCGCCTCCACCCCGTCGTGGACCAGCACCGGCTGGAGGCCGCCCTCGAGCAGCGAGCCGGCGATCGCCTTGCCCGCCTCGACCTCGGCGTCGGCGACCAGCACCAGGCGCTCGCGCTCGGCGGCCGTGGGCTCGCGCATCGCCTCCGGTGCGATCGTGCGCGCCTGCGGCGGAGCGATCTCCGGGATCGCGATCGCCTCCTCGGGCTCGGCCTCGTCCGGCGGCGGGCTCACGCGAAACACCGCCTCGCAACGAGAGCAGCGCAGCCGCGTGCCATCCCGCCGCAGCTTGCCCCGCTCGATGCGATAGCGCGCTCCGCACTTCGGACACGCGGCAATCATGATCCACCCCCCGCGAACTGCCTGAACTCCGCTCGCCGCCGCATCAGATTTCGAACCTCCCCACGTCCTGCCGCAGGGCTTCGGCCTGATGGAGCAGGCTCTTGGCGACGGCGTCGAGACGGCGGGAGGATTCTTCGTTGCTGCGCGTGCGCGTGTAGACGCCCTCGAGCAGCTCCACCGCCGAGCGGCAGGCCGCCGA
>DATBRV010000062.1:0-223918 GCA_036560145.1 Myxococcota bacterium
TCCATCTACGGCCAGCGTTACGCCTCGGACGGCTCCGCCCAGGGTGCGGAGTTCCTGGTCGACACCTATACGACGAACGACCAGTGGGTTCCGGCCGTGGCGGCGGCTGGGGATCGGGATTTCATCGTGGTGTGGCTGAGCTGAAGGCTCATCCGGGACGGACGCAGGCGCCTTCAGCCTCCTCGGCCAGCGCTTCAGCGTGTCGGAGGCCGTGGCCGTCCCGGGGCTATCTCCCTTGGGGGGCTCGCGCTCGGCGCGACGTTGATGCTGCTCGCCGCCTGCGTGCTTGCGGCGTCGCGCGTAGCTCCATCACCGCGCGCGTACCCGCGCCTGCCAGGCCAGACCCACGGCCGCCAGGCCGTAGCACAGGAAGCCGGTCCAGAATGCGGCCGAGATACCCGCGCTCATGGCGATCACGACGGCGAGCACCGAGGCGACGACGCTCGTCGCCCCGTTGATCCCCCACAGCCAGGGCGTGGTCGCACTGGCGTTCGCGTCCCGCGAAGCGAAGCGGATGCCGATCGGAAACGGCATCCCCATCAGAAGGCCGATCGGGGCCAGCAGGGCCACCGAGGTGAGGATCCGGACGGGGGTGGCCGCGGCCGCGAGGGCGCTGGTGGCAAGGGGCGTCAGCAGACCGAATGCCGCCAGGGTCCCGAGCAGCAGGGCGAAGCGCACGGCGGCGGCGCGCGGCAGCGCGTCGTCGCGAATCCCCTGCGTCGTGAAGCTGCCGACGCCGCTGAAGAGCAGCAGGGTGAAGAGCACCACCGTGAGCGCGTAGACCGGATGGCCGAGGAAGACCGTGAGGCGCTGCATCTGCGAGATCTCGACCAGCATGAAGCCGGCGCCGATACCGGAGAAGAGCAGCATGTACGGCAACAGCGTGCGGGGATGCGCGGGAGGGCGCCGCAAGAGGAGCGGAGCGATCACGAATCCGAGCGTCAGCAGCGTCACCGTGATGAGCAGAATCCCGAGCAGCGAGACCGCGCGGAGATTGAAGCTGGCGATGCCCTGGGCGTTGCTGCTGATCCCGGCGTCGAAGACGTCGCGGAAGCGCAGCATGTGGAAGAAGAACGGACGATCGTCGCGGGACGGGCTGATGTCGAGGGGCAGCGAAGCGTAGAGGGCCGACAGGTCTTCCTCCTCCACGACGCGACGGAAGGTGTCGTTCACCGAGAACCGAGGGGTCAGAGCCGGATCGAACCGCAGGGTGGCCAGGGTCTCGTCCAGCGTGGCGAGGTCCGCGGCCGAAAACGGATCGCGGCTGACCAGGATGGTTCCCATGCCGAACCCCCTCGACATCGGCGATTCGCGGTACGCGAGCGCGATGTGGTCGCGGGGCGATTCGACGCCGAGCTCGCGGAGCGCTGCGACGGCGAGCGAGGTCAGGCGCTCGGCGGTCGCTGGATCCTCGGGGAGGTAGTCGCGGGTGACGGTGAGGATGCCGCCGGGGCGGAGGTGCTCGAGGAAGATCTTCCACGCTTCCACGGTGTAGAGAGCGTTCTCGGTGAGCACGAATGCGCCCGCGGCGGTGGCGGCCCAGCTGTCGATCAGCGAGATCTGGATGATGTCGAAGCGGTCCTTCGAGCGCGCCATGTAGCTGCGGGCTTCGTCGTGCACGAATCGCACGTTCGGATGCCGATCGAGGTGTCCGGTGAAGTCTCCGAACCGGTCGTGGACGACGTCGAGGATGAGTCCGTTGATCTCGAGCGCCGTCACCGAGGCCTGCTCGAAGACGAGGGACGAGAGCACGTCGCGCCCCCCGCCGCTTCCGATCACGAGGACGTCGGCGTCGCGTCGCAGATGGTGCGCCAGGTTCGTGATGTCGTAGCGGAGATGCTCCAGGGGCTCGAGCGAGCCGTCGAAGGCGGTCATCACCGTGAGCGCGCCGGAGTCGATGTCGAGAAACAGCTGCCGCGCGCGCAGGGAGTCGGGGAGCGTAGGGCTCATGCTCCACCCGAAGGGGCGCACGGCTACCTCGGGTCGGCCGAACACCCGGATGCGGGAGTGCGTGTTCCAACCCTCGAACAGGGGGCGGTCCAGGGGGACGACCCGACCGTTGACCACCCCCCAGCGAACGCGCAGCAGGCCCTGCTGCTGCTGGACGAGCAGCGCGTGGCCGACCGCGAACGCGGCGAGGGCCAGCGCGCTGGCGCCGAGCATGGTTCGGAGGCGGCCGGGCGGGTCCCTCGGTTCGAAGCAGAGGGCCGCAAAGCCGGCGAGCGCGGCGACCGCGACGACGGCGGTCGGGGCGTCGGTGACCCGGAGCAGCACCACGAGCGCGAGGCAACCGAGCGCCGCTCCGGCGAGATCGACCGCGTAGAGGCGGCTCGCCTGGGCGGGGAATCGCGTCAGCGCCAGCGCCACGCACACGCCGCTGGCCGTGAACGGGATCGCGATGACGGCGCAGGTCAGCGCGATCGCGAGAATCGATCCAGCAGAACCGTCGGTGTTGACCGGCACGCTGAGGTGGAAGACGAGGCTGCCGACGATGCTGAGCGCAAAAACGAAGGCGGAAGCGGCGAGCTGCCGGTGCACGCGCAGGGGGTCGAACACGTTGGGAAGGAGATAGACGGTGACGGCGCCGATCGTCATGCCGAGCATGGCGATCGAGATCGCAAGAAAGGCGAAGTGGTACCAGATCGTGACGCTGAAGATGCGGGTCAGCAGGATCTGGTAGGCGAGCGTGGCGAGGGTGACGAGGAACAGACCGAGGTACGTCGAAGGGCGCGCGACGGGAGGCTCGACCTTGGGAATCGGTGTCGTCATCGAGGGTCCCGGAGCCCCAGTCTTGCGGATCGCCCGTGTGAGCGGGGCATCTTACCGACCATTTGGAGCCAAGGCACTTGGCCCCGCGAGTTGCCTGCCTTCTGCGCAGCCCTGCACGGCATGGCTTGCGGCGGGGCTTCATTTTCCCTGCCGGCGTTCCGATCAGCCTCTCGAGATCGCCCTACCAGGAGGCAGTATGTCGCGTTCCATTCGTACTTTCGTCGCCGCGTTCCTGACGAGCGCGCTGATCCTCACGCAGGCCGCGCCGGCGTTCGCCGTGACCACCATGCATTCGATCGAGAACGAGCCGAACTCCGTTCCCGTGATCTTCGATGCGCTGATCCTGCGCCCGGTCGGAATCATGATGACGGCCGTCGGAACGGTCGGCTTCTGCCTGGTGGCGCCCTTCATGGCGATCACCCGCCCGACCGACCTCGGCAAGCCGTTCAGCGCGCTGGTGGTCGCCCCGGCCCGCTACACCTGGGTGGATCGGCTCGGGACGCACTGAGCAAGCGCCGCGAAGCGGCGCGCGCAGCGAGCCGAAGGCGAACGAAGTTCATTCAGGGCGTTCAGTCCAGCTCCGCGCGCCGGAAGGCGTGCACCAGGGCTGCCGCGCTCGCCAGCATCCACGCGATCTGGCGCAGCGCGAGCGTCAGCGCGTCGCCGGGAACCGCGGTGGGCGCGATCCAGTCGTGGAGCGCCAGCGCCACCGGGCTCACCAGCGGCGGGCCAAAAGACTGGACCGCCGCGGCGAGGCTGCCGAGCTCGGCCCCGAAGAGCCCCGCCACATTCACGGCGGCGATTCCCGCGACGCCCATCATCACCAGCAGCACGGTCGCGATGCGCGGCAGGTAGAGCGAGGCCAGCATCGCGAGCGCGCCCACCGTGGCAGCGCCGGCCGCGCAGGCCGCGAAGGCGGGCAGCACCGGCCACCAGACGAGCCCCTGGCGCGCGTGCAAGAGCCAGGCGGTGGCGAGCAGCAGCACGGCGCCCGAGGCGAGCGCAATCGCGAGCGCGCCCGCGAGCCGCGCCAGCGCGAAGCGGCCGCGGCCGACCGGGCGCGCCAACAGGAGCGCCGCCGAGCCATCTTCCAGTGGCTCTGCGAGATGGTCGGAGGCCAGGAAGCCGGCCAGCAGCAGGGTCCAGAGCGCGCAGGCGATCATCACGACCAGCGCGCCCATCCCGGCCACCTGGGGCATCTCCACCACCTGGCCATCGCGCACGAACCTCGCGGATCCGCAGGAGGTGCAGCTGTTCACGGCTTGCAGCGACAAAAGAGACGTGACGGCGATCGCCAGCACCAGCCGCCGGCGCAGCGCATCGGCCAGCGCTTCCCGCGCGAGCACGGAGAAGATCCGCGCAGGGCTCGGCATCATGCGCGCACGTTGCGCACGAAGGCGTCCTCGAGGCTCTCGCCCGGCCGCAGCAGCTCGCCGAGGGGGCCCTGCGCCGCGACCCGGCCCTCATTCAGGATCGCGACGTGGTCGCAGGTGCGCTCGACCTCCGACAGCACGTGCGAGCTCACCAGCACGCTGGCGCCGCGCGCGCGGGCGGCGAGGATCCAGTCGCGGGCGTCGCGCACGCCGAGGGGATCGAGCCCGGAGGTGGGCTCGTCGAGCAGCAGCAGCTCGGGCTCGCCGAGCAGCGCCTGCGCGAAGCCGACCCGCTGCGCGAGGCCCTTCGAGAGCCCGCCGAGCCGGTCGTCCGCGCGGCCGCCGAGCCCCGTGCGCTCGAGCACCGCGTCGATCTCGCGCGCGAGGTCGCTCCCCGAGAGGCCGGCGAGCGTGCCGTGCAGTCGCAGAAAGGCGCGCACGGTCATGCGGGCGGGCAGGGCGAGGCGCTCCGGCAGGTAGGCGACACCCGCTCGCGACGCGGGGTCGAGCGGCGAGCGCCCGCGCAGCGAGACCTGCCCCTGGCTCGCGCGGATGAAGCCGAGCAGCAGGCGCAGCGTGGTGCTCTTGCCCGCGCCATTGGGCCCGAGCAGGCCGAGCGCCGCGCCGGGTGGAATCCCGAGGCTCACGCCATCCAGCGCGGTGCGGTCGCCATAGCGCTTCGAGACGGCCGCCAGCTCGAGGATCAGCATCGGGCCGCTAGGCTAACGGATTCCGCGCGTACAGCCGGCGCGCGGACCTGCCGAATCGAGGGCAGCCATGAGCGGGACCCATCACGGGCTTGACGAGGAGCGCGAGCGCCTGCTCGCGGCGCTCGCGCGCGACGAGGAGGAGACCCTCGCGCTGGCCCGCTGGATGGCGGCGCACCCCGAGCTCTCGCTGGAGGAGCGCGCGACCAGCGCCCGCTACATCGCGTTCCTGCGAGCGCGCGGCTTCCAGATCGAGCAACCCGTGGCGGGGCTGGAGACGGCCTTCGTGGCGCGGCGCGGGCGGGGCGCCTGGCGCGCGGCTCTGCTGGCCGAGATGGACGCGCTGCCCGAGATCGGGCACGCCTGCGGGCACAACCTCTCCGGCCCGGCGAGCCTGCTGGCTGCGGGGGCGCTCGCTCGCGCGCTCCCCGAGGACGCCCTCAGCCTCGTCGTGGTCGGCTGCCCGGCCGAGGAGCTCGGGATCGGCAAAAGAAGACTCGTCGCCGCGGGCGTCTTCGACGGCGTGCACGCGGCCATGATGGCGCACGCCTCGGACATGCGGCGCGCGCACCGCCTCTTCCTCGGCCTTCGCAAGTACGAGCTCGTCTTCCACGGGCGGGCCGCGCACGCGGCCGCCTATCCCGAGCGCGGCGTGAACGCCCTCGACGGCGTGATCGCGCTGTTCGTCGCGATCGGGCTGCTGCGCCAGCAGCTCCCGCGCGCCGCCCGGATCCACGGGATCGTGTCGGACGGCGGCAAGGCCCCGAACGTGATCCCCGAGCGGGCGGCCGCGCGCATCTGGGTGCGCGCGCTCGAGGACGCCGTACTGGAGGACGCCGCGGCGCGGCTGCTGCGCTGCGCCGAGGGCGCGGCCACGGCGACCGGCACCCGCCTCGAGGTGATCCCCGACCCGAGCGCCTCGCCGCCGCTGCGCCCGAACCTGGCGCTGGCCGGCGTCTACCGCCGCCAGCTGGAGCGGCTCGGCCTCCCCGAGAGCCCCCACGCCCCGGACGAATCGATCGGCTCGAGCGACATCACTCATGTCTCGCGGGTGGTGCCGACCATCCATCCGAACTTCCCGATCGGAAGCGGGCTGCCCCTTCACACCCGGGAGTTCGCGGCGGCAGCGGCGGGGCCGGGCGGGGAGGCGGGCCTGCTGGAGGGGGCGCGGGCCCTGGCGCTCAGCGTGCTCGAGCTCGTCCGCACGCCCGCAGCGCGCCAGGCGGTCGCCGAAGAGGGCCCCTAGCTCCGGTTGCGATTTCGCGGGTTTTGCCCCTAAGCTGCGACCTTCGAGGGGGGGTGTGGATGGGATCCGTGCGGGCTCCCGGCCGGACCGAAGACGTCCTGCCGCGGCGCCGGATGGCCGAGCGCTTGGCGCGCGCCGGCGTTCGGGATGCCCGGGTGCTGGCGGCCTTCGCAAGCGTCCCGCGCCACCGGCTCGTCCCCGAGGTCCTGCGCGGCAAGGCCTACCGCGACGTGGCCCTTCCGATCGGCGACGGACAGACGATCTCGGCGCCGAGCGTGGTGGCGGCCATGACCGAGGCGCTGGGCCTGACCGGCAGCGAGACCGTGCTCGAGGTCGGCACCGGCTCGGGGTACCAGGCGGCCATCCTTTCTCGGCTCGCTTCCCGCGTGGTCTCGGTCGAGCGGCTCCCGAGGCTCGCGGCGCGGGCCCGCACCGCGCTCGATGCGCTCGGCGTCTCGAACGTCGTCGTCTACCTCGGCGACGGCAGCGAGGGCCGCCCGCAGGACGCGCCCTTCGACGCGATCGTGGTGACCGCCGGCGGGCCGGAGGTGCCGCCGCCGCTGCTCGCGCAGCTCGCGCCGGGCGCCGCGCTGGTGGGCCCTTTCGGCAGCCGCGAGGAGCAGCAGCTGCTGCGCATCCGGCGGCTCGCGAAGGGCGGCTTCGAGCGCGAGGTGATCGGCCGCTGCCGCTTCGTCGATCTCGTCGGTGCCCACGGATGGGCCGCCTAGTTCGGGGCGCCGGACGTGCCTTCTGCGCCGGGCTCCTGCTCTCGGCCGCCGGCTGCCGCTCGCTTCCCATGGACACCTCGGGCGTCACCCACATCGTCCAGCCCGGCGAGACCGTCTATCGCATCTCGCGCTACTACGAGGTGCCGATCGAGCAGGTGATCCGCGCCAATCACGTCTCGGACGTGACCGATGTCGCCGTCGGCACCCGGCTCTGGATCCCCGAAGCGCGCCGCGAGGCCGCGACCGCCTCGATCGCGCTGGTGCCCGGCGCGATCCCGCATCCCGGCCCTGGCGGACGGGTCGAGGCGCTGCGCGAATCAAACCTCATCTTCGCCTGGCCCGTGCGCGGGCAGCTCTCCTCGCCCTTCGGCTGGCGCCACGGCCGCGGCCACGAGGGCATCGACGTCCGCGCGCCGCGCGGCACGCCGGTCTACGCCGCCGAGGCCGGGCGCGTGATCCACTCCGGCGGCGGCCTCGGCGACTACGGAAAGGTCGTGATCATCAAGCACATGGGCCGCTACTCGACGGTGTATGCCCACCACGACTCCCTGAAGGTGAGCAAGGGCCAGTTCGTCGAGAAGGGCGACCTGATCGGCACGGTCGGCACCTCGGGCAACGCCAGCGGCCCCCACCTGCACTTCGAGGTGCGCCGCGACCGCCGGCCGGACGATCCGCTCTCCTACCTGCCGTAGCGCCCCTTCGACTGACTGCGGCCCCAGGCGCGAATTTCGTTACCGTCTGCGGCTCGCGCCCCCGTAGCTCAGGGGATAGAGCGTCGGTTTCCTAAACCGTGCGTCGCAGGTTCGAGTCCTGCCGGGGGCGCCAGTCGTCGTCAGTAAAGGGATGAGCCAAACCGATCGGCAAACTCCGACGCTCCAGGAATGCCAGGCGAGTTCTGGGTCCAGAGCTGGTCCGGGAGAGTCAGCGTGCTGAGTCCAGTCCCGGTGCCATAGACAACGTTCACGGCACCCGCAGCGCCAACCGTCCCGACGGATTCGAAGGGCACTCCAATCGCCAGGTCGGCGCGACGTCTACAGATAGGCAGCGTAGGCAGTCTCCCTGGAGCGGACTTGCACTCGTCGGGGTTGTTCTTGCCGAAGTTCCAGGCGGTCAGGCTGGATCCGAACCCATCGCTCGCCTCTGCGACATCATCCACATTGACTTCGTCCTGGCTCCAGATCTGTGGCGTTCGCCCCGTGATCGAAAGCCGCGCGGCTGACCCATAGATGACGTCGACTTCCCCCGCATTCACCACGTGCGTCAAGCGGCCTGTTACGAAAGACACCACGTCCTCGCGTGGTGCGCCGATGGCGAGGTCCGCGTTGCCATCCCCGTCGAAGTCACCGGCTGCCAGAGCGGCTCCGAAATTATCTCCCGCCTCACTCCTGTCGATGATGTCGTTGCCGAAGAGAATGTCCTGTGTCCAGACTTCCGCCTCTTCGCCGATTCCACTGGAGACGCGCGTGTCGCCATATCGGACCTCTACCGCCCCCGCGCCGAGGTTTCGAGAGGGAACGCCAATCGCGAGGTCCGAGATCTCGTCACCGTTGAAGTCACCCGAGGCCATCGTGCCGCCGTATTGCTCGTTGGCGCCTCTGGTATCCCCGAACCAGCGTGAGCTGCAGATTCCAGTGCAGCCTGCCGTTTTGTCGAAGAGAACGACGAAAGCTCCGATGCCAGAAAACTGGCCTGGCACACCAATCGCCAGATCCGAGAGGCCATCGCCGCTGAAATCACCGGCCGCGAGCGCCCGGCCAAAGTTGGCGTCCTCCTCGGGATCAACGATGAAATCGACGCCGTTGTGGGCCTGCACGAAGAACTTATCGCCTGCCGTCTTGAGTCCGCCCGGATTCGAGCCGTGGAGCACCCAGACTCCCCCCGCATTCGGTTCGCGTCTGACGGGGAAGCCCGGCTCCGTAACTAGGATATCCGCGAGCGGTGCACCGGCGGCCAGATCCCCGATTCCATCCCCGTTGAAGTCACCCCAGGCCAAAGAAAACCCCAGCTGCTCACCGCCTTCGAGCTCGAGGCTCCCTGCAATATCCTCGCGGAGGATGAAGGCTTGGGCTGCGGGTCTGGAGGGATCGGTGGCGGTGAGACCGGCTGGCGATCCGTAGATGACGACGATGCGCCCCGAGTTCAGCCGTTCGACGCCGTCGATGACCAAGCCCTCGCCGGGGACCCCGATCGCGAGGTCGGAGAAGTTGTCGTCGTTGAAGTCCCCGGCCGCGAGAGCCGAGCCAAACAGGTCGCCGGTTTCGGATTCGCCCGGCACGCCCGAAGCGTTCTGCGACCAGAACTGGCTCGGCGGGACGCTGGCATCCGTGGCGGTGAGTCCGTTCGTCGAGCCATAGATGACGATCACCGCGCCAGCGTCCGGCACGCCTGAGGGGGTCTCCTCATTGGGCACACCCACGGCGAGGTCGGCGAACCCGTCGTTGTTGAAGTCTCCCTTCGCGACCCCACTGCTGCTGCCGCCACGCAGGCACTTACGGTCTCGCTTGCCCTTCTGGTGACCACGACCAGCCGTGTCGCTGCAAAGACGCTCGTCCTGCTCGGATCGCCTTCTGTGATCCTCCGCTGCCTTCGCGCCGAACCCGCCGCCGAACGGGTTGGGGAGCGACGCACCGATGACGATCCAAGAGGCGACGAGAGCAAAGCGTGAGGCTCGACCAGGGCGCATCGGGAGACTCCTCTTCGAACGTCGGGAGCAGAGATTGAACCGAACCCTCTATCTCGCCGGTCTACATACCGCGCGGGCTAGTGGGTGAGTGTCACGCGATCATGTGACGTACCCGAGGGGCCCTCGCGGAGCGGCACGTGGTAGGCTCTTCCCGTGGCGGACCGGCTGCGGATCCTGATCGTCGAAGACGATGAGCCGACGCGCGAGCGCCTGGTGCGCGGGCTCTCGGCGCACGCGGGCGAGCTGGAGGTCTCCGCCGCCGTGAGCCGATGGGGCATGACGCAGATCCGGATCACCGGAGGGCGCCAGAATCCTCAGGCCGCGACGCTGCGCCGGTATTCCTGGGGTGGTCTGGTCCTCAAGGAAGCCGCAGAAGAAGCCACAACCGAACTGACCACGCAGGGTGGGATCTATACGCACCAGGGGCGTTGCCACGGCCTCCGGAGCAGTTTCCTAAACCGTGCGTCGCAGGTTCGAGTCCTGCCGGGGGCGCCAGATCTGCCTTCCGCTGGAGAACAACTGCATCGACGCGCCGGCGGATACGGGCGATCTCGGGAGTCGCCCAGGCCATCCCGCTGCTCAGTCGGCTCTGCCTACGCCTTGCCACCTCGCGTGGCGTCGTACTGCACGGGCGATCAGGGGGATCCCGACTAGCGAAGGCAGGAACCAGAAGGCGACCGGCGGCAACTGGTTCCAGAGCGGCAACTTTGGCCCGTTGTCCACATAGAACGCGGTCAGCATGGCGATGTACGACGCGCCCATGCACACCAGATGCGCCGTCGGGCGGGGCCGGTGGCCGGCTGCGTACCCCGCGCTGGCGAGACCCCCGGCTACGAGCGCAAGCGCGAGTAGGTGGGGGAACCGTGGCCAGCGCGTGACGACGAGCCCCAGCCCGGAGAGCCAGACGACACCGAGTGCCGCGAGGTAGGTCAGCCCGCGACGTCGATGGGTCGCGCTGCCCTTCTCGGCCAGCATTGCACCGGCGCCGCTGACGACTGCGATCACGCCCGCCGGAATGTGCACCGCGACCAACAGCGAATCGGACACCTACTCTCCGCCCGCATGGGGCTGCTCGCTCGCGGGACCCGGGACCGTCACGATCGCGAGACCCGCTTCCATCCAGTCCTTCTTTCCGCCGACATACCGTCTGACGTTCCGGTAGCCGAGGCCGCGCAAGGTTTGGGCGGCGATCGCGGACGCGGTACAGGCCTCGCTCCAGCAATACACGACGATTTCGCTGCCGCGCCCGGGTGCGATCTCCTGCATGCGTCTCGCGAGATCGGCCTCGGGAATCTTCTGCGCGCCGGGCAGGTGCTCGCGCTCGTACCAGCCGGGTGCCTGGGCGTCGAGCAGGAGGACGCCACCGCGCTCGAGCTTTCGACGGAGCTCTTCCCGAGAGATGGTGTCGGCAGCAACACTCATCGCTGCCTTACCTTCGCCCCTGCGACGACCCACGCAGCACGGCGCTCTGCGAGCTCGGCGTCCGTGGCCCCCAGGAACCGGAGCAGCGCGGCGTTGTAGGCCTCCGGCTCCTCCTGGAACGGCATGTGCGCGGAATGCTCCAGGTACTCGACCCCGACGACTCCCGGGATGTCGCTCGCCAGACGCTCGGCGATCTCGGGCCCGAAGTTGCTGTCCACCTTGCCCCAGAGAATCAGGGTGGGTCGGTCGAAGCTACGCAGGCCGTCCACCGCGTCGAGCGTCACGCGGTTGTGCTCGGGATCGAGCTGCCAACGGAAGAAGCGGCGCAGCCGCTCCCAGCGTGCCGGCGAGGACGTATGCGCTCGGGTGTAGGCCAGGACGACCTCGTCCGTGAAGACCTCTTCGCGATGCACGGCGATGCTGAATACCTCCCGCCGGATCCACGCGCTGTGACCCAAGAGAAAGCGAAAGATCGGGCTCGTGAGCGGGTGCACCACCAGCTTCAGGTACTTGATCTCTGGCTTGCTGGGCCAGAGGTCGTAGGCCTCGGCGTTGGTGATGACCGCCCGCCGAATCCGATCCGGTGAGTCCTTCATGAGGAGCTGGACTGTCGCAGCACCGTGGTCGGCCCCGACGAAGTCCGCCGCGGGAATCCTGAGCTGATCCATCAGCCCCTTCACCATCACGACGTCGTGCGGCAGACGGTAGTCGTCCGTCAGCCGCACCTGCGTGTCGCCGAGGCCGAGCAGGTCGGGGGCGATGACCCGGTACTGGCGGGAGAGGACGGGGATCACGTCCCGCCACTGGTAGGCGTGAAACGGGCAGCCATGGAGCAGGAAGACCGGCGGGCCACTTCCTTCGTCGATGTAGGCGACGTTCCAGGGGCCCACCGGGACGTAGCGCTTGCGCTTCGAGAACTCCTCCATCGACTTCTCGTTCGGCTGCGAGACGAACGGCCCGTCGGAAGCCATCGCCGGCGTGCCGTCATCGGAAGTGGCCCAACCCAGCGCGACCAAGGCGAGCAAGACGACGAGGCCGAGGGCTAGGACGAGTTTCTTCACGATCGTGCTCCTTCTTCGATGAGCGAGGCCGGGCGAAGCCAGAGATAGAGATGCAAGCCGGCGATGAGCACAGCGCCGGGCAGGAGCATCCCTACCACCTGTTCGGCGAAGGGTCCGTGGCTCGGCCCGAGGGTCGGCGCCGCAGCGAGGCTCCAAGCGCTCACCGGTCTCGAGCCGAGCATGAGCGCGAGTGACGCCGAGCCGATCGTGATCAGGACGCCGTGCAGCACGGACTCGAAAGAGGAGAGACCGCCCAGCCCAGCGCGAGACGCCGGCTCGACCCACATGTCGGCTGCCTGGATAGCGACATCGGCTGCGACGAGGACCGCGCCCAGCAAGAGCGGCCAGCCCGAAGAGCTTCCTCCATAGAGGAGCACGAGGATCACCGGGAAGAGCAGGGCTCGGGCTGTGTGCAGGGCGTGCTCGCGGCGCGACTCGGCGCGTGCATGCAGCCGGTACCGCCAGAGATGGAGGTAGAGGCCATCGAGCGGGGCCAGCGCGGCGAAGGTCAGCAGAAGGACGAAGCTCGCGCTCACCACGGCCAGGGGTCCGGCACCAAGATCAGCGCCCTCCCGGCGGGCAGCAAAGCGGCACGATGCGGCGGAAGCGAGCGAGAATCTCCTCCAGCCGAACGACCACCGCCGCACCGTCGACTTCGAAGAACACCTGGCGACCGACCTTCTCGCGGCGGACCACTCCGGCGGCGTGAAGGGACGAGAGGTGGCGCGAAACGACCGATCGGTCCTGCGGAAAGGCAGCCGCGATCGTCGCGATGTCTGAGCGTCCGTGCACGGTCAGGAACTCGACGAGTGCGACCCGAACCGGCTCGCAGAGCGCCGTAAAGAGCTTTCCGTCGAGGATCTCCCGCAGCTCCTTGGCCGCGAGCTTTCGGCTTAGGCGAGTCGGTGCGGCAGTCACGATCGGCTCCCTTTTCGTTATATGAGCATACGTGCGCCCGTATGCATATGTCAAGGTCAGGTCCAGCGCGGGGCGAGGCTCGGCCGCGCTTGCGGGAGGTGGCTCGTGCGAGGCGATCTGGAAATCAATCCATCTGCCAGATCGCCTTCCTGTGGCTTCTTCCGTTGCTTCTTCGAGGACCACCACAGACACGCTTTGCCAGGCTTTGCCACGTTCCTTGATCTCTGGGGCCACCAGAAGCGCCCCCGCTGCTCCCCGAGCAGTTTCCTGAACCGTGCGTCGCAGGTTCGAGTCCTGCCGGGGGCGCCAGGGGACTCGATTCAGGATCCTAGAGCTGATCCTCGATCGGCAGCAGCCGGACGACACCTACCACGAACCGCTGCCATACGGTGGTCCCCGGATCCCTGTGATACTCGACCGCCTTCCCGTCCGTCTCCGTCGCCCACACCAGGTCGCCGTCCGCGTCCAGCGTCACACGATAGGCGCTGCCCGAGGTGACCCCTTCATCCATCAATTCTCCCACTTGTCCCGCAAGCTCTGGACTGTCGATCAGCACCCCGATCTCCGTGTTGATCGTCGTCGAGCGCGGGTCGAGATTGAAGCTGCCGATGAACACGGCCTGGCGGTCGAACACCAACGACTTGGTGTGCAGCGATGCCCCCGCGCTGCCCGCCAGGATCGACCACTGCCGCTTCATGTTGGAATCTGGACGCAACTCGTACAGCTCCATGCCCGCGCGCAGCAGCGCCTTGCGCGTATTGGCATAGCCCGCATGCGCCGGGAGCACGTCATTGGAGATCGCCGAATTGGTCAGCGCTCGCACCGTGGCCCCGCGCGCCGTCAGGCCTTGCACCCGCTCGATTGCCGTCTCCCCCAGCACGAAATAGGGCGACTCGATCAACAACTCGTGCTGCACGGCATCTACCCGTTCGGCCAGGGCCGCACGGATCACTCCATGGTCGGCGGTGCTCACCCGGGACGGGTTCTCGACGAGTACGCGTCCCGGCGCCCAGACGAGGCGATCGCGAAGCGCGACCAGCCGCGCCTGGAGGTCCGTGACCTTTTCGTAGATGGGATACGGGTAGCTCGTGGCGGCGACCTGGGCCTCGAGCCGCTGCATGGCGTCCCGCAGCTCCGGTTCGCTCGGTTGCGACGCTACCACCGCGCCCGCTGGAACGGCCCATTCGCTGTTCCAGAACAGATCAAAGCTCGCCGACAACTCGTTCGCGATCGGCCCGACCGTCAGCACATCGAGATCGCGATAATTATGATCCGCCCGCACGCCGAAGTAGACATCGCCGATGTTGCGGCCCCCGACGATGCCCACCGCATTGTCCATGACGAAGAGTTTGTTGTGCATCCGGTGGTTGACCCGGCTGAAATCGCCCGCGAAGCTCGCCCAGCGCCATCCCCGGTTCGTCACTGGATTGAAGAAGCGGATCTCGATGTTGGGATGGGCATCGAGCACCGCCATCGCGAAGTCGGTCTCTTGCGTCCGGTAATTGTCGTCGATCAATACCCGCACGCGCACGCCGCGATCGGCGGCGCGCATCAGGTGCCCGGCCAGGATCTTGCCGGTGGTGTCGCCATCCCAGATGTAGTACTGCGCATCGAGGCTCTTCTCGGCTAGATCGGCCATCGCCAACCGCGCCATGAAGGCGCGGTCGCCCTCGCGTATCAGGTCGAATCCGGACAATCCGGGGTGCCGGTCGACGGCTTCCTGAAAGAGCGCGCCGACGCTGGTGGCCTGCGGCTCGGCGAAGGTGGTGGAGGGCGTGCGCTCGAAGTTCCAGTTGACGGTGGGGCTGCACGCGTTCAGCAGGAAAGCCGTTCCGAGCGCCAGGATCTTGCTTTGGCAGCAAGGGATACTGTTGCTCATTGTACTCTTCCCCCGCCGTGGCTTCCGCTGTGGCTTCCCGGTTGGACCACCCACGACACGCTTTGCCGGACTCTGCCACATTCGGCGAGCTCTCGGGCCACGTAGAGCATTCGCGCGGCCCCCCGACCAGCTTCCTGAAGCGTACGTCGAGGGGCAAAGCCGCCCTCGTTGGTGTGAGATTCTCAGGATGCCGTGGAGATAAAAGCCGCCAGAGCGAATCCCATCACATTGACGAGGCCAGCCAGTTTTCCTCCATGTTCGAAGGCCTCGGGGATCATCGTGTCGGCGAGCATCACGAGGATGGCGCCCCCGGCAAACATGTTGATGAACGCCTGTGTGGCTGTGGAAGCATTCTCGAGCAGAACGAAGCCCGCCAGTGATGAAACACCGCAGGCCACGGCGATGAGCAGCCACAAGCGCATGATGCGAAAACGGCTCCAGCCGCCGGCGCCCAGACCTGTGGTTGCCGCGATGGCTTCAGGCACATTTGAAATGAATACGGCCATCAGCATGGCCAGGCTAACGGTGTGTCCGCCCAGCAGACTGAGTCCGATGACGATGGACTCCGGGACGCCGTCGAGCACGATCCCCAGTGTGATCGGTAAACCCAGTTCATTGTCATGCGCTGCCCCGATGGCTTTTCGATCCTCCCCGCCCATGCGACCGATCAGCCAATCTCCGGCAGAGAAAACGATCGCCCCGGCGAACAATCCCAGGGTCGCCATGCCACTTCCATGGGACAGTTCGACGGCCTCGTGGGCCAGCTCGAAAGCCACTGCGGATATCAACACTCCGGAACCGAAAGCCATGATCAAGCCCAGCAGCCTGCTGCTGATCCTGAACCAGAACGCAATCAATCCGCCTAGCAACAATGAAGAGGCTGCGAAGATTCCCCACAGGAATGCACTGGTCATGTTTCCGTCACCTGCCAGTTCGTCAGCTCAACTCGTCGGCGCGTGTACCGTCTGATAGATGCGGTTCACGACAGCGAAGAGTACGCCCGTGGACAAGCCGCACATGAGGACGCCCGTCAAACCCTCGATCACTGCGAGCTCCCGCCACGGCTTCGCCAGCACCAGATCGCCGTAGCCCATGGTCGTGTAGGTGACTCCGGAAAAGTAGACCGACGCTTCAGCATCGGGCAGGCATCCCCACCACAGATAGAACAACCCCCAGACCAGAATCTCTGTCAGATGCAGCAGAATCAGCCACCCAGTCATGGCGACCAGCAGCCCAGTGATCGGCCAGAAGCGCGTCGGCAGGATTGGGTGCCACATCCTCAAAACACGCAGCAGCACGGCGATCCCGGCAGCATGCACCGCCACGGTGGAGGCTCCCAGAACGCCCGCGATGAGGATTATCGAGAGCATCGGCGTCCTTATGAGCCAGCGTGATCAGGTGAGTATAGGAACTTCAAGTAGTAACGCCGCGAGCTGCGTCTCGCCTGCCGCTTGCCGGTGTAAGCCCGGTCACGCGGACTCCAGCGGCGTCCTCCGAAGCCAAGACGGGGGTGTGCATGGCGAGCATGACGTGGACCACGGGCGCCGACCGCCGCTACGGGGAGCGGGGAGCCAATTCGCCCGGAACGGAGCGCGTCGCGCAGGCCGCGGCGCGGCTCGAGAGCGAGCGGAGCTCTCCGCGCATCTGGGCGGTAGGCGGCGGGAAGGGCGGCGTCGGCAAGTCCGTCATCAGCTCCAATCTGGCAGCGGCCATGGCTGGGGCGGGACGCCGCTGCGCCGTCATCGACGTCGACCTGGGCGGCGCCAACCTGCACACGCTGCTCGGCGTCTCGCGCCCGCGGTACTCCTTGTCGCATCTGTTGACCGGCGACGTGTCTTCCCTGGCGGACCTGATGGTCCAGACCTCGGTTCCCAACCTCTGGCTCGTGAGCGGCAATCAGGCGCTGCTCGAAATGGCCAATCCGACCCACAGCCAGAAGGAGATGCTGGTTCGCCAGATCCGTGGCCTCGACGTCGATGACGTCATGCTCGATCTCGGCGCCGGCAGCTCGCTCAACGTCCTCGATTTCTTTCTGCTGGCAAGGCGCGGTCTCGTCGTCGTCACGCCCGAGCCGACGGCGATCGAGAACGCAGAGCACTTCATCCGGGTCGCCTTCTACCGCTCGCTGCGCGAGGTCGCGCGCCGCCCCGACGTGGCCGCGGTGATCCGACAGCTGCGCGAGAACGGCCGGGCGCGGCGGCTGCACTCCGCAGGGGAGTTGATCGCGCTGGTGCGCGCGATCGACCCGACCGCCGCCAAGCTGCTCGAGGAGCAGGCGCAGTCCTTCGCACCGCTGCTGATCGTGAATCAGGTCCAGGCTCCGGAGCACCGCGGCATCGGCGCCCGGCTGGCCGCGTCGTGCCGCGAGCGCCTTGGCGCCGCGATCGAGTTCGCGGGCTCGATCGATGCCGACCTGAGCGTCGCCGCCGCGGTGGCTCGGGGGCAGCCGGCGCTCCAGGCCTTCCCACTCTGCCGCTTCTCCAAGCACATCGAGAGCCTCGCGGGTCTCCTCCAGCGAGGGGATCCCGAGTTCCCACGCGAGCGCGACGTGGAGAGCGGTCGCGCCTCTCGGCGCGCGGCGTTCGGCGTCTCCGCAGACGCTGCCTCGCCCTCCCGACCGCTGCCCCCGCTCGATCCGGCCGCGCCCGGCGCCTACCTGCGCCAGTGTCGCGAGGCGCTGGGCCTGAGCCTCGCCGACATGACGGAGCGGACGCGAATCCGCAGCCTCGATCAGATCGAGAGCGAGCGCTTCGACCTCCTGCCGCCCGAGCCCTATCTCAAGGGCTACCTGTTCGAATACGCACGCGAGCTGGGACTGCCCGACATCGCAGGCGTCGCGAAGTGCTACCTCGCCAAGGCCCCGGTGCCGGGCACAGAGGACGCGCCGCCCGCGCTCGCTCCGAGACGGCGCTTGCGCGGCTGGCGCGGCTAGGACCCGAGGTGTCACCTCCAGCCGCCCGGCGTGGTGACGAGCAGTCGCTGCGTGGGCTGATCCTGGTTCGCGACGAGGCTGACGAGGACTTTCGCGACATTCGCGAAGGGTACGACCGGCAATCCCGGAACCTTGCGGACCTTGCTGAGCGGCACGACGTCCACCGAAGGAATCAGCGGACCCTTCTTCAGCGTTACCGGATAGACGGCGGTCCAGTTCGCATCGCATCCGGCAAGCGAGCGTTCGGCGATGACCTTGTCGTCGAACAGCTTCTTGGCGATCACCTGGTAGAACAAGATCCGCGGGAAGAGCGAGGCCTTCGCCGCCGTATCGCCCGAGCCGAAGGAGGACATCAGCACGAAGCGCTTCACGTTCGCCTGTGCGAGCGCGGAAAGGATCAGAGGGAGCGTGCGGCGCTGAAAATCGGTCCCCCGAAACAGGATGCGGGGAGTCATGCGGGCGCCGAGGCAGGAGATGACCGCGTCGGCCCCCGCGAAAGCCGCGCGCATGCAGGCCAGGTCTTCCACCGATCCGCATGCGACCGTCAGGCCATCCCGCGCCGCCATCGCCTCGGGCCTGCGGACCAGGGCGACGACCGCATGGCCCGCGGCCAGCGCTTCGTCCAGGACGAGTGCGCCCGTCGTCCCCGTTGCCCCCAGGACCACGATCTTCATCGCCGAAGTTCCCCTTCTGTAGCTCTTCCAAGGATCAGCAGGGACACGCTTTGCCACGCAATGCAGGCTTCAGGCGATGCAACATCTCTCGCGCCATCCATGACCCGGTTAGCACTCGCCGCGCTGCCGTTGCTCGGCACGGCCCAAGCCCTGCGGCATCGCTCGTAGCTCCAGTCGGCTTCGCGAGGCGCCGATATCCGCGGGGACGGGGGATCCGATGGCGCGAGGGTCGATCCGGGCGGCGAGGACGATCGCTTCCTGGGCAGCGGCTGCGGGGCTGGGCCTCGCCGCGGTCCCGGCCGGTGCGGTGGCGCCCATCCGCCAGGGTACGCAGTTCCAGGTCAACAGCTACACGACGAGCAGGCAATACTTCCCCGCCGCCGCGGCGGCCGCCGGCGGCTTCGTCGTCGTGTGGGACAGCAGCGGCTCCTCGGGGACGGACGCGAGTAGCCGCAGCATCCAGGGCCAGCGCTACGCCTCGAACGGCTCGGCCCAGGGAGCGGAGTTCCAGGTCAACAGCTACACGACGAACAAGCAGAGCTACCCAGCGGTGGCGGCGGTCCCCAACGGAGATTTCGTCGTGGCATGGGCGAGTGTCGGCTCGCCCGGGACGGACTCGAGCTCCGCGAGCATCCAGAGCCAGCGCTACGCCTCGAACGGCTTTCCCCAAGGCGCGCAGTTCCAGGTCAACAGCTACACGTCCGGCAGCCAGAGCTACCCCTCCGTCGCCGCAGCGGCCGATGGGAGCTTCGTGGTGGCCTGGGTGAGCGACGGCTCGCCCGGGACGGATGCGTTCGCCACCAGCATCCAGGGCCAGCGCTACGCCTCGGATGGCTCCGCCCAGGGCGCGCAGTTCCAGGTCAACGACTACCCGACGAGCTACCAGAGCATACCATCGGTGGCGGCAGCCTCCGACGGGGACTTCGTCGTGGCCTGGATGAGCTTCGCCTCGTCCGGGACCGACACGAGCGACTGGAGCGTTCAGGGCCAGCGCTACGCCTCGGACGGCGCCGCCCAGGCGACGCAGTTCCAGGTCAACACCTACACCACCAGCACCCAGTACCGTCCCCGCGTGGCGGCGGCCTCCGACGGGGGCTTCGTCGTGGTGTGGGCGAGCGACGGCTCGTCCGGAACCGACAGCAGCGGCACCAGCATCCAGGGCCAGCGCTACGCCTCGGACGGCTCCGCCCAGGGAGCGGAGTTCCAGGTCAACGGCTACACGACGAGCTTCCAGCAGATCCCCTCCGTGGCGGCGGCCGCCGACGGACACTTCGTGGTGGCGTGGTGGAGCCTCGGCTCGCCGGGGCCGGACAGCAGCGACAACAGCATCCAGGGCCAGCTCTACGCCTCGGACGGTTCCGCAGAGGGCGCGCAGATCCAGGTCAACAGCTACACGACGGGCGGGCAGTTCCAGCCGTCGGTGGCAGCGGTCGATGGCGGGAATTTCGTCCTGGCGTGGATGAGCTACGGCTCCTCCGCCACCGACACGAGCGACGCCAGCATCCAGGGCCAGCGCTTCCGCGTGGTCCCGCCGGCCGTTCCCGCACTGTCCCGGCCGATGGGGCTCGCGCTCGCCTTGGCGGTGATGCTGCTCGGCGCGAGCGTCCTGGGGCGACGCGCGTAGCTCCGGCGCGAAGTCAAAGCCGCTCCACGCGCGCGCTCGGGATCACGTCGGAAACGTCGGGCCCGACCCAGCGCACGCCGATCGTGCCGTGCGCATGGCCCGCCGTGTCGAGCCAGTTGGGATGGCCCGGGTCGCGCGCCGCCACGATCAGCTTCACCGAGCCGTCGGGCTCGAGCTTCGCGGTGTGGTTGTTCAGCGTGATCTGGTGACGGGTGTAGTCGAGCGTCTCGAGCCAGTGGTTCGAGAGCACGAACATCCAGTAGTCGCAGCGCGGCGGGCGCGCCTCGACCACCAGCGCTTCGTCCTCCGCCAGCTCGAAGTAGGCGGCGTGGAAGTGGATGTTGGGGTCGCGGAACGCCGCGGCGGCGGCCGGCATCGCCTCGCTGAAGCGGTTCTTCGCCTTGGCCAGGTCGTCCGACCACGAGAGCGCCATGCCGACCAGCGCGCGGAGCAGCGCCGGCGTCGTGGCGAGCGCCTGCCCGACCTTCTCCGGCGCGAGCGGCGCCGGGCGTTCGTCAGCGTCGAGGCGCTCGATCGAGAGCTCGGACGGCTGCTCCGCCCTGCGGTCGGCGAACGTCTGGCGCACGATCAGCGAGCCGGCGTCGGCGGGTAGCGGCATCCAGTTGCTGCGGCCCTCGCGCTCGCCGCCGAGGATCAGCTCGAAGCTGCGGTCCGGGCCCAGCTCGAGCGCGCGCGCGTCGAGCGCCTCGGCCGTGCCGCGCCCGCCCGCCCCGAAGGCGCCCGCGTGCACGTTGAAGCTCATCCAACGCGCCGTGCCGAGCTTTCCCCAGATCCGATAGACGTGGCGGCTGTCGACGCGCGCGCCGAGGTACAGGTTGTCCGGATTCTCGTGGATGATCTTGATCGTCTCGTGCGAGCCACGGTGTAGCTTCGGCGCGAGCGGATCGTTGAACTCGAGGAAGCTCTCGAAGCCGTAGCGGACGAGCCGCGTCAGGAAGCGGTAGCCCTCGGCGCGATCGAGCGGATCCGCCGGCGCGCGCGCGTCGAGCACGAGCGCGCCCACCTCCTTCAGCGCATCGCAGAACTCCGCCCAGGCGCGACCCGAGAGCACCTTCTCGCGCAGCTCATCCGCCACTCGCTTCCTCCAGCCTCACGCCGCAATGCTCCGTGTAGGATCGGAACGCGGCGTGGACGCCTCCGCGGTCGAGCCCCCAGTCCGCGAGCCGGTAGCGGTGCTCGCCGTGGCGGCCTCGCGGGTGCGCGGCGGCATAGGCGCCGATCGCGCGCTCGGCGGCGAGCGTCCACGGCAGGCCGAGCCGCGCGTAGGCCCCGCGGATCGCGGCGATGGGGTCGGCGTTCAGCTCGTGGAAGTGCACGTCCGCGAAGCGCGCCTCGCCGATGCGCGCCCGCACCGCGAGCAGCCGCCGCATCGCCTCCGCCCAGGACGTCAGCTCGGACTCGCCGATCCGCTCCGCGGGCGGCGGCTTGCCGGTCATCTCGTACATCGTCGCCATCAGGCTGCACACCGAGCCGAGCACCGCGGCGGGGTCGCGGTGCGTCATCACGAAGCGCGCATCGGGGAAGACGGCGAGGATCGCGTCGAGAAAGAACGAGTCCGGCGGCGACTTCAGCTGCCAGCGCTCCGGCGGGCAGCGCCACTGGAGCAGCTGGAGCGTGCGCCTCAGGAGGCGATACGCGGGCAGCATGTCGCACGCGAGCCACCAGGCCACGTAGCCGGGCAGGAACGCCATGCCCGCGAAGTGGTAGGTGCGGAAGCTCATGCCGAGCAGATCGTGGTTCTCGGTGGGGCCGGTCGGCGTGTCCTCGTGCATGGCGGCGAGCCGCGGCGCGAATTGCCGCATCGCTTCGATTTGCTTCGTCGCCGTCTCGATGCGCGGGTCGCTGCGCTCCGTGGCCGTCTCGGGCGGCGGCACCGGCTCCGCGGACTCCCAGACGCGGAGCGAGCGCGTGGCGGGATCCTGCGCGAGCAGGTGCGAGAGCGCGGTGGTGCCCGTGCGCGGCAGCCCCACCATGAAGACGGGCGCCACGAGCGGCTGCCGCTCGATCTCGGGATGGCGCGACAGGCAGTCGAGCACGCGGAGGCGCTGCAGCAGGTGGGAGAGCAGGCGACCCCGCCAGACCATGCGGCCCAGCTCGGAGAGCTCGGCGCGCGCCAGCTCTTCGAGCAGCACGCCGAGCCCCTCGCGCCAGGTCGGCTCGCCGAAGTCCGCGAGGCCGGTGCGCTCGCGCGCCTCGCTCTCGAGCTCCTCCGCGCCCAGCGCCGCAGCCATCAGACGAAATCCGAGCCGCCGTCCACGTTCACGTTCGCGCCCGTCATGTAGCTGTTGCGGCGCGAGGCGAGGAACGCGATTACCGCGCCGATCTCGTCGGGCAGGCCGGCGCGGCCGAGATCGCTCGGCTCGTGAAAGTCCTCGGCGATGATGCGGTTCAGATCCTCGAGGCTGTTCGGGTCGATGCCGCGCTGCTTCGCCATGCCCTGGAGCCAGGTCTTCACGCCGCCGGACAGGAACGTCCCCGGCGAGACGGTATTCACCAGGATCTTCTCCTTGGCGAGCGTCTTCGCGAGGTTCTTGCTCATGCTGGTGAGCGCCGCCTTGGCCGCCGTGTAGCCGATCAGCGTCGGCGTCTGGCGCTTCGTCGAGTGCGCCGAGACGTTCACGATGCGCCCCCACTCGGCCTTGCGCAGCCACGGCAGCGCCGCGCGCGTGCAGCGCACCGCGCTCATCAGGCCGAGCTCGAGGCTGCGCGTCCAGCCCTCGTCGCCGAGCGTGTCGATCGTGCCCATGTCCCCGGGGCCGATCGTGTTGACGAGGATGTTCAGTGCGCCCCATCTCGAGCCGAGCGCGGCGAAGGCCGCCTCGACGGCCGCGCCGTCGGTCACATCGACCGAGAGGTCTACCGGGTCGGGGCTGCCGCGACGGCGCAACGCCGCCACCGTCTCGTCCAGTTCGGTCTGGCGGCGGGCGAACACGGCCACGCGCGCGCCGTCGTCGGCGAGGCACTCCGCCGCCGCGCGGCCCATGCCGCTCGAGCCCCCGGTCACCACCGCCGTCGCATCGCGCAAGCCGAGATCCATCCGAGCCCCCTTCTATTTTGCCGCGACCTCGCGGTGCCAAGCCTCGCGCAGCGCGGCGCGAAGCCTCTCGGCCGCGGCGTCGAGCGCCTCGGGCTTCGCGCTCGCGTCGGCCTTCGCGAACTCGAGATCGCCGAGCGAGTGGATCGGCACGAGATGCAGGTGCACGTGCCGCACCTCGAGCCCCGCGATCATCAGCCCGACCTTCTCGGGGCGAAACGCGCGCTGCACCGCCTGGCCGATCTTCTGCGCTACGAGCGTCAGGTGCGCCAACAGATCGGGAGGCACGTCGAGCCAGTGGTCGATCTCCTGGATCGGAACGACCAGGGTGTGGCCCGGGCGCAGCGGCGCGATGGTCAGGAAACCAACCGCGCGCTCGTCGCGCCAGACGAACCGGCCCGGCGCTTCGCCGCGGATCATCTTCGTGAACAGCGAGGGCACGGCGGCCTCCATTCGAGGTCGCGAGTGTAGTCGCGGAGCGCTCGTCCGGGGAAGGGCCACGTCTGGTCAGCGGCCGGGCGCCCGTCCCGCGACCCCGGCGCGGTGGATCACGCCGCCCACGTGACGCCCTTGCCGAAGATGATCGAGCACTCCGATTCGGGGGGCTCTTGTCCGGGTTGGGGATGGCTCATGGCATTCGAAGCGATGGATCGGCGCTTCCGCGGCAGGATGCCATCGCGACTGCTCGAGGCCGGCTCGCGGGACGGGACACGCTTTGCCAAGCTCTGCCACGCACGTTGGCGCGATCCACACGGGAGGAGACGATCCATGGCCGCGTTCCTGAGGAAGTACGAAGGCGAGACCTACGCGCTGATGCGCATCGTGGTGGGGTTCCTGTTCCTGTGGCACGGGACGCAGAAGCTGCTCGGCTTCCCGCCGCTGCCGGAGGGGATCGAGGTCCCCGCGTTCGTCACCTACGTCGCCGGTCCGATCGAGCTGCTCGGGGGGCTGCTGGTGATGATCGGCCTCTTCACCCGCTGGGCCGCCTTTCTGTGCAGCGGTCTGATGGCCGTCGCCTACTGGATGGCCCACGGCATGAACGCGCTGCTTCCGATCAACAACCACGGTGAGCCGGCCGCGGTCTACTGCTTCGTCTTCCTCTACATCGCAGCGCATGGGGCCGGGCGTTGGAGCCTCGACGGCTCGCGAGGCGTCGCCTGACTGCCAACGCAGTCCTTGCTTCGGAATAGAACCCCTGCGATCCGTCCTTCTAGACGAGGAGGAATCGGATGCGAGCTTTCTCGCCCCTACGCCACGGCGGCTGCTCCGCAGCCAGCATCGCGCTGACGCTTGCCGCCGCCGCCTCGTGACCGGTCTTGATGCCGAGCCTCCTGGCTCACAGCCTTCGAGTCAGGCTGCCGCGGTCACGCGAGCACCGCGCGGAAGACGTCCGCGTCGACGTTCCCGCCCGAGAGCACCAGGGCGATGCGGCGACCGCCGTTGCGCCCGCGCTCCTGGAGCGCTGCGGCGAGGGGGGCGGCGCCGGCGCCTTCGGCGACGTGGTGGGTATCGTCGAAGAGCGCCCGCATGGCGGCGCGGATCTCGGCGTCCGTCACCCGCACCACGCGCGCCGCGTGCTTGCGCAGGATCTCGACGGCCTCGGGAACGGGCACGCGGCACGCGACGCCGTCGGCGAAGGTGTCCGCGCTCTCCGTCGAGACCGGGCGGCCCGCCTCGAACGAGAGGGCGTAGGCCGGCGCTCCCTCCGCCACCACGCCGATCACCTCCGTGCCCAGCCCGAGGGCCTCGCGCGCCGCGATCACGCCGCAGATCCCGGAGCCGAGCCCGATCGGCACGTAGACGGCGTCGAGAGGGCCGGCGCCCTCGAAGAGCTCGAGGGCGTAGCTGGCGACGCCCGTCACCAGCTCGGGGGCGAAGGACGGGAAGAAGACTAGCCCGTCGCGCTCCGCGACGCGCCGCGCCTCTTCGAGCGCCTCCTGGAAGTCGCGGCCGTGCAGGGCGAGCGTCGCCCCGAACGCCCGCATCGCGGCGTTCTTCGACGGGGAGTTCCCGTGCGGGACGTAGATCGTCGCCGTCAGCCCGAAGCGCTGCGCGGCGAACGCGACGCTCTGGCCGTGGTTACCGCGCGTGGCGGCCACCACGCCGCGAACGCCCTCGCGCGCCAGCCGCTCCGCGAGGACGAGACCGCCCCGCACCTTGAACGCGCCCGTGGGCAGCGCGTTCTCGTGCTTCACCCAGGTCTCGCATCCGAGGCGAGCCGAGAGCAGCGGCCAGGCGATCTGCGGAGTGGGCAGGAGCACGCCGCGGAGGAGAGACCTGGCCGCTTCGAGGCTCGAGGGCGTGGGCAGCTGCACGCCGCATCTTACGCCGCGCGGAGGGCGATCGCTCCGGCCGCCGGATTTCCTCGGCGTGAGCGGAGCTAGACTCGGAGCTCGGTCGCGGGGAGTCCATGGGCGCACCTGAAAAGGCCTCCGGCAGCTGCCTTTGTGGCGCGGTTCGCTTCACGGCGAGCCTGCCGAGTCTCTATTGCGCGCACTGCCACTGTTCGATGTGCCGGCGGAACCACGGCGCGGGCTACGTCACCTGGTTCGCCGTGCCGACCGCGCAGCTCGCGCTCGAGACCGGCACGGAACATCTCGCGCGCTACGAGTCCTCCGCGCACGGCAGCCGGTCGTTCTGCCGCCGCTGCGGAAGCTCGCTCTTCTGCGAGTCCGCCCAGCATCCCGATCGCGTGGATATCGCGCTCGGCGCGATGCGCGATCCGATCGATCGCGCGCCACAGCTGCACAGCTATTTCGATTCCGGCGCGTCGTGGGTCCGGGTCGGAGACGAGCTTCCGCGCCTCGGTGGGAAGACCGGCTTCGAGCCGTTGCCGAACCCGGCGAAGCCCGAAGAGGTCGAATGAGCGACGCGTGCTGCGAGGGATCTGCGCAGGCTGCGTCCGCGCTGGCAACGCGACACCGCAGCGTGCTGTGGGCGGTCCTTGCCATCAACGGCGGGCTCTTCGTCGTGGAGGCTCTGGCCGGCTTTCGTGCGGGGGCGAGCGCGCTGCTGGGAGACTCGCTGGACATGCTCGGCGACTCGCTCGTCTACGCCGCAAGCCTCTATGTCGTAGGCCGGAGTTTGCGCGCGCAGGCGCGGGTTGCCGCCGGGAAGGGCCTCCTGATGGGAGCGCTCGCGGCGAGCGTGTTCGTCGATGCGATCGCGCGGATCGCGAGCCAGGCGCCGCCCGCGGCCGCGCTCGTGGGTGCGGTGGGGATGCTCGCGCTCGCCGGCAATGCGGTGTGCTTCGCGCTCCTCTACCGCCACCGCTCGGACAACCTGAACTTCCGCTCGACCTGGCTCTGCTCGCGCAATGATCTGATCGCGAACGTCGCCGTCCTGGCATCGGCGGGCCTGGTAGCCGCGACCGCGAACCGCTGGCCGGACGCGCTGGTCGGGCTCGCACTCGCGGCCCTCTGGCTTCGCACCTCGCTGCGGGTCCTGGGCGAGGCATGGCTCGGGCATCGCGGCGCGCTGGGCGCCACCTGCGACACGGTCCCGGGGCCGTGAGACTGAGCGAATCGGAAGTCCAGCTCGTCCGCGGCCTCGCGCCGCTCGCGGCGTTCGGCCTCGGACTCGTCCTCGAGCGGGTCGCCCCCCACGCGGCGTTGCGCCCGGCGTGGCGAGCGAACCTCGGGCTCTGGCTTCTCGATGCGCTGCTGATGGCGGCGGTCTGCGGCGCGTGCGGCTGGGCGGTCGCCGGATGGGCGCAGGCTTCGGGGTTCGGAGTCCTGAACGCGATCGATGCGCCGCTGGCCGTCGGCATCGCGGCAACCGTCGTGGGGCTCGACCTGGTGTCCTATGCCTGGCATCGCGCGAATCACCGGGTGCGCTTCCTCTGGCGCTTTCATCGGGTCCACCATGCGGATGCGGACTACCACGTGTCGACGGCCCTTCGCTTCCACCCGGGCGAGCTGCTCCTCGCGCTGCCCGTGCGGCTCGGCGTGATGGCGCTGCTGGGTGCGCCGCCCGTCGCCGTCGTCGCCTTCGAGGCGATGTTCGGTATCGCGAACGTCCTGGAGCACGGAAATTTCCAGCTGCCGCGACGCGTCGAGCAGGTCCTCGGGATCGCCCTCGTGACTCCGGCGCTCCATCGCAGGCACCACTCGACCGAGCGCAGCGCGCGCGATTCGAACTTCGGCACGATCCTCTGCCTCTGGGATCGGCTCGCGCGGACCTTCTACCCGAGCACCTCCGCGGCGGTGTTCGCCACGGGTCTTCCCGGACGCACCGGCAAGGGCGCTCGCTCGCTGGCCGCGATGCTGCTCGCGCCGTTCCGCTCGAGCTCGAATCGCGTCTAGAGCCGGCGCGAGGTTGGCACGAACGCGATCGTGCAGGTGATTCCAGATTTTCCGATCGGGTGATCGGTGGAGCGGATCGCCGCGAATCCGGCCTCTGCCAGCAGCCCTTCCGTCTCTTCCACGGAGCGAAGCGAATAGACCGTGGCCGGAAGGGCGGCGAGCGCCTCCGCGTCGAGGGGGCGATAGCCGAGGAGCAGGCGCCCGCCGGGGCGCAGCACGCGGCGGATCTCTCGGAGATCTGTGCTCGCGTCTTTCCAGAAGTAGACGACGTGCACGGCGAGAGCCGCATCGAATCGAGCATCGGGATAGGGAAGGGCGGTGCTGCTGGCGAGCGAGACCTCGGCCCGGCCGGCTTCGATCTGTCGATGCAGGCGACGGCGCGCGAGCCGGACCATCACCTCCGAGGCATCGATGCCGGCCAGGAAGCCGCAGGGCGCCTGCGCGATGCGCGCGAGCGTCCGCCCATGCCCGCAGCCGATCTCGAGAACCGCTTCTCCGGCCTGCACGGCAAGCTGCTGGGCCGCGACGCGATTCGCGCGCGCGGTGTCGAAGGCCATCACCCGACCCACGATCTCCCCGAGCCACCCGCTCGGCCGGCGCGATTGACGTGCGATCAGCTCAGGCTTGGCCATCGCGCTTCCCCCCGTCGCGAATCACCAGGCGGAGACCCGCCCAATAGGTCAGACAGGCGCCGACCACCGTCGCGGCGAAGCCGATGGTCAGATCATTGAAACCGGCGATGCAGCTGCGGGGAATCACGAAGCCGTATCCGATCAGCAGCGTGGGCACGACGAAGCCCGCGAGCGGAGCGAAGTGGCGGGGCGCGAGGGCGGCGCGGTGGGAATCAGGGGCAGGCATCGGTCACTCCTTGTTCAGGGCGCGCGTGAGGAAGTCGAGGACCGTGCGCCGCGCGGGAATCTCGTCGAAGATCTGCGGCGCGGGATCCCAGTGGCGGTGCACGGCCCAGAAGACGAGGGTTTCGAGCACGATGCGGGCGGTGACGGCGCTATCCTCGAATCGCCGGAGACGTCCTCGGCGCGCGCGATCGTCGAGGTAACGGCCCAGGAGCGCGAGCGCGCCCTCCCGACCGTTTCGGTGCCAGAGCTTCGCGAGATCGGGAAAGTCGCGCGCGCAGCGGTCGAGGAGCTTGATCGCCGTGCGGTGGCGGGCGAGGGTGTCGTAGAGCTCGCCCAGGATCGCCTCGAGCTCCTTGCCTTGGTCGACGACCCTCGCTCGAGCAAGCGCCGCGGCAAGGGAGGGAAGGGTGCTCCCAGCCGCGAGGCGCTCGCTCACCAGCTCGAGCGTCGCTTCAGGCGCCGGCTTGGGCACGGGGAGCGTCTCGGGCAGGTCGATCCGGCCGGAGCGGTCCGCGTGTCGGAGCACGCAATCGAAGAGGGCTTCCTTGCTCTCGACGTAGGTGTAGAGCGAACCCTTGGCGAGCCCCATGCGCGCGGCCACGTGAGCGACCTGGGTGCGCCGGTAGCCCTGCTCGAGGAACACGGCGGTCGCGGCCTCGACGAGATCCTGGAAGCGATCCTTGGGAATCGAACGCGGCATCGGCCGGATTATAATTGACCGAATGGGTCAGTCAAGTATAATTTCGACCGGGAAGCGGATTCCGCGCCGAGGTGAGGTCTTCATGAGAGCCCGAAGTGCCCTGCTCGCGAGCCTCTGCGCTGCGGTCCTGCCGGCCCTCGCTCGAAGCGACGAGCCTCGCACCCCCGCAGCCCGCGCCGTCGCCGATTGGCCGGTGACCGAGGGCGCCCCGGGCGGCGGGCGCTACTCGCCGCTGACCGACATCACGCCGGAGAACGTCCACCGTCTGGTTCCCGTCTGGAGCTACCGGCACGGCGACTTCTTCGAGGGGAGTTTTCCCCTCCCCATCAATCGCGGCAGCGCGTTCGAGTCGACGCCGATCGTCGTCGATGGGCGCTTGTTCTTCACGACACCGCGCAACCGGGTCGTCGCGCTCGACCCCGAGACGGGTCGGGAGCTCTGGACCTTCGACCCGGAGATCGAGCGCGGCAGCGCCTACGCGAACATGTGGATCAACCGCGGCGTTGCCTACTGGCGCGCCCCCACGCTCTCCGGCGCGTGCAGCGCGCGCGTGCTGCTCGCCACCCTCGACGCGCGGCTCTTCGCGCTCGATGCCGCGACCGGCGCTCCCTGCGCGGACTTCGGCGAGGACGGCGCGGTGGATCTCGTCAAGGGAATCGCGCCGGTGTTCGACCGGCTCGAGTACAACGTCACGTCGCCCGGCGCCGTGGTGGGCGACCTCGTCGTCGTCGGCTCCTCGATCGCCGACACGCTGCGTCCGGACGCCCCGCCGGGCGACGTGCGCGCCTTCGACGTGCGCACGGGCGCGCTGCGCTGGACCTTTCACACCATTCCCCACCCGGGCGAGCCGGGCTCCGAGACCTGGGAGAACGGGACCAAGCTAGCGGGCGCCGCCAACGTCTGGTCCACCATCACCGCCGATCTGGAGCGGGGCCTGGTGTTTCTCCCCGTGAGCACGCCGAGCGACGACTTCTTCGGCGGCGACCGGCACGGCGCGAACCTGTTCTCGGACTCGGTTGTGGCCCTCGACGCACGCACCGGTGCGCGCCGGTGGCACTTCCAGACGGTGCATCACGATCTCTGGGACTACGACCTGGCGGCGCCCCCCAACCTCGTGCGCCTCACGCGCGCGGGTGGCGCGGTCGACGCCGTGGCCCAGGCGACAAAACACGGGTTCGTCTTCGTGCTCGACCGGGAGACGGGTGCGCCGCTCTTCCCCGTGGAGGAGCGGCCCGTTCCCGCGAGCGACGTGCCGGGTGAGCGCGCGTGGCCGACCCAGCCTTTTCCCACCGCACCGCCGCCGCTGGTTCCCCAGAGGCTCACGGAGGCCGACCTCTATGCGCCGACGCCCGAGCATCGCAAGGCGTGTCGCGAGCAGCTCGCGGCGCTGCGCAACGGCGGCCTCTTCACGCCGCCTAGCGAGCGCGGCTCGATCCTCTATCCCTTCAGCGGAGGCGGGGCGAACTGGTCGGGCGCCGCCTGGGACCCGGTCCGGCAGCGCCTCTTCGTGCCGGTGCACGATCTCGTGCACGTGATCCGTCTCGACCGCGTGGCCGACCAAGCGACGGGTGGCGGTGCGGAGGTGTGGCCCCTGCGTGGCGCCTCGTTCCGCAACGTCTGGTGGCTCCTCACCGGACGGGGCACCGGGCAGCGCTACCGCCTGCATCCGCTCCACGGGCGTACGCTCCTCGAGCACGGCGGCATTCCGTGCAACGCCCCGCCGTGGAGCCGTCTGGTGGCCGTCGATCTCGCGCGCGGGACGATCGCCTGGTCGGCCTCTACCAGCACGGCCCCCGACGACCCCGGGCGCGGCGCCTACGGCCCGGCGCTCGTGACGGCGAGCGGCCTGGTGTTCCAGGGCGGCACGCAGCGCCCGGTGCTGCGCGTCCACCTTGCCGACACGGGAGAGCGACTCGCCATGTTTCCGCTGCCGGCAGGCCTTCATGCCGGGCCGATCAGCTACAAGCTGCGCCCCGATGGGAGACAGTTTCTCGTGGTCGCCGCGGGGGGCCACATCGGGATCGGATCCCCGCTCGGCGACCACGTGATCGCCTTCGCGCTGCCTTCGCCCGACATGCCCGAGGGGCGGCGTTAGTACAGCTTGACGATCGTGCGGCCCACGGTCTGGCGATTCGCCATCGCGTCGATCGCGGCCGGCAGCTCCTCGAGGGCGACGACCCGCCCGATCACCGGCCGGATCTGCTCGGCGAGCACCAGCTCGACGATCTCGCGCGTGATCCGGGCGCCCAGCGCATCCGGGGCGAAGTTCCAGCCCATGCTCTTCTTCAGCATCTGGGCCATGCCGTCCTGCGCGTAGGCGAGCAGCACGCCGCACAGCTTGAAGTTCCCCATCGACAGGCGGCGGGGCACGATCCACTTCTCGTCTAGCTTGGTTTTATCGGACGCGAACCCCATCATCAGGTAGCGGCCGTTGTAGGCGATGCACTTCATGGATTTCTCGACGACCGCCTCGCCCACGTTGTCGAAGACGACGTCGACGCCGCGGTTCCCGGTCTCGGCCAGGACGACCTCGGCGAAGTCCTGTGCGAGGTAGTCGATCGCGACGTGGGCGCCCAGCTCGCGGCACCGCTTCCGCTTCTCCTCGCCGCCGGCCGTCGCGAACACGCGCGCGCCGGCGCGGACCGCCAGCTGGATCGCGGCGGAGCCCGATCCGCCCGCGGCGGCGTGGATCAGCACGCTCTCGCCGGCCCGGAGCTCCGCGCGGTCGAAGAGGCCGAGCCAGGCCAGGTGGAATGGGAAGTAGAGCGCCGCCGCGTCGGGGAGGGGGATCGACTCGGGCATCGGGAACGCGGAGACGCTCGGGCAGATCGCGTACTCCGCGAAGCCGCCGTGCGCGCCCTTCGTCATCGCGACCACGCGCTCGCCCAGGCGCGGCTCGGCGCCGGCTCCGCACGCGTCGACGATCCCCATCACCTCCATGCCCGGGCTGTAGGGGAGCTCGGGCCGCACCAGCATGTTCCCGCCCGTGATCCGCTCGAGGTCGTTCAGGTTCAGCGGGATCGCCTGCACGCGCACGCGTAGCTCGCCCGGGCCCGGGGCTGGAATCGGCACAGCGTCGAGCCGGAGCACCTCGAGCGGCGGCCCGTAGCGATGCGTCCGCCACGCCCTCATGGTCCCGTCCCCGCGCGCCTCGCCCATCGCTTCCTCTTGCCACAACCCGACCCTGGCTGCCACTACATTCCGGAGTGTGGGGCGGGAGAGCTCCCATGCGTCGAAGACTCCGCACCCTGCTCGCCGCCGCCGTCGCGGGAAGCGCTCTCGCGACACCTGCCAGCGCCGCCGCGATCGTCGTCAGCTTCAGCGCGACGATCGACGAAGTGGGGTCGGAGTTGGCTTCGGCGTTCAGGCTCGGCGAATCGATCACCGCGTCCATCACGATCGACACGGCCGTGGCCGACTGGGACACCGCGAACCCGGCGCTCGGCACCTACTCCGGGTCCATCACGGACCTGAGCCTCTCCGGCTTCGGCTTTGCGAAGGCCGCTCTCGAATTCGACAGCAGCAGCTCGGCGCGGCGGGTCGCCGGGAACCTGGATTCGCTCACCGTCGTTCCCGAGCCGGGGAGCCTTGCGCTGCTCGGGCTCGGCCTGATCTCGCTCGCGGCGCTCGCCAGGCTCAATCCGGGCGGCGCACTACGAGCTTGATCGCGGGCTCGGGCCAGGCGTCGGCGGCGTCCTTCCAATCGACCACGCGCGTCGTGACCGCCTCGGGGCGCAAGCGCTTCGCGACGATCAGATCGACCACCTCGGGCAGCAACGCCGCAGAGTGACAGCGGCCGACGTGGAAGTGGATCCCGAGCGTGTACATCCGGCCCATCGGCAGCGAGACGCCCGGGCCGGGGTGGAAGCTCACGCTCTGGCAGATTCCCTCCGGCTCGGTGGCGCGGATCGCGTACTGGAGACCGGCGGCGGAGAGGCCCGCGTCGATCACGATGGGGTAGCTCCGACGGGGCTTTCCGTAATCCGTCTCGACCGGCTGCGCGCCCAGCCCCTCGGCCAGCGCCAGCTGCTCGGCATCGCCGCTCGCGAAATCCACGCGGCTCGCGCCCAGCGCGAGCGCGGCTTGCGCCGCATACAGCGGGATGCTCGGGAGGCCGTGGCCGACGATCAGCAGCTCGCTCTCCGGACGGGCGGCCAGATGCGGCGCCACCGCGCGGTAGCCGTCGGGAACGTTGTCGGAGACGCTCGCGAGCTGCGCCGGATCGAGCGAGGTCGGGATCGGCCGGAGCATCGCCTCGGCGTACGGCACCCGGATCAGATCCGAGAGCATTCCCCCGTACTCGACGCCCGAGAGCGGCTGCATGCCGTAGTCCGAGAGCGTCGGAAGCTTCTCGCAGAGGGCGCTGCGGCCCGCCGCGCAGCTGGGGCAGCGGCCGCAGCTGATCTGGAAGGCCACCACCACGCGCTGGCCGATCGCGAGGCCGCGCACGGCGTCGCCGAGCGCGGTGACCTCTCCCACGCACTCGTGGCCGAGCGCGAAGGGGCCGCGCAAGGGGAAGAGGCCGGAGACCAGGAAGCGGTCGATGTCGCAGCGCGCCACCGCGAGGGGGCGGACCAGCGCTTCGCCGTCGCCCTGGATGCGCGGCGCCGGGACCTCGCGCCACTCGAGCTTGCTCGGGTCGATGCAGGTGAGCTGTTGCATGCCGCGAATCTGGCGCGGCCCGGGCCGCCGGGCAAACGCTCAATTCGCATCCGCGCTTGCATGCGGCGCATCCGGCCGCGCGAGACGCTCCACCAGCCAGTCGCGCAGGGCGCTGATGCGGGGATCGGCGAGGCTCTCCGGGCGGCAGACGAAGTGATAGGTCGCGTCGGAGCGAAGCGTCTCCCGGAAGGGGCGGCAGAGGCGCTTCGCGCGCAGGCGCTGCCAGCACAGGATCGGCGTCGAGAGCGCGACCCCCTGGCCCGACTCGGCGGCGGCCAGCGCCAGGCTCGCGTGGTCGTAGCTGACGCTGCGGCGAGGCGCCAGATCCGGGACGCCGGCGGCGCCCAGCCAGGCCGCCCAGGCGGTGGGCGTCTGGGCGACGTGGATCAGCGTATGGCCGGCGAGGTCGGCGGGCCGGCGCATCGGCGACTCGGCGGCCAGGCCCGGGCTGCAGACCGGGAAGAAGTCGAGATCGAGAATCGGCTCGCCGTGCAGGCCCGGCCAGGGGCCCTGGCCGAAGCGGATCGCCACGTCGACCGCGTCCTTCTCGAAGTCCGCATAGCGGAGCGTGGCCTCGATCTCGATCTCCAGGTCCGGATGCGCGCGCTCGAAGTCCGGCAGGTTCGGCACCAGCCAGCTCTCGCTGAAGGACTCGAGGGCGCTGATGCGCAGGGGCCTCGAGTGCGGCGCGAAGAGCTCCTGCGCGGCCTCGAGCCGCGCCAGTGCGGCGTCCGCGGCCTCGCGGTAGCGGCGCCCTTCGTCGGTGAGCGCGAGTCCGGGGTTCAGGCGGCGGAAGAGGGCGACCCCGAGATGCTCCTCCAGCGCCTGGATCTGACGGCTCAGCGCGGACGACGAGACGTGCAGCTCCGCGGCCGCGCGCTTGAAGCTGAGCGTGCGCGCGGCGCGCGAGAACGCGCGCAAGGACGAGGTGGAGGGAAGCTCTCGGGGCATCGGTGACCGTGCGGGACTCGGCGCGAGGGGACTCTAGCGCGGGTCGCGCGCCTGCTCCGCTCGGCCCCTGGTGGGCTCTAGTGCATACGGATATGCTGATTTCCGCATGTCGGTCGCCGCGAACGTCGAGGTACGGCCCGTCTCGCAGCTCTTCAAGGCGCTGGGAGACGAGACGCGCCTGCGGATCGTCGCCCTGCTCGCGCAGCGCTCGCTCTGCGTCTGCCACATCCAGGAGGCGCTCGCTCTGTCGCAGCCGAATGCATCGCGGCAGCTCGGGATCCTCAAGGCGGCCGGGATCGTGGAGGATCGCCGCGAGGGAAGCTGGGTGTACTACTGCCTGGTCGCGCAGAAGGATCGCGACCGGGGGCGCCAGCTCCGCCTGCTGGCCCGCGATTTCGCGAAGCGCGGCGCGCTTCGTCGCCACCTCGAGAAGCTGGTCAGGATCCGAGGGCCGCGGGCCTGCCGGTGAGGGAAGCTGCGGCCACCCGTCCCAGCTTGAGCCAGCGGGCCGCAGCCGAGGGGATTGGCACCGCCTTGCTCCTCGCCACGGTGGTTGGCTCCGGGATCATGGGCGAGCGGCTCTCGGCCGGGAACGTCGCGATCGCGCTGCTCGCGAATTCGCTGGCGACCGGCGCGGTGCTGGTTGCCCTGCTGCTCGCGTTCGCGTCGATTTCGGGCGCCCACCTGAATCCCGCGGTCACCCTCGTCAGCGCGCGCGAATCCGGGATGAGCCGGCGCGACGTGGCGGCCTATTTGTTCGCCCAGCTGGTCGGCGCGTTCGCGGGCGTCGCCGCCGCGCATCTCATGTTCGAGGCGCCGCTCTTCGCCCTGTCGACGCACGCGCGCGCGGGGGCGGCGCAGGGCTTCAGCGAGGTGGTCGCCACGTTCGGACTGGTCGCGGTGATCCAGGGCTGCTCGCGGACCCACGCGAGCCTGCTGCCCTTCGCGGTCGGCGCGTACATCAGCGCGGCGTACTGGTTCACGGCGTCCACGTCGTTCGCCAACCCCGCGGTCACGCTCGCGCGCGCCGTCACCGACACCTTCTCGGGGATCCGCCCCTCGGACGTCCCGCTCTTCCTGGTCGCCCAGCTGGCAGGGGCGGGGGCGGCGCTGGGGGTCTTCCGCTGGCTGCGGTCGGAGCCGCGCGTCACCGACTCGCGAGAGCCCCGATGAAGACGGTGATCTTCGCGTGCGTGCACAACGCGGGACGCTCGCAGATGGCGGCGGCCTTCTTCAACGAGCTGGCAAGTCCGCTGAAGGCTCGCGCCGAGTCCGCCGGGACGCAGCCCGGCGAGCGGGTGCACGACCCGGTCGTCGAGGTGATGCGTGAGGTCGGCATCGACCTCGCGGGCGCGCGGCCCCAGCTCCTCACGCCGGAGCTGACCGCCCGCGCAGCGCTCCTGATCACGATGGGATGCGGAGAAGCGTGTCCCCTCGTTCCGAGCCTGCTGCGCGCGGATTGGCCGCTGCCGGACCCGAAAGGAGAGCCGATCGAGCGGGTTCGCGAGATCCGGGACGAGATCCGGCGCCGGGTCGCGCAGCTCGTCGCGGAGCAGCGCTGGTCGGCGCGCTAGTCGGAGGCGTGCCCCGATCGCGGCTCGGCGCGCAGCTCGGCGCGACGTCGTTGCAGGAAGCGGCGGACGGCGGGATCGCGCTCGAGGCCGATCGCGCGGTCGTATGCAGCGTCGGCCGCTGCGTTTTCTCCCGACCGCGCGAGCAGTCCCGCGCGCGCCGCCCACCAGGGCTGGTACTCGTCGATCCGCCGGTCGTTCGCAATCGCGTCGAGCGCCTCGAGGCCGGCGGCGGGGCCGCGCGTCTCGGCCACCGCGATGGCGCGGTTGATCGCCACCACCGGCGAGCCGGTCATCGCGAGCAGGGCGTCGTAGATGCACTCGATGGCGATCCAGTCCGCGGCGCCGCTTCGCCGGCGGACGACGTGCGCGGACTGGACCGCCGCTTCCAGCTGGTAGCGGCCGAGTCCAGGGATGGCGCTGGCGCGGGAGAGCAGCGCTTCGGCCTCCTCGATCAGCGCCGCGTCCCAGGCGGCGGGGTCCTGCTCCGCGAGCGGAACGTACTCGCCCTGCGGATCGCGCCGCGCGTCGCGCCGCGCCTGGGCGTGCAGCATCAGCGAGAGCAGGCCCAGCGCCTCGGGCGCGTCCGGCAGCAGCGAGACGACCAGGCGCGCCAGCCAGATGCCTTCCTCGGCGAGATTGCGACGGCGCGCGTCGGTGCCGGCCGGATCCGACCAGCCTTCCGCGAACGCGGCGTAGAGGGCCTCGAGCACGGCGTCGAGTCGCGCCGCGAGCTCCGCGGCCTCGGGCACCTGGAACGGGATCCCGGCGTCGCGGATCTTCCGCTTGGCGCGCACCAGCCGCTGGGCCATGCTGGCGGGCGACGTGAGGAACGCCGAGCCGACGGCGGCCGCGTCGAATCCCAGGATGGTCTGGAGGATCAGCGGCGCGCGCACCGCGGGATCGATCGCAGGGTGCGCGCAGGCGAACATCAGGGAGAGGCGCTCGTCGGGCGGCGGGGGCCCGCCGGCGGTCGCCGCCTCGATCTCCTCGGCCATCAGCCGGAGATGGCTGCTGGCTTCTTGGGCGCTCTGGCGCCGCCGGCTCGCATCGATCCACTTGCGCCGCGCCACCGTGAGCAGCCACGCCTCGGGCGTCCTGGGAACGCCACTGGCCGGCCAGTCGACGAGGGCGGAGGCGAAGGCCTCGGAGAGGGCGTCCTCCGCCGCGGCGACGTCACGCGTCCGCGAGGCCAGCAGCGCGACCAGCTTGCCGTAGCTGCGCCGCGCGACCGCCTCGGCAGCTTCGCGCGCCGAGGCCTCGTCGAGCGGACGGCTCAGAAGTCGACCTGGATCTCGAAGCCCCCGAAGATCATGCGCTTCCCATCGAACGGCAGCTTCGTCGGGTCCATCATGCTCGCGAGCCGCGGATCCTTCATCACCGCGGCGTTCACGCGGTCGCGATGCTTGCGGGACTTGTAGACGATCCAGGAGAACCAGACGACCTCGTTCTTCTCGAGCTTGACGCTCTGCGGGAACGAGGTGGATTTGCCGGGCTTCACGTCCTCGGCCATGCACTCGCGGTATTCGAGCGCGCCGTGATCGCGCCACACCTTGCCTGCCTTGCGCGCCATGCGGCGATAGGCCGCGGCGTTCTTCTTCGGGATCGGAAGCACGAAGCCATCCACGTAGCGGGCCATTTCGTCAGCTCCTCGTCGTTTCGGACTCGGCCACGGTCTTCAGCGCCGCCAGACCATTCTCGAACGGAACTCCCACCATCTCGTCCATGCTCATCAGCAGCGAGAAGGCCTTGCCCATGAAGTTCCGGGTTCCCTCCATGCGCCAGGTCACGCGGGTGCCCGTTCCGGCGGGCGCCAGCAGGAACAGGATCCGATTCGTCGCCTGCATGGGCGTCAGGAACTCGAGCTTCATCTCGACTTCCCGGTCGGGCTCGACCCCGGTGACGGTCAGGCTGCCCTTGCCCATCTCCGGGCCTTCCCAGGACGAGCGGGCGCCGACGCCGGACTCGGGGCCGTCGTAGACGATCTCCAGCTTCGGATCCATCTTGGCCCAGGGCGACCACGCGTCCATGGCGCGCAGGTTCTGGATGTGGGCGATCACGATCCCGGCCGGCGCCTGGACCACGGTGGAGCGCTCGATCGCGAACGTCGCCGGCTGCATCGCGATCACGGCGATCAGGATCGCGAGGGCGGCGGCGAGTCCCAGGGTGATCTTCTTGAACATGGCGTCACGATCTCCTGGCTCAGGTGGGCCAGATCGGGCGGACCTCGACGGTGCCGCGGCTGGCGCTCGGACAGCGGGCGGCCCAGGCGAGGGCGCTGTCCAGATCCGGAACCTCGATCATGTGGAACCCGCCGAGCTGTTCCTTGGCCTCGGCATAGGGGCCGTCGACCACGTGCGTCTTGCCGCCCGCCACGCGCACGCTGGTGGTCGACGAGACCGCTCGCAGGCGCTCCCCCGCGAGGTAGATCCCGGCCTTCTTCATGGCTTCGACGTAGGCGCCGCAGTGGGGCATCCGCTCGTCCATCTTCTCGACGCGCTCGGCGTCGTCTTCGTAGATCAGCAGCAGGAACTTCATGCGGGTCTCCTTCAGGGGCGGCTAGCCGCCGGCCACGGCGCCCAGGATCCGGAACGGCTCGGCGCCCGCCGCCACCGCATCCGGCAGCGGCGCGTCCGGAAGATCGTTCGAGAGATCCTGATGGCAGGCGAAGAAGCGCACGTAGGCCCGCCGCCGCTGCGTGACGTGATCGCGAATCGTCCCGCGCAGCATGGGATAGCCCGCCTCCAGCGCGTCGAGCAGCGAGCGCTGGGTCGCCGGGCCAGCGACCTCGAGCCGCACCTCGCCCTGGATGCGCGCCAGCGTCCGCAGATGCTCCGGCAGCGCGACCCGGATCATGGCAGCGTCTGCACTTCCACGGAGAGCACGGGCGGAAGGTCCCGGACGATCGGGGCCCAACGGTCTCCGGCATCCGCCGAGGCATACACCTGCCCGCCGCTGGTGCCGAAGTAGATGCCGCAGGGATCCAGCGAGTCGACGGCGGTCGCGTCGCGCAGCACGTTGAGGTAGCAGTCGCGCTGGGGAAGGCCCTGCGTGAGCGCCTCCCATTCATTGCCGCCCGTCCGGCTGCGATACACGCGCAGCTTCCCGTCCGGCGGATAGTGCTCCGAGTCGCTCTTGATGGGCACCACGTAGATCGTGTCCGGCTCGTGTGCGTGCACCTCGATCGGGAATCCGAAGTCGCTCGGCAGGTTGCCGCTCACCTCGCGCCAGTTGTCGCCGGCGTCGTCGCTGCGCATCACGTCCCAATGCTTCTGCATGAAGAGCACGTTGGGGCGCGACGGGTGCATGGCGATGCGGTGGACGCAGTGGCCGACCTCGGCGGTCGGATTCGGGATCTGCTCGGAGCGCAACCCGCGGTTGATGGCTCGCCAGCTGGCGCCGCCGTCGTCGGTCCGGAAGGCTCCCGCTGACGAGATGGCGACGAAGATCCGGCCGGGATCGCTCGGGTCGAGCACGATCGTGTGCAGACACATCCCGCCCGCGCCCGGCTGCCAGGCGGAGCCAGAGCAGGCGCGCAGCCCGGGCAGTTCCTGCCAGGAGCGCGCGCCATCGCTCGAGCGGAAGAGCGCGGCGTCCTCGACGCCGGCGTAGACCAGATCGGGATCCGCGAGCGAGGGCTCGAGATGCCAGACGCGCGCGAAGGCCCAGGGGTGCGGCGTGCCGTCGTACCAGAGGTGCGTGCCCGGATCGCCCTGGTACGCGAACTGGTTGCCCATCGGCTCCCAGGTCCTGCCGCCGTCGTTCGAGCGCTGGATCAGCTGCCCGAACCAGCTGGTGGACTGCGACGCGTAGAGCCGATCCGGATCGACCGGGGAGCCCTTCAGGTGGTAGATCTCCCAGCCCCCGAAGAGGGGGCCGCTCACGTCCCAGCGCGCGCGCTTTCCGTCCGAGCTGAGGACGAAGGCGCCCTTGCGCGTGCCGACCAGTACCCGGACACCGCTCATTCCGGCTTCCTCCCTGGGTGCCTGGGAATTCTCGCGCTTCTGGTCCGCGCGCGGCACTCCGACCTCTTGACGTTCGAGCCGGGCGGCAATCGACAGGGCGGTAGCGATCGGATACCACCGGGGCGAATGGTGCGCCAGATCACAGAGCGAAGTCCGCGCTGGGTCGTAGCATCGCGGACACGCATGGAGGTGGGTGGATGAGGGGCTTTGGGACCATCGGGAAGATCGGAGCGCTGACGGGATCCGTGATCCTGTTGCTGACGGCCTCGGGCTGCGCGACCAGCGGCGACGTGTCGACGGCGCGTTCGGAGGCGAGCGAGGCGCTCCGGGTCGCGAACGAGGCGAACCAGAAGGCGACGGCCGCGGCCGCGGACGCCGCCGCCGCACGCGCGGCGGCCGACGCTGCCGCACAGGAGGCACGGAGGGCCAGCGAGAAGTCCGACCGGATCTTTCAGCGGACGCTCCAGAAGTAGCCCCGCGGCTCCCGCGGCGATCCCCGAGGAGCTGCGCGAGCCGACGCCAAGGGCCGACTTCGTCCTCGTGCTGAAGGGCCCGCGCCGCATGTTGCTGCTGCGCGGCGACCGCGTGCTGCGGGACTACCCGATCTCGCTCGGGAAGAACCCGACGGGACCGAAGCGGCGCCAGGGGGACGGTCGCACGCCCGAGGGCCGCTACCGGCTCGACGCGCGGAGCCAGCACAGCCGGTTCCATCGCTCGATCCGCATCTCGTACCCCAACGAGAGCGATCTCGAGTTCGCGCGGCGCGCCGGCATCGCCCCGGGCGGGGGCGTCCTGATCCATGGGCTCCCGAACCCCGGAAGCTGGGTGGGCGAGGAGCACCTCGGCTTCGACTGGACGGATGGCTGCATCGGAGTGACCGACGACGAGATTCGAGAGATCTGGGAGCTCGTCGATGACGGGACGCCGATCGAGATCCGTCCGTAACCTCGCGCTGGCGGCGCTGCTCGCCTCGGCGTGCGCGGGCGGGTTCGGCCCGGCGCGGCCTCGCTATCTGCTGGAATCTCCGCCGGCCTCGAAGGATCTCGTCGGCCGCCTCGGCGTCCACGAGACCAGCAGCGAGGACACGCTGATCGACCTCGCGCCGGAGCTCGGGGTCGGCTACGTCGAGCTGCTAGCCGCGAACCCGGGGATCGACCCCTGGCTGCCGCCCGACGACGCGCTGCTGTTCGTCCCCAACGCGCGCCTGCTGCCGGACGCGCCCCGCGACGGCATCGTCGTCAACCTCGGAGACCTCCGCCTCTACTACTACGAGAAGGGCGCGGCGGTGCGCGCCTACCCGATCGGAATCGCAAAGGACGGCTATGCGACACCCATGGGCGTCACCAGCGTGAAGGCGAAGCGGGAGAAGCCCGATTGGATCCCCGGGGAATCCGCGCGACGCGACGATCCGAGCCTTCCGGCGCGCGTGAAGCCGGGGCCCGACAACCCGCTCGGCGAGCACGCCCTCTACCTCGCCTGGCCGTCCTATCTGATCCACGGCACCAACGATCCGCGCGGCGTCGGACGCCACTCGAGCCGCGGCTGCATCCGCCTGTATCCGGAGCACATCGCCGAGCTGTACGAGCGCGTCGAGCCGGGGACCGCGGTGCGCGTCGTCAACCAGCCCGTGAAGCTCGGCTGGATCGGCGGCGAGCTCTACCTCGAGGTGAACCCCGACTCCGAGCAGTCCCTCCAGCTCGACGAGACCGGAAAGCTCGGCGAAGCGAGCGCGTCGTCCACGCTGCGCGGACAGGTGACGCAGGCGGCCGGCAAGCAGGCGAAGCGGGTGGACTGGGCGCTGGTCGAGCGGATCGCCCTGCGCCGCACCGGAATCCCCGCGCGCGTCACGCGCTGAGGCGCGATATCCTGCGCGGCGATGCAGTCGGCGGCCGAGCTGGCGGACGCGATCCGGCGGGACGGTTTCGTGATCGCCCCGAATCTGCTCCCCGCGCGCGACGTGGGCGAGATCAAGGCGGCCCTGGCGCCCTGGCTGCGCGGCGAGCGGATGGGCCGCAACGATTTCGAGGGCTTCCGATCGGAGCGCGTCTATGCGCTGCTCGCCAAGGCGCCGCCGGTGGCGCGCATCGTCGAGCATCCCGTCGTGCTCGCGGTGCTGGACCGGCTGCTGACGGCGCACTACCGGCTCTCGGCCTGCCTCGCGATCCAGGTCCATCCGGGCGAGTCGGCGCAGGGCTGGCACTTCGACGACGCCTACGTCTGGGTGCCGCGTCCGCGGCGCATGATGGGCGTGAGCGCCATCTGGGCTCTCGATGCTTTCACCGAGAGCAACGGCGCGACCGAGCTGATCCCCGGCTCCCACCTCTGGGGTCCGCAGGAGCAGGCCGCGCCCGACGACTCGCGCGCCGTGAAGGTGCAGATGCAGGCGGGCTCCGCGGTGCTCTTTGCCGGCACGCTGGTGCACCGTGGCGGCGCCCACCACGGCGCGGGAACGCGGCTCGCCATCACGCCGCAGTACTGCGAGCCGTGGATCCGGCAGATCGAGAACATGCCGCTCGCGGTCCCGCCCGAGCTCGCGCGCGGCTACTCGGACCGCGTGCAGGAGCTGCTCGGCTACGACATCTTCGAGCCGACCTTCGTCGGCTACGTCGACGGGATGCACCCGAAGCGTCTGGTCGATCCCGGCTACGCCTCGCGCAAAAAGGACGCGATGAGGCTCGAGCTACCGAAGAGCGTGCGCCCAGCGAGGTGACGGTGCCGGAGAGATCGGTGGTGGTGGCTGGAGTCGGCGCATCCAGGGGACTGGGGGCGGCGATCGCGCGGCGCTTTGCGCGCGAGGGATTCCGGACCACGGTGATGGGGCGATCGGCGGAGAAGCTCGGCGCGACGCTGAAGGAGCTGCGCGAGGGCGGGGCGGTTGCGGAGGCCCTCGTCGGCGACGTCACCGACGAAGCGTTGGTGCGCCGCCTGGTGGCGCAGGCCGACGCGCGCGAGGCGCCGCTCGAGGCGGCCATCTTCAACGCCGGCGGCAACTGGCCCAAGGCGTTCCTCGAGATGGACGCGGCCTTCCTCGAAGACATGTGGCGCGTGAACGCGCTGGCGGGGTTCCACTTCGCCAAGGCCGCGCTCGAGGCCATGCTACCGCGCCAGCGGGGCGTCCTGATCTTCACCGGCGCCTCGGCGTCGCTGCGCGGACGCGCCAAGTTCGGCGGCTTCGCGCAGGCCAAGGCGGCGCTGCGCGCGCTGGCGCAATCCGCGGCGCGGGAGTTCGGTCCGCAGGGGATCCACGTGGCGCACGTGGTGGTCGACGGCGCCATCGACGGGGATCGCATCCACTCCTTCTTGCCGGGGCTCAAGGCCCAGCGCGGTCCGGATGGGCTGCTCGACCCCGACGCCATCGCCGAGAGCTTCTGGCAGCTCTATCGCCAGCCGCGCAGCGCCTGGACGCACGAAATCGACGTGCGTCCCTGGGTGGAGCCCTGGTGAAGCTCGGCGCGGTGGTCCGCAACATGGGGCCGGAATCGACGCGCGAGCTGATCGCCGATTGCGCCCGCGCGGCCGAAGGGGCCGGCCTCGAGGACCTCTGGGTGGTCGACCACGTCGCGATTCCGCCGGACGACGCGGAAGGGTCCGGCGGACGCTATCTCGATCCGCTCGCCACGCTCGCGTTCCTGGCGGGCGCGACCGCGCGCATCGGCCTCGGCACCGCCGTCCTGATCCTGCCCTACCGGCCGGCGCTGCCGACGGCGAAGTGGATCGCGAGCATCCAGGAGCTCTCGGGCGGACGCCTGCGGCTCGGCGTCGGCGTGGGCTGGATGCCGGCCGAGTTCCGCGCCCTCGGCATCGACCGGCAGCGGCGCGGCGCGCTTGCCGACGAGACGCTCGCCTTCCTGCGCAGGTGCTTCGATTCCGGAGCCGCGGGCGACGTGGTGGATGCGAACGGCCAGGAGTTCCTGTTCCGGCCGCGCCCAGCGCGCCCGCCGATCTACGTGGGCGGCGCGCCGCCGCACGCGCTCGCGCGAGCCCTGCGCTTCGGGGACGGCTGGATGCCGATGGGGATCGACCCGGAGAAGCTGCGCGCGCCGATCACCGAGCTGCGTCGGCTCGCCGCCGAACAGGGCCTGCCGGCGCCCGAGGTGGCCGCGATGGGACGCCTCCCGCTCGAAGAGCCGGCCCGGGCCGCGGAGCAGCTCGCTCGCCTGTCTCAAATCGGTGTCACGCGGCTGGTGCACGCGGAGCGCTACGCGAACGCGGAAGCCTTCCAGCGGGTCGCGGAGCGGCTCGCGGACCTGGCTGGCAGACCCTGAAGCGGATTTCTCAAGAGACCGGGGAGAGGATGCTGATTCAGAAGGGGAAAGCGTGGTTGCTCGCTGATCTCGCGGGCCCCGGGTCCGGCTGCCTGACCGGAGCCAGCCGGAGCATCGATGGAGGCTTCGCCGCCTAGGGCGGCGCGCGATGGTCGCGAGCATCCAGATCGCCGTCCTGCTCCTGATCGTGGTGGCGGCGGTCGCGCTCGCCGCGCGCCGGATCGGCGTGCCGCCGGCCATCCTGCTGGTGATCGTCGGCGTCGCGCTGGCGCTGGTGCCCGGCCTGCCCCACGTCCAGCTGGTCCCCGAGCTGGTGCTGCTGCTGGTGCTCCCGCCGCTGATCTACTCGGCCGGCGTCGCCATGAGCTGGCGCGAGTTCCGCTTCAATCTGCGGCCGATCTCGCTGCTCGCGTTCGGCTGCGTCGTCTTCACCACCGCGACGGTGGCCGGCGTTGCGCACGGGCTGTTCGGCATGTCCTGGGCGGCCGCCTTCGTGCTGGGCGCGATCATCTCGCCGCCCGACGTGGTGGCGCCGCTCGCGATCGCCCGGCGGCTCGGATTGCCGCGCCGGCTGCTCGTGATCCTGGAGGGCGAGGGGCTCGCCAACGACGCGACGGCGCTGATCCTCTACCGCTTCGCCGTGGTGGCGGTGAGCACCGGCAGCTTCGCGTGGGGCCCCGCGCTCGGCAGCTTCGCCGCGATCGTGGTCGGCGAGATCGCCTACGGCATCGGGATCGGCTGGCTGATGCTGCGGCTCCGGCACGCGGCCCGCGACCCGATGGTCGAGATCACGCTCTCGCTCGTCACGCCCTACCTGGCCTTCTGGGTGCCCGAGCATCTGGGCGGCTCGGGGGTGCTGGCGACGGTCGCGACGGGTCTCTACGTCAGCTGGAACGGGCCGATGCTGATCCGATCGGCGACGCGGCTACAGGGCGTCTTCTTCTGGGAATTGTTCACGTACCTGATCGAGGGCATGGTCTTCCTGCTCACGGGGCTCCAGGCGCGCACCCTGGTCGAGCGAATCGCCGAGGTGCCGGCCGCCGAGCTCTTGCTTCCGGCCGCGATCGTCTGTGGGGTCGTGATCGTCGCCCGCTTCGTGTGGGTGTTCCCGGCGGTCTACCTGCCGCGCTGGCTGAGTCCGTCGCTCGCGCGCAGGGACCCGTCGCCCGCCTGGCAGATGCCGTTCCTGCTCGCGTTCACCGGAATTCGCGGGATCGTCTCCCTGGCGGCCGCCCTCGCGATTCCGCTGGCGACGGCGCAGGGCGAGCCCTTCCCGCACCGGGACCTGATCCTGTTCCTCACCTTCTTCGTGATCGTGGTGACGCTGGTCGGCCAGGGGCTGCTGATGCCGAGCGTGATCCGCGCGCTCGGCCTCGACCAGGCCGGTCGCCGGGAGCGCCGGCGCGATCGCGCCGAGGAGCTGGCGCGCCGCCGGCAGACGATCGAAGCCGTGATGCGGCGGCTCGACGAGCTGGCCGCCGAGAGGAATCTACCCCGCCAGCTCGTGGAGCCGCTGCGCGCGCACCACCGGGAGCGGCTCCAGCAGCTCGACTACCGGCTGGGAGGCGACGCGGCGGAGCAGCGCCTCGCCGTCCTGTCCGACGAGCTGGAGGGGCTGCTGATCGACGCGGAGCGCGCGCACCTCTATCAATTGCTGTGCAGCGGCGAGCTGAAGGACGATGCGCGCCGCCGCATCGAGGGCGAGCTGGACCTGCGCGAAGCGCACCTGAAGCGGAGTGCGCTTCGCGACGGAGAGGACGACGCCTAGCACCCACCAAAACCCCGAGGAGACCCCCATGAATTTCCGGCTTCCCAGTCTGCTAGCGACGCTTTCCATCCTGATGGCCGCACCGGCATCGGCCCAGCCCGTCTCGGCGCCCCGAACCCCCGTGCTGATGGATCCCGCGGATGCCATCGTGCTGCTGCTCGACCACCAGACGGGGCTGTTCCAGACCGTCAAGGACATCTCCGTGGCGGAGCTGCGCACCAACACGATCGCGCTCGCGGGCCTCACCAAGGTGATGAAAGTCCCCCTGATCACGACCGCGTCGGTGCCGGACGGGCCCAACGGCCCGCTGATGCCGGAGATCCACGCGACGAACCCTGCCGCGATCTACGTGGGGCGAAAGGGCGAGATCAGCTCCTGGGAGAACGCGGACTTCGTGAAGGCCGTGCACGACACCGGACGGCGGACCCTGATCATCGCGGGCGTCTGGACCAGCGTCTGCGTCGCGTTCCCCGCCATCCAGGCCAGGGCCGAGGGCTACACCGTCTACGCGGTGATCGACGCCTCCGGTGACGTGAGCCCGATGGCCTCGCAGACGACGCTGGCCCGGCTGACGCAGGCTGGCGTCATCCCGATCTCCACCAACGCGGTGATCTCCGAGCTACAGCGCACCTGGAACCGGCCCGATGGCGCGGCCTTCGCCAAGCTGTACGGAGCCGTCTCGCCGAACTACCAGGCCGTGATCGAGAGCTTCCAGAAGGCGCAGGAGGCGGCGCTGAAGTCCAAGCGGTAGGGGGGCTTCAAGCCAGGAAGCAGCCGCAGCCGAGACCGGGGCCGGGCGCGCCCAGCCCGTCGTGGCGGCACGCGCGCGCGTGGCCCGCGGAGCGGAAGTGTCCGATCCCGGGCGCGATCTTCGCGGCGCCGCCGAAGCGGGCGACCGGGGACCAGCTCGGACTCACGGGCGGCAGCGGCGGATCCAGCGACGCGAAGGGCGGGGCCGCGTAGACGACCTTGCCGCCGAGAATGGTCAGCACGGACTCCAGCGTCTGGATCTCCGGCTCCGGAACGCTGAAGAAGTCCCGCGAGGGGACGGCGAGATCGGCGAGCTGGCCGGGGATCAGCGCACCCTTCTTCGTCTCCTCCGACGAGAACCAGGCGCTGCCGCGCGTCCACAGGCGCAGCGCTTCCTCGCGCGCGAGCCGGTTCGCTTCCGGGTAGAGGAGCGTCCCGCCCAGCGTCCGGCCCGTGACCAGCCACTGGAGACAGACCCAGGGGTTGTAGCTGGCGACCCGGGTGGCGTCGGTGCCGGCTCCCACCGGCACGCCCAGCTCGAGCATGCGCCGGATCGGCGGCGTGCGCTCCGCCGCCTGCCTTCCGTAGCGATGCACGAAGTACTCGCCCTGGAACGCCATCCGGTGTTGGATCGCGATGCCCCCCTCGAGCGCGCGGATCCGGTCGAGGTTGCGGTCCGAGATGGTCTCCGCGTGATCGATGAACCAGTGCAGGCCGCGCAGCGGAACCTCCTGATTCACGCGCTCGAAGACCGAGAGGAAGCGCGAGATCGACTCGTCGTAGGTGGCGTGGATGCGGAAGGGCCAGCGCTGCTCGGCCAGCAGGCGGACGATGGGCTGGAGCTCGGCCTCCATCGCCGCGCCGAGCTCGGGCCGCGGCTCGAGGAAGTTCTCGAAATCGGCGGCGGCCCAGGTCAGGTTCTCGCCGGCGCCGACCGTCTGGAGGCTGTCGTTGCCGTCGCCGGGCCGCGTCATCCGGGTCCAGCGCCGGTAGCTCTCGAGCTCCTCGCCGGCCTTCTGGGCGAAGAGGTCGCAGCCGATCCGCACCGTCATCTGATCCCGGCGCGCGAGCTCCTGGATCACCGCGTAGTCCTCCGGGTAGCTCTGGCCGCCGCCGCCGGCGTCGAGCGCGCTGGTCACGCCCAGGCGGTTGAGCTCGCGCATGAAGTGGCGCGAGGAGTTCGCCTGGTCCTCGGGCGAGAGGCGCGGGCCGCGGGCGAGGGTGGCGTAGAGGATCAGCGCGCTCGGCTTCGCGAGCAGCAGGCCGGTCGGCCGGCCCCTGGCGTCCCGCTGGACCAGGCCGCGGTCGAAGGCGGGCGGCTGCTGGTCGAAGCCGAGCACCCGCAGCGCCGCGCGGTTGAGCAGCGCCTGATCGTAGAGATGGAGCAGGAAGACGGGGGTCTCCGGCGCCGCGGCATTGATCTCGTCGAGCGTCGGCAGGCGGCCTTCCCGGAACTGGAACTCGCTCCAGCCGCCCACCACCCGCACCCACTGGGGCGGCGGGGTGTTGCGGGCCTGCACGCGCAGGCGCTCGAGCGCCTCGGCCAACGAGGCGATCCCGTCCCAGCGCAGCTCGAGGTTGTAGTGGAGGCCGCCCCGGATCGGGTGGATGTGGGAGTCGTTCAAGCCGGGGATGGCCGTGCGCCCGCCGAGGTCGATCCGCTGCGTCTGCGGCCCCGCGTGCCCGAGCACCTCCTTCGCGGCGCCGGCCGCGAGCACCCGGCCATCGCGGACGGCGAGCGCTTCGACGAACGGGCGGGCGGGGTCGAGGGTCGCGATCCGGCCGCCCGAGAGGATCAGGGTCGCCGGATCGCCGATGGCCTCCGCCCCGCGGGCGAGCCTGCGGGTGGCGAGCGAGAGCCCCGCTCCCACGCCCAGCGCGAGAAACCGGCGGCGGTCGAGCATCGCGCCACGCTATCGCCGGCTCGCGCCCCGCCGCAATCCGGAAATCGCCCGGCCCTCTGACACAAACGCCCCCGAGCCACCACTCACCCTCGGACTCAAATCGGACCGCCTTGTGCCGGGGCCACCCCGGCCCGAGGTGCGTCCGGCGGCTCCGGAGCCTGTGTCCGAGGGGGCATGCATGCGCTGGATTGGGAAAAAGCTGCTCGCGGGTTGCATGACACTGATGTGCGGCGTCTTGCTGGCGGGAGCCGCACGCGCGCTCTCGCTGAACGTCGCCGACGTCCACAACGATCTGGTGCTGTTCTCGCCGAACGGCCAGCTGGTCTTCAGCCACATCGAGTTCTTCCTGGAGCCCGCGGACGACGCGGATTTCACGCTGACGCTGCTCGATGACGGGCTCGAGCTGACCGGGCCGATGTTCGCCGAGGACGGCGACAGCGCGGAGTTCTACTTCCGCTACCAGGTGTCGGCGGTCAACCCGGACGCGCTGATCAACGGGGTGACGCTCTTCGCGCCTTCGGAGATCGTGGACGATCTGTACCCGACCTTCGCGAAGACGAGCAAGACGATCCTCGACGGGCCTCCGGGTCCGATCGTCGGCGTCGGGCCGCTGATCGACCTGCTCGAGACCTTCAACTTCGCGGGCACCTACACCGAACTGGACAGCGCTGCCTTCACCCCGCGCGCGACGATCACCGTGATCGACGGGGTCCGCCTCTCGACCGGAGGCCCCGGCGACAGCGCCGAGGTCCTGAGCATCAGCAACCGCTTCGCGGTGGTGCCGGAGCCCGGCACGCTGGTCATGCTCGGGGGCGGGCTGCTGGGCCTCGCCCTGGCGGGCCGCCGGCGGCCGGCTTCATAGGGCCGGCCCGATCCGTAGCACGCGATCGTCGCTGGCCGCCGGCGATCCGCTGCGCCCATCCCGATTGCTCGTGGTGAAGTAGACGCCACCGTCGGGGCCGAGCTTGACGGCGCGCACGCGCCCGAACTCGCCGGCCAGCAGCGTCTCCTCGCAGCGCACCCGCCAGGCGGGCGCTTCGCCCGGCGCCGGCTCGAGCGAGAGCCGGCGGAGCCCGTCGCCGCGCAAGCCGCCGATCAGCAGGTCTCCGTTCCAGGGCAGCCGATCGCCGCGGTAGAGCGCGATCCCGGCCGGCGCGATCGCCTGCGTCCAGGTGGCGACCGGCCAGGCAAGCCCGCCACCGCGGCCGGAGCCGGCGACGAGCGGCCAGCCATGGTTCGCGCCGGGGAGGATCGCGTTGAGCTCGTCGAGCCCCCCGCGGCCTCCCTCGGCCGGGAGGCCGCTCGGCCCGTGCTCGACCGCGAAGAGCGCGCCGCGCACGGGATCGAAGGCGAGGGCCTGGGGATTCCGGAAGCCGAGCGCATAGACGGGAGAGCCCGGCAGCGGGTTGTCGCCCGGGACGCTGCCGTCCTTGCGGTACCGCAGGAGCTTGCCTTCCAGCGCCTCCGGATCCTGCGCGGCGCTCGGCTGCTCGGCCTCGCCCGTCGTCACGAAGAGCGCGCCGTCCGGCGCGAACGCGAGCGCGGCGCCGGTGTGCAGCTGCCCGCCCGGGAGATCATCGATGATCACGCGCGGCCGCGCGCCGGATCCGCCGCGGTCTTCGAAGCGCACCACCCGGGTCGCGAAGATGGAGGCCGCGCCGGGCGAGAGCAGCGCGACCGCGCGGCGCAGCGCGCGGTCCACCAGCCAGGCGAGCCCCGTGCGCGGCGCCGCGAGCTGGGTGCCGACCACGTAGACGAAACGGTTCTCGGCGAACGCGGGATCGACGGCCAGCCCGAGCAGGCCCGCCTCGTTGGCGGCGAAGACGTCGAGCACGGCCCAGGGCTCCGCGCGCAGGCGCCCGTTCTCGATCACCCGGATCCGGCCGGGCCGCTCGGTCAGGAAGATCCGCCCGTCGGGCGCGAAGTCGAGATCCCACGGCACCTCGAGGCCCTCGGCCAGCGTCTCGACGCGCAGCGACGCGCGCGGCGTCGCATCCGGGCAGACCGGCCGCGCGGGCGCGGCCAGCTCCTCGGCGGCCTCGGGCGCCGTCTCGCCGCAGCCGAGCGCGAGCAGCAGCGCCGCAGCCAGCCGGCGGGCGCTCACTCGAGCCGCCAATCGTCCAGCAGGACGCGCACGCTGGCCGCGGGCCTGTACACGAAGAGATGGACGATGCGGATCCGCGCCATGTCCATCGGCCGCGTGCGCGGCGCCTGCTCGACCTCCGCGAGCGGAATCCGGATCTCGTTCCAGCCCGGGTTCACCACGAAGTCCCGATTGAAGCGGTCTTCGGGGCTGTTGTCGCTCTGGTGGGCCTCGTCCTCCACGCGCAGCGAGAGCGCGAGCGGCGATGCGCTCTCGGAAAAGACGCGGAAGCACAGGGCGTCGAACCCGCGCCAGTCGGGGTAGGGCTCGTCGATGAAGAAGCCGCTGTAGCCGGTGAAGTCGGCCGCATGGATCGCGTCCGGCGAGAGCGTCAGGCGGCCCACCCACTCGCCGGCGGGCGCGCGCGGCTGGCCCGGCGGCGGCGGCACGGAGACGAGCTTCGCCGTCTGGAGGGTGAGAAAGCGCTCTTCCCAGCCCGATTCGAAGGAGAGCAGCTGCGGAAAGGCGCGGTCGCGCTGCGCGTAGTCCCAGGAGACCTGCGCGAGCGGCGCCGAGATGGCGAGCAGCGCCGCGAGCGCGAGCCCGCGCGCCGCCCAAAGGCGCGCGGGGCTGCGCCACCAGCGCTCTCCGCGAAGGCGCGGATCGAGGCTCGCCGCGACCGCGAGCACGCAGCCCGCGCCGAGCACGTCGCGCGCGAGATCGGCAAAGCTCGGTGTCCGCTCCGGCTGATAGCGCTGCACCAGCTCGGCCAGGCCGCCGAGAGCGACCGTCGCCGCGAAGGCGAGCAGATACGGACGCCCGGGCGGCTGCGCGCTCGACGCGGAGGCCGTGCGCAGGAGCCCGAGGAGCAGGGCGGAGATCACGCCGAAGAGAGGGACGTGACCCCAGTCCTGGAGGGCGCCGCCCCAGTGGGTGTCGGGCAGCTGATACGCGAGCAGGAAGAGCAGCAGCGCGGCCGTGCCCGTCAGCAGCGCGATGTTCCAGACACGCCTCACGTCGGCACGACCGCTTCTCGCGCACGCCACACGCGGCGGAGCAGTGCGCCGAGGAAGAAGCCGAGCGCCGCGGCGATCAGCTGCGACGGCGGCGTGGGCAACAGGCTTCCCAGACGCGGCGTGAAGAGCGTCGCCGCGCCCGTCATGCTGAGCGCCAGCAGCGGACCGGCGGACGGAGTGAACCAGAAGCCGAGCGGCAGCCAGAGCGCGCCGATCCAGGCCGCCGCGAGTCCCTCGCGCAGGCCGGGCGGCAGCCGAAGCTCCGGCGCCAGCACGCGCCAGCCGTCGCCCGCGCTGGCGCCCAGGCCGCAGGTTCGGCTCGCGCCCAGCACGACGCAGCTCTCCGCGCCGCGGCGCGCGAGCAACAGCTCGAACGGCGCTCCCGGCGGCAGCTGGGCGAGCCGCTCCGGCAGACGAAGCGGAGGCAGCTCGAGTCCGAGCGGCGCGCCGCGCCCGGGCCAACGCAGGATCAGGTCGCTCCCCTCGACGCCCACCAGCAGCACTTCGTGGCCGCCCTGGTTGGTGAGCCAGAGCAGCGCCGCGAGGTCCGCGGTCGGCCGCCCGGCGAGCGCCGCGAGACGCAGATCGAAATCGCCGGCGAGCGCGCGGCGCAGCGCGTCCGAATCGGCGAGGGCGCCATGGGGCAGGGGGCTTCCGCCCAGCGACGCCGCGCGCAGGCTCGTGTCCGTCGCGGACCATTTCGCCATCGCCGGCGTCCAGTGCGCGAAGTAGTCGCCGGCCGGCGGCGAAGGCGCCGCGATCCAGCCGCCGAGCAGGAGCGCGCCCGTCGCGAGCGCCCCGGCCGCCAGCGCGAGGCGCTGAGCCGCAGCCCGCGACGGCGCCAGCCAACGCCGCGCCTCGCGCGCCAGGCGAGCGCCGCAGCCGGCGCCGAGCGTGTTGCCGAGCGCGTCCCAGGGGCTGCCGTAGCGCCCCGGGATCCCGAGCTGCGCGAGCTCGAGCAGCGCGGAGAGCGCGAGCGCCCCGAGCAGCGCGGATCGCGCCGAGGCGCCGCGCGCCGCCCAGGCCGCTCCGAGCGGGACGAACAACACGAAATTGCGCAGCACGTCTCCGGGCGCCGGGCGCCAGCGCACGCGCCAGGCCGCGGCGGAATCGGCGAGCGGAGCGGGGGACAGCGTCGCGTAGAGGACGGCCAGCAGCGCGGCGGCGAGGAAGACGGCGGACGCGGAGCGGCGCATCAGCGCAGCAGGTTGTACTTCAGGATGCACCAGACGGCGCGCACGCCGTCGCGCCAGCCGACCTTCTTGCCTTCCTTGTAGGTGCGGCCCGAGTACGAGACGCCGACCTGGTAGATCCGGCAGCCGAGCCGCGCGACCTTCGCCGTGATCTCCGGCTCGAAGCCGAAGCGGTCTTCTTCGAGGCGGATCTTCTGGAGCACCTCGCGGCGGAAGACCTTGTAGCAGACCTCCATGTCCGTGAGGTTGATGTTGGTGAGCATGTTGGAGAGCGTGGTCAGGAAGCGGTTGCCCAGGTAGTGCCAGTAGTAGAGGACGCGGGTCGAGGATCCGCCGGAGAAGCGCGAGCCGAACACCACGTCCGCCTTGCCCGCGAGGATCGGCGCGATCAGCTGCGGATACTCCTGCGGGTCGTACTCGAGGTCGGCGTCCTGGATGATCACCATCTCGCCGGTGGCGGCCTCGAAGCCGGAGCGCAGCGCCGCTCCCTTGCCGCGGTTGGCCGCGTGGTAGATCACGCGCGCGACGCGGCCCTCGAGCTTGTCGCGCAGCAGCTCGCGGGTTCCGTCGGTCGAGCCGTCGTCGACCAGGATGATCTCGAGGTCCTCGACCGGCGACCGCTCCACGGCCGCCACGATCGATTCGATCGTCGAGACCTCGTTGAAGCAGGGAATCACGACCGAGAGCGTCGGCATCCGGGGATCCTCACCGGCGGAGCCGGTGCTGCGCGGGAACGGGAACCAGGCATCGATCCGTATCGGTAGCCCAGGGCCCCAGCCGGGGCCTGTCGCGGCGCCAGGGAGGGCTCCACCGCGATCCCGGGCCTCGCCCGTGCCCCGCAGGGGCGCGGCTGGAAACCCCCTCGGTCCAGATCACTGCGAAGCTCCTTGCGGCCCGGTTCCATCTCTTCCAATTTTCGGAAGGCCTGCACAGGCCGGCGCCGAGCGAGAACCCATTTGTGCCGCTAACCCCCCGAAACTCCGAAGCATGTATCCTCCGGACCTTGGCATGCGGGTTGCTTGAATTGCGCCCGCGCCGCCGGCGGTCGGCGGCGCATTCGCACCCCCGCGAGGCGGCGCACCATGTCTGAACCCGAGCGCACGGACTGGATCGAGTCGGGCGTCGCCATCATCGGAATGGCCGGGCGCTTCCCCGGCGCGCCCACCGTCGACGCCTTCTGGCGCAACCTGCGCGATGGGGTCGAGTCCGTCGTCCGCTACGACGACGAGGCGCTGCGGGCCGCCGGGGTTCCCCCCTCGCTGATCGCGCACCCGGACTACGTGAAGGCCGGCGCGCCGCTCGCCGACATGGAACTTTTCGACGCGGGCTTCTTCGGCTTCAGCCCACTCGACGCCTCCATCCTCGACCCGCAGCACCGACACTTTCTCGAGTGCAGCTGGGAGGCGATGGAGGCCGCGGGCTACGCCCCGGGGAGCTTCGAAGGCTCGGTCGGCGTCTTCGCCGGCTCGGGCCACAACGCCTATCTGCCCTACAACCTGCTCAGCAACCCCGAGCTGGTGGAGCGCGTGGGCTTCTTCCTGCTCCGCCACACCGGCAACGACAAGGACTTCCTCACCACCCGCGTCTCCTACCTGTTCGATCTGCGCGGCCCCAGCGTGAACGTGCAGACCGCCTGCTCGACCTCGCTCGTCTCCGTGCACATGGCCTGCCAGAGCCTGCTGAACGGCGAATGCGACATGGCGCTGGCGGGGGGCGTCACGCTCGAGCTGCCTCACCGGCACGGCTATCTCTACCGCGAGGGAGAGATCCTCGCGCCGGACGGACACTGCCGCGCGTTCGACGCGCGCTCGCACGGGACCGTGTTCGGGAGCGGGGTCGGGGTCGTCGTGCTGCGCCGGCTCGCCGATGCGCTGCGCGAGCGCGACCCGGTGCTCGCGGTGGTGCGCGGCTCGGCCGTCAACAACGACGGCGCCGGCAAGGTTGGCTACCTGGCGCCGAGCGTCGACGGCCAGGCCACCTCGGTCGCCGAAGAGATCGCGGTCGCCGGCGTTTCGCCCGAATCGATCGGCTACGTCGAGACGCACGGCACCGGCACCGCGATCGGCGACCCCATCGAACTGGCCGCGCTGACGCAGGCCTTCCGCCAGGGCACGCAGGCCAAGGGCTTCTGCGCGATCGGCTCGGTGAAGCCCAACATCGGCCACCTGGACACGGCCGCGGGGGTCGCCAGCCTGATCAAGACCACGCTGGCGCTGCGCCATCGCCAGCTCCCGCCCAGCCTGCACTTCGAGTCGCCGAATCCCGAGATCGACTTCGCCAGCAGCCCGTTCGTCGTGAACGCGAGCCTGCGCGACTGGCCGGCGGGCGCCGAGCCGCGCCGGGCGGGCGTGAGCTCGCTCGGCGTGGGCGGAACCAACGCGCACGTGATCCTCGAAGAGGCTTCCGGGCTGGAGGAGCCGAGCGGCCCCTCCCGCAGCCAGCAGCTGTTGCTGCTCTCCGCGCGCAGCGAAGCCTCGCTCGACGCGGCCACCGATCGGCTGGCGCGCCACCTGCGCGAGCACCCGGAGCAGGACCTCGCCGACGTCGCGCACACGCTGCGGGTCGGGCGCCGCGTCTTCGAGCAGCGCCGGATGCTGGTCTGTCGCGATCGCGAGGATGCGGCGCGAGCGCTCGAGTCCGGCGATCCGCAGCGCCTGCTCTCCGGAAAGCCGGCGCGCGAGCGGCGCCGCGTCGCGTTCCTGTTCCCCGGCGGCGGCGCCCAGTATCCGAACATGGGGCGTGAGATCTACGAGACGGAGCCGGTCTACCGCAGCGCCGTCGACGAGTGCCTGGCCCTGCTCGAGCCGCGCCTGCGCGAAGAGCTTCAGCGCGTGCTGTTCCCGGCGCCCGAAGGGCTCGCCGAAGCGGCCGAGCGTTTCGAGCGGCCTTCCCTCCAGCTCCCGGCGCTCTTCATCGTCGAGTGGGCGATGGCGAAGCTGTGGATGGCCTGGGGCATCGAGCCGACCGCCCTGGTCGGCCACAGCATGGGCGAGAACACGGCCGCCTGTCTCTCGGGCGTGTTCCGGCTGGCCGACGCGCTGGCGCTCGTCTCGCTCCGCGGGCGCCTGTTCGAGCAGGTTCCGGCGGGCGCGATGCTCGCGATCCCGCTCTCGGCGGACGAGGTGACGCCGCTGCTCCCGGCCGAGCTGTCGCTGGCTTCGATCAACGCGCCGGAGCTGTGCGCCGCCTCCGGTCCGATCGCCGCCATCGACGCGCTGGCCGCCCGGCTCGCCGAGCGCGAGGTGGAGACGCGGCGCGTGAAGATCCAGATCGCTGCGCACTCGACGATGCTGGATCCGATCCTGCCCGAATGGCGCGCCTTCCTCGCCGGGCTCCCCCTCTCGGCGCCGCGCATCCCGTTCGTCTCGAACCTGACGGGGACCTGGGTCCGGCCGGAGGAGGCGACGGATCCCGAGTACTGGGTGCGTCACCTGCGCGGATCGGTCCGCTTCGCCGACGGCGTGCGCACCCTGTGCGAGGATCCGGACCGCCTGCTGCTCGAGGTGGGCCCCGGCCGCACGCTCGCGACGCTCGCGCGGCTGCATCCCGCGCGCACCCGCGAGCAGCCCGCGCTGCACTCGCTGCGCCACCCCGAGGACGAGGGATCGGACCTGGCCTTCGTGCTGGGCGTCCTCGGCCAGCTCTGGATGCACGGCGCGGCGCCCGACTGGCAGGCGTTCGCCGGCCCCGAGATCCGCCGACGCGTGACGCTGCCCACCTACGCCTGGGACCACCAGCGCCACTGGATCGCGCCCGGCAAGCAGCTCTACCAGGAAGGGGCGGCCGGCGCCGAAGCCGAGCGGCGCGCCGACCTCGGCGAGTGGTTCTACGCGCCGGATTGGCGGGTGGCGCCGCTGCCGAAGCCGCTCGAGGCGGCGGCCGCGCGGCGCGTCCTCGTGTTCGCGGGCGAGACGCCGCTCGCCGAGCGGATCCTGGCGCTGCTACGGGCGCGCGGCGACGAGGTGATCTGCGTGCGCGCGGGCGCAGCGTACGCGGCGCAGGCCTCCGGCGAGTACCTGGTGCGCCCGGGCGCGCTCGAGGATTACGCCGCGCTGCTCGGAGCGCTGGCGGAGGGCGGCCGCCGGCCCGCCGAGGTGCTGCACCTCTGGAACCTGGGAGGCGCGGCCGCATCGCTGGCGGATCTCTCCCGCGCGCGCGACCTCGCCTTCACGAGCCTGTTCGGCTTCGCCCAGGCGGTGGGAAGCGAGGACTGGACGCACGCGCTGCGGATGCTCGTGGTTTCGAGCGGGATGCAGGAGGTGGCGGGGGAGGGCGTGCCCGCGCCGCTGCGCGCGCTGCTGCTCGGCCCCTGCCGCGTGATCCCCCGCGAGTATCCGAACCTGCGCTGCGCCAGCGTCGACGTCGCGCCGCCCGAGCCGGGCGGCCGCGCCGAGGGCCGTCTGGCCGAGCAGCTGCTGGACGAGCTGCGCTCCGATTCCGTCGACGTCACGCTCGCCTACCGCGGCCGCCAGCGGCTGGTCCAGCGCTACGAGCCGTGCCCGCTGGGCGCGCCGAAGCCGGAGCAGCTGCGGCTGCGCTCGCGCGGCGTCTATCTGGTGACCGGCGGCCTCGGCGGACTCGGCCTCGCGCTGGCTCGCCACCTGGCGACCCGCGTGCAGGCGCGCCTGGTGCTGCTGGGCCGCACGCCGCTCCCGCCGCGCGAGACCTGGCCGCGCTGGCTCGAGAGCCATTCCGAGAGCGACCGCACCAGCCGCCGCCTGCGTGAGATCGCCGCGATCGAGGCCGCGGGCGGCGAGGTGATGACCGCCTCTGCCGACGTGCTCGACCCCGCGCAGCTGCGCGGCGTGGTGGAGGCGGCGCGCGCGCGCTTCGGGGCGCTGCATGGCGTGATCCACGCGGCGGGCGTGCTCGACGACGGTCTGATCCAGTTCAAGACGGCCGCCTCGGCCGAGCGCGTGCTCGCCCCCAAGGTAGCGGGCACGCTCGCGCTGGACGCCGCGCTGGAGGGCGTCCCGCTCGATTTCCTGGTGCTCTACTCTTCGCTCTCCGCGCTCGCGGGCCTCCCCGGCCAGATCGACTACACGGCGGCCAACGCCTTCCTCGACGCCTTTGCGCAGCACCGCTCCGCGCGCGAGGCCTCGCCCACGCTCTCGATCGGCTGGGGCGCCTGGCAGGAGGTGGGGATCGCCGCCGAGCTGCTGCGCGAGGCGCAAGGCGAGGCGCAGCAGGAGCTGGCTCCCACCGGGCATCCGTTTCTCGAGCGCTGCCTGCGCGACGGCGCGGAGCGGCAGCTCTTCGCCACCCGCTTCGACACGGCGTCCCACTGGCTGGTGGGCGAGCATCGCATCCTGGACGGAACCGCCCTGATCCCCGGCACCGGCTACCTCGAGCTCGCGCGCGCCGCGCTCGCGACGCGGCCCGAGCCGCGCGCGATCGAGATCCGCGACACCTTCTTGATGCTGCCCTTCGTGGTCCAGGACGGAGCGCCGCGCGAGCTGCGCCTCGATCTCGACCGCTCGACCGGCGACTTCGCGGTCACCAGCCAGGACGGAGGAGCGCCCACCGAGCACGTGCGCGGCACGATCGGCTGGGCGGACGACGGGGCGCCGGACAAGATCTCGCTCGAGGAGCTGCGCGCGCGCTGCGCCGAGCGGAGCGAGACCCACCAGGGACTGATTCCGCAGGCGCACCTGCGCTTCGGGCCGCGCTGGGCCTGCGTGCGCCGGATCGACTTCGGGCAGGGCGAAGCCCTCGCCCTGCTCGAGCTGCCGGAGGACTTCGCCGCCGATCTCGAGCTCCACGCGCTGCATCCCGCGCTGCTCGACATGGCGACCGGCTGCGCGCACGCGCTGATCCCCGAGCACGACGCGGCGCGCGACTTCTACGTGCCGATGTCCTACGCCCGGCTGCTGATGCGCGCGCCGCTCCCGCGCCGCTTCTTCAGCCACCTGCGGCTGCGCGCCGATCACCGCGCGGATCGCGACTTCGCGATCTTCGACGCCACGCTCTACGACGAGTCCGGCGTCGCCTTGGTCGAGATCGAGGAGTTCATGCTCAAGCGGATGGCGGGCGGCATCTCGCTCGCCGCCCCGGCCGCCGCGGCGGCGGCCGACGCGGCTCCCCGCGCCGAAGCGCCGCCGAACCCGCTCCTCGCGCAGCTCGGAGACGCGATCCGGCCGGCGGAGGGGATGCAGGCCTTCGATCGCCTGCTCGCGGCCCCCGCGCGCTCCCAGATCGTCGTCTCGCCGCTCCCGCTCGGGCCGTGGATCGCGAAGCTCACCGCCGCGCAGGGGACGGCCGCAGCGGCGCCGCGCGCCGAGGTTTCGCCCGAGCTGTTGGCCGAGCTGGCCGCCACCGAGGCCGTGCTGCTCGAGCATCCGGCGGTCGCGGAGGCCGCCGTCACCGCGCACTTCGACCGCCCCGGCGAGAAGCGCCTGCTCGCGCACGTCGTCTGGCGCGCCGATCACCCGGCGACGGTCAGCGAGCTGCGCCGCTTCCTGCGCGACCGGCTCTCCGCGGACCGCCTCCCGCAGAACTTCGTCGAGCTCGAAGCGCTGCCGCGGGGCAGCGACGGCGCCCTCGAGCGGGCGGCGCTGCGCGATCCCTTCGGCCGCGGCGACGACTACGTGGCCCCGCGCAGCGAGGTCGAGAAGGCGATCGCGCGGATCTGGCAGGAGATCCTTGGGATCGAGCGGGTCGGTCTGCACGACAACTTCTTCGACATCGGCGGCCACTCCCTGCTCGCGATGCGCGCGATCGTGCGCACCGAGAAGAAGCTCGGGGCGCGGCTCAACAACGCCATCATGGTCCTCCAGACCCTCGAGCAGGTCGCGGCCGAATGTTCGCGCCGGGCCGCGGGGCAGGGCCGGACCGAGTCATGAATCCGTTCTATTTCGGAAGCTCCGAGCGGCCCCTCTACGGCGTGCACCATCCGCCCCGCGAGCGCAACGCCCGCGAGTCCGGGGTGGTGCTCTGCTACCCGATGGGCCAGGAGTACATGCGCTCGCACCGGGCCTTTCGCCAGCTCGCGAACCTGCTCACGCGCAAGGGCCACCACGTCTTCCGCTTCGACTACTTCGCAACCGGCGATTCCGCCGGCGCCAGCGGCGAGGGCTCGCTCGCGCAATGGGTCGCCGACGTGCACCTGGCGATCGACGAGCTCAAGGACAACGCGTCGCTCGAGAGCGTCTCCCTGGTCGGGCTGCGGCTCGGCGCCGCGCTCGCCGCGCGCGCCTCCGGGGCTCGCCGCGACATCGACCGTCTGGTGCTCTGGGACCCGGTGGTGAACGGGCGCAGCTACCTGGGCGAGCTCTACGCGGCTGCGGGGGAGACGAAGCCCCGAAACGGCGCCGCGCCGGCGACGCTCGGCGTGCTCGGGTTCCCGCTGGTCCCCGCGCTGGCCGATGAGATCGCGGAGCTCGATCTGCTGGAGCGCGACGGCGCCTGCGCGCGGAGCGTCGAGATCGTGGTCTCGGCCGAGCGTGAGGAGTACCAGGGGCTGCGCGATCGCCTGGCCGGCCGGGGGCTCGCGATCGAGTACGCCTGCGTGCCGAGCCCGGGGAACTGGAACGAGGTCGACAACTTCGGATCCGCCCTGCTGCCGCAGCAGCTGATCCAGGAGATCGTCGCGCGCTTTGCGAAGGAGAAGCCGTGATCCGAGAGAAGGTTGTCCGCTTCGGCAAGTCGACGCCGCTGGTGGGAATCGCGAGCGAGCCGCCGGCGTTGGCGCTGGCGCCCGCGAAGCCCGCGGTGCTGCTGCTCAACTCCGGGATCCTGCACCGGGTCGGCGCCTGCCGCTTCCACGTGACGCTCGCGCGTCGCCTGGCGGAGATGGGATTCCCGACCCTGCGCTTCGATTTCTCGGGGATCGGCGACAGCGAGGTGCGCCGCGACGATCTTCCCTTCGAGCGCAGCGCGATCGTCGAGGTCCGGGAGGGGATGGATCACCTCGCGACCAGCCGGGGCGTGAAGCAGTTCGTGCTGTTCGGCCTCTGCTCGGGCGCCGACATGGCGTTCGAGGCGGCGCACGCGGACGAGCGGGTGGTCGGCCTCGCGGTGCTGGATCCCTGGGTCTACCGCACGCCGCGATACTTCGTGCAGCATTACGGGCCCCGTCTGCTGGTGCCCAGCGCCTGGGCGAACTTCGTGCGCGCGCGCGTCGCGCGGGGGCGCGCCGCGAGCCCGGAACCCGGCGCCGAGGGCGGCCTGCCCGAGGACCTCGACCTCCCGACCTACGTGCGGGAGTTTCCGCCGCGAGAGGCCTCCGAGCAGCGGCTGCGCGGGCTGGTGGCTCGCGGGATGCGCCTGTGCACGATCTTCTCGGGGGGGCAGAGCGACCACTACAACTACCGCGGCCAGTTCCGCGACGCCTTCCGCGGGGTCGACTTCGGCGACCAGCTCCAGGAGGAATACCTCCCTGAAGCCGATCACATCTTCACCAACCTCGAGCACCAGCGGATCCTCGAGAGCACGCTCTGCGCCTGGGCCGACGCCGGCTGGACCGCCGCCGGGCAGGCGCCCAGAGGCGCGCGCGGACCGGTCCTGGCGCCGGCCCCCGCCGCGCCTGCGGCCTGAGCGCCGAACGAGGCCGGCTTGGAACGCCCGCTCTCGATCGCGATGATGCTCGAGACCACCGGCCCCGGCGGCGCCGAGGTGGTGCTGCTCCAGCTGTCGGAGGAGCTGCGGCGCCGGGGACACCAGGTGCACGTGATCGGGCCGGATCTCCGTTCGGAATGGCTGCGCGGGAAGGTGGCCGAGCTCGGGCTGAGCTGGCGGGAGTATCGGATCCGCCGCGCGCTGGATCCCGGCTGCCTGCGCGGCCTCGTCGCGACCCTGCGCGAGCTGCGCGTGGATCTCGTGCACTGCCATGAATTCACGATGGGCGTCTACGGAGCCGCGGCGGCTCGCTGGCTCGGAATTCCCTACGTGATCAGCATCCACGGCAACCAATCCGTGACCGAGGCTTGGCGACGGCGCATCGCGCTGCGCTGGGCCTTCCGCGGGAGCCTCGGCGTGGCGGCGGTCTCGGAGCACACGCGCCAGGTGCTGATCGACCGGCTCGGCCTTCCCCCCGCGAGCATCCAGCTGGTGCGCAACGGCATCCCGCACCGGCCCGGCGATCGCGATCGGATCCGCCAGGAGCTCGGGCTCGCGCCGGACGAGGTGCTGGTCGCATCCGTGGGAAGCCTGCGCCCGCGCAAGGGGCACCGCGTGCTGCTGGACGCCGCCGCGCGCCTGGAGCGGGCGGGCCTGGCGACGCCCTGGCGCGTCGCGATCGCGGGCGCCGGGGAGGAGCGCGAGGCCCTCGAGGCGGTCGTGCGCGTGCAGGGCCTCGCGCACCGCGTGCACCTGCTCGGCCAGCGCGAGGACATCCCCGATCTCCAGGCGGCCGCCGACGTCTTCGCGCTGGCGTCCTACTGGGAAGGGCTCCCGCTCGCGGTCCTGGAGGGGATGTTCGGCGGCAACGCGATCGTTTCGACCGACGTCGGAGGCGTCTGCGAAGCGGTGACCCATGGCGAGCACGGCCTGCTCACCGCCGCGGGAGATTCCGTCGCGCTGGCCGACGCGCTTCGCGTGGTGATCGGCGACCGCGGACTCCGCGAGCGCCTGGGACGCGCCGCCCGACACCGCGCCGAGTCGGAGTTCCACGTCGGTGTGATGGCGCAGGCGTACGAGCGGCTGTACCAGGGCCAGGGCCGGGTTGCGGCGGACCGCCCCAAGCCGGCGAGGGAGGCGTCTCCGGCCTCTTCGCTGCGGTGAAAAGCATGCAGATCCAAAGGTTTTTCCGCCGTTCTCTCGAATGTTTCACAACCGGGGCGCCGCCCCGCGCGATCGGAGTGCGCTCGTGACCCAGCCGCTGCTCGAGATCGACCCCGTCCGGTTCCTGGAGAACTTCGACCGCAACCCGTTCACGGTCCGCCACCGTCTGGCGGAGCATCCCCTGTTCGCGCTGCCGCGCCTGGTCGAGCTGGCCCGCGAGCTGCCCGCGGACTGCGTCGAGTACAACGCCGGCAGCGTCGGAGTGAACCAGGATCCCGCGCTCACCCCGAAGACGGGGCTCTCCGTCGAGGAGACGATCCGGCGGATCGAGGAATGCGGCTCCTGGATGGTGCTCAAGTACGTCGAGAAGGCGCCCGCCTACCGGGAGCTGCTGGAGGCCTGCCTCGCCGAGTTCCGCGTGCACACCGAGCCGATCTCGCCCGGCATGGACCGGCACGAGGGCTTCATCTTCATCGGGTCGCCGGGGGCCGTGACGCCCTTCCACATGGACCCCGAGTTCAACTTCCTGCTGCACGTGCGGGGCCCGAAGACGATGCGCGTGTTCCCGCGCGAGGACCGCTCGCTGCTCGCGGAGGAGCAGATCGAGCACTTCTACACCGCGTCGAAGCAGCGCAACATCCCCTACCAGGACGAGTTCGCGGCCAAGGCGATGGTCTTCGAGCTGAAGCCCGGCGATGGCCTCCACGTCCCGGTCAACGCGCCGCATTGGGTGAAGGTGGGAGCGAGCTACGCGGTCTCCTTCAGCGTCACCTTCCGCACCAGCCAGTCGGACCGACGGGCCGCCCTCCACACCGCCAACGCCGCCTTGCGCCGGCACGGCTTGCGCCCGCGCAACCTCGGCGAATCGCCGCTGCGCGACGCGATCAAGTACTTCCTGTTCCGCGCCTACCGCCGCGGCGCGCGGGTGCTGGGAAGACCCCAGGAACTCGGGTGACGGCCGGCGGCGCGCCGCCCGAGGCGCTGGAGCTCTCGCTGATCGAGGACGCCGAGGGCCTGGCCGCGCTCGCCGGGCCCTGGCGCGCCCTCCACGCCGCCTGCGCGCCGGCGAGTCCGTTCTTGTCCTTCGACTGGATGCGGGTCTGGGCGGAGCGATTCTGCCGCGGCCCGCGCCGCCTGCACGTCGTCGCCGTGCGCCAGGCCGGACGGGTGGTGGCGATCGCGCCCTGGTGTCGGGTCGAGGGCCGGCACGCGCTGGCCGCCAGCCGGATCGAATTCCTGGGCGGCGCCGTCACCGCGGCGGATCATCTCGACGTCCTCGCCGAACCCGCCGCCGTTCGCGAGGTGGCGGCGCTCCTGTGCGCGCATCTCTTCGGCCCGGCCGCGCCGCGCTGGCACCGGCTCGAGCTGCGCGGGTTCGCGTCCGAGTCCGCCTTCCTGTTCCAGCTCTCGCGCGCGCTCGACGAGGCCGGCCGGGTCTTTGCCGTCGAGGCCGGCTCGTATTGTCCGACCCGCAGCCTTCAGGGCGATCCGGAGGAGGGGCTCGCGAGCCTGCTCTCGCGCCGCCGCAAGCGCCTGCGCTACGAGCTCTCGGTGCTCGCGCGCCAGGGCGCCGTCGAGCACGTCACGAGGCGGAGCGGAGAGCCGGAGCTGCCGGAGGCCGCGCGGCGCCTCTGCGAGCTCTACCGCGCGCGCTGGGGCGAGCAGGCCGAGCCGCTGATCGACTTCACGGAGCGGCTCGCCGCGCTCGCCGGCGATGGCCCGCGCGTCGAGATCGACCTGCTCGAGGTGGCGGGCAAGCCGGTCGCCGGGCTTCTGCATCTGCGCAGCGGCGATGCGATCCACCTGCACCTGATGGCCGTCGACCGCACGCTCGACCCGCGGCTCAGCGTCGGGAACCTGATCGTGGGCCTCGCGCTCGAGCGCGCCGCCAAGGAGGGCCTGCGCCGCTACGACTTCCTGCGCGGGGGCGAGGATTACAAGCTGCGCTGGGCGGACGGGGCGGCCCGCGACCTCGACCTGACCCTGCACCGGCGCAGCCTGCCCGGCTGGCTCGCGCTCGCCAGCGCGCGCCTGCGCGAGCTCGCGAAGCTGGCGGTGCGCTGAGCATGCCGCCGGCGGTGAAGCTGCTGGTCTCGATCGACACGGAAGAGGACAACTGGCGTCCGGTCCGCGAGGGGATCACGCTCGAGAACCTCCGCGAGCTGCCGAGGCTACACCGTTTCCTGCGCGAGCTCGGGCTCCGCCCGACCTATTTCGTCGATCATCCCGTCGCCTCGACGCCCTGGACGCTCGAGGTGCTGCGCGGGATCGCCGGCGAGGGAGGCGGGGAGATCGGCGCCCATCTGCATCCGTGGAACACGCCGCCGCTCCGGGAAGAGTTCACCGAGGCCAACACGATGCTGCGGAACCTGCCGCCGGATCTACAGCGCGCCAAGCTCGAGACGCTGCGCGAAGCGCTCCGCGCCGTCAGCGGCCGGCCGCCCACCAGCTTTCGCGCCGGCCGCTTCGGCCTCGGGCGGGAAACGGTCGCGGCCTTGATCGAGACAGGCTTCGACGTCGACAGCAGCGTCACGCCGTTCGTGAGCTGGGCCGCGTACGGGGGCGGCAGCGACTTCGACGGCGCCCCCATCGATTGCTACCGGCTCGACGGCCGCGGCGATCCCCGCATCCCCGCGCCGGCGGGCCGGCTGCGCGAGGTGCCGCTCTCCTGCGGCTTCACCCGGCGACCGTTCGCGCGTGTGGCGGGCCTCTACCGCCGCTTGACGAGCGAGCCGCTGCGGCGGATCCCGCTCGCGAGCCTGGCCACCCGCGCGGGACTCGTGCGGCGCGTGATCGGCAGCCCCGAGACGAACCCGGTGCACGATCTGTTGGCGCTGGCGCGCTGCCTCCTTGGGGAAGGCGCGCGCTTCCTGCACGTGTTCTTTCACAGCCCGAGCCTGCTGCCCGGGCTCAGCCCCTTCGTCCAGAACGAAGGCGATCGCGAGCGCTTCTATCGCAGCGTGGCGCAGCTGGTGGAAGGGCTCGCGCGGATCGCGACGCTCGAGCCGACGACGGTGAGCGAATGCGCCGACGCCCTGTGTCCGGCGGCTCAACCGGCGATGCGATAGGCTCGCCGCAGCCCCGGGGGATTCCGTGAGCCAGCTCGGCCTACACCGCCGCGACGTGCTGCTCGCGCTCGGCGCGCTCGCACTCGGCGGCGCGCTCGCCTCGGGCGGGGGCGCCAGCACGGTCGCAGCCTCCGGCGCCGAGCTCGCGGCCCGGCTGCGCGATCCGTCCGCCGCGCGCGCGCTCGGAATCCGATACCTCCGCCGCCATCCCGAAGAGCGCGACCTCGCCTTCCTGCACGCCGCCACGCTGGCGGGCGACGGCGAGGGCGCGCGGGGCGTCGAGCGCCTGCGCGCGCGCTGTCGCGACGACTTCCGGCGCGGCGACACCCTGCTGATCGACCGCTGGGTGCTGGCGCGCACGGAGTGCCGACTCTGCGCGCTCGTCGCGCTCTCCTGACGCCCCCCCGCGCGAGAATCCGATGATCGAGAGCCTGCGGCCCCCGGGGTCTCACGAAGCGATCGAGACCGATCTCTGCATCATCGGCGCCGGCGCCGCGGGGATCGCCCTGGCCCGCGAATTCGCCGGCCGCGGCACGCGCGTGCTGGTGGTCGAAGGCGGGGGGCTCCAGGCCGACGCCGCCAGCCAGCGTCTGTACCGCGGCGAGTCGGCGGGCCCGCTCGCCTACGACCTGGCCTCGACGCGGATGCGCTTCTTCGGCGGCTCGACCAACTGCTGGGCGGGCTATTGCGCGCCGCTCTCGTCGCTCGACCTGGCTCCGCGGCCCTGGATCCCGCACAGCGGCTGGCCGATCGGAATCGACGTGCTCGCGCCGCACTATCCGCGCGCCCAGCAGCTGCTCGACCTCGGCGCGTTCGACTATACGACGGCGGGGTTCGAAGGCGAGGGCGGCTCGATGCTCCGCTTCGATCCCGCCAAGCTGGTGAACCGGATCTGGCAGCGCAGCCCGCCTTCGCGCTTCGGCCCGAAGTTCCGCGCCGAGCTCGCGGCGGCCAAGAACGTCCGCATCCTGCTCGATGCGAACGCCGTCGAGCTGCTGAGCGATCGCGACGCGAGGCGGGTGACCGGCCTCCGGCTCGCGGCTCCCGACGGCGCCCGCGCCCTGGTGCGCGCGCGCGGCTTCGTGCTCGCCACCGGAGGCATCGAGAACGCCCGCCTGCTGCTGCTCTCGCGCAGCACCGAGCCGCGGGGGCTCGGCAATCGCCACGATCTGGTCGGGCGCTTCTTCATGGAGCACCCCTTGATGCTGGCAGCGACCATCGTTCCGAACGGCGACGCCGGCTGGATCCAGAAATACGCCGACTTCACGCTGCCCGGCGGCGGACGCGGCACGGCGGGCATCGGCCCCAGCGACGAGGCGCAGCGGCGCGACGGACTGCTCGACGCGATCGCGACCCTGTCCGCCGGCCAGCCCGATCCGAACTCCGGCTCGCGCGCGCTCGAGCGCCTGTGGGACGCCCTCTCGCAGGGCGAGGTTCCCGAGGAATGGAGCGACGACGTGCTCCGCGTGCTGGCCGATCTCGACGACGCGGCGGCGGCCGTCTATCACCACGTGCAGGGCGAGCCGCACCCCGCGCCGATGCTGGACGACGGCCGGCTCCGCCTGGTCGTCCACGTCGAGCAGGCGCCGGATCCCGAGAACCGGATCACGCTCGGCGAGGAGCGAGACGAGCTGGGCCTCCCGCGCGCGCGCCTGCGCTGGGGGCTGGGCGCGCTCGAGCGCAGCACCGTGGAGCGCGTGACCCGGCTGGTGGCCGAGGAGTTCGGGCGCCTCTCGCTCGGCCGTCTGCGCTACGAAGGCTGGCTGGAGTCGCCCTCGGGTCCCTGGCCGTCGGTCTCGATCAAGTGTCATCACATCGGGACCACGCGGATGAGCGACGACCCGCGCCGCGGCGTGGTGGACCGTGATTGCCGGGTGCACGGGATCGAAAACCTCTGGATCGCCGGGAGCTCGGTGTTCCCGACCAGCGGCTTCGCGAACCCCACGCTCACGATCCTGGCGCTGACGCTGCGGCTGGCGGGCGAGCTGCGCGAGCGATTTCCGGGCTGATGGCGCGCGGACGGCGCGCCGGCGGCTCAGCCGCGCGGCTTCTCCCCGACCGCGAGGTAGCCCTCGCCGAGCACGCCGAGCGGGCCGCGCCCGAAGCGCTCGAGGGGCGCACCGAGCCGCGCGCTCAGCCTCGGAAAGAGCTGGTCGAGGGGATGCGGCCAGGGCAGGAAGTGGAAGTAGACGCCATCCTCGAGCTTGAAGCCCGCCGCCGCGAACGCTTCGCGCAGGCGGCCCGGGCGGTGCCGCCGCACGGGAAAGTGTCGCGCGCGCACGGGCGGACGGCCGAGGCGGGTCCAGAGCGCGTTGAACGCCCCGAGCAGCGCGGCCCGACGCTTGAGGAACTCGATCGCGAACTCGGCCACGAAGATCGGGGACCAGGCGTTGGTGACCGAGAGCACCAGGTGTCCGCCGGGCCGCAGCACGCGGCCCATCTCGCGCAGGGCGGTGGCGTCGCCCGGCAGGTATTCGATCACGCCGGTCGAGAGCACGAGGTCGAAGCTGGCGTCCCGGTGCGGAAGCTGCTCGAGGCTGGCGAGCTGGAGGCGCGGCGGCGGCCCGGCGTGCGACGCGCGCGCGCGTTCGCGGGTGAGCGCGAGCATGGCGGACGAGGTGTCGATCGCGACCACCTGGAATCCGCGCGCGAGCAGGGCGGCGACCAGGTGGCCGGGGCCGCAGCCGCATTCGAGCACGCGCGCGCCGGGAGGCAGCGCCAGCGCATCCACGCACTCGAGCACGCGCGCGAGGCGCACCGTCATGAAGGAGCGCGCCGAATAGTGCGCGCGGTCGTACTCGACGACCGCGCTGCGAAAGAACGCGCGCGCCTCGGGCTGCTCGCTCAATCCGGCGGTTCCCCTTCGGCGCCGCGGCGCGGCGGCCGTGCTCTCATCGGCCGGCTCCCGGGGCGGACTGAGCGGGCCGATCCGCGTCCCAGGCTCGGGCGCCCCGGGCGATCGGCCGATGAAACAATAGAATCCCGGTCGCGGCCAGTTGCTCCGGCACCGTGTGCGCGAGGCCGGGCGCTGCGAGGATGGGTGGCATGATCGGGAGGCTCCGCAAGCGATGACGCCGCTGCGCCGGCTGCCGCCCGGCGGGAGCCCGGCGACCACCGCGGAGCTGCGGGCCGTGTTGCGGGAGGAGGCCAACCCCGAGGCCCTGCGCGCGGCGCTGCGCGCGCGCCTCCGCGGGGTGCGCGTGCAGCTCTACCGCTCGGGCCGCGAGGCGCTGCGCGCGGCGCTGGCTGCGATCGCCGCCCGCAGCGGGCGCCGCGAGGTGATCGTCCCGGCCTACACCTGCTTCTCCGTCCCTTCGGCGGTGGTGGCGGCGGGCCTGCGCGTGCGCCTGATCGATCTCACCGCGTCCGGCGCGGTCGATCCCGCCTGGCTCGAGCGTCTGCCGCTCGAGCGCGCCGCGGCACTGGTGGTGGGCAATCTCTTCGGCGTCGCGGAGCCGGTCGCATTGCTGCGGGCCAAGCTGCGGGCGGCGGGGGTGGCCCTGATCGACGACGCGGCCCAGTCGCTGGGCGCGCAGTCCGAGGGCGCTCCTGCTGGGTGCCGCGGCGACGTGGGCGTGCTCTCCTTCGGGCGCGGCAAGCCGCTCGAGGCGCTGGGAGGCGGCGCGTTGCTCTGGCCCGAGACGGCCGCGCCTCTGTCCGCCGAGCCTCCCGCCGAGGCGCCGGCCCGTCTGGCCGCGCTGCTCGCGCTGCTCGGCTATTCGCTGGCCTCCTCGAGCCTCGTCTTTCGCTGGCTCGCGGCGATGCCGGCGCTCGGGATCGGAACCACCCGCTTCGAGACGGGCTTCGCCCGGGGCGGGATCCGCGGCCGCGAGCTCGCAATCGCGGCGGCGCGCGTGGCGGGGCTGCGCGCGCGCGAGGAGCTCCGGATCGCGGAAGCCAGCCGCCTCGCGCAGGAGCTGCGGGAGGGGACGTCGCTGCTGCCGCTGCTGGCTCCCGCCGGCGACCGGGGGGTCTATCCGAGGCTCGCGGCGCTGGCGCCGGATGCCGATAGCAGGGAGGCTGCCCTGGCGGCACTCGACGACCTCGGGGCTGGAGCGAGCCGGATGTACCCGACCCCCCTGGACCTGGCCCCGGGGCTCGCGCCCTACCTCGAGCCGGGGCCCGCCTGCACGGGCGCCCGCGACTTCTGCGCCCGTCTGCTCACGCTGCCGACGCATGGGCGCTGGAGCCCGCGGCAGCGGAGCGCCGTGCTGTCGGCGCTACGGTCGGTGGCCCCCGGACCGCGGGGGAGCCCCGAGCCGCCGGCCCGCCTGGCGGCGCCGCTGGAGGTGCGCGGCCGATGACACTGATCGTGGTCGCGGCGTGGGCGTTCACGGCGCTGCTGCTGCTGGCCGTGCTGTACCGCGGCGTCTTCTGCGCGGCCCAGTGGCTTCCCGCCCGGGACGCAGGGCCGGCCGCCGCGCCCGATCGCCAGCGCCGCTTCGCGGTGGTGATCCCCGCGCACGACGAGGAGCTCCTGATCGGCGAGCTGATCGCCTCGCTGCAAGCCGTCGCGTATCCGCAGGACCACCTCGAGATCTGTGTGATCGCCGACAACTGCAGCGACCAGACCGCGGCCCGCGCGCGCGCGCTGGGCGTCCGGGTGGTCGAGCGCAGCGACCCGGCGCAGCGCGGGAAGGGCTTCGCGCTGCGCTGGATGTTCGAGCGCCTGGATCTCTCGGGCGTCGATGCGGTCGCGCTCTTCGACGCCGACAACCTCGTCGACCGCGACTTCTTCGCCGTGATGAACCGGGAGCTGGCGCGCGGCGGCCGCTGCCTCCAGGGCTACTACGGCATCTCGAATCCCGGGGATTCCCGCCTCACGCGTCTGATGGCGGTCACCTACGTGATGAAGAACGAGCTCTTCTACGCCGGCAAGGCGCGGCTCGGGCTCTCGGTGCTGCTGCTGGGCACCGGGATGGTGTTCGCGCGCGACGTGATCGCGTCCCGCGGCTGGGGAGCGGTCACGATCGGCGAGGATCTCGAGCAGAGCTTCGAGCTGCTCGAGCGGGGCGAGACGATCCGCTTCGTGGTGGGCGCGCGCATCCGCGCCCAGGAGGCGGCCACGCTGAGCCAGGGCTATGCGCAGCGCCAGCGCTGGTCGAGCGGGCGCAACGTATTGTATTCCCGCGCCCGCCGCGCGATCGCGACCGGCCTTCGCGAACGCCGGCTGACGCTCGTCGACGCGGGCCTCGAGCTGCTGCTCCCCACCTACTCGAAGCTGATGAACCAGTCGCTGCTCGCGCTCGGCGTCGCGCTGCTGCTGCGGGGGCGCGCGCCCGGACTGCTCCCGGCCGTGCTGCTCGCGCTCGCCTACCAGGCCGGCGAGATCGCCGTGGCGCTGCGCCGGATGCGGGCCGGGCCGGCCTTCCTCGCCTCGCTCGCCTTCGCTCCCATCTTTCTGGCGTGGAAGGCGGTGATCGACCTGCTCGCGGTGGTCGGCTTCCGAAGGAATCTCTGGGCGCGGACCGCGCGGCACGGAGGCGGGCGGTGAGCTCGGCGCGCGAACCGGAGTTCGGGCTCGGCAAGTCGCTCCTCTTCAGCCTGACGCTGATCGTCCTGCTGCTGGGCGCAGCCGAGCTGGCCGTGCGCGGCTGGGCCTTCTATGCGCGAGACGACGTCGAGCGTTGGGACGCGGAGACGGGGACCTTCGTGCTCGAGCCCGGGGAATACCGCTCCGAGTACGGCGGCGTCGCCCGCATCAACTCCGCCGGATTCGTGGGCCGAGAGCTCGAACCGAACGGGCCGGACCTCTGGCGCATCGCCGCGGTCGGGGATTCCTGCACCTATGGCGGCGGCAGCGACACGGACTCCTACCCGGCGCTGCTGGGGGCGCGGCTGCGGCTGCGAAGCGGGGCGGGCCGGCGCTACGAGGTCGTGAACGCCGGCATCTCCGGCCTCAACTCGGAGCTCGCCCTGCGGCGCCTGCGCACCCAGGTGTTGCCGCTGGCTCCCGACGTCGTGACCCTCTACATCGGGTGGAACGACCTGATGAAGTTCGACCCGCTCGCGCAGGTCGTGCCGGGGCAGGACTCACCCTGGTCGGGCGTCGCGCGCGCGCTCGACAACCTCTGGCTGGTGAAGGGGCTGCGCAAGCTCCTGTTCTTCTACGTGCGTCCGCGCCTGGCGCCCCCGTCGACGGGTCCCGAGAGCCGCACCGGCCGTTTCGCCGGCTTCCGGCCGACCGCCTACGAAGGCAACCTGGGCGAGATGGTCGACGCCGTGCGCGGCGCGGGGGCGCGCCCGCTGCTCGTGACCCTGCCGACGGTGGTGCGCGCCGAGATGAGCGTCTCCGACCTGCGGCGCGCGCACGTGATGTTTCCGTACTTCCGCTACGCGAACGGCGTCGGCGATTTCCTCGACCTGCTGGCGGCCTACAACCGGACGGTGCGCTCGCTCGCCGAGCGCAAGGGCGTCCCGCTGGTCGATCTGGCGCAATACTTCGAAGCGCTGGACGGCGACGAGCGGTTTTTCTTCGACACCATGCACCCGGACAAGCGCGGCAGGGAGCTGATCGCCGAGCAGCTGCTCGCGGGGCTGGAGCGCGCGGGTCTGCTGGCGCCGCCGCCGGAGGCGCGGCCATGACCACCGCCGTCGAGCGCCCGGTCTTCGTGAGCTCTCCGGGGCGCACCCCGGGCGCGCCGGGGCTCGGCGCGCGCGCGCCCGCGGACCCCTCGGCCTTCGCCTTCTGGGGCCTGCTCATCTTCCTGGTGCTCGAGTACGTACGGCCCGTGGGGATCACGCAGCTCAAGCTCCAGATGCTCTACATCCTGCTGGTCCCGGTGCTGTGGATGCGGCTCACGCCGCGGCCGTGGTCCCGCAATCTCACGCTCCAGCTCGCGCTGCTGGTGCACGCGGGCCTCTCGATCTTCTACGCGAACAACTACTTCTCCGCCTACCTGCGGACCCGCTCCCTGCTGGGAACCTTCTCCATCGCGCTCGCGATCACCTGGCTTCTCTCGAAACGGCGGCCCTTCGAGCGCACCATCTGGTTCTGGGTCGCGATCATGTGTTACCAAGCGATCTACTCGCTCGGAAACGCGGGGCGCGGCGCGGGGGGATTCATCGGCGACGAGAACGATCTCGCGCTCGCCTGCGCCACCGTCTTCCCGTTCGTGTACATGGGCATGCAGTACAGCCAGCGGCGCGTGGTCTGCCTGCTGCTCGCGGCGATCTACGCCGCTGCGATCGTGGTCAGCTTCTCGCGCGGCGGCTTCCTCGGCCTGCTCGCGGGCGTCCTCTACTGCGTCATGATGGGAACGCATCGGGCCCGGAACCTCGCGATCGGGCTGGTCGCGGCGGGGATCTTCTTCGTGTCGCTGCCGGCGGAGTACAAGGCGGAGCTGGGGACGATCCAGGAGACGGACTCGGGAACCTCCGAGGTGCGCTTCTTCCTCTGGCGGGCCGCGACCAACATGTGGAAGGACAACCCGATCCTGGGGGTGGGCGTCGGGAACAGCCCCTGGCAGATCGGCCGCTACCAGCCGCGCGGCGTGGAAGGCAAGCTCTTCAACCGGCCCATGTACCTGGAGCGCGACTGGTCCGGCACCGTCGTGCACTCCCTCTACTTCGAGCTGCTCGCCGAGACCGGGCTGGTGGGCTGCGGGATCTTCCTGGCGATCGTGTACGGCCACTTCGTGTGTCTCTGGCGGCTGCGCCGCGACGTCGCGCGCGACGCCCGCGCCTCGCCCGCGCTGCGCCGCACGGTGGACCTCTACGCGACCGCCCTGGGTGGAGCCGCCGTCGCCTACCTCGCGGCCGCGGCCTTCCTGGCCGTGCTCTACTATCCCTATCTCTGGTATTTCAGCGCCATGGCCGTGGCCCTGGACCGCTGGGTGCGAGCGGAGCTCGCCGCGGGCGCCCCCGCCGCAGCGAACTGAGGCTCCTGTGACGGGTATCACGGCGGACCCCCCGGGCCCGTCCGCTACGTATGCCGGGGCCCGGGGACCTTCGAGAGGCCCGGCGAATCGCGCCCCGGGGCGCGGTACGGATGGCAGGAGGGATTTCGACGTGGATCGCAAGCATGCCTCTGGATGGTTTGCGCTGACGCTGCTGGCGGGACTCTGGCTCCCGGCGGTCGCCTCGGCGGCCCCCGCCGCCGAGCAACGCTGCTCGGAGCTCGGTGCGACTTGTCTTTGCAGCGAGCCGATGAACTGGCAGCAGTCGGGAGGCGGGGTCTACGGCGGCATCGTCGATCCTGGCGATTCCGAGGGGTCCGGCGCCAAGGAGTGCGGCTCGGGCGGGGCAAGCGCGCAGTGGGACTCGACTCCCTCCTGGCGCTCTGTCGCGGTTCCCAACAAGCCGGCCACCGCGGCAGCCAGCTGGCAGCTCGCGCAGCAGGTCACGCACGTCACGGACGACGAGAACAACATCAACTGGTGGTGGGGCGTGCCCGCTTCGACCAGCAACGGCACGATCTGCACCCGACACTATTCGAACATCGGCAGCCTCCGTCCGGTGGCGAGCTCGGACCACCGGATCAAGGTCGCCCAGTATCTCGGCAACACCGCGAACCTGACCCAGCTCGAGTGGGCCTGGGACCAGAGCGGACAGGCGAACCAGTACCTCCGCGCGCAGTCGCCGGGTACGCACGGCCGGGTCGTCTCCTTCCAGGACTGCCGGAGCGGGTGGTGCCGGATCGAGTACTGCGTCGACTACAACGGCAGCCGCACCACCTGGCGGGTGCGGATCAGCAAGGTCGGCGAGCCCGCGAAGACGGAGGTGATCGGCCCGGTGCAGCAGGCGAACACGCAGTCGCCGCCGCTCCAGTTCGGGTCGAGCACCGGCGTTGCGATCGGCGACGTCTTCACGCAGTGCCTCGGCAGCGGGAACTGCCCGACGGGCACCCGGCACGTCGCCTTCGGAATCCAGACGCTGGTCCAGCCGATGAACACCGGCTTCTGGCCGGGCGCGGCCTATGAAGTCGAAGGCGGCAGCGGCACGACGCCGCCTCCGCCTCCGCCGCCCCCGACGGTCGACCCGCTCGGCAAGCCGGGGACGCCGACCTATCAGCCCTGAGCAGTCCGCGGGTGCGCGCGTCCGGTTGACACGCGCGCACCCGCTGCCTAGCCTCTAAGCGCTGGATCTCAAAGCGCTTTTCCGGGCTCCATCGAGCCAGGGCGGGGCCCCCGGCGGATCAAGCCGGCCCCCGAGCCCGCCGATGGTCCCAGCGAGATCTCGCGCGAGGCGGCATGGAGCTCGGATTCGAGACGATCGGCAACGCGTCGATCGTGTGCCACGACCGCCGGCCGATCCTGGTCACCGATCCCTGGCTGGAGGGATCCGCCTACTTCGGCAGCTGGATCCTCTCGCACCAGGTGCCCCCGCAGCAGCTCGAAGCGATCCGCAGCTGCGAGTACGTCTGGTACTCGCACGGCCACCCCGACCACCTCAACGCGGGCAGCTTCGACCACCTCCGCGGCGCCAAGATCCTGGTTCCCGACCACTACGGACAGCGGATCTTCCGGGATCTGAAGGAGCAGGGGCTCGACGTCCACGTCGCGCCCGATCGCAGCTGGGTTCCGCTCTCGGACCGGATCCGGATCCAGTGCATCTCGGACTACAACCAGGACGCCGTGCTGCTGATCGACATCGGCGGCTGCTTGCTGATCGACCTCAACGACGCCCACGACCGCGGCTGGGATCGGCTGGTGCGCAAGATCGCCGCCGGCTACGAGCGGGTCATCCTGCTCGCGCTGACCGGCTACGGCGACGCCTACATGATCAACTATCACGACGAGACGGGGGCCTTCATCCCGCCCGTGGCCGCGCGGCGGCTCCCGGTCGGCCCGCAGATCGCCGAGCTCACCCGCCGCTTCGGCGCGGATCGCTTCGTCCCCTTCAGCTCGATGCACAAGTACCAGCGCGAAGACAGCGTGCGCATGAACCAGTACGCGACGCGGCTCGAGGACTATCCGATCGGCTTCGAGTCGAGCCGCGCGGAGCTGCTCCCGGCCTTCATCCGCTACGACTGCCGCGATCACGGCTTCGAGCGGATCGACCCGCCCGAGAACCCCGATCTCGTGGTGGCGCCCGCGGAGTTCGGGGACGACTGGCAGGAGCGGCTCGAGCCCGCGGAGGTCGAGAAGGTCTCCCGCTACTTCCGCTCCTTCGACCACCTCGCGGATCATCTCGACTTCGTCACGCTGCGCGTCGGCGGGCGCGATCACGTGGTGGAGCTGGCGCGCCGCGGTTTCCACCGCGGGATCCGCTTCGAGGTGCCGCGCGGCTCGCTGCTGACGGCGGTCGAATACCAGGTCTTCGACGACCTGCTGATCGGCAACTTCATGAAGACGACGCTGCACGGCCGCTGGCCGGCGACCCAGATCTACCCGCATTTCGAGCCGTTCGTGACCAAGTACGGGGACAACGGCGGCGCCCGCACCCGCGAGGAGCTCGCGGAATACTTCCGTTGGTATCGCCAGCGCGCCCCCCTCGAGTACCTGCTGCACCGCTTCGAAGCGCGCTCCCGGGAGGTCTTTCGCGACCTGATCCCGGAGCGCTCGCCGCTCTACCAGATCGCCAAACGCTCGTATCTCGGCTTGAAGAAGGCCTACGGCTGAGCCCTCGCGCCCCCGGCATGCCGCCCCGTGTCGCGCACATCATCGCCCCGGCGCCGGTCGGGGGCGCCGAGGCGGTGGTGCGGGCGCTCTCGGCGGCGGCCTTGCGCGCCGGCCGGAAGGCCTGGATCGTCGCGCTGCTCGACGACGGGGAGGGCCATCCCTTCGTCGCGCAGGCGCGCGCGGACGGAACTCCGGTGATCGAAGTGCGCTGCGGCCGCCGCCGCTACCTCGCCGAGGCGCGGCGCGTCGGCGAGGCGCTGCGCGAGCACTCGGTGGAGCTGGTTCACACCCACGTGTACCACGCGGATCTGGTCGGCTACCTGGCGGCGCGCCGCGCGGGGCTTCCCGTCGTCGCGACCCTGCACGGCTACGCCGGGGGCGATGCGCGCAACCGCTTCTACGAGTGGCTGGATCGCAAGCTGCTGGCGCGCTTCGACGCCGTCCTCTGCGTTTCGGAGGCTCAAAGAAACCGGATGCGGCGCAGCGGCTGCTCGCCCGAGCGCCTGGCCCTGGTCCCGAACGGCCACGCGCCGGCGGCGCTCCTGCCGCGCGCCGAAGCGCGCGCGCGGCTCGGGCTCCCGGCGGCCACGCCCGCGATCGGATGGGTCGGCCGGCTGAGCGTCGAGAAGGGCGCCGACCTGTTCGTCGAGGCGCTCGCCCGGCTGGGGCCTGGAAGCGGAATCGGGGTCGTGATCGGCGAGGGGGCCGAGCGCGAGCGGGTGGAGGCGCGCGCGCGGGCGCTCGGCCTCGGAGAGGATCGGCTGCGCTTCGCGGGCTTTCGCGGCGACGCGCCGTCGCTGCTGGCGGCCTTCGACGCCGTCGTGATCAGCTCGCGCACGGAGGGGCTGCCGGTGGTGCTGCTGGAGGCGATCGCGGCCGGGACGCCGGTGGCGGCCTTCGCGGTCGGGGGCGTCCCCGACCTGCTCGGCGCGGCCTCGGGTTGGCTGGCGCCGGCCGGCGACGTGGCGGCCCTGGCGCGCGCGCTCGCGTCGCTGCTGGCGGATCCGGGCGAGGCGCAGGAGCGGGCCCGCGAGGCGGGCCGCATCCTGGCGAGCCGCTTCGGTGTCGAGCGCTGGCTCGAGCAGGTCGACGCGGCGCATGCCCGCGCGCTCGCCGGCGCGCGATGAGCGAGGCGGCGCGGGCGATCCGCGCGCTCTTCCCGGAATCCGTCGTCGCGCTCACGGCCGCCGAGGACGCCGGCTCCGAGCCGGCGGCGCTGCTCCCCGAGGAGGCCGCCTGCATCGTGCGCGCGGGGGCCAAGCGCCGCCGCGAGTTCGCCGCGGGGCGCAGCACGGCGCGGCTCGCCCTGGCGCGGCTCGGGGTCGAGGGATTCCCTCTGCTCGCCGACGCCGACCGGGTTCCGCGCTGGCCGGAGGGCGTGGTGGGCAGCATCTCCCACTGCGCCGGCTGCTGCGCGGTGGTGGTGGCCCGGCGCGGGCGCATCCTCTCGCTCGGCCTCGACGTCGAGCGGGCGGACCCGCTCGAGGACGAGATCCTGACCCGCATCTGCACGCCGCGCGAGCGCGAGCGCGCCGCCCGGCAGGCGCCTCCCGCGGGCATCGATTGGGGCAAGCTCGTGTTCAGCGCGAAGGAGAGCGCCTACAAGTGCTACTTCCCGCTGGCCCGCACGCTGCTGGGATTCCAGGACATGGAGATCGACTTCAGCCCGGATGCGACGCGCTTCAGCGCGCGCCTGCTGCGCGAGGGCGCTCCGGACGCCGGCGGGGCCCGCCGCTTCGAGGGGCGAGCGGCCTGGACGCGGGAGCTCGTCTTCGCCGGCGTCGTGCTCGAAGCTCAGCCGCGCTGACGGCGCTGGCGGCGGCGCAGCATCGATTCACGCCGCGCGTCGGCGCGGTCCTGGGTGCGCTGGCGCTGTTCGCCGTCGTCGCCGCCCGCGCTCAGGTGATCGACCAGCGAGCGGATGGTCGGGAATCGGAACAGATCGGTCATCGGCAGCTGGAGCCCGGTCGCCTTGCGCAGCTTTTCCAGGACCTGGACGATCAGCAGCGAGTGGCCGCCCAGATCGAAGAAGTTGTCCTGCATCCCGACCTGCGCCACCTGGAGCACCTCCTGCCACACGCGCGCGACGGTGGTCTCGAGATCGCTGGCGGGCGCGACGTAGGCGGTGGTCGGGGCGGAGACGGCGGCGTCCGGGGCGGGTAGGGCGCGGCGATCGATCTTCTGATTGGGCGTGAGCGGGAAGGCGTCCAGCAGCATGACCGCCGCGGGCACCATGAACTCCGGCAGCCGCTCCCGGACATGCGCGCGCAGATCGGCGGCGGAGGCGGCCACACCGGCCTCGGGAATCACGTAGGCCACCAGGCGCTTGTCGCCGGGCGCGTCCTCGCGCATCACCACCACGGCGTCGCGCACCCCGGAGTGCTTGCGCAGCAGCGACTCGATCTCGCCCAGCTCGATCCGGTAGCCGCGCAGCTTGACCTGGTGGTCGATGCGGCCGAGGAAGTCGACGATGCCGTCCGGCCGGTAGCGGACCCGATCTCCGGTCCGGTACATGCGCGCGCCGGGCTCGCCCGCGAAGCGGTCGGGCAGGAAGCGCTCGGCGGTGAGCTCCGGCCGCCCGAAGTAGCCGCGCACCACGCCGGCGCCGCCGATCCAGAGCTCCCCGGCGACGCCGGGCGGAACCGGCTCCTGGCGGGCGTCGAGCACGTAGAGGCGGGTGTTGAGGATCGGCCGCCCGATCGGGACCGGCCCCTCACCCGGGGCGAGCCGCTGGCTGGTCGACCAGATGGTGGTCTCGGTGGGCCCGTACATGTTGAGCAGCGGGCCCGGAACCCGCGACGCGAGGTCGCGGGCGAGCTCCGGCGCGCAGGCCTCGCCGCCCACCAGCAGCTGGCCCAGCTGCCCGAGCGCGCCGCGCGTCTCGGGATCCGCGAGCAGCATGCCCGCCATCGACGGCGTGCACTGGAGGTGCGTCACCTGCTCGCGGCGCAGCTGGGCGGCGATCGAGAAGTCGCCCGTCTCGGCTTCCGCGCGCGCGGCGCAGCGCTCGCGCAGCTCGTCGAGGTGCGTGAGGTTCGCGAAGACCTTCTCGGAATCGATCCCGAAGTCGATCAGGCAGGCCACCTCGTCGACGCCGATCTGCTTGAGCCGGTCGACCATCGCCACGCAATCGCCCGGCGTCCCGAACAGGCCGCTGGTCTCGTAGTAGCGCCCGAAGGAGTGCTCGAGCAGGGCGTCCATGTCCTCGTCGGAGAGGTTCTGGAAGGCGCGGTCGACGTCCGCCGCCGAGCCGGCGCCGATGCCCTTGAAGGCCGGGAAGCTCGAGGCGTACTGCTTGATCAGGCTCGCCGAGCTGCGCAGATAGTCCTTGAGCGGCTCGCGGACGGTCTCGCGCACCTGCTTCCCGTCGTCCGACACGAAGGTGTGCAGCATCAGCGTCACGAAGCCGGCGCCGGCGTGCCCCGCGTCCTTCCAGGCCTGGCGGTAGAAGCGGAGCTTCTCGCCGACCTCGTCGACGCTCTGCCCGAGCAGGTGTGTGAGCACGTTCGCGCCGAGCTCGCCGGCCATCCGGAAGGTCTCGGGATTGCCGGCCGTGGTGATCCAGACCGGGAGCTCCGGCTGCACCGGCCGCGGCAGCGTCCGCACCGCGACCTCCCCGCGCGGCCCCGGGAACGAGAGCTTCTCGCCGCGCCAGAGCCGGCGCACGGTGTCGATGTTCTCGACCATCACCTGCTTGGCGCGCGCGTGGCTCTCGGGGCGGAGCACGAAATCGTCGGGCTGCCAGCCGGAGGCGAAGGAGATGCCCACGCGCCCGCCCGAGAGATTGTCGACGAGCGCCCATTCCTCGGCGATCCGGATCGGATGGTGCAGCGGCGAGACGCAGCTGCCGGCCCGGATCCCGATCCGCTGCGTGATGGCGGCGACCGCCGCGCTCGCCACCGAGGGATTCGGATAGAGTCCGCCGAAGGCATGGAAGTGCCGCTCGGGGGTCCAGATCGCCGCGAAACCGCGCGCATCGGCGAAGCGCGCGCCGTCGAGCAGCAGCCGGTACTTGTCGGCGGCGTGCTCGCCCTCGTCGCTCGCGAAGTAGAAGAGGCTGAAGTCGATCGGCTGGCTCGGGAGGCGGGTGCGCGCGGCGGAGCTGGCGGCAGTCTTGTGCTCCTCGTCGTGGATCACCACGCGGAAGCCCCGCGCCAGCGTCCAGAACAGCTCGAGCACCGAGATGTCGAACGAGAGGCTGGTCACCGCGAGCCAGACGCTTCCCGGCGGGTGCGCCACGCGCGTGTCCATGCCCGCGAAGAAGTTGCTGACGTTCCGGTGCTCGACCATCACGCCCTTGGGCCGGCCGGTCGAGCCCGAGGTGTAGATCAGGTAGGCGAGGTTCTCGGGGCCGGCGCCTCCCGGCGTGCGGGTCGCCGGCCGCTTCGCGATCTCCGGCCACTCGGCGTCGAGGCAGACCACGCGCGCCTGATGGCGCGGGAGCCGCCCGAGCAGGCGCTGCTGCGTGATCAGCACGGGCACCTGCGAATCCTCGACCATCAGCGCGATCCGCTCCTTCGGGTAGCCGGGGTCGATCGGGACGTAGGCGCCGCCCGCCTTCTGGACGGCGAGGGTCGCGACCATCATCTCGAGCGAGCGCTCCGTGCACACGCCGACCGGCACGTCGGGGCCCACGCCGAGCTCGCGCAGATGGGCCGCGAGCTGGTTCGCGCGCGCGTCCAGCTCGCGGTAGCTGAGCTTCTGACCGCGAAAGACCAGCGCGACGGCGTCGGGGGTCCGATCCACCTGGCGCTCGAACTGCTGGTGCACGCACGGCTCGCCCGGAACCGGGCCCGCGGTGTCGTTCCAGGCGACGAGCACGCGCTGGCGCTCCTCGGCCGAGAGCAGCGACACGCGCCCGAGCGGCGCCGAGGGGGCCGCCGCCAGGCCTTCCAGGAACGCTTCGAACTGGCGCGCGAGCTGCGCGAGGCTCTCGCGCGAGAGCCGCGGGGCTTCGAAGCTCCAGGCCGCCGCGCCGGCGGGAACCAGCAGGCTGAGCGCCTGGCCGCGCGCCGCCAGCTCTCCCGGCGCGAGCGAACCCTGGACCACGGTCACCGGCAGCCGGAAGCGGGCGGCCGCCTCGCGCAGCCCGGCGAGGCCCGGCTGCCGCGCGACCAGGTCGCAGGCGAAGCTCGCACGCCGGCGCGCATCGGCCAGGGCCGTGGCCACGCGCGCCAGCCAGGCGTCCGCCGCTTCCTCGTAGGCAATCTCGACCCGGACCGGGACCTGCGCGGCGAAGAGCGCATCGAGACCGGCCACGCGCTCGCGCAGGCCGGCGTCCGAGAGGCCGAGATCCAGCTCGGCGAACTCGCCGGTGCGTCCGAGCCAGGCGGCGAAGGCCGCGAAGAGGGCATCCTCGGGCGCGAGCCCGCCTGGGCGGCCCGCGAGCCAGCGCCGCAGCGACGGAGAGGGTTGACACGCGAGTGTGTCCAGGCTCGCGCCCGGCTCGGATTCGGCCAGCGGAAGCGGCGGCGGCGCCAGCGCGGCCAGGCGCCGGGACCAGTGCGATTCCTGCGGCGCGAGCGCCGCGTCGAGATCCGAGAGCCGGCGCGCGAGCGCCTCGTCGACCGCCGGGAGCCGCGCGCCCGGGCGCAGCGCGAAGCGCGCCGCGAGCTCCGCGGGGGAGAGGGGAGCGCCGAGCGGCGTCGTGAGCGAGCGGAGCTCGACCGGGTGGCTGCCCGTGCCGACCGTGATCCCGTCTTCGTCACACGCCACCAGCACGCCCGGCGGCGCCGCCGGCAGGTCCTCGCGGATCTCGAGCGCGCGCACCAGCGCGGCCTCGCCGCCCAGCCAGAGCTTGGGCAGTCCGATCGGATTCGCGTACGTGCCGAAATCGAGCGCGCGCACCAGCGCCGACAGCGACGCGGCGTCCCGCGTCCAGTCGAGCGCGCAGGCGGCGGCCGGGCGCTCGTGTCGCCGGTAGACGCGGCGCTCGCCGGCGGCCTGCGCGCGCGGCTGCGCGCGGCCGGCCGCGAGATCCTCGATCAGCGCCGGAAAAGACCGGACCGCGGCCTCGTAGCAGCGGGCGTTGAGCGTGAGCGAGGTCTCGCCGCCCGCGATCTCGAAGCTCTCCTCGCGCAGCACCTGACCCGCGTCCACGGCGTCCGTCATCAGGTGCCAGGTGATGCCCCAGCGCGGCTCGCTGCGCAGGAGCCCCCACATCGGCGTGTTGAGTCCCGCGTAGTGGGGGAGCGGCCCGTCGTGGAAGTTGATCGCGGCCCGGCGGGGCAGGCTGAGCAGGTCGCGGGGCACCACCGAGAGATTGGTGATGCTGAAGAGGTAGTCGAACGGCCGCGCGGAGGCCGCCTCGCGCAGCGCGTCCCAGTCGGCGAAGCAGGGGATGCCGCGCTCGCCCGCCCAACGAAGGGGTGCGGCGGCGCGGGTGAGCAGGCCCCGGAGCTCGTGCCCCGCCCCGAGCAGCTGCTCCCCGCATTGGATCAACAGGGACTCGTCGCCAATCGCGAAGCAGCTGAATCGGCTGGGTTCTGCGCTCGACACCTGCCTCCTCGGCTCGCTCCGGCGGCAGGGTAGCGCGCGCGCCCCGCGGTTCCGCCCGGGCGCGAGCCAGGGGCCTCGCGACGCCAGGCCACGCTCCGTATCGGCCGTCGGAAAAGCGGGCTTGACGGCGCGAGCCATGCACCCCGCGAGCGGTATCGGTACGTTTCCCGGCCAAGTGCCGCGTCAACCGGGCCACGGCTGGTGGCCGTATCTGACCCCGATCTTCAGCTTCCTCGCGCTGGTCGAGATCGCCGGGCGTTTCTCTACCGCATGGACTCCCTTCTTCGCCGCGGCGAAGGTGCTGGTCCCCCTCGCGCTGCTGCTCTACTTCGCGCGGGGCGGCGCCTATCCCGAGCTGCGCGGGCGGCAGGGCAGCGCGACGGACTACGCGCTCGACGTCCTGGTGGGCGTGCTCGGCGCGGCCCTCTGGGTCGCCCCGTACCTGTGGATCGCCGCCGCGCGGCCCGGGCCGGACGTCGCCTTCGACCCCCAGCAGCTGGGCGCCTCGCGCGAGTGGCTCGCGCTCTCGCTGCGGGCCCTCGGCTTCGCGGTGGTGACGCCCTTCGCCGAAGAGCTCTTCGTGCGCAGCTGGCTCGCGCGCTACGCGGACGTCTTCGACGGCTCGGGCGATTTCCGCGACGTGCCGATCGCGCGCTACAGCTTCCGGAGCTTCGCGACCGTGCTGATCTTCTTCACCGTGAGCCATCAGCCCTGGGAGTGGCCGGTCGCGGTCGCGTGGATCGTCCTCACCCAGCTCTGGTTCTATCGCCGGGGCAAGCTGCTCCCGATGGTGCTCGTGCACGCGGCGTCGAACCTGTCGATCTTCCTGTTCGTGCTGCTCGCAAACGGGCGGATCACGAACGCGGACGGCTCGCCCTTGAGCCTCTGGTTCTTCCTGTGAGCCCGGCGCCGCGGCCTCAGGTGGCGCCGCGGTGCCCCAGGCGGACGCAGCGCGCGATCTCGGTGAGCTCGATCAGCCCCTGGTAGGTCGCCTCGAGCTGCTGACCGAGGCAGGCGGCCTCGATCACCGAAGCGCAGCTCGCGAGCGGCTCGAAGCCGGCGGCGGCCGCGTCGGAGACCAGCGCGCCCGCGAGGCTCGTCAGCTCCTTCAGGTCGCGGCGGCTGTAGGCGTCCTGGGCCGCGTCGATCCGCTCCGCGAGGCCGAGCACGAAGGCCTCGATGATCGGGGCGAGGGCCGGATCGTCGGCGAGAGCGGAGAAGATCGGACGCGCGCCGGAGCTGTCACCCATCCTGCGAATTATCGGAAGCCGAGCGATCGAACTGAACGCCCGAGGCGGGCGGCCCGAGCGAGGCGAGCAGACGGGCGGCGAGGCCGCGGCTCCGGCGGCCGCCGCAGCGCCCGCCGAAGCGGAACGCGTGCGGCGCGAGGAGCTGGGCGCGCAGTCGGCCCGTCCCGGTGGGGATCAGGACCAGGGCTTCCGGGGCGAGCTCCGCGCGCAGCTCGCCGAAGCCCTCGAGCTCCCGGAGCAGCCGCGCCACCGCCCATCGCTCGGCTGCGCCGCAGGCCGTCGCGCCGGGCGGCCGCGCGCCGGCGCCGGGCTGGTAGATCAGCAGGGTGTGATCGGGGTCCGAACGCACCGCGAGCGGGAGCGGCGCAAGTCCGCGCGCCGCGAGCGTGTTCGCGCGCGCCCAGAGCCCGCGCATCCGCCGCTCGGACGCGCGCGGATATACCACGCGCCAGACGCCGCCGTCGATCTCGACGCGGACCGATCCGGCCGCGGGCGGGAGCCCGGCCGGCGCGCCGCCGAGCACGAGCCCCGGGTCGAGCCCGCGCCGCGTGAAGCCTCGCGAATCGCCGCGCTCGAAGGCCTGGAAGCGGCGCCCGTTGCGCACGGCGGTTCGACGCATCCGAGTGTCATCTCGCCGGGCCAGACGCGGCGCCTCGGAGCGCAGCCGCGCCCACCAGCGGCGCGCCTGCGCGGCGTCGCCCGCGTAGGCGCGCAGGAAACGGAGGCGCTGCGTCGCGGGCACGGCCGCGGCCGTGCGCGCCAGCTTGGCGAGCATGCGGCTCCGCGCGCGCGTGCTCAGGAGCCAGCGTAGCCGCGCGCGCTCGAAATCCACCAGCCGGAGACGGCCGGCTCCCGCGCCGGACACCAGCACGTTGTTCGGGGCCAGATCGTCCTGGAAGAGGCCGGCGGCGTGGGCAGCCGCCACGATCCCCCCGAGCGAGACGGCGAGGCCGCGGCGCTCGCCCGGGGCGAGCGCGGGATCGCTCCAGAGGCGGCGCAGATCGACGGCGTCCGCGAGCAGCGGCGCCAGCAGGAAGCACTCGACCAGCCGCCCGGCGCGACGCCGCTCGCCCGCCGCCAGGGGCACCACCACGGGCACGCCGCGCCGGGCCAGGGCCTCCGCGATCCGGAGCTCGCGGCGCGCCTTCGAGCCGCGCGCGTGTCGCAGCCAACCGCGGCTCGGGCGATAGCCGGAGCGCTTGAGCAGGTGTTCGGGCTCGCCCCCCGACCCGAGCGCGAGCCGGAACAGCCGCTTGCGGCGCCCGGAGCGGAGGTCCTCGGCGCCGTCCCGCTGTTGCAGGGCGCGCGCGAGCAGCGGCGCGAGCGCGGCCGCGTCGGCGCCCTCGCGCAGCCACCAGCGTACGCCTGCCACCTCGACGGTCCGCGGCTCCTGCACGTGCGCAGGATACGCGTTGACCAGGGAACGGGCTTGGCGCAGGCTCCCCGCCATGCGCTGCTTCCAATGCAGCAAGACCATCGTGCTCGCGGCGGGAGAGCGGGTCGGGTTCCGGGATGCCTGCGAATCCTGCCGGGCCGATCTGCACGTCTGTCGCAATTGCCGCCACCATGATCCGGCGGCCTACAACGAATGCCGCGAGCCCAACGCGGAGCGCGTGGGCGACCGCGACCGCGCCAATCGCTGCGACTACTTCTCCCCGGGCGAGGGAGCAACCGGCAGCTCTCCGGCTGATCGCTCCAAGGCGCAGATCGACGCGCTCTTCCGCAAGCGCTAGCCCGCGCGCCACCCCACGACGCCGGGAAACGGGACCGGCGTCTCGCCGTCCCCGTGCGCGATCTCCCGCAGCGTGGCTCCCAGCTCACTCGCCTCGACCGGACGCGACGCCGTCGCCGAGCCCGCGACGCCCGGCCAGGCGAGCGGCGGTCGCACCACCACGCGCAGCGGCCGCTCGCGCGGCCCTCCCGTCTGCGCGAGCACCACGACCGTGCGCTCGGCGAGCCCGATCTGCCCCAGATGGTCGAGCAGCGAGGCGATCGCGTCTTCGGCGCCGGAGGCGGCGGGCGCGAGCAGGCGGAAGTCCACCAGCAGAAAGAACGGAATCGGCGACGCGCCCTTTCGCAACAGCCAGCCGCGTGCGTCCGACGCCAGCTGCGCGGGCGGCCGCACGCCGTCTCCCAGGCCGAGTCGCTCCAGCGTATGGCGGCCGGGCCCCGCCAACCAGGGCGCCGCCGCCAGCCAGCGCAGGTCGCGCTCGAGGCGGAGGCGCGCACCGGGCCGCGCGTCGACCTCGCGCGTGCCGATCTCCTGGCCGAGCGACGGATCGGCGAGGATCGCCGCCGTGCGGTACCCATCGTCCGCCAGCGCGGGGACCAGCGGGGCGCCATCGGGAAGCGAGAGCAGCGCCTCGAGCGCCCGCTGCGGCTCGGCGACGATCGGCTCGTAGAGGATTCCGGTCCAGCCGGCGAGCGCATCCTGGCCGCGCGCGCCCGCTGCGCGCGCGGCTTCGCCCGCGGATCCGAAGGCGACGACCAGGATGTTGGCGGGCGCGCCGCCGGGAGAGGGCGGCTCGCGATCGGCGAGCAGCCAGGGAATCGCGACGGGGGCATAGCCGGCCGCCAGCGCGGCCGCGGCGAGCCCGGCGAGGAGCTGGGGGAAAGAGGCCCGCGGCCGGCTGGATCCGCGGCGGCGCGCCAACGCGTAGGCGGCCCAGACGGCGATGGCGCCCAGCAGGACGCCGCCCGCCACGCCCGCCAGCGCCGGCCAGCCCAGCGCGCGCTCGCCGAGCAGCAGGCGCTCTCCCGCGGCCACCAGCAGCGCCGTCGCGCCCCAACACAACAAGGCGTTGGCAGGCGTGCCGGCGCGCTCCGAGCGATCGGCGAGCCGCGCCGCCGCGAACGCCGCCCCCGCCGTCGCCAGCGCCGCGAGGGCCAGCGCGGCGAGCGAGATCCACCCGGAGACCCCGGGCCGGGGCAGGGCGAGCGGCGCCAGCGTGGCGAGCGCGATCAGCCCGGCCACCCACGCCACCAGCGCCGAGTGCGAGGGCCGCTGGCGGAGCGTGCGCACCGTCAGGCCCAGCGCGAAGGCGGCCAGCGCGAGGCCGAAGGCGAGGCTCGCGACGCCGAGCAGCGCGAGGGCGGGCGGAGGGCGGGCCCCGGCGGCCAGCAGCAGCTCCGCGAGCGCAAGCAGCAGCCCCGCGCTGGCGCCCGCGAGCGGCCAGTCGCGCAGGGCCGGTCGGGGAGGCAGCAGGAAGACCGGAAACCCGGGGAAGCTCATCTCGCCCGCGGCGGTGGCAGAGTCTCCGGCTCCGGACCGGCGACTCGGCGCGCGCCGTTCACGCGGTTGCGCTCCAGCCAGCCGAGCACGTCCGCGCGGCGATAGCGCAGGCTGCTGTTGCGGCCTTCCCCGATCCGATAGGCCGGGAAGGCCGCCTCGCGCACCAGCTCCCAGAGCTTGGTGCGCCCGATCTGGAGGAGCGCGAGCACCTGCGCGGTGGTGAGCAGCTCGGGATCAGCCACGGGTGTGATCCGAGTCGCTGCCCTCCGGAGCCGGCGGGTCGCCATAGGCGTAACGCGAGTAGGCGTCGTAGTAGTAGTAGCGGCGGAACGAGCCCGGGCTGACCTGGTTGAAGATCACGCCCGCGACGTCGCGCATGTCGGCCAGCGATCGGACCACGCCGTCGCGGGGCGTCGCGTCCGCGCGCACCACGAACACCACCATGTCCGCCATCCGCCGCAGGATCTTGGTGTCGACCACCGGCAGCAACGGCGGCGAGTCGATCAGGATCACGTCGTAGCTCTTCTTGGCCTCCTCCAGCAGCGCGAGGAACGCCGGACTGGTGAGCAGCAGGAGGGGATTGCGGACCGAGCGGCCGGCCGGAATCAGCGTGAGATTCTGGAGCTTCGCGTTCACCGCGCATTCGCCCATCTTGGCCTCGCCGCGCAGGATGTCCGAAAGGCCGAGCTTGGTCCGGATCCGCAGCAGCCGGTGGGCCGACGGGCGCCGCAGGTCGCCGTCGATGACCAGCACCCGGCGCCCCAGATCCGACGCGATCGAGAGCGCGAGGTTCATGCAGGTGAGCGACTTCCCGTCGCCGCGCGCCGCGCTCGTCACCAGGATCACGCGGCAGCCCGCCGCCTCCAGGAAGATCGGCAGGAAGCCGCGGTACTGCTCGGCCGGCGCCGATTCCGGCGCCGTGTGCATCACCAGCTTGGGATCCACCTCGCCCGACGGCGCGGTCTCGTAGATCCGATCGTTGTCGATGCGCGGAATCGAAGCGAAGACCGGCAGGCCGAGCGTCCGCGTCAGGCGCTCGACCGAGCGGAACGCGGGATGGCGGAGCTCGTCCGCGCCGACCAGCAGGCCGACCAGCAGCAGACCCGCGGCCAGACCCGCCGGGAGCAGCAGGCGGAGGTCGGGCCAGGAGGGGCGCTTCGGGACGCTGACCGGGCGCAGCACCTTGAATCGCTCGCCCTTCTGGGCCTGCTCCAGGTTGCGGGCCAGCGACGCTTCGTACTTCTTGGTCAGCAGGCTGCGGTAGGTCGCCATCAGGTTCTCGTAATCGCGCGTGAGCTCGAGCTCCTCCTGCTCACGCCGCGGCGTCTCCTCGACGCGCGCCTGGAACTGCTCGATCTCCTCGCGGATCCGGGCCTCCTGGCGGCGTCGGCCCTCGAGCTCGAGGCTGGCCGCGGTCGCCTCGTTGTCGAGCGCGACCAGGGCCGGATCGTGCGAGGAGTAGTCCTGGGCGGGCGCGCTGGGGTCCTTCTCGCTGCGGTTGAGGTCGGCCTCGAGCCGGGCCACCTCTTCGCGCAGCCTGCGCACGTTCGGGTGCTCGTCGGTGTAGACCCGCTGCGCCTGAAGCAGCTCCTGGCGCGCGGCGTTGAGGACGGAGGAGAGCGTCGAGGGGGCGCTCGGGCTGGTGCCGACCCGCACATTGGCCCGCTGTTGGCGCAGCAGCGCGAGCCGCTGGGTCCCCGACTCCTGCGCCTCCAGATTGCTCGCGAGCTCGACGTTCAAGCGATCGAGCGAACGCAGGTTGGTCTCCAGCTGCGAGGGCAGGGCGCCCATCTTTTGCATCCGGAACTCGCGGATCCGCTCCTCCTGCTTGCCCACGTCGTCGCGCAGGCGCTGCAGCTCCACGTCCAGGAACTCGGCCGTCGCCGTCGCCTGTGCCGCACGGTCCTTCAGGTTCTCGTCGATGAAGCGGCCCGTGACGTCGCGCACCACGTCGGCGGCTACGGTGGGATCCGGGTGCGTGTAGGCGATGTCGAAGACGGGCGCGGTCTTCTCGCTGCGGGCCCGGATGTCGACGGCCAGCTGGCTTCGGATCATCGACAGGAGTTCGTCGGTCCCGAGCCGGCCGCTCGGGTCGAGGCGCCGGGGCCCCACCAGCTCGATCAGCTGCGTCAGGTTCGAGTGGCTGGTGACGCGCTCCTGCAGCGTATTGAGCCGCTGCTCGATCTCGAGCGTGACCGTGCTCTCGACGTAGGACTTGGGAACCTCCTGGGGCTCGACCAGGATCGTGGTGGTCGCCTGGAAGCGGGGCGGGAGCACCAGGTAGGCGAGGAAGCCCACCGCCAGCCCGGCCAGCGCGCCGCCCAGGATCCACCAGCGCCAGCGCTCCAGGATCTCGAGCACGTCCCCGATCCCGAAGCCGCCCCCTGCCTGCCCGCCGCCGACCATGCTCATCGAGCCTGCCTCACGCGCCCTGGGGGCGCCCCGGATGTGGCGAGTAAGGACACGCGAGCCGCGGTCCAACCCCACGCCTGATCGATAGTAACCCGTCAGCTATGAAAGGTGACGAACGAGTCCGAACTATGCCGCAAGCGCCCCCTGGGACAGGACGAGGTCCGGCAGGCGCCCCTGGGCCTCCAGCCGATCGAGGACCTCGCCCAGCGGGGCGAACCGGAAGCGCTCGAGCAGCTGGCGCAGACGCGCCTCCATCCGGTGGAGGTTGTGATAGTGGTTCACGCGCACGAGCCAGCCGGTGGCCTGCCGCGGCTGCTCCGGGTCGATCTCCCAGGGGTGGACGTAGAGCACGGTGGGTTCTCCCGCGGCGACCAGCCTCCCCAGGCCCCAGGAGAAGAGCGAGAGGGGCAGGAAGCGCAGATAGGCCCCGCCCGCGAGCGGCAGCGACCAGGGGCCGGCCGCGAGCGTGGTCAGCGGGAACTCGCGGATCGCGGCGCCGCCCTCCAGCACGACACGCACCGGGCGCTTCGCGAAGCCCGGAATCCCGTAGCGGTGATGCCGGATCGGGAAGATCGAAGAGTCGTAGCGGAAGCCTTCTTCGACCAGGATCTGGAGCGCCCAGAGCGAGGCCTCGGTGATCGAGTAGCTCGGCGCGCGGTAGCCGTGGACGGCGTTCCCGGTCGCCTGCTCGATCGCGCTGCGGGCGCGCCGCAGGTCGGCCCGGAAGCGCTCCGGCCCGATCTCGTAGACGAGCTCGTGCCCGTAGCCGTGGCAGGCGATCTCGTGGCCGCGCGCCGCGATCTCGCGCACCAGATCGGGGTGCCGCTCGGCGACCCAGCCGAGCACGAAGAAGGTCGCGCGGTTTCCGCTGGCGTCGGCGGCGTCGAGCAGGCGGCGGGTCGAGTCGCGCACGCGGGAGGGCAGGCTCTCCCAGCGGGACCGCTCGATCAGGCTCGCGAAGTTGGAGACCTGGAAATACTCCTCCAGGTCGACGCTGAGCGCGTTGAGGGTCACGTCAGACGCCGTGCAGCAGGACCATCGTCTTGGCGGTCTTCCACAGGATCAGGAGGTCCATCACGAAGGAACGGTACTTCATGTAATACAGGTCGAGGGCCAGCTTCTCCTCGAAGCCGTCCACGTCGTTCACGTAGCCGTGGCGGATCTGCGCCCAGCCCGTCAGGCCCGGCTTGAGCACCGAGCGCAGCCGGAAGTACGGGTAGCGCTCGCTCAGCGCATCGATGAACTCGGGCCGCTCGGGCCGCGGGCCGACCAGGCTCATGTCACCGACCAGCACGTTCCAGAGCTGGGGCAGCTCGTCGAGGCGCGTCTTGCGCAGGATCCTGCCCACGCGGGTGATGCGGTCGTCGTCTTCGCGGCTGAACACGGCGCCGGTCTCGTCCTCGGCGCGGTGCCGCATCGAGCGCAGCTTGCAGACCCGGAACAGGCGGCCCCGCTGCCCGACCCGCTCCTGTCGGTAGAAGATCGGGCCCGGCGAATCGAGCCGGATGGCGAGCGCGCAGGCCGCCAGCACGGGGGCGACCAGCACCAGGCCGACCGCCGACACCGTGACGTCGAGCGCGAGCTTGAGCCAGGTCTGAAGCGGGCTCACGCGGAAGCCGTCGGTGAAGATCAGATAGCTCGGGCGCAGGTCGCGCAGGTAGACGCGGCCGGTGATGCGCTCGTAGAACGCGACGCCGGACTCGACGTAGCGGCCGCCGAGCTTCGCGGCGAGCAGCTCCTCCGAGGGGAAGTACTCGCTGCGGCTCTTGGACGCGACCACGATCCGGTCGATCCCCTCGTGGTCCACGATCTTCTCGATCTCGTGGACCTTGCCGAGCACCGGAACGCCGTCGATCGTCGCGCGCTGGTGGGTCGCCTCGTCCGACAGGAAGCCCACCAGGCGGGCCCCCAGATTGCTGCGCTCGCGCATCGCCTTGGCAATCGCGACGCCGAGGTCGCTGCTGCCGATCACGAGCACGTGTTGCGAGAAGCGCGGCAGCGCCGAAACCATCCGGAATCCGAGCCGGCCGCCGAGCAGCAGCGGGAAGTAGATCGCGGCGGTGTGCGCCAGCGCCTCCATCGCGCGCGGCGGCGTCCGCAGCGAGAAGTACACGACCAGCGCCAGCACGAAGGCGGTGCCCATCGCGGCAAAGACGCTCTCGACCGTGCGGCGACCGCTGCCGAGCGTGGTGAGCCCGTAGGCGCCCGTGTAGTAGAGGGCCACGAAGCTGGCGAGCACGCCGCCCGCGGTCGCCGTCGCGTACTGCCGGACGGGAAAATCGGGCTCGAGCAGGAACCAGGAGACGATCGCTGCGAAGAGGAAGCACGAGGCGTCGACGAGCACCGCCATCAGCACGCGGCGCAGGTAGAGGTTCAGCAGGTAGTAGCGCATCGTGTCTTTCGGACTCCCTCGGCGAGTGGTTCGAACGCGGCGGAATGTTCCTCGCGCTCTTGCACATCCACAGTGAACTACTTCACACCCCACCTCACACCCGCGCCGGGCGGGTACGCGGCTCCCGGTGAGTGCCCGCGGCGGGCCTCCGGGTGACACGCGCCGGGCGCGCGATCGATGGGCGATCGGATGGGGCGAGAAGCTTACGATGCGGTGGCATTCGAGTGCTAGATGGAAGGCGTTGCACCGTCTCGCGCCAAGCCCGAGTTCCGATGGCTTGGCGAGGGGTTGTACCGATCGGTTGCCTGTTGGGATCGGCCGGAGGGCGGCCGGGTTGCGGTTACGGGCCGATCGCTACGCCGGCCACCGTGGTCCCGACCCCGAGCAGCGGATTGAAGGGGAAGAGCACGGCCTGCACAACGTAGCCGATCCTGGCCCAGAAGGTCGGCGGCACGTACACGATGTCGCCCTCGGCCAGCACGATGTTCGTGCGCAGGTCTCCGCCCTGGATGGCGTTGAGGTTGACGTGGAAGACGACCGTCTCGCCGCTCCCGCTGCGCACGACCCGGATGCGCCGCTCCGACCCGGTGAAGACAGGGCCCCCCACCCGCGCGATGGCTTCGGCGACCCGGGTCTGCTTGAGCAGCGGGAAGCTCTGCGGCGTGCGCACCTCGCCCAGCACCGTGATGGAGTTGCTGTTGGCCGTGATCAGCGAGACGGTGACCGCCGCGCCCCGCTTGAAACGCCCGATGCGCTGTTCGATGTCGGACGCGATCTCGCCGACGCTGCGGCCGGCCGCGGGAACATCGCCGATCAGATCGATCGAGATCATGCCGTCGGGCCGGACCGTGACGTCGCGCTCGATGGCCGGATCGGGGAGGATGGTGACGTGCAGCGCGTCGGGGGCGCCCACCACGTAGGAGGAGGTCGCTGCCCGCTCGGGCGGGGGGGTCGGCGTGGTGGCGCAGGCGAGGCCCGTCGCGAGCGCGAGCGCCGCCAGGGCGACGCCCAAGGCGCTCCGGCGCGGGCCTTGCGCGCCTCGATCCACCCGGAACTCCCCGGAACCCGGTCGCAGCGAAAGCAAGCTCATCACTCCCCCTCCCGTGGCGCTCGCGGCGATCTTCGGCGCGCCGGCGGTGTAGCTTGACGCATCTTCGCCCTCAAAGCCCATGAAACCCGCTCCGATATAGTCGTTTCCATGCACGTCGAAATCGTCGCGGACCCGGGGGCCGAGTGGGACGGGTTCGTGGAAGTCACGCCGGGGGCGGGCCTTGGGCACGCCGCGGCCTGGCACCGCGTGCTGCGCGAAGCGTACGGGCTGGCGCCGGAGTATCTCGCGGTGCGCGAGGCCGGCGGCGAGCTCGCGGGGGTCCTCCCGCTGGTGCCCTTTCGCGGGCTGCTCGGGCGTCTCGAGCTGGTCTCGCTTCCCTTCCTCGACACGGCCGGCGTGCTGGCCGTCTCGCCGGCCGCGGAAGCGGCGCTGCGGGACGCCGCGCTGGCGCGCGCCTGCGAGATCGGCGCGCTGGGGCTCGAGCTGCGCCAGCTCGCGCCGCTCGCGGGCGGGCCGCCGCCCGGAGAGCTGAATCGCGTCGACCTCGTGCTCGCGCTCCAGGCGAGCGAGGAAGCCCAGTGGAAGGCACTGCCCGCCAAGGTGCGCAACCAGACGCGCAAGGCCGAGCGCGAGGGCCTCGCGCTCGCCGCGGGCGATCCCGAGGAGCTGCTGGACGGCTTCTACGCGCCGTTCCTGCGCAACATGCGCGATCTCGGCTCGCCGGTGCATGCGCGTCGCTTCTTCGCGGCGGCGGCCGCCGCCTTCGGACCGCGGCTGCGCTTCGTGATCACCGCGCTGGGAGGCCGGCCTGTCGGCGGTCTGGTGGCGATCGATTTCGCCGGCGCGGTGACGGTCCCCTGGGCCTCCACGCTGCGCGAGGAGCGCCAGCGCTGCCCGAACAACCAGATTTACTGGGAGGCGCTGCGCTGGTCGATCGCGCGCGGCGCGCGCAGCTTCGATTTCGGGCGCTCGCCGCCGGGCAGCGGCACCCACGGCTTCAAGCTCGGCTGGGGCGCGGTGGAGCGACCGCTCGCCTGGCTCCGGCTCGCGCCGGACGGCCGGAGCCTCGAGCTGCCGGGGCCCGATGCCGGCGCCTGGCTGAAGCGGCTCTCGCAGGTCTGGGCGCGGCTGCCGCTCGCGCTCACCGCACAGCTCGGCCCTCGGATTCGCCGCCGCCTCTCGAATTGAAGAGGGCTCCTCAGCGCAGCTCGAAGCGGAATCGGGTGTGGCCGACCTCGATCGCGTCGCCATCGGCCAGCACGGCGGAGCGCACGCGTTTGCCGTTGACCTTGGTGCCGTTGGTCGACTGGAGATCCTCGATCGTGAACGAGCAGGTGGACTCGTCGCGCAGGATCAGCGCGTGCTCGCGGCTGATGCCCTCGTCGAGCAGGGTGATGTCGGTGGTCGGATTGCGCCCGATGATCGTCTCGTCCTTGGCAAGCGGGTGCTCGGTGCCCTCGAAGTCGCCGGTCTGTACCACCAGGAAGCCGCGAACGGGCGTTCCGGAGCGCTCTTCGCTGGACATGAACCCCCCGATGCCGCGCTCCGGTATCGGAGGGGCTTCCGGAGGTCTTGAGCGGGCCTGGACCTCAGAGTCGCCGGTGCTCGAGCGCGGGGAGACTCGCGCGCACGCGTGCGAGCTCGCCGAGGTCGCAGTCCGCCACCACCACGCAGGGCCGGTCGCCCGCTTGCGCGAGCACCAGGCCCCAGGGATCCACCACCAGCGAGCGCCCGTGGCTCGCGCGGGTCTCGCTGTGGCGTCCGCACTGCGCCGGCGCGAGCACGAAGGCCTGGTTCTCGATCGCGCGCGCCCGCAGCAGGACCTCCCAGTGATCCTTGCCGGTCTCCCGGGTGAAGGCGCTCGGAACCGCGAGGATCTGGGCCCCGCGCGCCGCGAGCGCGCGGTAGAGCTCGGGAAAGCGCAGGTCGTAGCAGACCGAGAGGCCGATCACGGCTTCGGGCGTCTGCGCCACCACCACCTCCCGGCCCGGCGCGATGAAGGCCGACTCCCGGTAGACGCCGCCGCCGCTGGCGCCGAGGTCCACGTCGAAGAGGTGGATCTTGCGGTAGACGGCCTCGAGCTCGCCGGCGGGGGAGATCAAGACGCTGGTGTTGAAGACCCGCGCCTCGTCCGGCGCCGCCTCGGGAAAGCTGCCGCCGAGAATCCGCACGCGCAGGCGACGTGCCAGGGAACGCAGACAGCCGACGATCTCGCCGTCGAGACCCTGCGCGCAGGGGATGGGTCCGCCCTCCCGCCGTAGGAAGGCGAAGTTCTCGGGCAGCGCGACCAGGCTCGCGCCGCGGTCGGCCGCCTCTTCCACGCCCCGGCTGGCGGCCGCCAGGTTGGCCGCGAGGTCGTCCGTGGAGGTCGTCTGCACGAGCGCGACGCGCACGCGCGCGCGTCCGCTACCGGAATTCGGACGGATCGATGCCGGTGCGGCGGATCACGTCGTAGAAGTCCTTGCGGTCCTTCTTGGCGAGCCGCGCCGCGCGGCTGATGTTGCCGCTGCAGCGCCGCAGCAGCCCCACCACGTAGCGCGTCTCGAAGGCGCGCTTGGCTTCCTTGAACGACGGGATCTCCTCGCCGTCCGCGGCCAGCAGCAGCGCCTCGGCGGTGATCGCGCCGCTTCCCGCCAGGCGGATCGCCTGGCGCACGCGCTCGGCGAGCTCCCGGACGTTGCCGGGCCACGGCTCCGTGAGCAGCGCGCTGCGCGCTTCGGGCGTGAACCCGATCGGTGTCACGCCGGTCTCGTCGGAGAAGAGCCGCAGGAAATGCGCAGCCAGCGGGAGCACGTCCTCGCGGCGCGCCGAGAGGGGAGGCAGCGCCAGCACGTGGTGAGCGAGGTCGCCGAAGACGGGGCGGCTCGGCGCGACGACGCAGGTCGCGATCACGCGCGCGCGCAGCGCGACGGTCGCGCCGTCGCCCTCGCGCTGGAAGCGCCCGTCCGCAATCGCCTTGAGCAGCGTCTCGCGCACCGGCTCGGGCGCCTGATCGATGGCGTCGACGAGCAGGCTGCCGCCGGCGGCGCGCGCGAGCGCGCCGACGTGCTCCTCCGGGAGCTGCGGGTGCGTGCCCCCCGCGCAGCCGAACAGATCGCGGGCGAGCAGGCCGCCGCTCGGCGTGACGCAGGAAACGGTGATGAACGGCTGCGCGGTGCGGCTGCTCCAGGCGTGGATCGCGCGGGCCAGATGGTCCTTGCCGCTTCCGGCGGGACCGGAGATCAGGATCGGACGGTCGGAGCGCGCGAGCGCCATCGCCTGATCGACGATCTCCTGGGTCGCGCGTCCCGCGCCCACGATCCGATCGCTGCGCCTGCGGCCCATCGGCCGCTCGATCGCGGTTCCACCCTCGAAGCCCGGTCCTTCGCGTTGCACGCCACCCTCGCTCATCGCGCTACGTCCTCGAATTCCGCCTCTGGAAGCAGACGGAACCTATTGGGAGACCGGGCCTCTTGTCAACGAAATTGCGGGTCCCATCCGCCCCAAGGAGCCCTCGGGTTGACGCTCGGCCCGGACGCATGGTACTCGGCCGGCAGGGGGGAGTGTGGGACAAAGCAAAGAGGCCGCTCCCGCCCCGGGCGGGCGGGTCCAGCTGCTGCCGGATGCGCTGATCGATCAGATCGCCGCGGGCGAGGTGGTCGAGCGCCCGGCCTCGGTGGTCAAGGAGCTGGTCGAGAACGCGATCGACGCGGGCGCCTCGCGCATCCGCGTCGAGGTGCGCGACGGCGGCCGCGAGTTCATCGCCGTCGCGGACGACGGCTGCGGCATGAGCCCGGCCGACGCCCGCCTCGCGCTCCAGCGCCACGCCACCAGCAAGATCGCTTGCGTCGAGGATCTACAGCGGGTCCGCTCCTTCGGCTTTCGGGGCGAGGCGCTGCCCGCGATCGCCTCGGTCTGCCAGCTGCGCCTGCGCACGCGGGCGCGCGGCGCGGCCGAGGGCTTCGAGCTGCGGGTGGAAGCGGGCCAGATCCGGCACGCCGGGGCGGTGGGCGCGCCGGAGGGCACCCGGATCGAGGTCGCGGATCTGTTCGCGGCGGTGCCCGCGCGGCGCAAGTTCCTCAAGACCGCGAGCACCGAGTGGGGCCACATCGCCGACGGCCTGGTGCGCTGCGCGCTCGCGCTCCCGGGGCTGCACTTCGACGTCCAGCGCGAGGGCCGCCCCGCGCTCGCCTGGCCCGCCGTGGAGAGCCCGCTCGACCGGGTGGCCGCGGTGCTCGGGGAAGAGGACGCGGCGGCATTGGTCCCGGTCGAGTACCGGGAGGGCCCGGCTCGGGTCACCGGCTTCGCGGCGCGGCCCGACCGCCATCGGCCGACCCTGGCGGGTGTCTACCTCTACGTGAACCGCCGCCCGGTGCGCGACCGCACGCTTCAGCACGCGCTGGTCGAGGTCTACCGCGACTGGCTGCCGCGCGGCCGCTTCCCGGCGGCGGTGCTCTTCGTCGAGCTGCCGCCGGAAGCCGTGGACGTGAACGTGCACCCCGCGAAGTGGGAGGTCCGCTTCGCCGACCCGCCGGCGCTGCACAGCCTGGTGCGGCACGGCGTGGCCGCCGCGATCGAATCCCGGCGCTGGCTGGCGCCGGCGCCCGGGGCGACCGGGGCGTCCGCGGCGCCGCCCCGGCCGCTGGCGACGAGCCCGACTCGCCAGGCCGGAGACTGGCTCTTCGCCGCGCCCGCGGCGGGGGACCGCAGCGCCGGGCTGGTGCGGGACGCCGCCGAGCCGGCCGCGCCGATGCGCTTCGGCGACCTGCGGCTGCTCGGCAGCCTGCTGGCGACCTACCTGCTGGTCGAGGCGAAGGAGGGCCTGCTGCTCGTCGACCAGCACGCCGCCCACGAGCGCGTGCTCTTCGAGCGGCTGCGCGCCGGCTGGCGCCAGCGGGAGATCGAGAGCCAGCTGCTGCTCGTCCCGCTCACGCTGGCGGCGCCGCCCGGGCAGGTCGCCCGGCTCGCCGAGCGCGCCGGCGCCGCCGCCGCCTTCGGCTTCGAGCTCGAGCCCTTCGGCGAGGACACCGTCGTGGTGCGCGCGGTCCCGGCGCTGCTCGCCGGCCGCGATCCCGCGGCGCTGGTGCGAGGGCTGCTCGACGTCTGGCTGGAGGGCGACGCGCCGGGCGGGGGCGCCCCCAGCGCCGAGGCCGCCGACCGGCTCTTCGCCTCGCTCGCCTGCCATGCCGCGCGGCGCAAGGGCGAGGTGCTCTCGCAGGCCGAGCAGCGGGCGCTGCTCGACGCCCTCGACGCGATCCCCTGGGCTCCCACCTGCCCGCACGGCCGCCCGGTCGCGGTGCCCTTCGATCTGCACGAGATCGAGCGGCGCTTCGGACGTCGATAGCAATCGGGCGCAAGCCCGCGCGCAGCGAGGCGCAGCCGAGCGGAGTTCACCCAGGCCTCCGCGGCCGGCTACGCTTCCCTTCGATGTCCGCTCCCGCTCCCGCCCGCCCCCCCGTGGTCGTCGTCACCGGACCGACGTCGGCGGGGAAGACCGCGCTCGCCATCGAGCTGGCCGAGAAGTTCGACGGCGAGATCGTGAACGCCGACTCGATGCAGGTCTACCGGTACATGGACATCGGGACCGCCAAGCCGACGCCCGAGCAGCGCGCGCGGGTGCCGCACCACCTGATCGACGTGGTGACCCCGGACGTGCCCTTCAACGCCGGCCGCTACGTGGTAGAGGCGCGCCGGGCCGCGACCGCGATCCATGCGCGGCGCAAGATCGTCGTGCTGGCGGGGGGAACCGGGCTCTACATTCGAGCCTTTCTAGAAGGTCTGCTGGCGGCCGGCGCCGCCGACCCGGAGCTGCGCGAGCGCCTCGAGCGCGAGGACGCGCAGGCCCGGGCCGAAGGCCATCCGCAGCGGCTGCACGCGAAGCTCGAGGCCGTCGACCCGGAAGCCGCGGCGCGCATCCACGTCAACGACGCGCGCCGGATCATCCGGGCGCTCGAAATCGTGCAGCACACGGGCCAGCCGAGCGCCTGGCTGCGCGACGCCCAGCGCTGTGCGGACCGCCCCTTTCGCGCGCTCCAGCTCGCCCTCGACCCCGGCCGGGAGACGCTCGACCGCCGGATCGATGCGGCCTGCGCGCGCATGCTCGAAGCCGGTCTGCTGCGCGAGGTGCGCGGGCTCTGCGAGCGGCGCTACGGACCCGAGCTCGCGCCAATGCAGGCGATCGGGTACCGCCACCTGCTGCCCGTGGTGCAGGGCGCAGACACGCTGCGCAACGCGCTCGCGGCGATGCAGCGCGACACCCGGCGTTTCGCGCGGCGCCAGCGCACGTGGCTGCGCGGCGTGCCCGAGACGCGCTGGTTCGACCCGGCCGCCCGGGACGCGATCTTCGCGACGGTGGAGGAGTTCCTGCGCGGCGCCGAGGCGCCGGCGCTTCACTCCGTATAGGTGATCCCGAACTTGATGTTGAGCGGCGGCGTGTCGTAATCGACCAGCGCCTGGCCCCTCTCGACCGGCGAGAAGAGCGGGTCGAGGTCCGCGTCGAAGAAGAACAGGCCGAGGCCCGGCAGGAACTCGATCACGCCGGTCAGCACGCGGATCGTGCCCGCGCCGATCTGCACGCCCATGTTCCAGACGTAGCCGGGCACCGCGTAGGCGACCCGCACGCCCATGGTGTCGTCGACGTTCTGCAGGTTGTTGATGACGTTCCGGGCCGACACCACCGGGGTGAAGGCGACGTCGAGCGGCCCGAACAGCACGTTCGAGACCGAGCGCTTGAGCGTCTCGGGCGACGCAGACGCCGGCCCGGCCAGGCTAACCAGCAGCAGGAGCGCGACGGCGAGGACGCCGGGGCGACGGGCGCGGGAGCTCACGGCGACACCTCCAGGCTCCGACGCCGATGGCGCTCCGGGAGCCCCGATTCGCGGGATCCAGGCGAGGCTACGCGCCGGCGGCGGTCAAAGTCAAGCAATGCCGCGCCCGAGTGACTCCGGCGGGCCCGCGCGGTACCCTCCGCCCGCGCCGCATTTCGTGCCGGCGCCCCATCCCGTGAGCCCATGAGCCTCCTCGCGCAGCTTCCGATCGTCGCGATCGTCGGACGCCCGAACGTCGGGAAGTCGACGCTGTTCAATCGATTCGCCGGCCACCGGCGCGCGCTCGCGCTCGACGAGCCCGGCATCACGCGCGACCGGATTGCCGAGGAGGTCGAGGTCAGCGGCCGCCGCGTGCTGCTGGTCGACACCGCGGGCCTCGACCCGGACGCCCAGGCGGGCCTCGCGGCGGCCATCCAGGCGCAGGCGCGCTCCGCGATCGCGGGCGCCGACGCGATCCTGTTCCTGGTCGACGGCAAGGCCGGCCTGCTGCCCGAGGACGCCGAGCTCGCGCGGCTGCTGCGCCGTTCGGACAAGCCGGTGACGCTGGTGGTGAACAAGATCGACGTGCCCGAGCACGCGCTGCGGCTCGGCGAGTTCCACCGGCTCGGGATCGAGCGCACGCGCGGCGTCTCGGCCGAGCATGGGGGCGGCGCCTGGGATGCGCTGGAGGAGATCGTCGCGCTGCTGCCCGAGAGCCCGCCGGATCTGGCGCCGGCGGCGGGGGAGGGGGTCCGGATCGCAGTGGTGGGCCGGCCCAACGTCGGAAAGAGCTCGATCGTGAACCGCCTGGTCGGCGAGGAGCGCGTCGTCGTCTCCGACGTGCCGGGCACCACGCGCGACGCGATCGACGTGAGGGTCGAACACGCCGGCCAGCGTTTCCTGCTGGTCGACACCGCCGGGCTGCGCCGCGCCGGGCGCCGCATCCTCTCGGCCGAGCGCGGCAGCGCGCTGATGACGGTCCGCGCGCTGGAGCGGGCGAACGTCGCGATGGTCGTGATCGACGCCGTGGAGGGTGCAACCGACCAGGACGCCCGCGTCGCGAACCTTTCGCTCGAGCGCGGCTGCGCGGTGGGTCTGATCCTCAACAAGTGGGATCTGGTGGCGGGGCAGGGCGAGGCGCAGATCGCGCGGCTGCTGGACGAGGTGCGGCGCCGGCTTCGCTTCCTGGGGGAGGCCCCCCTGCTCACGGTCTCCGCCAAGACCGGCGCCGGGATCGGCCGCATCTTTGAGCTGTCGCAGCGGCTGGCCGCCGCGGTCGAGCGGAAGATCGGAACCGCCGAGCTGAACCGCTGGCTGAGCAAGACCGTCGCGCTGCACGATCCCGCGATGGCGCAGCGGGGTCCGCGCCGAAAGCCCGTCAAGTTCTACTACGCGACGCAGATGGGGACGCGGCCGCCCACCTTCGTGCTCTTCTGCTCCGAGCCCGACGCCGTGCAGAGCTCCTACCGGCGCTTCCTCGAGAATCAGCTGCGCGAGAGCTTCGACCTGGCCGGGGCGCCGGTGCGCCTGCGCCTGCGTTCGCGGCATTGATACACTCGCGCCCCCGTAGAACCCGAGCGAAGGAGTCCCTGTGCCCGAGAAGAGCAACCCGCACCACGGCGCGACCGAGGTGCTCGAAGACCTGGGCTCGGGCATCGAGCGGATGGCGACCTGGGTCGCCGCGCACCCGATTCTGGTGAGCGCCGTGATCGGCGTCGTGCTCGCGACCGGCGGCGCCTGGGAGCTGCTGCGCTCGCGGGCGGAGCGACGCGCGGGCGAGGCTTCGGACGCCCTCGATCAGACCCAGATGGCCTACCTCGCGGCGATGGGCGCCGAGCCCGGCGCCATCGATCTGCCCGAGCTCGCGAACCCGGAGGCCGCCCGGCAGATCCGCGAGGAATACCTGGAGAAGTTCCGCGGCGTCGCGGAGGCTCACCCCGGCACGCTGCCCGCCGCGCTCGCCTGGCTCGAGGTCGCCGACCTCCAGCAGAAGCAGGGCGATGCCGACGCCGGCCTGGAAAGCCTCCGCAACGCGCTCGCCGAGCAGCCGACCAATCCGCGCATCGCGGGCCTGGTGCACCAGCGAATCGCCCAGGCCCTCGAGGACCGCGGAGAGCTCGCCCAGGCGGCCGCCGAGCACGAGGCCGCCGGTGATCTGGCCGGATTCCCGCTGCGCTACTACGCGCTCGCCGACGCCGCGCGCTGCTACGCCCAGGCCGGCCAGCCCGAGCGCGCGCTCTCGCTGCTCGAACGCGTCGAGAGCGAGGCGCAGGAGGAAGCCCCGCTCCCGGCCGACCTGCGCGGCCTGCTGCGCGAGCTGCGCGCTTCCCAGGCGGCCCGGCCCTCTCCCGCTGATACGTCTGATAAGAATGATTCTGTCAAATGATATCCCGGCGTCCTGCCGAGGGCGCCGCGCACTGGAGCTGGCTTCCCCTTCCCTCGTGAGCCAGGCAGGGGAATCGGATCAGTGGGTACAGGGAATGCTTCCGGCGCAGGCAAGGCCGGAGGGACCCGGCGGGCGCAGGTAGAGGCCCTTGAACAGCGAGAAGTCGAGCGGCCCGACCGTGCCATCCGAGTCGGTGTCGACTTCCGGGTCGTAGGCGGGGTCCCCGATCGCGGTGTAGGCGGCCGCCAGGAAGGTCGCGTAGTCGCCGCTGTTCACGGCGCCGTTGTCGTCGTAGTCCGCGTCGCAGCGGTTCCCATAGCCGTCGCTGTCGGTGTCGTCCTGGCTCGAGTTGGCGACCAGGAGGCAGTCGTCCAGGGTGTTCGCGACGCCGTCGCCATCCCCGTCCTCGAGCTCGATCGCGGGCCCGGGCCAGAAGTTCGCGTCGAACGGGACGCGCGTCTGGATGCCGTGGGTCACGTAGCGCGAGCCGAAGAAGCCCGCGTTCCCGTCGGCCTGTAGGAAGAGATTGGCGACCAGGTACGACTCGAAGTCGGTGGGGGTCCCGCCCACGATCTCGAAGGGCCCGCAGGTCACGGTCTCGGACACCCCGGTCTCGATCAGCGTGGCGCGCTGCCGGCTGCTCATGCTGGTGGTGCCGATGTCGAGGCACGCCTCGTGGCGGATCCACTGGGTTCGCCCCCAGGCCTGGAACGGGATCGATCCCGTGCAATTCCCTCCGAAGGTGTCGATCTGACCGAGGTCGTTCTGGAGGATCCCGTGCTGGATCAGCATGCCGCCGACGACCGCCTCCTGGAGCTTGGCCCGCATGGGATCGTTGATGATCGGCAGGTCGTTGCCGAAGCGCTGGTAGGTCCGGCTGCACACCGTCTCGTTCACGACGTCCTGCGGAGTTTCGCCGATCAGCCGCCAGCCGTTGTCCACGTCGATCGGGCCCGCGGTCATTTTGAGCACGTAGGCCGGAGGATCCGAGGCGAGCGGGAAATCGACGTCGCTGGCGTTGTCCACGACGCTCACCAGCTCGATCCCGGTCGGCTCGGCGTCGATCGTATTGCCCCCTGCGCACTCCTTCGCCCCCACCCCTTCGCTGTCCGGCGGATCCGCCGACTCGAACAGGGTTCCCGGGGCCGTAAACCGGAGCGGCTCGCTGCACAGGCAGGCCCCGCCCAGCACGGCGCAGCGCTGCTCGATGGGGGAAGCAGCGAGGCCCGGCCCGGCCGCCAGGGCTAGGCCCCCTAGCAAGACGAGGAGGAGCGGGGCCAAAAGCCGCATGGAACCGCGTTCTATACCATTTTAGTAACCCTTTTGCCTATGGGTACTTGCGTCGTATCCGGTGCGAAGGGCCTCAGCTGCCCGGGCGCGGGTTCTCCCGCCCCTCGCGCCGTGTGCTATACGGCGCGACCACTCGGCCGGGGGGCTCGATCGGTGCCCAGCCATGCTTCGCGGAATGCCGAGATCGAGGGGCTGCGGAGCCGCTTCCAAAGCCACGGGCAGTCCCACGTCTTCCGCTTCTGGGACCGCCTGGATGCGGCGGCGCGGTCCGAATTGCTCGCGCAGGCCGCCTCGATCGACCTTCCCGCCGTGCTGCGGGCCCTCGCGGAGGCGCGCCAGCCGGCGGCGCCGGACGTGCGCAAGCTCGAGCCGCCTGCGGTCGAGCGGCTGCCCGAGCACGGGGGCGACGCGGCGCGCTGGTCGCAGGCGCGCGAAGGCGGCGAAGCCGCTCTGCGCGCGGGTCGCGTCGCAGCCGTGGTGGTGGCCGGCGGACAGGCGACCCGGCTCGGCTACGACGGTCCCAAGGGGCTCTTCCCCATCGGGCCCGTGACCCAGCGCTCGCTCTTCGAGCTCCAGGCCCAGAAGCTGCGGGGCCTCGCTCGTCGCTACGGCAAGCGGGTTCCCTGGTACGTGATGACGAGCGAGGCGACCGACGCCGCCACCCGCGCCTTCTTCCAGCGCTCGCGCCATTTCGGCTTGCGCGAAGACGAGGTCTTCTTCTTCCGTCAGGGGATGGTGCCGAGCTTCGATTTCGAGAACCGCATCGTGCTCGAGCAGCCCGGCCGCATCATGCTGAACCCCGACGGCCACGGCGGCTCGCTGACCGCCCTGCACGCTTCCGGCGCGCTCGACGACATGCAGCGTCGTGGAATCGACACACTCTTCTACTACCAGGTCGACAATCCCCTCGTGCAGATCTGCGATCCGGTGTATTTAGGGTTCCACTTCGGCTCCGGCGCGGAGATGTCCTGCAAGGTCGTCCGCAAGCTCGATCCGATGGAGAAGGTCGGAGTCCTCGCACGCGCGGACGCGGAGACGCTCGTGATCGAGTACACCGAGCTGACCGACGAATGCCGCCACGCGCGAGACGCCCGCGGTGAGCTGCGCTTCTGGGCCGGGAACATGGCGCTGCACATCTTCTCGCTCCCCTTCCTGCGTCGCGTGGCAGGCTCCGCCGATCGCTGGCTCCGCTTCCACGCTTCCGAGAAGAAGATCCCGACGGTGGACGACCAGGGCCGTCCGGTTGCGCCGCGCGTGCCGAACGGCCGCAAGCTCGAGCGCTTCGTGTTCGACGCGCTGCCGGCGGCGAGCGCCGTGTGCGTGGTCGAGACGAGTCGCGAGCGCGAATACTCGCCGGTGAAGAACGCCGACGGCTCCGACTCCCCCGCGACCGCGCGCCAGGCGCTCTCCAATCGCTATCGCCACTGGCTCGCCGCGGCCGGGATCGAGCTGCCGCCGCCGGGAACCCGCATCGAGATCGACCACTCGCACCTCGACAGCGAGGAGGATGCGCGTGCGCTCGGGATCCGCACCCTCGCACAGGCGGCCGAATTCGTTCGAACCGCTGCTGGAGCCGACGCATGAGCCCTACCAAGAAGGTCCCCAAGGCGAAGCCCAAGGCGGTCGCCAAGAAGCCCGCGCCGGGCAAGCCGGCCCCGGAAGGCCGTGCGGCGCCGAAGCGCGCCGCGGAGCCGGCGGCGCCCCCTCGCCCCAAGGAGAAGGACGCGCGCAAGGGCAAGCCGGCGCCCAAGGCCACCGCCGCTCCGGCGCGCAAGCCCCCCGCCCGCGGCGCCGCGGGGCGCGGAACCGCGGCCGGTGCGGATCCCAAGGCGCGGCTCGGCGCCAAGCACCTCTGCTTCAAGTGCGGCGCGAAGTTCTACGACCTCAACAAGCCCGAGCCGATCTGCCCCAAGTGCGGCACCGATCAGCGCAACCGCCCCAAGGTCGAGCCCAAGGCGAAGACGGCCGCGCCGGCCGGGCAACGCCGTCAGGTGACGCGTCCGATGGTGCCGCTGCTCGAAGACGAGGAAGAGGACGAGGTGCTCGTCGACGAGGAGCTCGACCTCGAGGGCGTCGAGGAATCGCCCGAGGAGTTCCTCGACGAGGAAGAAGAAGAGCCCGAGGAGCCTCCCGAGTCCTAGCCTTGGGGTCCCGGCGCGCGGGCGGCCGCGCGCCACCCGAACTCCGCTCGCCTTCGGCTCGCTGCGCGCGGGCTCGCGCCCGCTTGCTCCGCTAGAAGTCGATCGTCGTGAGGCGGCGGATGAAGACCGCCGTGGGATCGCGCTCCTGGTCGCGGCGCGCCAGCTCCTGCTCGATCCGTTCCACCATCAGCTCGGTTTCGGCGAGATCCCCGTTCGCATCGCGCACGCGCTGGCTGGCGCGCTGGACGCGTTCGAACTCGCGCACCTTCTCGCCCACCAGCTGGCCGGGCGCGTCCTTCGCCGTGGCGCGCGGGGTGGCGCCCGCGCGGCGAGCCAGGCGTACCTGCTCCTTCTGGTAGGCCGCGAGCAGCTTCTCGAGATCCGCCTCGGCGTAGCCGCGCATGGGCCGATCCTCCTGGCTCTCGCGCGCGAGGTTGCGCGAATAGTTCCATGCGCCCCCGCCCCCGAGCAGCAGCAACACCGCCAGCAGGGGAATCAATGCGCCGCGTCCGCCGCTCTCGCTCGCCATCCGCCGCTCCTCTCTCCGGTCTCACCGGCCGTCGCCTTCGGGCTCGCGCCAGGCCGCGGGCCGCTGCTCGCGCAGGAACGCCTCCAGCTCGGCGCGGGTCGGCAGACCTCCCTGCGCGCCGAGCGAGCGGCAGCTCATGGCGGCCGCCGCATTCGCGGCGCGCAGGATCGCCTCGCAGGCCAGGCCCTCGAGCAACCCCCAGACGAAGGCGGCGTGGAAGACGTCGCCAGCGCCCGTGGTGTCCCGCGCGTCGACGCGGAAGGCGGGGCTCTCGATCACCCGCTCTCCGTGGCGCGCGAGCGCGCCGTACTCGCCGAGCGTCACCACGGCGACCCGCGCCCCCAGCGCGCACAGCTCGGAAAGGGCGCCCCGCAGGCCGCCCTGCCCGCCCATCGCTTCGGCAAGACCGCGCGAAACGATAGGAAAATCGATCTTGGCGAGGAGCTTTTCGAGGCCCGGTCCGGAGCTGTCGGCGTCGAGCACGACGGGCACGCCGGCGCGGTGCGCGACGTCCGCGGCGAAGCCGCTCGCCTCCGGGTCGACCGCGTCGAGGTGCAGGCACGCGGCGCCCTCGATCAGGCCGGGCTCGAGGTCCTCTGGCGAGAGCGCCAGCCGGGGGTCGCGATAGCCGAGGATCGTGCGCTCGCCGCTGCGGGCATCGACCAGGACCGTGGCGCTGCGGGTGGGCGCGCCCGCGACGCGCTGGACGCCGCGCAGGTCGACGCCGGCGCGGGCCAGCGGCGCGAGCACCGCCTCCGCCGCCGCGTCGTCGCCGACGGTGCCGACGTAGGCGGCGCGCAGGCCCAGGCGCGCGCACGCGAGCATCGCGGTGGCGATCTGTCCGCCCGGCAGCTCGTGGCTGCCGAGTAGCGAGGCCTTGCCGCCCAGCGGCGGCGGGGCTTCGAGCAGGCAAACCCGGTCGAGGGAGCTCTGACCGATGCCCACCACGTCGAGCTCCGCGGCGCGGGCGCGCGCGGGCGCGCGCGGATCCAGCGGCGGCGCCGGCTCCAGTGAACTTCGCTCGCTCAATAGAGGACTCGATAGGCGTGCAGGCTGCGCAGCACGCGCTTGGTGTAGGCGCGCGTCTGCTCGTAGGGGATCGACTCGACCCATTCGTCATCGGCGAGCGCGCTGTTCTCGAGCCAGCGCGCCACCGCATGCGGACCGGCGTTGTAGCTGGCGATCGCCGCCGAGGCGCGCCCCCCGAAGCGCGCCAGCAGCTGCGCGAGATAGCGCGAGCCGAGGTCGAGGTTCACGCGAGGCTGGAAGAGCGATTCGGGCGAGGGCTCGGGCAGGCCCGCCTCGCGCGCGACCCGCGTCGCCGTCTCCGGCATCAGCTGGAGCAGACCCCGCGCGCCCGCCACCGAGAGCGCGCTCGGGCGGTAGCCGCTCTCCTCGCGCATCACCGCGTAGACGAGCGCCGGCTCCACCCCGCCCCCCTTCGCGGCGAGCTCCTGCACGTCGTCCGGCCACGGCAGTGGCCAGGCGTGCCACCAGACCTCGGGGGCGCCTTCGGTGGGCAGGCGCGCGAGCGCGCCCTCGTAGGCATCCATCATCAGACGCTGGGCGCGGTGCTCCTCGCCGGCATCGCCGTAGAGCTCGGCGAGCGCGAGCCGATCCGTGAGCCCGCGCGCGCGCGGAAAGAGCAGGTTGAGCTCGGCGAGCGCCTGCTCGCGCAGATCGGCCTCGAGCAGGATCTCGGGCCGCGCCAGCGCCGCACTCGAGAGCGCCACGGTTCCCGCCGGGACGACGCCGCGCTCGAGGGTTCCCTCGTCTCCCTCGACCAGCATGCCCGCGCGCCAGCCGTAGTACGAGAGCGGATACCCGCGCGCGATCGCGGCGAGCTCCGCATCGTGGCCTGCGCGGCCCGCCCGCTGAGCCGCGCGCGCCCGCCAGTAGCGCGGTCGCAGGGCGACGAGCGGATCCCGCGTGCGGGCTTCGAGGCGTGCGAAGTGGCCCATGGCCTCCGTGAAGCGGCCTTCGCGGTAGGCGTTCCAGCCCAGCTGCCAGAGCGCCTCGTCGGCCCAGTTGCTGGCGCCGCCGGTGCGTACGACGGCGTCGAAGAGCTCGCTCGCGCGCTCCGTCTCGCCCTCGCCATCGAGCAGCAGGCCCGCGAGCAGGCGCGCTCGCGCCCCCTGCTCGCCCCGCGACTGCTGGCCGATCGTCTCGAGCTCGCGCGCGGCGCCCGCGACGTCGCCCGAGCGCGCGAAGCAGCGCGCGCGGGCGATCCGGGTCTCGTCGTCCTGGGGAGCCGCCGCGAAGGCCTCGGCCGCCTCGGGATAGCGGCGCATGCGGAAGAGCGTCTCCGCGCGCTGGCGCAGGGCGGGGCCACGCTCGCCCGGCGAGAGCGAGTGCGAGGCGAGCGCCCGGTCGTAGGCGGCGAGCGCCTCTTCATTGCGGTTGCTGCGGAAGAAGGTGTCCCCGCGGCGCCGCTCCTGCGCGGCGTTGCGCAGCGGCCGGCCGAGCCTTCGCTCGAGCGCGGCGAGCCGCTCGGTCGCCTCGCCCGCCACCGGCGCCAGCGGGTAACGCGCCCAGACGTCGAGATAGGCGCTGGCGGCGGCGGCCTCGTCGCCGGTCCGCTCGTGCGAGTTGGCGATCGCCACCAGCAGGGCGGCCGCCTCGTCCTCGTTCGACGTCGCACGCCGTGCGGTGTCCCACAATCCGCGCGCGCCTACTTCGTCACCGAGTTCGGCGTGCGCGTCGCCGAGCAGCCGCGCGAAATCCGCCTCGAGCGGGGATTCGGAGTGTCGCCACACGCCGAGGTCGGCGGCCTCGCGCCAGCGCTTGTCCTCCACCAGGATGCGCAGCCGCAGCCACTCCGCGTAGTCCGCGATCAGCGGATGGCGCTCGGCGACCCGGCTGAGCAGCGCCTCGGCCTTGCCCACCTTGCCTTCGGTGGCCAGATCGCGGGCCGCGCGCAACGCGGCGCCCGGGCGGCGCAGCAGCGACTCGGAGGCGGCGTCCGCCCCGGCTGGGAGGACGGCTTCGGCCGGCGCCAGCGTCCCGCCGACCAGGACCGCGAGCAGGAGCGCCGCTGCGAGCCGGGGCGCGCGCCGCCGCGACCCGGGTGCGACGGGGAGCGGGAGAAACGAACGTGACGGCGCCGAGGACGGATCCCCCATCGCCTGCTGGAGTGTGCTGGAGCGCCCCGTCGTGTCAACGCGCGTTGTCTCACCGGGACCCCTCCGGTAGGTTTGCCGCGCTTGCCCCGCCCCACGCACATCGCGAGGATGCTGAGCGCGCTCGTCTCGGCCGGGATGCTGGCCTGCGGCGGCGGCGATCGCGCCGAGCCCGCCGCAGCGCAGCCCGCCCGCCGGGGGCTCTGGGTGCTGGCCGAAGGCAGCCAGCGGGTGCTCGAGCATCCCGATCGGATCCCGGCCCTGATCGCGACGGCGAGGTCGCTGGCGGCGACCGACCTCTTCGTGCAGGTCTACCGGGGCGGGCGCGCCTGGTACGAGACGGGCCTCGCCGACGACAGCCCCTTCCGCGCGGCCCGCGACGCCGCCGCGGGCGCCGATCCCCTGGCGGTGTTGCTGCGCGAGGCGCATGCCGCGGGCCTGCGCGTGCACGCCTGGGTCAACGTGCTCTCGCTCTCCCAGAATCGCGACGCTCCGCTGCTGCGCGATCTCGGCCGCGACGCCGTGCTGGTCGACCAGCACGGACGCTCGCTGCTCGACTATCCCGATCTCGAAGTGCCGCCGCCGGACGACGCCTACTACCGCATGGGCACCCCCGCGCTCTACCTCGACCCGGCTGCGATCGGCCTGTCGGAGCGGCTCGCCGCCACCTTCGCGGAGCTGGTCGCACGACATCCCGAGCTCGACGGCCTGCACCTCGATTACATCCGCCTTCCCGACGTCCTCCCCTTCGCCCCGGGCTCGCGCTTCGGCGTCGGCCTCGATTTCGGGCACTCCGCCTCCACGCGCGCGCTCTTCCGCGATCAGACCGGTCTCGAGGCGCCGCAGCCGAAGTCGAGCGCGAACGCGGAAGTCTGGGACGCCTGGCGGCGCGACCGGGTCACGGCCCTGGTGGCGGCGATCCGCAGCGCAGCGCGCGCCGCCCAGCCGAAGCTCGAGATCTCCGCCGCCGTGATCCCCTACGCCGACCGCGCCTACCTGTCGTTGTTCCAGGACTGGCGGCGCTGGCTGGAAGACGGACTGCTCGAGTTCGCGGTGGCGATGGTCTACACGCGCGACGATCGCCTGCTGCGCTATCAGACCGAGAGCTTCGCGGGGACACCGCTCGCGCCTCGCATCTGGCTCGGCCTCGGAAGCTGGATCTTCGCGGGCGAGCCGGCGCGCGCCGTGGAGCAGATCCGGATCGCGCAGCGGGCCGGGGCGCGCGCGGACGCGCTCTTCTCGTACGACGCGATCGTCGAGGCGCCCGCGCTCGCACAGGCGCTGGCGCAGCCCGCCGCAGCCGGGCCGTAGATGGACGCCGCGGAATTCGACTACCCGCTGCCGCCCGATCGGATCGCGCAGGAGCCGACACTCGAGCGCGACGGCGCGCGCCTGCTGGTGCTGGACCGCGCGCAGGCCGCGCTGCGGCATGCCGCCATCCGGGACCTGGCCGAGCTGCTGGAGCCGGGCGACCTGCTGGTGCGCAACGCGACGCGCGTGCTGCCGGCGCGCCTGCGCGGGCGCAAGCCCACCGGCGGCGCGGCCGAGGCCCTGTTGCTGGGCCCCCTGCCCGGCTCGCCCGGCCGCTTCCGCGCGCTGCTGCGCCTCACGGGCCGCGCGCGGCCGGGGGCGAAGCTGCACTTCGGCCCGCCGGACGCGGGGCTCGACGCCGAGCTGGTGGAGCGCGGCCCGGACGGGCTCGCCGTGCTCGCCTTCGCGCCGGACGCCGACCCCTACGCCATCGGCGAGACCCCCCTGCCCCCCTACATCCGGCGCGACGCCGCGCGCCCCGAGGACGCCTCCCGCTACCAGACGGTGTATGCGCGGGCGCCGGGCTCGGTGGCCGCGCCCACCGCCGGGCTGCACCTCTCGGAGGCGCTGCTGGGCCGGCTCGCCGGGCGCGGCGTGGAGGTCGCCGATCTCGTGCTCCACGTCGGGCCCGGGACCTTCCAGAACCCCTCGCCGGAGCAGCTCGCGAGCGGGCTCCTGCACGCGGAGTCCTTCTGCCTGCCCGCCGCGGCGGCCCGCCAGGTGGCGGCTGCGCGCGCGCGCGGCGGACGCGTGGTCGCGGTCGGCACCACCAGCGCGCGCGTGCTCGAGGCCCAGGCCCGCCCGGATCGCGGGGTCGAGCCCGGGGAAGGCGAGACGCGCCTCTTCCTGCGCCCCGGCTCCCGCTTCCAGGTGGTGGACGCCCTGCTCACGAACTTCCACCTGCCGCGCTCCTCGCTGCTGATGCTGGTGGCCGCCTTGGCGGGCCGCGAGCGGGTGCTCGCCGCCTACGCCGAGGCCGTCCGCTCGGGCTACCGCTTCTACTCCTTCGGCGACGCGATGCTCGTGCTCTGAGATGCGCGCGGGCTTCTCCTTCCAGGTGGCCGCCGCCGACGGCGACGCCCGCTGCGGGCGGCTCACGACACCTCATGGTGTGGTGGAGACTCCCGCCTTCATGCCGGTCGCGACCTACGGCGCCGTGCGCGGCGTCTCCCCCGACGAGCTGCTCGCGGCCGGCGCGCAGATCGTGCTCGCGAACACCTATCACCTGCACGAACGCCCGGGCGACGCGGTGGTGGCCGCGCTCGGCGGCCTGCACGGCTTCACCGGCTGGCGCGGGCCCTGGCTCACCGACAGCGGCGGCTACCAGGTGATGTCGCTGGCGGATCGCGCGCGAATCGACGAAGAAGGCGTGACCTTCGCGTCCCCGCTGGACGGCCGCCGCCGGCAGCTGACGCCCGAGCTCGCGGTCGGGATCCAGGAGCGCCTGGGGGCGGACGTCGCGATGGCGCTCGACGAATGCCCGCCGCCGGGCGGCGCCGGCGAGGACGGCGGCTTGCGCGCGCAGGCCGCAGCCGAGCGCACGCTGCGCTGGGCGGAGCGCTGCCGCCGCGCCCACCGCCGCGTCGATCAGGCCCTGTTCGGGATCGTGCAGGGCGGAACCAGCCCGGCGCTGCGCCGACACAGCGCCGCCTGCACCGCCTCGCTCGGGTTCGACGGCTACGCGCACGGCGGCCTCGGGCTCGGCGAGGAGAGCGCCCGGCGCATCGACCTGGTGAGCGCCGCGCAGGCCGAGCTTCCCGGCGAGGCGCCCCGCTACCTGATGGGGATCGGACGCCCGCAGGACCTGGTGGCCGCGATCGCCGTCGGGGTGGATCTCTTCGACTGCGTGATGCCCACCCGGCACGCCCGGCACGGCGTGCTCTACACCAGCCAGGGGCTGCTGCGCCTGCGCAACGCCCGTTTTCGCGATGATCCGGCGCCTCCCGATCCCGCCTGCGACTGCCCCGCCTGCGCGCTGCACTCGCGGGCCTACCTGCACCACCTGCTGCGCTCGAACGAGGCCCTGGGCGCGCGGCTCGCGAGCCTCCACAACCTCCGCTTCTACCTGGGGCTGCTCGCCTCAGCCCGCCGTGCGATCGCCGCGGGAGGCTTCGCCGGCCTGCGGGCTCGCGTCGAAGCCCTCGCCGCCGAATGAGCAGGCTCGACTCGTAACTCAAGAAGCCGCGCGCGGGTTCCGATCTGCCTCCCGGCGCCGTATGGCGTCGCCGAGGAGGGGTCCGTTGCCGCTTCGTCCGAGCTTCGAGAGCCGCGCGCCGCTGGGGCGGATCGCGCTGCACGCCGCCGCGATCCTGCTCGCGGGCGCCTGCGCGCTGGGCGTCCAGGCGCTCACCGGGAGCGCCGTCGCCGCGGGCCTCGCCTTCGGAATCGCCGCCCTGCTGGTGGCCCAGGGCCTCGCCCTGGTCCCGAGCGCCGAGCGCGCCCGGCTGGCCGAGCTCGAGGCCGCGCTGCACGAGATCGGCGTAAGCCAGGCTTCGCAGTCGCAGCGCGTCGCCGGCTTCGTGCAGCAGCTGCTAGAGCTGGCCACGGAGCTAGCGGCGGTCCACGCCTCGCTCGAGAAGGAGGCGCAGACGCAGGACGTGGCGGTCGAGGAGACCGCGTCCCTTCAGGCCAACATCAACGGCTCGATCGGCGCCATCAACCGCGAGGTCGAGGGCCTGGCTCGCGCCAATGAGGAGTCCGCCTCCTCGATCCTCGAGCTCGGCAGCGCCGTCGAGCAGATGGCGGGCAGCGCGCAGGCGCTGCACCAGACCGTCGATTCGTCGACCAGCTCCATCCACGAAATGGGGGCGAACATCCGGCAGGTCGCCCACAGCACGGATTCCGTGCAGCAGATGGCCGAAGAGACCGCCGCCTCGATTGCCCAGATGGACCGCGCGATCCAGGAGGTCGGCGTGCACGTGCGCGGCGCCTCCGAGCTCACGGAGCGGGTCAGCCAGAGCGCCGAAGAGGGCTCGCGCGCGGTGGGCGCCACCATCGAGGGCATCGCGCGCATCCGCGAGCTCACGCGCGATTCGAAGACGGCGCTCGAGGGGCTCGCCGAGCGGATCAGCGAGATCGGCAACATCGCCACCGTGATCGGCGGGATCAGCGACGAGACCAACCTGCTCTCGCTCAACGCGGCGATCATCGCCGCCCAGGCCGGCGAGCACGGCAAGGCGTTCGCGGTGGTGGCCGACCAGGTCAAGACCCTGGCGCGCCGCACCACGGCGAGCACCAAGGAGATCGAGCGCCTGATCGCCGACGTGCAGGAGCGCAGCGCGAAGACGATGGGCGCGATGGGAACCGGCATCCAGGCGGTCGAGGAAGGCGTGACGCGCTCGCGCGTGGCGGGCGAGGCCCTGGAGGTGATCCGGGTGTCCGCGCGCGACGCGAGCGGCCGTGTCTCCGAGATCGCGCGCTCCGCCGAGGAGCAGGCGCGCAACTCGAAGTACGTGGCCGACGCCGCGCTGCGCACCTCCGCGCACGTGCAGCAGATCTCCTCCGCGATGGCGGAACAGGCGCGCGCCGGCGACCAGCTGCTCCAGAACGCGACGACGTCGCTCGAGATGTGCAAGCAGATGTCGCACGCGACCGAGGAGCAGCGCGCGTCGGGGCGCTACATCACCGGCAACACCGAATCGATCACCGAGATGATCCGCACCATCCAGCAGAGCACGCGCTCGCACGAGCGCGCCAGCGCGGGGGTCGGCGAGACCTTCGTGGCCCTGATCGATAGCACGCGCACCAGCGGCCGCCGGATCCCCGAGATCCAGACCGTGATCGCGCGCCTGCGCGCAGCCGCGCAAGCGCTCCGTTCGGCCTAGTTTGATTGAGCTTCGCTCGCCTGCGGCTCGCTGCGCGCTCTGCTTGCGGCGTCCAGCGCAACACACAGGCCCGCGAGGTAGGGAAGCCGGGGGCCGAGCCCGCTCGGAAGGATCTTCAGATCGCGGCCCAGCAGCGGCCAGACGCGCGCGAGCACCTGCTCGCGCACGGGGCCCAGACACAGCGATTCGCCGGCGGCGCTCGGGATGGTGCCGAGGATCACGACCTCGGGCGCCAGCAGGAAGACCAGCGCCGTGATACCGCGCGCGAGGTAATCGTTGTAACGGGCCAGCTCCGAGAGCGCGAAGGCGTCGCCCTCGCGCGCCGCCTCCACCACGTGCTCGGGGCGCGCCCGCTCGGGCGCGCCAGCGAGCGCCGCCACCCGGCTGCCGGCGGGCGTCGTGCGCGCCAGGCGCCGCGTCCAGGCGGCGCCGCCCACGTAGGCTTCGAGGCAGCCCCGCCCCCCGCACGCGCAGGCTTCCCCGTCCCACTCGACCGGCGCGTGCCCGAGCTCCCCCGCCATCCCGAGGTTGCCCGCGTAGAGCCTTCCGCCCAGCACCAGGCCGGCGCCCACCCCCGTCGACATGGTCAGGAAGGCGACATGCTGGAAGCCGCGGCCGGCGCCGAAGCGCCACTCGGCGAGCGCCGCCGCGTTGGCGTCGTTCTCGACGCGGACCGGCAGCCCGAGCCGCTCGCCGAGCAGGCGCCGGATCGGGACCTCGCGCCACCCCGGGAGGTTCGGCGGGTGGAGCAGCACGCCGCTCGCAGGGTCGAGGGGGCCCGGCGCGGAGACGCCGACCCCGCGCAGGTCCGAGACCGCGAGCCCGGCTTCGGCGCAGAGCGCGCGCGCCTCGTCGGCGAGAGCCGCCAGATCGCGTTCGGGATGCTCCGTGAAGCCCGTGGGCCGGCGCCGCTGCGCCCGCAGCCGGCCCTGCTCGTCGCCCACCGCCAGCGCGAGCTTGCTGCCGCCGATGTCGATGCCGAGCCAGAGCGGAATGAAAATCACCTGTCAAGTCAGGCACTTACGGGGAGCATCCGCGAGCATATCACAGCCCTTGAGCGCGACCGCCGAATCGCCGATGGAGAAAGCCTAGACCCTGCGAGCGCGTGCCGTCGAATCTGCCGGTCGGCGCAGGGAGGGGGGCCGAATGCGATCCGCGAGATGGCTCGTGCTGTGTGCGTTGCTGCTGCTCGGGCCGACCGGGTGCATCACCTGGTTCACCGATCCGATGGGCCACAAGGCCGCCTTCGACCAGATCCAGCGCCAGTACACCCAGTACCTGCGCTGGGGCGAGATCGGCAAGGCCAGCGCCTTCGTCGACCCGGCGCTGAAAGAGGCCTTCCTCGCGCAGGCGCCCGTCTTCGAAACCATGCGCATCACGGATTTCGAGATCGGCGAGCTCGAGTACACGAGCGACAGCGCGAAGGTCTCGGTCACCTACCAGGGCTACTCCCTCGAGACGTTCGTCGAGCGCAAGATCCGCGAGGATCAGACCTGGTATCGCGAAGGCAACAACCGCTGGCTGGTGCGCAGCGACGTCGGGGGCTTCGCCAAGGTATTCGGAGAGGCGCGACCGTAGCGGAGAGCGCGCCGCACACCGGACAGGAGAGCGCGGGTGGAGACCAGACGCTGCATTCTGATCGTCGATGACACCCCTCTGTTTCGCGATCTCGAATCCCTCTTCCTCGCGCGCTCCGGGCGCGTGGTCACGGCGCGCGACGCCGACGAAGGCCTCGCCGCCCTGCGCCGCGAGCGCCCGGACGTGGCGGTGATCGACCTCCACATGCCGGGGACCGGCGGCGACGCGATGTGCCGCGCGATCAAGGCGGATCCCGAGCTCTCGCACACGCCGGTGATCCTGGTGATGGGCTCCGACGCGCCGGAGGACCACGCCCTCGCGATCCGGGCGGGCGCGGACGACGTGCTCGCGAAGCCCTTGAGCCGCGTGACGCTGATCCACGCCGTGAACCGCTTCCTGCGCTCGCCCGTGCTGCGCGGGCTGGCGCGCGTGCGCCTCGAGACGGCGGTCCGCATCCGCCTGCCCGACGAGGACGCCTGGGGCACGGTCCGCAACCTCTCGCGCGGGGGTCTCTTCGTCGAGCTCGATCACTCGATCTCGCCCAGCACCGAAGTCGAGCTCGAATTCCGGCTCCCCGACGGGCCGACGCCGCTGGCCCCCACCGCCCAGGTGGTCTGGCACCGCCCGGGAACGCCGGGCGCGCCGATGGGGCTCGGCCTCCAGTTCCTCGCGCTGGACGGCGCCAGCGCGCAGCGGATCGAGGCGTTCGTCTACGAGCATCTGCCCGCGGCGCCGCAGGGGCTGCTCGCCGCGGTCGCCCTGGAGGCTGGATGAGGCGCTGGAGCCTGCTCGCATTGATTCTCGGACTCTGTTTGTCCGCGGCCCCGCTCCGGGCCGACGACGACGCGGAATTCGCGTCCTGGCGGGAGCGCCTCGAGCAGGCGCAAACGGATCTGATCCGCGCCCGCGAGCAGGCGGCCGCCGCGCACGCCGCCTACGTGGACATGCGTCACGATCGCTCGATGCGCGGGGAAGAGAAGGCGAAGATCATCGCCGCGCGCGCCAGCACCGAGCACGCCGCCGCGGACGCGCAGGCGCGCTTCGACGCCTTGCGGGAGGAAGCGCGCCGCGCCGGGGTTCCGCCCGGCTTCGTGCCGCCGGACCCGCCCGCCGAGGCCAGCCCCGACTCCTGATCAGTACGGGAGATCGAACTCGGACTCGTCGTGGATGTCGGTGGTGACGCTCCACTCGCGCAGCCGCGGCCGCAGGATCGAGAGGATCTGGTCGCCCTGCCGGACCACCTGCGTCTGGCGGGTCACCGCCTTGCCTTCGGGCCGCGTGAAGAGCGTGTCGACGACGATCGGCTCGCTGCTCATGTTCTGCGAGATCTCGACGGAAGGCTCGTAGCTGTTGGCGCTCTGCATCGAGAGCGAAGCCGTCGAGCCCGTGCCGCCCGCCACCATCGCATCGTCGCGGCGCGCGACGGGCCGCGCATTCACGCTGCGCAGGTACGCGAGGCGCCGGTCGAGCTGCTCGGCGTAGCGCTCGGCCGCCGCGTCGTCGGAGGGCGTGTAGCGCTGGTAGTCCCCGAGCCGCCCCGCCTCGCGCTGCTTCGCCTGGTCGCGATAGCGCGCGGGGATCGCCTTCGGATCGTCCGTGAAGGCGTAGCCACCGTCCTCGGTCCGCCAGGAATAGACCGGGTCCGCCGAGGCCGGCGCGGCGAGCGCCGCGAGCAGCAGGATCGCCCCGGACGAAAGGAGGAATCGCGAACGCATCTGAGGTGCTCCATGGGGGTTTCAATACACCCGTATAGTGGCACCTGGCTGACAAAAAATGTCAACTTTTTCAGTATCTTGGCTGCGCAACCCCGGCGCAAACCGCGCGCAGGCGGGCTGGTTTGACAGGCCTGCCCGCAGGGGATATACGTCCAAATCGCTTTGTTGCGGGGTAGAGCAGTCTGGTAGCTCGTCGGGCTCATAACCCGGAGGTCGTGGGTTCAAATCCCACCCCCGCTACCACCTAGAGCAGACGCCCGGCGCCCTTCGTAGGCCCGGGCGTCTGCCGTTCTTGGTGACGACTCGAATCGGCCCTCGACCGGGTCGCGCAGTTCGGTGTGGTCTGGGACGCGCGGAGCCGAGGGCTTCTCGCCCGGCAACTCCGCGCTAAAGCCGCAGTTCGCACGGCGGAATCACCGACGCCCGTTGGCGTCGCCCGCCGCCATCGTGCTCAATCCGCGCCGCTGTCGTGACGTCTCCACACGAGCGGTCAACGTGCAAGGATCCCGCACGGCCGGCTGGGGAAAACCTGGCGGACTCCCACCACGAATACGCCCCCGGCCTCGAATCACCATCGGTCACAACGGGCCGCTATGCAAGAAGCTCCAAGGGCACCCGCAGCGCGTCGCGCATCGTGAAAATGCCCCCCCCGCTACGGGGGGCGTCGCGGAGAGCGGCCCGACACGATGGGCGGCGGTGGGGTTTCTCAGCTCTTTGGAAGGGCGAACTAGCTCTTCCCGCTGGTGTATTGATCCGGGGAGGCGCAGTGTGGGGCAAACGATGGGAAGGGGCGCGGTGGTGGGCGTGCCGCCGGGATCCTCTTCCGTTATTTGCGAGAGGGGACTCCAATGCGCCGTCTGCTACTGATCGCGTTCGCCGTCCTCGTGGCCCCGGTTCTCGCCCCCGCTGCGTTTGCGGTCGGAATCAGTTTGGGGGGGGTAAGCGCAATCGATCCCTCCGCGTGTAACACCTCCACATGCGATTCCGGTACTCCCTACGTACCTACGACCTTGCCCGACTCGGGCACGGTGAGTGCCACCTTCGCCGGAAACAGCTCGACGATAGGCTACAACCTTTCGAACTCTGCGTTCATGATCACCTTTGACGAGACTAGCGGGGTAAACCTGAATGACACAGGGTACGTCATCGCACAAATCGATTTCACTCCCGACGCGAACGTGGACTACTCGCTTGATGGGGCCTACGGCGCCCTCGACGCAGTCGCTGGTTATGATGCCCTTAGCGTTAGTCTTGTTGACCTCACTGACAGTGTCGCTCTATTTGTAAACAGCCAAGTTAGCATCGGGACCCCCTTTGAGAGCTTGACTCTCGGGCAAGTAGGCGGCGACTGGAGCAACTCCTTATCCGGCTCTCTCAGCGGCAGCCTGATCGCCGGCCACAACTACCGGTTCAACGCGCAATCTCAGAAGGCGAACCTTGGCGCCTCCGCTGGTGCGTCGGCGAGCGGCTTCGTCAATCTAACCTTCATCCCCGAGTCCGGCACGGGCCTGCTCGTGATGACAGGCCTACTCGGGCTTGCGTACCGGCAGCGGCGACATGGGCGCGCAGTGAATCGGGCCCGCCGGTAGCCTCCGGGAACACGCGGCTAGAGAAACCGCTCGCACTCGGCCTACGCGACGAACTCGAGCGGTGCCCGGAGCGCGTCTCGACTGGTGAAAATCGCCCGCCTCCCCCGCTACGCGGCGAACTCGATTACCGCCTCGACCGCGCGTCGGGCGTTCCAAAGCGCCCCCCCGCTACCACCTAGAGCAGACGCCCGGCGCCTTCCCAGGCCCGGGCGTCTGCCGTTTCGAGCGCCAGATCGAGCCGTCCCGGTCCGCTTCGCTTCAGCCCACGCCGTCGCCGCGCGTGCACGTGCCGCTGTTGTTGTCGCCCGAATAGCTGTGATTGCTCTGCTGGCAACGGTCCTTGAAGGTGGCGCAATCAGAGGCCGCGTCGGCCTTGCAGGTCTTCACGTCGCAGCGCACCCCATCCGAATTGGGAACCGTGCAGTTCGTGGTCCTCGCGACCGGCTGCGGGCCATTGTCGGTATCCATGACGTCGCCGGCCGGTGGTTTGGAGCAACCATGGGCGATCAACAACACGGTGCAGGCGAGCAGGATTCGATTCATGATTCTCTCCGGTAGCTACATCCGTCCCAGGTCGGTGATGGCGTCGAGCACCATTCCCGTGCCGATCGCGATCAGCAGCACATCGTTCGCCACGCGCACGAAGCGGTAGCCGGGCGGCGGCACGCCAAGCTCGACGACCAGCGGCGGGGGCAGATCGTAGAAGATCAACTCGCGCGGCAGGGGCCGGCCGATCGTCCAGAGCTTCTTCGCCTGCCCCGGCGGCAGGCAGCCGTTGTTCTTCTTGGCGAGGCCGGGCGGGCAATGGCCCGCCCCGATCTCCTTCGCGTACCAACCGCGCACCGCGGCCTGTTGGGGCTCGTCGAAGCGCACCTCGACGCGCTGCTTCCCCTGGTCGTCGTGGCCGTGCTTGCCCTTCTTTCCGTGCTGCTCGTTTCCGGCCCAGGCGGGTCCGCCCGCGAGGGCGGCCACAAGGGCGAGTGCGAGGATCGAAGACGGATGGGTCATGGAATCCTCCCGTGACGGAATCGGACGATAACCCGCCCACGGCAGCCGGCCTCCCGACCTCCTGGGCGGCCTCGAGCTCGAAGCCTTGCGCGGTCAATCGCTCAGGGATTCCCTGCCAGCTCGCGCACCAGCCGGCGAAGGAACTCCAGGGCCGCGCATGGGGCTACGCCGCGAACGCGAGCGGCACGTGGAGGCCCGCCTGCATTCGGACAAATCGCCCCCCCCCGCTACCACTTGAAGCCCCCGGAATCGAAAGGTTCCGGGGGCTTCGTCTTCCAGGCCCCCAACATTCTGGCCGTCTTCTGACATTTTCTGGTCGCAGCGACCACAACCAATGCCACCAATTCGTCCTGCCGCCCACATACCCATCGTACGACCCTGGGAGGGACGTCGATGGCCCCGCCTGTTCGCTCGCTCCTCACTCGTCGCTTCGGTCTTGCGTCGGGTCCCTTTTCGTCGAGAGGGTTCCGGCGTTGCTTCTGGCGAGAAGTCTCACTTCGTTTGATGGCAGCCTCGCTCGTGTTTGCGGTTGCGGGACGAGCCATGGCCACGGAGCTGGTTGGTTCCAACTATATTGTTCCCAACACACTAATAAGAATCGACACCTCGACTGGGGCCGGTACGGCGGTCGGTCCGTTGGTCGAGAGCGTGAGGGGCCTCGCGTTCGACACAAACACGGGCACCCTATATGGGACGCTGTTCGCTACGGATTCACTTCTTCTAAGAATCAATTACTCGACGGGAGCGGCGACAGTGGTCGGTTCGTTGGGATCCGTAGACCCCGAGGGACTCGCGTTCGACCCCAACACGAATACGTTGTACGGGACGAATGTCTTTACGGATCAACTCTTGACGATCGACACCTCGACCGGAGCACCTACGGCCGTCGGCGCACTGGGTTTCCCCGCCGTGGGCGGACTCGCATTCGACCCCAACACGAATACGTTGTACGGGACGGATTTCATTCTTGACCGACTTGTCACGATCGACACTTTGACCGGAGCGGCGACAGAGGTCGGTCCGTTGGGTATCCCGCGCGTGGAAGGTCTCGAGTTCGACCCCAACACGAATACGCTGTACGGAACGGGTACCATCAGTGACGAACTCTTGACGATCGACACCTCGACTGGGGCGGCCACTGCGGTCGGCCCGTTGGGGTTCGGATTTGTGGTGGGCCTTGCTGTCGTCCCTGAACCCTCCACCGCGCTCCTCCTTGGCGCCGGTCTCCTGATGTTCGCAAGCGCAAGGCGACCGACCCAGCGACTGCATTGAGATGCACTCCGCTTCGGCCCCGGCCGGGCGCGACCCCACAGAGGCGGCACGGGCGCGCAGCATAGGGGGTCCGCCCGTAGCGTCGGGGACTCGCGGCACGGGCAATGGTTTACGCTCAAGCTACGCGACGAGCTCGAGCGGCACGCGGAGGGAGTCGGACATCTGACGTAGCGCCCCCCCGCTACCACCTAGGCCCCCGGAACCGCGATGGTTCCGGGGGCTTCCTTTTTCAGGCGTTGGCGATAGTGGTGGGACTCTGGTGGGACTTCTCGCCGAGCCGGGCCAGCAGATCCGCCGGCACCTCGCCGGGGCCGGCCTCGAGCGGCCTCCGGAAGGCGTCGTCGCCGCACCAGCGCGCGTAGTGCCGGGCCGTCACCGCGACGTCCGCGTGGCCGAGCTGCGCGGAGACGTAAACGAGCTGCATCCCGGCCGAGAGAAGCTGCGAGGCGTAGGTGTCGCGCAGGTTGTGGGGCGTGTACGACGCCCACACGCCGTGTTCGTCCAGGGTTCCGATCCCCGTCGCCTTGCACAGACCGCGGAGCGTCCGGTTCCGGTAGTTGGCGTGGTCGACCCGTGCCACGAACCCCGACTCCGGCCTCCCCTCGCGCATCCAGGTCTCCCTGAGTGCGCGCCGGAGCCGCCGCGACAAGCGCCGCCACGTCCTCCGGCTTCTCGATCGGCTGCGCCTTGTGGCCGGCCTCGTTCTCCGCCCTGCCCTTCTTCGTCTGGTTGCGCCGCCGCAGCACCGCGCGCACGCCCCGGTCCGGGGAGCGTATCAAGGCGGCCTCGGGCCCGATCACGCGTTACGGCTGGAACGTCGAAGAGGATCGCTGGAGCTACGGCGAGGGCCCACCCGGGTCGCGCGAGCTGACACCCCTGATGAAGCTGGTGCTGTAGACGGCCCGCTAGGGGTGACCCGAAACGCACCTCACGCAAATCCGAAATACCCTTCCCCCAGGCAACACTCGAGTGTAGCCTGCAAGGTCGGGAAGGGGATCCGGAAGGGGATCTCCGTGCAGACTGCTGTTCGCCCTCGCCGCGGACTTGACCTTCGGAAGGGCGAGACTTTGCAGACCAAGCGATATCTGTTGATCCTCGTGTCTCTGGGGCTGTGCGCACCAGCGGCTGCCGCTCCCATCACAATTCCCACAAGTCTCGATCCGGGGGACGAATATCGCCTAGCCTTCGTGACGTCGCCTAAACGCAACGGGGCGTCTTCGCTAATTGCGTCCTACAACGCCTTCGTCACCGACGTCGCCAACACCCAGGCCGCGCTGGCGTCACTCGGCACCACGTGGAAGGCGATCGGCTCAACGGCGACGGTCGATGCACGGGATAACACCGGCACGAACCCGGTCGTCGATGGGGTCGGGGTCCCGATCTTCCTCCTGAACGACACATTGCTGGCAGACGACAATTCCGACCTGTGGGATGGAGACATCCTTGTGCCATTTGCGATAGATGAAGCAGGCGCGGTGAGTCCGTTGAGCTTCGTCTGGACCGGCACGACTTCGTCGGGTGTTGCTCACCCTTTCCCCTTGGGCTCCGAGGAACCGGTGATCGGCACAACCGGGATGACGAATAGCAACTGGGTGGATGGCGCCAAACTCTTTTCGTTCTTGGAACGGCCCGTTTACGCGGTGTCCGATGTCTTGATCGTCGTCCCCGAGCCCGGCACCGGCCTCCTCGTGATGACGGGCCTACTCGGGCTTGCATACCGGCAGTGGCGCCAGCGGCGCGAAGCGTAGAGGATCCGCCCGTCGCCCGCGGGGTGTTGCTCGGGCTAGAATCGCCCCGCGATCGCTCGACCCGCCGCCGGCTACATTTGGGAGAACTCCATGCCGCGCACGTCCCTCCAGCTCCGGTCGAAGATCACGGCAAACGCCCAGCTCGAGCTCTCGCTGGCCGAGGTGGAAGTCGCCGATCCCGGACCGGACGAAGTCCTGGTGCGCATCGAAGCCGCGCCCATCAATCCCTCGGACCTTGGCCTGCTGTTCGGCCCCGCGGACATGCGCACCGCGAAGACTTCCGGGAGTGACTCACACCCGCTGGTGACGGCCGACGTTCCCGCGGACCAGATGCGCGGCGTCGCGGCGCGCGTCGACCAGTCGCTGCCCGTCGGCAACGAAGGCGCGGGCATCGTGGTCGCCGCCGGCGAATCTCCCGCCGCGCAGGCGCTGCTCGGCCGGACGGTCGGGGTGATCGGCGGCGCGATGTACGCGCAGCTGCGCAGCACGAAGCTCGGTCAGTGCCTCGCCTTCCCCGACGGAACCCGACCGGCCGAGTGTGCGTCGTGGTTCGTGAATCCGCTGACCGCGCTCGGGATGGTGGAGACCATGCGCAAGGAGGGCTTCACGGCGCTCGTCCACACCGCGGCCGCGTCGAACCTGGGACAGATGCTGGTCAAGCTCTGCCTCGCCGACGGTGTGCCGCTCGTCAACATCGTGCGCAAGCCCGAGCAGGCAAAGCTGCTGCGTTCCCTCGGTGCGGTGCACGTCGTCGATTCGAGCGCGCCGACCTTCATGGCCGACCTGATCCGGGCCGTCAGCGAGACGGGCGCGACGCTCGCGTTCGACGCCACGGGCGGAGGCAAGCTCGCGAGCCAGATCCTGACGGCGATGGAGGCGGCGCTCAACGCGAAGGCGACCGAGTACAGCCGCTACGGCTCGACGGCCCCGAAGCAGGTCTACATCTACGGCGGCCTCGATCGCTCGCCCACCGAGCTGACGCGCAACTTCGGTATGGCCTGGGGCGTCGGCGGCTGGCTCCTCACGCCGTTCCTGCAGAAGAACGGCGACAAGGTGCCGAAGCTCCGCGATCGCGTCGCGGCCGAGATCAAGACCACCTTCGCGAGCCACTACACCCGGGAAGTGTCGCTCGCCGAGGCTCTCTCGCTCGCCGCCATCGCCGTCTACGGCAAGCAGTCGACCGGCGAGAAGTACCTGATCAACCCCAGCCGGAAAATCTGAGACTGCGTAGAGCAGGCGCCCGGTGCCTTCCCAGGCCCGGGCGTCTGTCGTTCCAGACCACGCATCTTCAGCATTCGCGTTCGTCGCGCGCCGAGCACGCCTCAATCGGTGCAGGGGCGACCGAGCAGCGCCAACAGGCGCTCGATCGCGCCGACGATGAGCCGCCGCTGCCGCCGGCGCTCCGGCTCCACGAGGTCCGCGAAGACCTCGTCCATTCCTCGGTCTTGGTACGAGTCCAGGCTCACGTCCCCACTCACGACCTTCGACGGATCCGCGAGAGTCTCACGACAACGCGCCTGGATCCGCCTGAAGGCGGCCTCGCCGCCCGATTCCGCGGGCCAGATGCCTTGAACCGACTGCTCCGTCGCGAACTCCTCCCACTCGACCGGTTGGTTGGCACCGGGGTGTATCAATGCCGTCAGTCGGACGGCGCCGGCTTCGACGTCCTCCGGGAGCCGCGCGAGTGCGCCGCCTTCGTCGATCACCGTGGCGTCGAAGCCCGTCTCGATGCGAGCCGAACCGTTCTCGAGCGATCCGGCTCGGGTCGCGTGCCCGCTCGCGAAGGCAAGGTGACCGAAGCGATCGTGATGCGTCTGCGTCGGCAGCGCAGAGTGATGGAAGCCCTGCTCCTCTCGCCTGACGGTCGCCCACGAGCCGTCGGAGCGGAGCACCCGGTCGAGGCCAGCGGCGGGATCGAGGAAGAACAGGAACGGCTGGCCTCGCCCAATGGCACGCATCCTCTTGTACCAGCTGTGTGCTTCCGCGACGTAGAACGGGAAGGCTTCTCGCTGCGCTCGAGTCGGCACCGGTAGATCCCGCACCAGTTGGCGGTAGGTTGCGAGGTCGAGTCTGGACGCGGAAGCGTGAGCGCTGTCGAGATCTCGTTCGAGTCGAAGGATCAAGTCCGCGGAGAACTCTCCCATCGGGTGCCTCCTTCGCAATTCCAGGGGAGCGTAGCGGTCCCGGCCGCCGCGCCCGATCCGTGAGACCATCATACAACTGGGTGTCAATCAGGCCGGCGGAGCGCAGGAAGGGACACGCCGCCCCAATCGTTCGCGCGGCGCACGTTGGACTTGCGACCGAGTCCACTCGCGATCGAACGCACCGCTGTCGCCGGTGAGGCGAAGCCCCTCGAACTCGAGCTCGCTGCCACCCACGCGCGCAGCCAAGCCACATTCCCTACAGGCAACTCTGGAGGTGAGTCGATGAGCCTGCTTGTCCGTTCGCTCCTCGCTCGTGCGTTGATGCTGGCCGGATTGCTGACGGCATGGGCTGCGCCGACAGCGAGCGCCAGCGGGATCTATTGGAGCGCGAACGGAGCGATCGGCCGCGCGAACCTCGACGGCACGGGCGCGAACGCGAGCTTCATTCCGGGCGTCAATGCGGGTGAAATCGCCGTCGACGCCACGTCCGTGTACTGGACCAGGAACACTGGCACGATCGGCCGCGCGAACCTGGATGGCACGGCGGTGAACCCGAATTTCATCTCGGCGATTCCCGGAGTGAGTGGTGTCGCTGCCGACGGATCACATGTCTACTGGATCAGGCCAGGCGGTGAAAGTCCAACGATCGGCCGCGCGAACCTCGATGGCACGGGGATCGTCGAGACCGTCGTCTCCGGGGTCGGCCCAGACGCGTCCGACCTTGCCGTGGACGGATCGCACCTCTACTGGGTCAATGCCGGTGTGAGCGGTGTTGCCAGCGCGAATCTCGACGGCACCGGAGTAGACGAGATCGTGATCGTTCCGGGTTCTTGCTGCTATTTCAATCAGATTACCGACATCGCCGTCGGTGACTCGGGCCTCTACTATGCCTACGTGGGCGTGCCGGTGCACTACATGTTTCCGCCCACAGGCGCGATCGAGGGCGGGCGGGGGAGCATCTCCGGGACCGATCTCTCTCCGCGCGGTGTCGCGCTCGACGAGACGTTCGTCTATTGGACGAATTTATACCCAGCCTCGGGGATCTGGCGCGCGAACCTCGACTTCTCTGGGGCAACGCTCCTGATCTCGGGCGGATATGGAGATATTGCGGTGTCGCCCGAGCCCGTGCCCGAGCCCTCCGCGATCCTGCTGCTGATGGCAGGACTGGTGGGGCTTGCGTACCGGCAGAGGCGGCACGCGATGCCTCAATCTGCCTGATAGACCTTCGATTCCTGGACTCGTGCGCGCAGACGCTGGCGTTCGTCGCGGAACTTCGCGCCCTCGACGCTGATCCACGCCTTCTGGAACTGGGTCCACGTCAGACCGTCCGCCAGGCCCTTCGGTTCCGGCAGGAAGAGCGTGCCTTCGAAGCCGCTGCCGCATCGCTCGATGGCCTGCTTCGAATCCGCGCCGGCGAGCCATTCCGCGAAGGCGATGCCGGCGGCGTTCGCGTTCAGATCGGTGAAGCTGAAGCCGGTGCCCGCGCCCTTCTCCTTCCCCTTCGCGTCGGCCACTTCCTTCTGGATGCCGAGCGACTCGGCCAGCTGCTCTCCGACGAGGAGCGCTAGACCACCGCTCAAGGCGAAATGAACCAGCCAGTCCTCGCGTCCGCGGAGCGTCGGCTTGCCCATCGCCGCGAGGCGGGACGTGCGGTCGCTCGCCGTCTCCACGTTCTTGAAGATGTCGCCGGAGAACGGATTGCGTGCGAGGGTGTCGGTGGGATCGAGCGCGTAGGCGAGTGCGTAGACGACTGCCTCGGGCGATTCGCCGGAAGCGCAGGCGCGGCGGACGTAGAAATCGGCGAGTGCATCGCCGGAGAGGCGCTCCTTCTCGGGTTTCGCGGCGTTCTCCCTGGCGGCCGAACCGATCGCCGTCACGACGATCTGCACGGGCGCGTCGAGCGGCGCGAGGAGGGCCGCCATGAGGAGTAGCATGCGGGGCCCGGGCGACGCGAATCACCGCTTCGGGAAGTTGAAGACGGGAAACACCGGTAGGAAGCCGTTCTCGGCCATGTTGATGAAGCCGAACTGGAAGCTCTTGATGCGCTTCGTGACGTTGATGAATCCGATCTGGGCCGTCGACGCATTGGACACGTTGACTCCTCCCAGATCCACCAGGGTCGTTCCGCTGGCGATGGTGACGAAACCCGTGCTGAAGGCGTTCTCGGCGTCGTTCAGCAGGTTGATGAAGGCCCCGTTCACTCCCGAATCGTTGCCGCTGTGGAAGTTCACGAGGCTGAAGGCGACGCCCGAATCCATGTTGCCGGTCACCCGGCTCACGCCGCCCACCAGGGCCAGGCCCGAGAAGTTGGACGTCTCGCTCATGGACAGGAGCCCGACGTCGAGACCGTGTGTGCTGCTGTTCTTGCCCCAGAGGAACGAGAGGCGCATGCCGTTCACCTGCGGATCGCTCGGGACATTGAGGTTCGGGAGGCCGAGCTGGAACGGGGTGTCGGCGGAAGCCACGCTCGAGAAGAGGGCCAGACACAGGGACAGGATGACTCGCTTCACGACGTCCTCCTTTGCGGGTGGATGAAGTGCGGCCAGACGGGAGCTTACTGCGCCTGCTGCGCGCCGCGAGGCCGCGCCGCCGGTCCCCGTAAGCCGGCAAGTCGCGCGCATCCGGGGCGGCGGGATGCGCGACGGCCGCCACGCGCGGGCGTGCAGCGATGCTCCCTCGTCACGCATCGCCCCGTCCTGGCTACGTACCCAGGGAGAGACCCATGCGAGAGAAGCGCGGATGAAACGCTGGAACGCCGATCTCGAGAGACGGGAGGCCGTGCGCAAGCCGACGCAGGCGCTTCCCTGCGTGGTGTGGGTCGGCAGCGATCGCTACGAGGGGGTGCTGGAGCAGGTTTCCGCGCAGGCCGTGGTGGTTCGGATGGAAGCGGTCCTCCCCGATTCGCAAGAGGCGAGGCTGACGTTCTCGACGCGAAACGGGGCGAGCTTCGTGCTGCGTGCGGTTCCGGTGAGGGGGCACCTCGTGCCGCACACGCTGCGAGGCCTGCTGCCCCCATCGGTCGTCCTGCGCCTGCGCGAGACGACGGCCGCCTACCTGCGTTGGGTGTTCTCGCCGACCCTGGGCGCGTCGTGAGCCCCGAGATCGCTCCGCTCGGTCCCGGGGAGGAGCTGATGGACGCGGATTCCTTCCAGCGCCTCTACACCGGGATCTTCGGCCCGAAGCCCGGATGGCGCGCGGCGCCGCTCGCCGGGGAGAGCGCCCTCCCCTCGGCGTCGCGGGCTCCCGTGCCCCGACGCGCACCGGACCCTCGGGCGGCTCCGCCGGAAATCGAGCTCGTGCACCGCCTCACCCACCAGCACGTGGAGCGCATCGCGGTGAAGCGCGCCCGTGTGCACGCCGACGCGGTTGCGTTCTTCCTCGCGCGGCGCGGCTACATCCAGGCCACCTGCGCTGATCCCAATCCGCCCCGGGGCCTCGGGCCGATCCCCTGGACCGAGCGACGCTTCGCCCTCACGTCCGTTCTCGAGCAGCAGCAGCCGTATTGCGGCGCGCCCTGGCGCGACGCGCTCACGAGCCGCATCGTCCGCTCCCTCGGCCGGGAAGGCGTGCAACAGATCGCGCTGGTTCCGATCTCGGTGTACGGACGGCCGGTGGCCTTCCTCTATGCCGACGCCGGCAGGAGGCCGTTCGCGGCGCGAGGCATCGCGGAGCTCTCCTCGATCTGCTCCGACATCGCCGTCATCTTCGAGCGCATGATCGTCGAACGCAAGCGCGACCGGACGAGCTGAAACGCCCGAGTCTCCCGCACTGTCGTTGGCTGGTGTCCTCCCGCGGGGCTGGTGGGTGCGACGCTCCTACCCACAAACGATCTGCGAGAGGGCGTAGCGCCCCAGTTGGGGAGCTCCCGGCTTCAGCCCCGGAGCGCGACGCTCCGTTGCCTCGGTACGCGACATGCAATACGAACGGAAGGATTCTGAAACCCGGCTTCCCGGGTGAGGGGGGCGTGATGCCGATTTCCGGCTGGGCGCCGCGGCTGCCGCTCTCAGCGGCTCTGGCGCTGGTTCTCGTGGCTCCTCCTCTCGCAGGCGCACAGGCGCCGGTGCCCGAAGGCGGCCAGTTTCAGGTCAACACCTTCACTGCGGGTTACCAGGGAGATCCCTCGGTAGCGGCCGATGCCGCAGGAGATTTCGTCGTGGTATGGACGAGCAACGGCTCGTCCGGCGGGGATGCGAGCTACTCGAGCACCCAGGCCCAACGCTATGCCTCGAATGGTTCGACGCTGGGCGCGCAATTCCAGGTCAACACCTACACGACCGGCCTCCAGTACCACACCTCCGTCGCCGCAGATGCCGATGGAGATTTCGTCGTCGTGTGGCAGAGCTATTCGTTGGCGACTCCAACCCTTCGGATCATCCAGGGCCAGCGCTACGCCTCGAACGGATCGACCCAGGGCACCGAGTTCCAGGTCAGCGTGTACACGACGACCAGCCCGTGGAATCCCTCCGTAGCGGCGGATGCCGACGGGGACTTCGTCGTGGTGTGGCAGGAGTACCTGCTTCCGCCCCCGGTCCACCTGGTGATCTTTGGCCGGCGCTACGCATCAAATGGCTCGACCCTGGGCGCCCACTTCCAGGTCAACTCCGATACGACGCGTTCCTCGCGCGATTCCTCCGTGGCGGTGGATCCCGCCGGAAACTTCGTCGTGGTGTGGCGGAGCAGCGGCTCCTCGGAGACGGACACCAGCAGCTCGAGCATCCAGGGCCAGCGCTACGCCTCGAACGGGTCGGCACAGGGCGCGCAGTTCCAGGTCAACACCTACACGACGAATGCGCAGGAATCTCCCGCAGTAGCGACGGGATTCGACGGGGACTTCGTCGTGGCGTGGCAGAGCAACGGCTCCTCCGGGGCGGACTCCAGCAGCTTCAGCACCCAGGGCCAGCGCTATGCCTCGGACGGGTCGACGCAGGGCGCGCAGTTCCAGGTCAACACCTACACGACGAATGCGCAGGAATCTCCCGCAGTAGCGACGGGATTCGACGGGGACTTCGTCGTGGCGTGGCAGAGCAACGGCTCCTCCGGGACGGACTCCAGCAGCTTCAGCACCCAGGGCCAGCGCTATGCCTCGGACGGGTCGACGCAGGGCGAAGAATTCCAGGTCAACACCTACACGACGCAATCCCAACAGATTCCCTCCGTGGCCTCGGGCGCCGATGGGAACTTCGTCGTGGCCTGGCGCAGCAACGGCTCGCCCGGGACGGACACCAGCGGCTCCAGCGTCCAGGGTCAGCGCTACAGCGTGCCCGCGACGGAGACCGCCGTGCCGGCGCTGTCCCGCGCAACCCGATTCGCGCTCGCCGCGGTGCTGCTGCTGCTCGGAGCTCGATGGAGCATGCGGCGTCGCGGGTAGCTCGAGCGCGTCGAGCGACTGCGCGGGGCTCGCAGACCAATCCCGCCGCTAGGCGTTCTCTTCCGGGATCGCGAGCAGCGGACAGCCCACGCGGCGCAGCACCCGCTCCGTGGTGCTGCCGCGCAGCGCATCCAGGAAGCCGTGGTGCCCGGCCGTGGTCATCACCACGAGATCCGCCGGAAGCTCCTCGGCCTGCTTCACGATCTCCTCCAGCGCGTCGCCTTCGCGCTCGAGGCGTTCGAAGCGTACGGAGGTGTCGCTTGGAATGCGCAGAGCGGGTGCATTGCCCGGCGGGCCGACGTGAAGCAATCCCACGTGCGGCGCGGCGCCGAGCGCCTGCGCCAGCCTGCCGACCACATCCAGCGCGACCTGCGGCCGCGGTGCGACGTCGACGGGCAGCAGCACCTCGCGCAATCCCACGGTTCCGTCGGCGGCCGAGACGAAGCCGCGTGCGCCGTGGGGAACGAACAGCGTCATCGCCCCGGCGGCGCGCGCCAGGGGCTCGGCAACCGCCGGATGGAGCCAGCGCGGCAGGCCTTCCCGGCCATGGGTCGAGAGGACGATCAGCTGGGCGGGGAAATCCGCGAGATAGTCGAGGCTCGCGCGCAGCGGGTCCTTGCCGTGCGCGGCGACCTTCTCCACCTCGATGCCGAGCGCCGGCACGGCGTGCTTGGGACTCCCCGGCGGCAGCAGGCCCCACCCCGCGAGCATCGACCGCACGCCGGGGAAGGAGCTCCAGGGCACCGCTGCATCCTCTGGCGCGACGTGGAAGATCGTGAGCGCCGCCTTCGCCGCGAGCGCCCCACGCAGGGCGTGGGCGAACGCGACCTCGCTCGCTTGCGAGAGATCCGTCGGATGGAAGACATGGTCGATCCGCAGCGGGCTCTCGTACAGGGCGTCGGTCATTGGGGCCTCCTTGCCAGCCAGCGCAGCTGGCGCTCCTGCGCGGCGAGATACAGGCCCATCGCGAAGCCGAAGCTCGTGAACAGGCTCATGGTGAAGTAGATCCAGGTTCGCCGGAGGCCGCGCCGTGGCCCGTCGATCATCGTCCAGAGCGGGAACAGCGCGACGTTCGTGACGATCAGGTCCTGGGCTCCCGATCCGGCCGCCGGGTTGGTGAACAACATCTGGATGAAGTGGACCCAGCTCTGCTCCGCGGGGTAGGCCTGCACGTACTGCACGTTGAAATACCAACCCACCCCCACCGATCCGATGGCCAGCAGGTAGTAGAGCCCCTCGAGAAGCGTCACGCGGGAGCCCGCCCAGTCGCTCCGGTACAAATGGGCGTTCACGGTGAAGAAGACGCCGATCGTGAGCGCGCCGAGCGCGGCATGGATGAGCAGAGAGGTCATGCAGTGCTTCTCCTGGCGGCTTGTCTCGGGTGGAGAGTATGCTCGACCCGAAAGAGGGACACGAATCGATGCCGGACGAGAACATCCACCGGGTCCGCGACCAGGTGAAGGGCAGCGAGAGCGATGCCCAGGAGCGCAACCGCCTCTGGTGGGAGCGGCTCCCGATGACCTACGCGAGCTTCGACGCCAGCGAGCGCATCCCGGTCACGGCCGAGGACTTCCGCGAGGTCGAGAAACGCCTCCTCGACGGCAACCCCTGGCTGCGCGACGAGTTCGATTTCGCGGCGCTCTCCGGCCAGCGTGTGCTCGAGATCGGCTGCGGGAGCGGGAGCGCGAGCTGCCTGCTCGCGCGCGCGGGGGCGCAGGTCAGCGCCATCGACCTGACGCAGCAGGCGGTGACGCTCACGCGCAAGAACGCGTCGGTCCAGGGCCTCGACTTCGACGTCCGGCAGATGGACGCCGAACGGCTCGAGTTCCCGGCCAACCACTTCGATTTCGTATTCACCTGGGGCGTGATCCACCACAGCCAGGAGACCGAGCGCATCATCGCCGAGATCCAGCGCGTGCTGCGGCCGGGCGGGCGCGGGATGTGCATGGTCTACAACAAGCACAGCCTGCGGTACTACGTGCTGGGGCTGTACTACCTGCTGGTCAAGGGAAAGCTCCTGCGCGGCTACGACCTCGATTCGGTCCAGGGCCTCTTCACGGACGGCTTCTATCAGCGTCACTTCACCCCGCGCGAGCTGGCCGCCGCGTTCCGCAGTGCCGGGCTCGCGCCGACGGCCGTCCACAAGACGCACATGGCGGGGCCCATCCTGCCGGGCGTGCCGGCGGCCCTCGACCGGCCGCTCAAGCAGCGCTTCGGCTGGCTGCTCGTGATCGAGTTCGCGAAGCCGGCGTGAAGCCCCGCTACCCCTCCCGCGAAAACGCTTGACAACCGCGCGGGCTCCGACGTAATCCTGTTTCCCAGACGAGGAGGCGCGTCGTGGCCGTCTCCAGCCGGCGCCATTTCCTGGCGCAGCTGTTGGGTGTGACAGCGCTTGGTGGCGCGGCGAGCGCATCGGGGCTCGGCCGGGTTCCTCCCCTGCCCCGCCGGGTGCTCGTCTATCGACTCTCGACCCACCGCCGCCGCACCTGCGGAGCCTGCAAGGCGCACGGGGCGAACCGCTTCTACCAGACCTGGGCCGCCGCGGATGCCGGGCGCGCGCATCCGGGCTGCAACTGCTCGATCGTGACCCAGCCGCTCCCGCGCGGTCTGGTTGCGCACCTGTTCCGACACTGCGACGTCTTCGACCGCCGAATCCGGCGCAGGCCGAAGAAGAAGCTGCCGCAGGCGAAGAAGAAGGAGGGACCGAAGAGAGAGCGCTGAGGAAGGGGATTCTCCGGGCCGAGACGAACCGACGCGGCGACAACGCGTCGGGGAGGACCGGGCGGCGCGCTTCCAGCGCGTGCGTATCGGGTACCGGTTCGGGAAAGGAGAGGCCGCCGTCGCGTGCCGCACCGGGGTGGGTCAGTGTGTATGGGTTTCCAGAAGCGAAACCACCTTCCCCTTCCTGAACGCTCTCTGCATCCGACCGGCAACTCAGCCACGGGCGGTGTCAGCGCCGACGGACGGCACCTCAACCGCCACGCTCGTCCGACCGATGAGAAGACGCGAACGCGCGGATCCACCCATCGATCGGAGGCTGCCTGGCCATGCTGAGTCGGACCCTGGTTGCGCTCGTCGTCTGGATGGCGGTGGCCTCCTCCGCCCTCGCCGCGGTTCCCTACACCTTCGCCAATGGCCAGCCGGCGGACGCCACCCAGGTCAACGCCAACTTCAACGCGCTGGTGACGGCCATCGATGCCCTGAACGACCGTGTCGCCGCGCTGGAATCCTCCACCCCCGCCTCCCTGGTGGGCACCTATGACTACTTCGAGGTCAAGACGGACGTCGATTCCCTCGGCGCCAACAGCTACGGCATCGCGGGCGGCGGGTCCTCCGGGACGGTCGTCCTGAACGCCGACGGCACGGGCTCCATCAATGTCACCAGTCAATACCGCCAGCTGGTGTTCTCGGATCAGTCGCTGCTGGTCGGGGACGTGGGAAACGGTGGCAGCGTCAGCATCCACTCGACCGACGTGGGCCAGAACAATTCACCGGAAACGGTCAGCCTCTCGATGACCTGGGCGCTCTCGAACGGAATCCTGACCGTCACGACCGGGGACGGCGACACCAGCTTCGCGGTCGCCGGAAAGATCCTGGTCCACGGGATCTCCTCGACGGATGGCGAAGGACACAACGGAATCGCACTGCTCGTTCGCCGCTGATCCGGGGGAAGTCATGCAGGCATTCTCATGCGCCCGCGCCGGAGCCCTGCGTGCTTCGGCGATCCTGTCGTCCTGTCTCGTGTCGATCGACGCCATGGCCGAGCCCCTCGTCTGGGGCTCGGGCAGCTGGGGGGACACCTGGCTGAGCGCGGTCGCCGTGCCGTCGCTCTCGCCGCCCGCGCTCTGGCTGCTCGCGGCCGCGCTCGCCGCGAGCGTCGGCATCGCCGCCCGGCGGCGCTCCTAGTTCGGGTTCCCCGCGCCCATCACGGTTAGCTGCTGCCCCGAGTTCTCCTCGAGGACCGGCGCGTCGATGATCAGCAGCGTCGTGCCCGGAACCAGCAGCGGGTAGAGCGAACTCGCGAAATCCTGCGGGATCCGGATCCGTCCGCCGACGACGTGTGAGGGATCGCCCCCCGCGGCATCGCGATAGCCGGTGACGGGCACCGCCATCCAGTTGCGCGCCGCCGCGCCCTCGAGCAAGGCGCTGCTCCCCTGCCCCGTCCCCGCCTTCACGATGAAGGCATGCGTGCCGAGCGGCTTCGGTGCGTCGATCACCAGCAGCACCGCGCGCCCGATCTCGACGCCGTTGCGCAGCACGATCACGCGCTTGTCCGCGCGGCTCATCAGGATCGACACCGGCCCGTCGGGCGACTTCTCCGGCTGCCAGCGGGAAGCCTCGCCGGCCTGGAGGCGCGCTTCGACGTCGTCGGTGCCCTGGGTGGGATCGACGGGCGCCAGCACCGCGGGGTGCACCACGTCCGCCGGCGCCGTCTTGTTCGAGGCCACCACGACCGTCATGCCCATGTGGGAAGCGGCGAAGAGGTCCTCGGCGAATTTGGAGGGCAGGTGCACGCAGCCGTGCGAAGATGGATAACCCGGCAGCCCGCCGGCATGCAGCGCCACGCCGTCCCAGGTCAGGCGCTCCTGATACGGCATCGAGGCGTCGTTGTACTTGGACGAATGGTGGTCCTTGTCCTTCTGGAGGATCGTGAAGACCCCGGTCGGCGTCTCGTGCCCGGGCTTGCCCGTGCTCACCGTCGTGAAGCCGATCTCGATTCCGTTGCGGTACACGTAGGCCCGCTGCTCGGTCAGGCTGACCACGACGACCATCGGGCCTTCGGGAGCCACGGCCTGGTTCCAGACGTACTCGCCGGGCTTGAGCGCGCCCGGAGGCGTGTCGGTAGGCTGCGAGGTCTTGGCGCCCCAGAAGGGCATCGCCATGGACGGGCTCGCGACCAGGAGAGCCAGGAGCAGCGACCACGACCAATGCGGCATGGGTCACACACTTTGATGTTGATCGGCGCCTGCATGGTGCCGAACGACTGGCGCGGCTTCAATGGGTCGGCGGGCGACGGGCGCAGGTGCTAGAAAAGCAGCACGGACGGCAGCCCGCGAGTCTCCCATACCGATGTCTCGATCTGCATGGCTCGGCACTTGTCTCGCGTGGGCGCTGTTCTGCGCCGCCGGGGCCTACGTCGCGGCGACGGAATCGGCCACCTACGACGAAGTGCCGCACATCGCGGCCGGCGTGCGCTATCTGGCGGGGGATCTGAGCCTCAACCGCGAGCATCCGCCGCTCGTGAAGGCGCTGGCCGCCGCCGCCCTGCCCGACCGCGATCCGGCCTTGCCGATGCCCGCGAGCGCGGATCTGGACGCCGTGCAGTGGACCTGGGGATCCGAGTGGCTGCACGAGGCGAATCAACCGCCCCTGGACCTGCTGCTCCGCGCCCGCCTGCCGATCGTGCTGCTGAGCTCGGTGCTGCTGTTCGTCGTCGCGCTGTGGGCCCGGCGCCTGGCGGGCTCGCGCGCGGCTTGCGTCGCGGCCGGGCTGCTGGCGACCTGTCCCACCTGGCTCGCGCATTCCGCGCTGGTGACCACCGATTCCGCCGCGACCCTGTTCTTCTTCTGCGCGTGCTACGCCGGCTACCGCCTGGTGCGGGGCGCGCGTGAGGAGCGCTGGCGGTGCGCCGCGGCGTTGGCGGCGGTGTTGGCGCTCGGATTGGCGACCAAGTACTCGATGCTCGCGGCGCTCGGCCTGGTGCCGCTGGGCATCGCGCTGGATGCCCTCGCGCTGCGACGCCCCGGCGCGTTGCTCCCGGCCGCCGTCGCCAGCGGCGCCGGAGCGCTGCTCGGAATCCTCTTCGCGTGGGGGCTGCCGCCGCAGCCGTGGATCTACTTCGCAGGCGTCTCGCACGTGGGCGATTTCCACGTGCGCGGCCACATGTTCTATGCGTTCGGCGAGGTCTTCCACGAGCGGGATCCGCTCTATTTCGCTCGGGCCCTCGCGGTGAAGGTTTCGATCCCAGTGCTCCTGCTCTGCGCGCTGTCGCCGTGGCTGGTCCGGCGCGGCCCGCTCGATCCCCTGGGCGCGCCGGGCGAGCGCCGGTTCTCCTGGCTGTTGCTGATCCCGCCGCTCGGGTACTACCTGCTGATGGCCGGCTACGCCCCGGCGATCGGGGTCCGCTACGTGCTGCCCGTGGTGCCGTTCCTGTGCCTGCTCGCCGGCGTCGCCGCCGCAGGCCTCTGGCGCCGGGCCCGCTGGCGTTGGCTGCTGGCTCCGCTCGCAGCCGCGCAGCTGCTGGGTTTCGCGAGCGCCCTGCGCGCGACGCCGCTCGCGTTCTTCAACGGCCTGGGCTGCCGCACCGGTGACGCGCTGCCTTGCCTGGATGATTCGAACGTGGACTGGGGGCAGGCGTTGCCGCAGCTCAAGCGCTTCCGCGATCAGCGCTTCCCGGGCGAGACGATCCGGATCTTCTACTACGGCTCGAGCCCGCCGCGCGCGTACATCGACCACCTTGGGCTGGCGGACGCCAGCGAGCTCAGCGACCCGCTCCCCGCGGTCTACGCGATGAGCCTGCACCTGCGCGCGCGCAGCCCGAAGGCGGCCTGGCCCCGTCAACGGCAGCCGAACGAAGTCGTCGGCGGGGCCTACGCGATCTTCGATCTGCGCGGCGAGCCCCGGAAGGCACCCTGACCATGCAGGCGCCGTCCGGACGGTTCATCGTGGCAGCCCTTTGCGTGCTCGTCTTCGCGGGGAGCCTGGGCGGGGGGTACGTCCTCGACGACACGCGGCTCGTGCGCGACAACCCGGAGATCACCAGCCCGCGCCGCGCGCTCGCCTACTTCGGCGAGGACTACTGGTGGCCCCACCGCGTCTCGGGTCTCTACCGGCCGCTCACGCTGCTCTCGTTCTCCGTCGATCACGCGGTCGGCGCGGGCGCGCCGCTCGTCTTCCACGCCAGCAACCTCGCGCTCCACGCCGTCTGCTCCCTGCTGGTGCTGGCGCTGTTTCGGGCGCTCGGCGCGAGCGCCGCGGTGAGCGTCGGCGGCGCGAGCCTGTTCGCCGCGCTCGCCGTGCACACCGAGGTGGTCGCCAATCTGGCCGGACGCAGCGAGCTGCTCGCGGCGGCCTTCGCGCTCGCGGCGCTGCTGGCGCACGTCCGCGGCGGCCGTCTGGCGTTCGCGGCTCCCCCGCTCTTCGGAGCCGCCCTCTTGTGCAAGGAGAGCGCCATCGCGCTGCCGCTGGTGATGCTCCTCTACGACTGGCTCTGGAGGCGCGAGCATCCCCTCTCCACGCGCCGCAACGCCGCGCTCGCGGCCAGCCTGCTCGCGGTGGCCCTCGGCTATCTCGCCCTCCGCAGCTTCGCGCTCGAGGGCAGTCCGCTGCCCGTCCCGTCGCGGATGGACAATCCCCTCGTCGAGCTCGCGCTCCCGCTGCGCGTGCTCAACGCCCTGGCGGTCGCCCAGCGCTATCTCGGACTCCTGCTCTTCCCCGCGGTGCTCCGCTACGACTACTCCCTCGCGCAGATCCCCCTGCTCGTCTCGTTCCGCGAACCCATGGCGCTGCTGGTGCTCTTCGCCTGTGCGCTCGAGCTCTGCGCCACGATCTGGATCGCGCGGCGTTCCCGGCTGGCCGCCTTCGGGCTCGGCCTCTCGCTGGCGAGCTTCGCGGTCGTCTCGAACCTCGCGATCCCGATCGGCACGATCCTGGGCGAGCGCCTGCTCTACTTCCCGTCGGTCGGCTTCTGCCTGCTCGTCGCGCTCGGCCTCGAGCGCCTGCTTCGCTCGCACCCGCGCGCGCTGCCGGCGGCGCTCGCCCTGCTGGTCGCCCTGAACGCCGCGCGCGCCGCGGTGCGCACCTCCGAGTGGAAGAGCGAGGAGCGCCTCTACCTGGCGGACCTTCCGCGCAGTCCGAACAGCGCCCGCGTGCAGATCAACGCCGGCTTCGCCGAGCAGCTGCGCGGGGATCACGCCCGGGCGCTCCAGCACTTCGACCGCGCCCTCGAGATCGAGCCGTCCTTTCGCGATGCCTACCGCAACGCGGGCATCTCGCTCTTCATGCTGGGCGACTACGAGCAGGCGATCCGCGTGTTCCGCGACGAGCTCACGCGCAGTCCGGACGACCGCGAGCTGATGCGCTACCTGGCCCGCGCGCTCCAGCGACTCGGGCGCCATCAAGAAGCCGCACAAGTGTCGGCGCGGGCCGACGCCGGGTAGGCGCAGATCGACGAAGAGAGGGGCGCCTCTTCCCGGGCCGCGTCATCCGATCACCCGCCCGGCCCGGGCGACCAGCCCGGGATAGCCCACGGTGAGCAGCCGCTGCCCGTTCGCGCGCTGCCAGCCGGCGGCGAACAGGACCAGCGCCAGGAAGCTCGCCGCGAAGAGCAGCGGCCACCACTGGGTGTAGGGGAGGTGGAGGCTGTAGAGAACCGTGTAGTAGACGGCGTACTGCGCGACGAACACGATCAGGGAATTGCGGCCGAGCAGCGCAAACATCTTCAGCAGCGCGGCGTCCGGTCGGGCGCGGGCCAGCCACAGGCTGGCGGTCACCAGGTAGAGCGCGAGACCCAGATAGCAGAGGAGGTAGACGGGCCCCGGGGGCAGCTTCTGCCAGGTGGAGGTCAGGAAGACCAGCGCGCTCCGCGGGCTGGTATCCGCGAAGGCCGGCAGCAGCGCGAGCTCCGATCGCAGGCTCCAGAGGAGGACGCCCGATGCCAGCAGGAGCGAGCCCAGGCCGATCAGGCCCCCGAACCCGGTGCGCTCGCTCGCCCCGCGGAGCCGCGCGAGCCGCTCGCCCACCGAGGTGGCCACCAGGTAGACCGCCAGCCATGGGAGGATCGGGAAGCTGTAGACGAAGACGCTGTGACTGCGATGGCCCACCAGCAGGTGCTTCAGGAACCGTTCGACGGAGCCCTCCTGCGGGATCCAGAGCAGCAGGACGAGCACGGAGCCCACGTAGAGCAGGACTCCCAGCGCGGCGCGCGCGCGCATCCCGATCGCGGGAACGACGACGGTGCCCACCAACACGCAGACCGCGATCGTGTCGGTGACGAAGACGATGTCGAGGGCCCCCCGGAAGCCCGTGATCGGCACGTGCGCGAACACGATCGGAACGCGGGCCACGGTGAGCAGGAAGAGCGCGCGATCGACGAGATTGCGGCGCGTGCGATCGAACGTCTTCTGGTTCGTCGCGTACAGGAAGCCGAGGACGAAGCCGCTGATCAGGATGAAGGTCGGCGTCGCGGCGCGCGTGAGGGGGCTGAGCAGCTCGGTGACCCGCTGGATTCCAAGGGGCTGCAGGTAGCCGTTCTGGAAGTGCGCCAGGCAGACCAGGAACATGGCGGCGCCGCGCGCGGCGTCGAGCCCCATCAGCCGGTTGCGCTGTACGCCCGGAATGCCGGGACCTGGATTCGAGGTCTGCATCACGGCGCGTCACCTTCGGGGGGGGGAGACGCATCGCCCGCGCAGGATCGGACCCGATTCAGGATAGCAGCTACACTGCCGGCGCCCGCGGTTCGAGCATCGGCCAACCGCACACCCACCTCGGAGGATCCATGGCCCGCACGGCGACGAGCATCGCAATCGACATCGGCATCTCGGACAAGGACCGTAAACAGCTCGCGGAGGGGCTCTCTCGCCTGCTCGCCGACACCTATACGCTGTACCTGAAAACGCACAACTTTCACTGGAACGTCACGGGGCCGATGTTCCAGACCCTGCATCTCATGTTCGAGACGCACTACAACGAGCTCGCGCTGGCGGTGGACCTGATCGCCGAGCGGATCCGGGCGCTGGGCCACGTTGCCCCAGGCAGCTACCAGGCCTACGCGAAGCTCTCGACGATCCGGGAGGAGACCGGCGTGCCAGCGGCCACGGCGATGATCCGAAGCCTGGTCAAGGGACACGAAGCGGTGGCAAAGACCGCGCGTGCGGTGTTCCCGACCGCCGAGGCCGCGAACGATCAGCCCACCGCGGATCTGCTGACCCAGCGCCTCCAGATCCACGAGAAGACGGCCTGGATGTTGCGGAGCCTGCTGGCGAAGTAGCCCCGAGCGACGCGGTGAGCGCAGCCACCTCCGGCGCCCGGCCGCGCCTCGACTTCGTCGACGCGTTTCGGGGCTTTGCGATCCTGCTGGTGGTGGGCGTCCACGCGGCCTCCGCCAGCGCCGTCGCGGACCACTGGCTGGGACCGGCGATCCTCCAGCTCGTCTTCACGCTCGGAGTCCCCGGATTCTTCCTGGCCGACGGGTACCTGTTCGCGATCGCCCGCCGCCGCGATCCGGACTTCGCGTTCGGGCCGTTCCTGCGGCGCAGCGCGCGCCGGCTGCTGCTGCCCTGGCTGCTCTTCACGATCCTCTACGGCCTGGCGCAGGCGGGCGCCGAGTGGACGGGCCTGGCCAGCCAGCCGATCCTCGCAAACGCGACACTATCCCGTGTCCTCTGGCTCGCCTACGGCTCGGCCTTTGCGATCCAGCTCTATTTCCTGCTCTCGCTCTTCCTGATCCGCTCGCTCGCGGGCGTCTGGCGCCGGCTCGCGCTCGCCCCCTGGCCGCTCGTGCTCGCGGTCTGGGGCGGCTACGCGGCGCTCGAGATCGCCTGGCTCGATCCGACCCTCGACGCGCACGTCCGCACGCCCGGCCTCGATCCCATCACCCATGCCTTCTGGGGGCTCCAGTTCTACCTGCTCGGGATGGCCTGCGCGGCCGCGGACGCCGCGATCCGGCGACACGCGCCCATCCTTTTGGCGGCGGCCACTGCGCTGGCGGCGGGCATCCTCGCGCTCGGCATCGATGCCCAGCACGTCTTCGAGTATGCCCTCCGGATGGGGGCGTTCCTGGCGTTCCTGATCAGCGCCCCCCTCACCCGCGCCCTGCGCGGTGTGGGACGCCACAGCATGGGCATCTACCTGCTCCACCAGCCCGTTCTGCTGAAGGTCTTCGTGCTGGCGGGCGGGGCGCTCGTCGCGAGCCCTCCGCTCCGCTTCGGCCTCGACGTCGCGGGCGCGTTCCTGGCGGCGTGGGGCGCCAGCGTTCTGCTCTCCAGGTACCGGACGGGCCGGCTGATCCTCGGGGAGGCCCTCGAGCCGGCTTCGTCCCGGATTTGAAGCCCCACGGGGCGCCCGCGGCCCCACTTATGGCATTCTGGCGGGCGGGCTGCCGTGGGCGCGTTCCCTATCGCCTTCTGAGGGGCACTCACGGTGGGGGAATCGGCATGAGCCTGAATGGATCCGTGATCCTGATCGAGCTCAACGAGCTCACGCCCGCGTTGATCTCCCGCTTCATGCAGGCCGGAGCGCTCCCGAACTTCCAGCGCTTCTTCCGCGAGTCGCAGGTCTTCACGACGGACGCCGGCGAGGCCGGCCTGCGCCTGAACCCCTGGATCCAGTGGGTGACGGTGCACACCGGCCTTCCGCTCGACGAGCACGGGGTGATGCTGCTCGGCGAGCGTCCCAAGCTCCCCACCTGCGGAGTCGTCGATCGGGTCGCGGAAGCGGGTGGCCGGGTCTGGATGTGCGGGAGCATGAACATCCCCTTCCAGACGCCGCTCCCGGGCGCCGTGCTGCCCGATCCCTGGTCGGCCGACAGCGCTCCCTTCCCGGGCGAGCTCGACACCTACCTGCGTATGGTCCGCCACCACGTGCAGGAGCACACCAATCCCGATAGCCGCCTCGGCGCGGGCGACTACGCCCGCTTCGGCGCCTTCATGGCGACCCACGGCCTCTCCCCCTCGACCGTCTGGGCGGCAGCGCGACAGCTCGCGCGCGAGCGCGGAGGGCGCTACGGGTGGAAGCGGATCAGCATCCTCGACCGCCTCCAGTTCGATCTCTTCCGGCACTACCACCGGAAGATCCGGCCCCATCTCTCCACCTTCTTTACGAACAGCGTGGCGCACATGCAGCACACCCGCTGGCGGAACCTCGAGCCGGAGCGGTTCGACGTAAAGCCGAGCGCGAGCGAGCAGGCGGAGTTCCACGACGCGGTGGAGTTCGCCTACCGCGAGAACGACGCGACCATCGGCCGCTTCCTCGATCTCGCCGGCGAGGACACCACGCTGGTCTTCCTGACCGCCCTCAGCCAACAGCCCGACGTGCGCTACGAAGAGATCGGCGGCAAGCGTTTCTATCGCCCGCGCGATTTCCAGCGTCTGGTCGCCTTCGCCGGGATCACCGGCCCGCACGAGTGCGCGCCGGTGATGTCCGAGGAGTTCTGGCTGCGCTTCGAGGACGAGCCCGCCGCGCAGCGGGCCGCGCAGCGGCTCGAGGCGCTCCAGGTGGGCGGCAAGCGCGCCTTCCGCGCCGAGCGCCGCGAGCGCGAGATCTACACCGGCTGCGACCTCTCCGGCGAGGTGGAGCCGGACGCCATGCTGGTGAGCGCCGAGAGCGGCGCGGCGGCCCCTTTCTACGAGCTGCTCTACCAGGCCGAGACGCTGAAGAGCGGCGTCCACCACCCGGACGGGCTGCTCTGGATCCGCCGGCCCGATCGCCGGCACACCGTGCACGCCGGCAAAGTGCCGCTCACCGCGGTGGCGCCCAGCGTGCTGCGGATGCTCGGGGTCGAGATCCCCAGCTCCATGAAGGAAGCCCCGCTCCTCTAGGCGGCGGGGCGAAACCGAGGCCTATGCAGATCGAGGCCGGCTCAGCTCGCGGCGCGCAGCCGACCGCGCAGCCCGAGCAGCAGCTTCACGAGCGGGCCCGGGAGTCCGGCGAGCAGCTTGTGGCCGAGCGGCGGCCGCTGCATGCGCGCCAGCTCCTCGCGCGCGTCGCGCAGCCGGCCGAGCAGGATCAGATCGGCGGCGCGGCTGGCGCGCAGGTCGTCGACCACGGCCTGGTACTCCGCACCGTGCGTGGCCAGAAAAGCCGGATCGGCGCCCCAGACGCGCGCCAGCACCACCAGGTTCGCCTCCGCGCGGCGCAGGCTGTCGTACTCCGAGAGCCGCTCGCCGGCGTGGCCGTGCTGCCAGGCGGTCTCGCAGTCGAAGAAGGCGGCCAGGCCGCGGCGCGAGAGCCGGCCGAAGCACTCGAGATCCTCGAGCGTGGGGACGTCCTCGGCGAAGTGCAGCGCATCGCCCGCCTCCACGCGGCGCGCGACCAGCGAGGTGGTGAGCACGTAGCCGCGAGCGAACTCGCGCTGGTAGAGGCTTCCGACGTGGACAGGAAAGTCGGGGATGCCCTCCGGCAACGCGGCGTGGGCGGAATACGGCGCCCCGGGCCCCAGGATCTCGTCCCAGCCGCGCGCATCCCGATGCCAGTGGATCAGGTGACGGCGGCGCTCGCGGCCCTCGCCGTCGGTGACGCCGAACTCGCTGAAGACGAAGAGCACGTCGGGACGCGCCGCCAGCCAGCGCCGCGCCAGCTCGAGCTTGCCCGGCATCCATTCGTCGTCGGAATCGAGGAAGGCGACCAGATCGCGCGTCGCCTCGCGGATGCCGCGGTTGCGGGCCGCGCCCGCCCCGCGGTTCGGGGTGCGCAGATAGCGAATCCTGTCGCGGTAGTCGGCCAGCGCCTGCTCGGTGCCGTCGCTCGAGCCGTCGTCCACCACGAGGATCTCGTCGAGCGGCGTGACCTGCGCGAGGGCGGACGCGAGCGCGCGGCCCACCAGATGGGCGCGGTTGTAGGTCGGGATCACGACGGAGACGGAGAGGGCCACGGCAACCTGCGCTTGGGCCGCGCCAGCCTATCACAGGCGGCTCTCGCTGCCGGGACCGGGAGGGCGCGATGAACGCGCGTGGCGCCGTCGTCTCGTCGCTGGCGCTGCCCGCCGGCGAAGGCCTCGAACGACACGTCGGCGAGTGGCGCCGCCTCGCAGCCGCCGCGCTCGAGCCCAATCCGTTCTACGAGCCGGCGCTGCTGCTGCCGGCATTGCGTTCGCTGCGCGGCGACGCGCAGGTCGAGGTGGTGCTCGTCTTCCGGCAGGATCCCGGCGCGGGCTCGCCGGCGCGCCTGATCGGCTTGTTCCCGCTCGAGCGGATCGCGCGCTACCGCGGCGTTCCAATCGCGTGCTTCCAGCTCTGGAAGCACCTGCACTGCTTCCTGTGCACGCCGCTGGTCGACGCCGAGCACGCGTCCGAGAGCCTCGCCGGGCTCTTCGAGTGGCTGCGCGGCCCCTCCGGCGCTCCGCTCGTCGAGCTCGGCTTCAGCGCGGGGGACGGCGCCTGGGCCGACGCGCTCGCGGCCTTCCTGCGCGAGAGCCGCCGCCACGCCGCGGTGGCGGATTCGTTCTCGCGCGCCTGCTTCCGCCCGGCCGCCGACTTCAAGACCTACCTCGCGGCGGCCTTCCCGCGTCAGAAGCGCAAGGAGTTCGCCCGCCTCGAGCGGCGCCTGGCCGAGAGCGGGAAGCTCGAGTTCTCCGAGCTCCGCCCGGGCGAGGATCCGCTCCCCTGGATCGACGCGTTCCTCGCGCTCGAGGCCTCCGGCTGGAAGGGCCGGGACGGCACCGCGATCGCGGCCGACCCGGCTCAGCGCGGGTTCTTCCGGGAGGGCGCCGCCGCGCTCGCCGACGACGGACGCCTGTGGATGCTCGGTCTCTCGCTCGATGGCCGCTGGATCGCGCTCAAATGCAACTTTCTCGCCGGCCACGGGACTTTCGCGTTCAAGATCGCCTATGACGAGAAGTACGCCCGCTTCTCGCCCGGCGTGCTGCTCGAGATCGAGGCGCTCACGCGCCTGCACCAGCGGCCGCAGATCCAGTGGATGGATTCCTGCGCCGTCGCCGACCACTTCATGGCCAACCGCCTGTGGACCAGCCGGCGCGAGATCACCACACAGCTGATCGCGAGCGGCACGACGAGCGGGCGGTTCTTCGTGCGCGCTATGCCCTTCCTTCAGCGTGCACGAGGTATTCTGACCCGCCTGAAGCGAGGCCGGGCCACGGCTCCGGCGCTCGCAGCGGAAGCGGACTCCGGCTCGGGCGAGACGCCCGAGCGTGCTACTCATTTGCCCTCGCCAGGAGCCCCCTAGTGTCGAACCGCAAGCCCCCGACCCTCCTTTCCTTGCTGCTCGCCGTCCTGCTCGCCGCCTGCGGCACGGACGACGTCAGCCTGGCGCCGCCGCCCGAAGTCGTGGTGGCGACCGTCGAGAAGCAGGACGTCGAGATCTTCTCGGAGTGGGTCGGCACCACCACCGGCTACGTGAACGCCCAGATCTATCCCAAGATCCAGGGATACCTGCTCAAGCAGGCCTACCGCGACGGCGGGGTCGTGCAGGCAGGCGACCTGCTCTTCGAGATCGACCCTCGCCAGTTCCAGGCGACCCTCGACGAGGCGACCGGCCAGCTCGCCCGTGCGCGCGCCGCGCTCGGCAAGTACGAGCTGGACGTCGCGCGCTACACCCCGCTCGCGGCCGAAGGCGCCGTCAGCCAGCAGGAGCTCGACAACGCCGTGCAGGCGCGCTCGGGCAGCGCGGCGCAGGTGGACTCCGCGCGCGCCGCCGTCGAGCAGGCGCGGCTCAATCTCCAATGGACGCAGGTGAAATCGCCGCTCACCGGGGTGGCGGGGATCGCCAGCGCCCAGGTCGGCGATCTCGTCAGCCCCCAGACGCTGCTCACCAGCGTCTCGCAGCTCGACCCCATCAAGGTCACCTTCCCGGTCAGCGAGATCGACTACCTGCGCTTCGCCCAGCGAGTCCGGGAGCTGGACGAATCGCCGCAGCAGGAGCAGCCGGCCAACCTCCAGCTGATCCTCGCCAACGGCGAGCGCTATCCCGAGCCCGGCCGCCTCAGCGTCGCGGGCCTCGAGGTCACCACCACCACCGGCACCATCGACGTGCAGGGCGTCTTTCCGAACCCGAACAACCTGCTGCGTCCGGGGCAGTTCGCGAAGGTCCGCGCGGTGACCGAGCGCCTGCCGGGCGCGCTCGTGATTCCCCAGCGGGCCGTGCGCGACCTCCAGGGCTTGAGCCAGGTCGCCGTCGTGGGCGCGGAGGACAAGGTGGCCTTCAAGAACGTGCAGCTCGGCTCCGCGAGCGGCAGCGACTACGTCGTCACCGCAGGGCTCGCGGCGGGCGAGCGCGTGGTCGTCGAGGGGCTTCAGAAGATCCGCGACGGCGTCGTCGTGAAGCCGGTGACCCCGGCCGCGAAGGAAGCCGCCGCGGCGGCCCCCCCGACCCCGGCGAATCCCGAGAAGTAGTCGATGTCCCGATTCTTCATCGACCGCCCGATCGTGGCGATCGTGATCGCGATCCTCACGGTCGTCGGCGGCCTGGTGATGCTCCAGCGCCTGCCGATCGCGCAGTACCCGGACATCGTGCCTCCGGTCATCGAGATCAAGGCCACCTACACCGGCGCCGACGCCATCACGGTCGAGCAGTCGGTCGCCACGCCGATCGAGCAGCAGGTCAACGGCGTTCAAGGCATGATCTACCTGAAGTCCATCAACGGCAGCGACGGCACCTTGACGCTGCAGGTGAGCTTCGACGTCGGCACCGACGTCAACCTCGACCAGGTCTTCGCGCAGAACCGGCTCTCCCAGGCGACCTCGCAGCTGCCGCCCAGCGTCAACAGCTACGGCGTCACGGTGCAGCAGACCGTCGGCCTCCCGCTGCTGGTGATCCCGATCTTCTCTCCGGACGGCACCTACACCGCGAGCTTCCTGGGCAATTACGCCACCATCAACGTCACCGACGCCCTGGCGCGGGTCCCCGGCGTGGGCCAGGTCAAGCTGTTCGGGACCTCCGACTACGCCATGCGGATCTGGGTGCGGCCAGACACGCTCGCCAAGCTCCAGCTCACCGTCACCGATCTGCTGAACGCCGTGCAGGCGCAAAACATCGTCAACCCGGCCGGCATGATCGGCGCCGAGCCCGCGCCCGCGGGCCAGGAGTTCACCTACAGCGTCACCGCGCAGGGGCGGCTGGTGGAGGCCGAGCAGTTCGGCGAGATCATCGTGCGCGCCAATCCGGACGGCTCGCTGGTGCGGCTGCGCGACGTGGCGCGGATCGATCTCGGCTCCCTCAACTACATGCAGATCGGCCGCTACCAGGGCAAGCCCGCCGCCGCGCTCGCCATCTACCAGGCGCCGGGCTCGAACGCCCTCGCCACCGGCAACGCGCTCAAGGAGCGGATGAAGGAGATCTCGCAGCGCTTCCCGACCGGCCTCGATTACGCCATCGCGCTGGATACCACGCTCCCCGTCAGCGAGGGCATCAACGAGATCATGCACACGCTGGTCGAGGCGATGGTGCTCGTGATCCTGGTGGTCTTCCTGTTCCTCCAGGGTTGGCGCGCGACGCTGATCCCGCTGATCGCCGTGCCCGTCTCGCTGATCGGCGCCTTCCTGGTCTTCCCAATGCTCGGCTTCTCGATCAACACCCTCTCCCTGCTCGGCCTGGTGCTCGCGATCGGGCTGGTGGTGGACGACGCCATCGTGGTGGTGGAGGCGGTCGAGGTGGGCATCGAGCACGGGCTCTCGCCCCGCGACGCCACCATCAAGGCGATGGACGAGGTTTCCGGGCCCGTGATCGGGATCGCGCTGATCCTGGCGGCGGTCTTCATCCCGGCGGGCTTCATGACCGGGATCACCGGAAGCCTGTATCAGCAGTTCGCCATCACGATCGCGATCTCCGTGCTGATCTCCGCCTTCAACGCGCTCTCCCTCTCTCCGGCGCTCTCGGCCCTGCTGCTGCGGCCGAAGCAGCCGAGCTCGGGACCGATCGGGCGCTTCTTCGCCGCCTTCAACCGCTTCTTCGAGCGCGTCACGACCGGCTACGTGAACATCTCGGCCGGCGCGATCAAGCGTGCGGCGCGGACCATGCTCCTGCTCGGGGGGCTCACCGTGATCGGCCTCGGGATCGGCCGCGTGCTCCCGACCTCCTTCGTCCCGAGCGAGGACCAGGGCTACTTCTTCCTCCAGGTCTCGCTGCCGGACGCGGCTTCCCTCCAGCGCACCGACGTGGTGGCGCGTGACATCGAAGGGATCCTGGCAGAGACGCACGGCGTCCAGAGCTACACGACGATCGTCGGCTTCAGCCTGCTCGCGAACATCTCGGCTTCCTACAACGCCTTCTACTTCGTGCAGCTCGATCCGTGGGGGGAGCGCGGGGATCGCACGGCGGACGTGATCATGCACGAGCTCAACGGGCATCTGCGCGGGCTGCCGGGCGCCCAGGCCTTCGCGTTCCCTCCTCCTTCGATCCCCGGCATCGGAACCTCGGGCGGCTTCGACATGATGCTCCAGGACCGCAGCGGCCGGAGTGACGTCGCCTACCTGGCCGAGAACGCGCAGCGCTTCATCGAAGCCGCCAACCAGCGGCCCGAGCTGAGCGGCGTCGTCAGCATGTTCCGGCCCAACGTCCCCCAGCTGTTCGCCGAGGTGAACACCGACAAGGTCTTCAAGCTCGGCGTGAAGATCGAAGACGTCTATTCGGCATTGCAGGCGCTGCTCGGGTCGGCCTACGTGAACCTGTTCAACCGGTTCGGGCGGCAGTGGAAGGTGTTCCTCCAGGCGGAGCCGGAGTTCCGGGTCAAGGCCGAGGACATCGGACAGTTCTACGTGCGCAACCGCGACCAGCAGATGGTCCCGCTCTCCACCCTGGTGAAGGCGGAACCCTCCTTCGGGCCCGCCTACACCAACCGCTACAACCTGTTCCGCAGCGTCGAGGTGCTGGGGAATCCCGCCCCCGGCTACAGCTCGGATCAGGCGATGGCCGCGGCCGAAGAGGTCGCGCGCGAGGTGCTGCCCACCGACATGTCCTACGAGTGGACGGCGATGTCCTATCAGGAGCAGAAGGCGGGCGGCAGCGCGGGCGTCTTCGCGCTCTCGCTCTTCTTCGTCTTCCTGATCCTGGCGGGCATGTACGAGAGCTGGTCGCTGCCCTGGAGCGTGCTGCTCACCACCCCCGTCGCCATCTTCGGCGCCTTCCTCGGCATCTGGATGCGCGGGCTCGACAACGACGTCTTCTCGCAGATCGGCCTGATCATGCTGATCGGGCTGGTCGCGAAGAACGCGATCCTGATCGTCGAGTTCGCGAAGCTGGAGCTCGAGAAGGGCGAGAAGAGCCTGGTGGAGGCGACGCTCTACGGCGCCAAGCTGCGGCTGCGCCCGATCCTGATGACGAGCTTCGCCTTCATCCTCGGCTGCGTGCCGCTCTGGATCGCCTCGGGCTCCGGGGCGGTCTCGCGCCAGAGCATCGGCACCACCGTGGTGACCGGCATGCTGGCCGCCACCGCGATCGCGATCTTCATCGTGCCCGTGCTCTTCGTGCTGGTCGAGCGGATCGCGAACCGGGGCGCGCACGGCGAGGCCGCGCCGCCGAAGGGAGCGCCGCCGGCGCCCGGAGCCCACCCCTGATGTCCGCTCGCAGGCTCGCCGCCGCGCTGCTCCTGCTCCCCTTCGCGTCGGCCTGCGCCGTCGGGCCGAACTACGTCCGTCCCGAGGTCGAATCGCCGGAGGACTACCGCGGCCACGTCGATGCGCCCGAAGCGGCCTCGATCGCCGACCTTCCCTGGTGGGAGGTGTTCGAGGACGAGGTCCTGCAACAGCTCGTCCTGGAGGCGTTGACCTCGAACTACGACCTGCAGATCGCCGTGCGGCGCGTGGAGCAGGCGAACGCGTTGGTGGGCGTGGCGCAGGCGCCCTTCTATCCGCAGGTCGGATACCAGGGCAGCGGGGGGAGGCAGCGGCAGCCCCAGTTCCAGGGCCAGTCCGCCGACACCTTCAGCTTCTTCTATGGCGCCTTCGCGCTGGCCTGGGAGATCGACGTCTGGGGGCGGATCCGCCGCTCGAACGAAGCGGCGCAGGAGGCGATGCTGGCGACGGAGGAGTTCCGCCGCGGCGTCCTGCTCTCGCTCGTGACCGGCGTGGCGCAGTCCTATCTCGAGCTGCTCGAGCTCGACCGCGAGCTCGAGATCGCGCACGAGACCGCCGTCTCGTTCCAGGAGACCCTCGACCTCTTCACGCGGCGCTACCAGGGCGGCGTCGGCGACAAGCTCCAGGTCGCGCGCGCCGAGGCGGCCCTGGCGCAGACGCTCGCGCAGATCCCGGATCTCGAGCGCCGGATCGTGGCGCAGGAGAACGCCATCAGCGTGCTGCTCGGCCGCAACCCGGGAGAGATCCCGCGCGGCCTCTCGCTCGCCGAGCGGCCGCCCCCGCCCCCCACGCCCCCTGGGCTTCCGTCCACCCTGCTCGAGCGCCGCCCCGACGTGGTGGAGGCCGAGCACGTGATCGCGAGCGCAAATGCCGAGATCGGCGTCGCCGTCGCCAACTTTTTCCCGCGGATCGGCCTCACCGCCCTGTACGGCGGCCAGAGCACCGAGCTCAAGGACATCGTGAAGGACAACTTCAACCTCTGGAACGTGGCCGGAAACGTCGCGGGTCCGCTCTTCCAGGGCTTCGAGCTGCTCGAGCAGTACCGCGCGCAGGTGGCGGGCTGGGAGGAGACCAAGGCGTTCTACAAGCAGACCGTGATCACGGCCTTCTCCGAGGTCTCGAACGTGCTCACGGCCCAGACCAAGTTCGCCGAGGCGCGCGCCGAGCAGGAGCGCGCCGTGCTCGCCTTCCAGGAATCCGTGCGGCTCTCGCTGCTCCGCTACAACTCGGGTCTGGCGGGCTACTTCGAGGTCCTGGATGCGCAGCAGCAGCTCTACCCGGCCGAGGTCGCGCTGGCCCAGGTCCAGCTGAACGAGCTCCTCACGGTCGTGACGCTCTACCGCGCGCTCGGCGGCGGCTGGCAGCTCGCGGACGACCAATGGACGCAGAAGCCCTAGCCGCCGGGCGCCGCAGCGCGGCCCTGCTCACCACCACGCTCCTCTGCTTCGGCGTCGCATGCGCGACTCCGGTGGGCGTCTCCCGGGTCGATCCCCGCGTCGTGCACCGCACGCTGACCAGCAACGTGCTCTCGACGGGGGACCTGAGCAATCCGACGCTCAACGTGCTCTACCGGCGCGACCTCTCGGCCGCCTTCGAGAGCCAGCCCGAGGTCGTGCTCGCCGAGCTGCACGCGGCGGTCGCCGCCGGCCGCGGCGGCCGCGACGACGTCTTCGCGCTGGCCGAGCTCTCCTTCCGCCACGCGGCGCGCACCCGGCAGCGGCACTACTTCCTGGCGTCGATGGTCTACGCCTACGCCTTCCTGTTCCCGGGGACCGGGCGCACGCCGGCGGATCCCTTCGACCCGCGCTTCCGCCTCGCCTGCGACCTCTACAACCGCGGCATCACCGAGGGCTTCGCCTCCGACGACGGCAAGCTCGTGGACCTGCGCGCCGGCCGCTACGCCCTTCCCTTCGGCGCGCTCGACGTCAGCTTCGATGAAGCCGAGCTGCGCTGGGGCAGCCGGCGCCTGGTGCGCCTGGTTCCGGTCGCGGATCTCGAGGTGCGCGGGATGTGGGCCCGCTATCGCTGGCCGGGGATCGGCGCTCCGCTCGCGGCCAGTACCGAGCCGCTGGATCCCGAGCGCGGCTTCGAGGATTTCGTCCAGCCCTGGGTGAAGGTGCCGATCACCGCGGTGTTGCGGATCCAGGAGCCGCGCCAGGCGCTGGTGGCCGGCGAGGTGCGGGCGACGCTCGAGGTCGACGACGCCACCAGCCCCACCAGCGTCGAGATCGACGGGCGCAAGGTCCCGCTCGAGATCGAATCGACCGCGGCGCTCGCCTACACGCTCGCCGAGTCTCCGGTGTGGCAGCAGGAGATCAAGGGCTTCCTGCAAGGCGCCGGCGTGCTGGACGAGAAGACGCAGCTCGCCGCCCTCTCCCCGTACGAGCGCGGACGCATCCCCGTCGTGCTGGTGCACGGGACTGCCTCCAGCGCCGGCCGCTGGGCGCAGATGCTCAACGAGCTCGGCAACGACCCGCGGATCCGCGAGCACTACCAGTTCTGGCTGTTCAGCTACGACACCGGGAATCCCATCCTGTATTCGGCGATGCTGCTGCGAAGGTCCCTCCAGAGCGCGCTCGATCGCATGCAGCGGGACGGCCCCGACCCCGCACTCGACCGCATGGTCGTGATCGGACACAGCCAGGGCGGGCTGCTCGCCAAGCTCACGGCGATCGAGAGCGGCGACCGCTTCTGGCAGATCATCACGCGCCTGCCATTCGACAAGCTGGTGATGCCCGATCACACCCGCGAGCTGATCCAGGGCATGTCCTTCATCGAGCCGGTCCCATCGGTGCGCCGGGTGGTCTTCATCGCCACGCCGCAGCACGGGAGCTACGTCGCCAACAACGTGATCGCACACTGGTTGACCCGCTTCGTCACACTGCCGATCGACGTCGTGCGCGCCGCCAGCGACGTGGTGACGCTCAACCGCGACGCCATCTCCCTCACCGCGATCGGGCAGCCCCCCACCAGCGTCGACAACATGCGCCCGGGAAACCGCTTCATCGAGACGCTCGCGGCGATCCCCGTGTCGCCCGGCGTCGCCTCGCATTCGATCATCGCCGTGCTCGGCGACGGCCCGTTCGAGGAGGGCGACGACGGGGTGGTCGAGTACCAGAGCGCCCACCTCGACGACACCGAATCCGAGCTGATCGTCCGCGATGCGCACTCCTGCCAGTCGAACCCCCACACCATCGAAGAAGTCCGCCGGATCCTGCTCGAGCACCTGAAGCCGGAGTGACGCTTCAAGTCGGCCCGCGGGGAGGCCGATGAAGCTTCGGGATGGCGCGTTCGAGACGGGATCGGGTTGCCAGGCCAGCGCGCTATCCGCGCTTCCAGCGCCTCGACGGCCGCCATCCGCTCCAGCGCCGCGCGCCGCACGCCACCGTCTGCTATCGGGCGCGCCGTCGCCGCGACGGCGAGGTGGCCTACTTCAACTTCGCGCTCGCCAAGGAGATGGGGCTCGTTCCCGAAGGCCACGCCGAGCGGCTGAACGCCGCGCTCTCGCGCGCCATCCTCGAGACATTCGCGCTCGCGATCATCAACGAGTACGACCTGCGGCGCGGCACGCGGTTCGCGCGGCGCGATCTCAAGCCGGGTTCGTACATGGCGACACGCTACCTCCAGCTCCAGCATCCGGACCGGAGCGGCCGCACCTCGGGCGATGGCCGCAGCATCTGGAACGGAACCGTCACGCACCGCGGCGTCACCTGGGACGTCTCGAGCTGCGGCACCGGCGTGACGCGGCTCTGCCCAGCCACGGCGCAGACCGGGCGGTTCTACAAGTCCGGCAGCCGCGTCGCCTCCTACGGCTGCGGCACGGCCGCGCTGGCCGAGGGCCTGGCCGCCGCGCTCCTCTCGGAGACCTTCCACCGCAACGGCATCGCGACCGAGCGGGTGCTCGCGGTGATCGCCCTGCCGGGCGGCTTCGCCATCAACGTGCGCGCGGGGCGCAACCTGCTGCGCCCCTCCCACTTCCTGGCCCACTCGAAGCAGAACGATCTCGCGACGCTTCGCGGCGTCGCCGACTGCTTCATCGCGCGTCAAATGCGAAACGGGAGCTGGCCGCGGATCCGGGGCACGGCCGCGCGCTACCGCCACCTCGCGGAAGAGGCGGCGCGCACCTTCGCGCAGATCGCCGCCACCTTCGAGTCCGAGTACGTCTTCTGCTGGCTCGCCTGGGACGGGGACAACATCCTGGCCGACGGCGGGATCGTGGACTACGGCTCGGTGCGCCAGTTCGGGCTCTACCACCGCGAGTATCGCTTCGACGACGTCGACCGGCTCTCGACCACGCTTCCCGAGCAGCGCCGCCAGGCGCGCGCGATCGTCCAGAACTTCGCGCAGATCCGGGATTTCCTGATCCGCGGCCGCAAGGCGCCGCTCTCTTCCTACCGGCGCGATCCCGTGCTGCGCCGGTTCGACGCGGAGTTCGAGGCGGCGACCCGCCGACTGCTGCTGCGCCGGATCGGGCTGCCGGCCGAGATCGCCGCGCCCCTGCTCGAGCGAGAGCGCGCCCTGATCGAGCGGTTCCGCCGCGCGCACGCGTACTTCGAGCGAGCCCGCTCGGCGCGCGGCCCGCAGATGGTTCCCGACGGCCTCTCCTGGAACGCGATCTTTTCCTCCCGCGACCTGCTGCGCGAGCTGCCCGCCCGCTACCGCGCGGCGGCCGCGCCGATCCCCGCCGAGGAGCTGCTCGCGATCGCGGCTTCCAGCTACGCCTCGCGCGCGGATCGGATCCTGACCCCGCAGCGCCGGCGGATGGCGGGCGAGCTACAGCGCGCCTACCTGGCGCTGCTCGCCGCGGGCGCGCGCGCGGGGCGCGTCCCGCTCGCGTCGCTGCTGGACCGGGTGGCGCGGCGCTCGGCGGTGATCAACCGCTGGGACCGCATCACCGGCGACGCCGTCGAGTACGCCGCCGCGCGCCTGATGCGCAGCCGCCGCAGCCTCGGCCACGACGCGCTGCACGCCGTGATCGGCGGCCTGGTCGGCCACCAGGACCGCCGGGTCCCCCCGGCCGCCCTCGCCCGGGAGCCCCGCCCGGGCAGCCCGGCCGCGCAGCGCGTGCTCGGCGCGCTCCTCGACGTGGTGGCCGAGTACCGCCACGGACTCTGATCAAAAGCGACAGTGTTGTTGACTTTAATTCCGGCTTCGGCTACCCGTGCCGGATGCCCCGAGCCGCCCTCTCCGCCCCGCGCCGCCCCCGGCGGATGGACTACGAGCGCACCCGAAGGCGGATCCTGGACGCCGCTCGGGCCCTGATCGCCGAGCGCGGGCCCGAGAGCCTCACGGTCTCCGCCGTCGCGCACGCCGCGGCGATCAACCGCACCACCGCCTATCAGCACTTCCGCACCCGGGACGACCTGGTCGCCTTCGTGATGCAGGAGCTGATCGAGGAGGTCGGCCGCCTGATCGCCGAGCCGCGCCCGCTGCCCGAGCGCATCGATTACCTGGCCGGCTACTTCCTGGAGCACCCGGAGGTCGCGCGGCTCGCCCTGCACCTGATGCTCTCCGAAACGCCCCTTCCCGCGCAGGGCTGGAAGCACGCGGTCGACGAGGTGCGCAGGCTGGCCGGGGGCGACGGAGGTCAGGACGGCGTCGATGCCGAGATGCTCGTCCACGTGCTGTTGGCCGTCGGCATCCTCTGGCCGCTGCACGCGCGCATCGAGTATGAGAATCCGCGCGCCCGCCGCCAGGCGACCGCGCGCCTGACGCGAGAGCTCAAGCGCGTGCTCCTCTACGGCGTGCTGCGTCCGGCGGCCTGGCCGGAGCTGGTGGAATCGATCCGGAGGGACTCATGACCGGCATCTCGTTCGATCCGATGCGCGCCGAGATGCGCGCCAACCCCTACCCAGCCTACGCCGAGTTGCGACGACACTCCCCGGTGCATCGGATCGCGAGCTCGGGGGTCTATGTCCTCTCCCGCTATGCCGATGTGCTCTTCACGCTGCGCCGCCCGGATCTCTTCTCGTCGAGCGCCATGAAGGCGATGATGATGGGAGGCTTCACCGGCGGCGGGAACCTGGGAATGGGATTTTCCGGCGCGGAGGCCGCCCGCCTCGGCGCGCTTCTCCAGCAGATGCCGATCAAGCTTCCCGAGTTCATCGCCTCGCGATCGCTGATCGCCGCCGATCCGCCCGTGCACGGGCCCATGCGGAGCCTGGTGAACCGCGGCTTCACGCCGCGGCGGATCGCCGCGCTCGAGCCCCGGATCCGGGAGATCGCCCGGGGCGCGCTCGCCGCCGTCGAAGAAAAGGGAGAGTTCGATCTGGTCGAGGATCTCGCCATCCCGCTTCCCGTGACGGTGATCGCGGAGATGCTCGGCGTGGAGGCCGAGCGACACGCGGATTTCAAGCACTGGTCCGACTGTATCATCTCCGGCATCACGGGCACCGCCGAGGGAATGCGCCCCGAGACGCTGCTCCAGGCCTTCGCGGAGCTGAGCGAATACGTGGCCCGCGTGGTCGAGGAGCGCCGGGCGCAGCCCCGGGAGGACCTGATCTCGACCATGATCCTCGCCGGAGAGGGCGAGACAGCGCTCACCCCCGTCGAGGCGATGGGCTTCACGCTGCTCCTGCTGGTCGCGGGAAACGAGACCACCACCAACCTGCTGGGAAACAGCATGCTGGCCCTGCTCGATCATCCCGACCAGCTGGCGCGCGTCCAGCAGGATCCGAGCCTGGTTCCCGCCCTGGTCGAGGAGACGCTCCGCTACGACCCGCCCGCCCAGTTCGTCTACCGGACGGCGACGCGCGACGTCGAGCTCGCCGGAACCCGGATCCCGGCGGGCAGCACCGTGATGGTGCTGCTCGCCTCGGCCAACCGCGACGACGCGCAGTTCCCGGACGGCGAACGCTTCGACGTCGCCCGCAATCCACAGGGACACCTGGGCTTCGGGGTCGGGATCCACTTCTGCCTGGGCGCTTCGCTCGCGCGCCTCGAGGCGAGGGTCACGCTCGAGGAGCTGCTGACGCGATTCGAGGAGTTCGAACGCGTCGACCCCGCCGTCGAGTACATCGATTCAGTTCTGGTGCGCGGGCCCCGGCGCCTGCCGCTGCGGTTCGAGCCCGCCTAGCCGCCGCTGACGCGGCCGCCGCTGTTCGTGCAGTCCGACTGGCTCATGAAGCGGACGGCGCCGCCCACCTTGCAGCTCACGATGTCGCTCTTGGCGTCGTCGGAGCGCGGCTCGAAGGTGCGCGCGCTGTCCCACCACTGGCGGGCGCGCTCGGCCGGCGTGGGCTCCTTGTCCTTCGCAGCCGCGGCTTCGCCCTTGGCGTCCGGGGGCTTGCCGCCGTAACGGTCCATTTCTTTTTGCCCGGCGTCGATCTCGTCGAACACGAAGCAGCCCCAGCAAAGCGTCGAGGCGAGCACGACCGCGAGCCTGCGCAGGATGGAAGCGCGCATACCGGAAGGAATCGGCAGAACGGCGCCCCCGGCTGAGCCGGCCCGGCGCGCGGCGAGCCTATACTTGCCGGTCGGATGCGGCTTCCCGAACCCCCGGTCGACCTGCGCCTGCTCCTCGGCTGCCTGTGGCTGCTGCTCGGCGGCGCGGCCCGGGCCGCCGATTTCGATCCGCTCCAGGGCATCGATCCCGACGGGCGCATCCCTGCCGTCGTCCGCCCGGACGATCTCCCGAACCCGGAGCGCTGGCGCTACATCCCGGAGGGGCGGCTCAAGCCCGGCAACCTCTTCCAGCGCTTCCTGGTGAGCAGCATGATCGCGCCCTTCGTCTTCTACGACAGCGACGTCGGCGTCGGCTTCGGGGTGGCCCTGGTCGACATCGACTTTCGCGAGCAGCGGCGGCGGGAGTTCGCCGGCGCCTTCCTCTCCTACACGACGGAAGGTCAGCAGAACTACACCTTCGTCTGGCGCCGCTGGATCCACCACCGCGAGCTGCCGGGCGGCGGCGTGCTCCAGGAGGAGCGCAGCCTGCTGCACGCGGCCGGCGGCTACGAGCGCTCGCTCACCCGCCGCTTCTTCGGGTTCGGCCCGAAGACGCACGAGGGCGACGAGACGAGCTACCGGGACACGCTCGGCTTCGTCGAATTCGGCATCGATCTGGCGCTGCCGGATCCGGGCGACGACCTGGTGCTCAGCCTGGGCGCGAGCGGCGAGTGGCACGACCTGGGGGATGGCCACGTCTCGGGCAAGCCCAATACGTCGGAGATCTATCCCGCGCTGTTCGAGGCAGCCGATCCCGCCGCGCTCGGCTACCTGCACGCCGGCCTGCGCTGGGATACCCGCGACAGCCAGGTCAATCCCTACCGCGGCTGGTTCGTCTCCGGCAACGTCGACGCGGCGCTGCTCCAGCGCGGGGGCGACGTCGGCGCCATCTGGACCCTCGCCGGGGGGCGCGTCTTCGGCGTGCCGGCGATCTTCCACGACGGCGGCGACCCCGGCGAGGAGCATCCCCCCACCGACACCCTGGCGGTGGGACTGAGGAGCCAGCTCACCTCGGGAGACCTGCCCTTCTTCGAGCTGCCGAGCCTCGGCGGCTCGGACGTCGAGCGCGGCTTCATCGCCGGCCGCTGGCGCGACCGCGCCAGCTGGGTCGCCAGCATCGAGCACCGTTTCTGGCTGCTCCCGCGCGGCTTTCCGATCCCGTTTACCGACGCGATCCGGGTCGAGCGCTTCGGCGCCGCGCTCTTCTACGAGGCGGGCGCTGTGGCCGAGGACGGCGGGTCGCTCTTCGGGAGCCACGTCCGTTCGAGCTACGGCTTCGGGCTGCGCGCCAGCCTCGAGCGCTCGGCCCCCTTCCGCGTCGACATCGGCTTCTCGGAGGACGGCGTCAACGTCGCCGCGGGCTTCGGCTGGAGCTTCTGAGCCGCGCCGAGCCACCCACATTTCACTTCTTTGCGTGGGCGCCGCGGCGTATGATGAGCGGATTCACCCCCGCGGAGGATCCTCCCGTGAAGAAGCTCCTGCTCGCCGCCGGCCTCGTCGCCTTCGCCTCGTCGGCCGCCGCCGACGGCTCCGACTATCGTTATCTCCAGCTGGTGTCCCCCGGCCAGTCGATCCAGGCTGCCATCGACCGCGCGGCGGAGGGCGGCTGGATCCTGGTGCTGCCGGGGACCTACCGCGAGACGGCCGACGCGACCAACGGGCTCAACATCACGCGCGGCGTCAACCTGGTCGGCCTCTCGACGCCGCGGAAGAAGGTGGTGCTCGAGAACTCGGGCTCGCAGCGCAACGGCATCGTCGCCGTGCCCGCGGCGCACACCGACTGCATGAGCTGCCACGCGAGCATGGCGCCGCCCTTCGAGCTGCTGCCGGGCGTGGACCCGAGCCCGCTCTCGACGGAGCCGACGATCTACGGGCTCTCGATCAGCGGCATCACGATCCAGAACTTCTCCAACAACGGGCTCTTCACCCGTAACGTCGACGGCTTCAAGTTCATCGACGTCCATTCGGTCGGGAACCGGAACTACGGGATCTTCCCGACCGCGTCGAAGAACGGGCTGATCGCCCACAGCAGCGCCACCGGCGCCAACGACAGCGGCATCTGGGTGGAGACCTCCGAGCTGGTCGCCGTCACCCACAACCTGGTGGAAGGCAACGTCAACGGCTTCGAGGTCTCGAACAGCGAGGAGATCCTGCTCGCCAACAACGAGGCGCGGGGCAACACGGTCGGGATGGCGATCCTGTTCCTGCCCGACATCTTCGACGAGCGGCCCGACTCCCGGCGCATCACAGTGCGCAACAACCACGTTCACGACAACAACAAGCCCAACACCGCCCGGCCGGGCTCGATCCTCTCGACGGTCCCGTCGGGAACCGGGATCCTCTACCTGGGCGTCGACGACTCCGTGATCTCGAAGAACGTGGTGCGGAACCACGACTTCGTCGGAATCGGCGTCGTCGATTACTGCGCGGTGGTCGCCGGAGGCCCCTTCGACTGCCTGGTGGATCCCGACATCACGCTCGGCTTCCTGCTCGACAACGCCGCCAGCAACAACCAGGTGATCGAGAACGTGGTGGTCGAGAACGGGGTCGACGTGGATCCCGGGAACCCCTTCGCCTTCGCGGCCAGCGACCTCGCGCTGATCACGGACGGCGACAACCGGAACTGCTACCAGGACAACATCTTCGGGACGTTCTTCTCGACGCTCGGTGTGCTGCCGCCCTGTCGCTGACCCGCCGCGGCGAGCGCGATGCAATCGAGCCAGACCGAGCGCCGGCTCCTCGCCGGCCCCGCCAGCCGTCTCGCCGAGCTGCGGCGCGCGCTGCGCATCTTCGCCGAGCTGCTGCGCGGCTTCCGCGCGCTCCACTTCGCGGGGCCCTGCGTGACCGTGTTCGGCTCGGCCCGCTTCCCGGAGGGACATCCCCATTACGAGCTGGCGCGCGAGATGGGGCGCCGGATCGGCCGGATGGGCTTCACGGTGATGACCGGCGGGGGCCCCGGCATCATGGAGGCGGCCAACCGCGGCGCCCGCGACGTCGGCGCGTGCTCGATCGGCTGCAACATCGCGCTGCCGCTCGAGCAGGTGCCGAATCCGTATCTGGACCGCTTCATCGAGTTCGAGCACTTCTTCGTGCGCAAGCTGATGCTCGTCAAATACTCCTACGCCTTCCTGGCGCTGCCGGGCGGCTTCGGGACGCTCGATGAGGTCTTCGAGGTCGCGACGCTGATCCAGACCCGCAAGATCGAGGGTTTCCCCTGCGTGCTGATGGGCCTCGAGTACTGGGCGCCGCTGCGGGAGTTCATCGAGAAGCAGATGACCGCCGCGGGGACGATCTCGCGCGCGGACGCCGCGCAGATCCTCTTCACCGACGACCCCGAGCTGGCCATGCGCTGGATCGCCGAGCGCACCGAGGCGCTGCTCGCCGCCCATCGCCCCCCGCGCCCGCTGCGGCTGCTGGGCGAGAAGGGAATGGCGCCGCGCTGAAGGAACGCCGCCGGTGGCGGGCTCACTCGCCAGGCGGCTCGGGCTCGACCTGGATCTCCAGCTCCTTGCGCTGCTCGTAGACCTTTCGGAGCCGGCGCTGCTTCTCCATCTCGATCCGCAGCTCCTTGAGCACCGCCTCCTTCGAGATCTCGCGCTCCTGCACCTCGAGCGAGAGCGCCTTGCACGAGTCCTTCATGTACGGCCCGCAGGCGGGGCTCGAGCAGCAGTAGCCGGCAAAATCCTCGAAGCGGCGCGGCGCCTGGGGAAGCCGCGCCACGTTGATCGTGCGCAACATCTCCGGATCCGTCGCCTGGAGCTCGGCGAAGCACTGGCGCGCCTCCGCCAGGTCGCCCCGCTTCCACGCGATCAGCATGTCGTTGAAGAGCCCCGCACCGTAGGGGGCCCCCTTCTTCACGCCGAGGTCGGTCCAGGTCTGCGCCTTGTTGAGCTGCCCGAGGTAGACGTAGATCTCCCCGATGTTGGTGTAGGCGGTGCCGGAGGGCTGGAGGCGCCGCGCGTTGTCGAAGCCGCGCATCGCCTGCCGGAGCTGGCCCCGATAGGTGTCCATCACCGCCAGGTAGAAGTGGGGCCGCTCGTCGCGCGGGTCGATCTCGAGCGCGGTCACGAACTCGGCGACCGACTTCTCGAGAAAGGCCAGGTAGCGCGTCTCGTCGTGCTCCCGATCCAGTGCGTCGCGCGCGATCTTGTAGTACGCCTCGCCCAGCGCGACGCGCACGTCGGCCGAGTCCGGGTCGGCCGCGCGCGCCTGCTCGAGCTCCGTGCGCGCGCCCTCCAGGTCGCCGCTCTGGGCCTTCGCCTGCGCGCGCGAGACCGCCGCGGGCGCGCAGCCGGCCGCCGCGAGCAGCAGGAGCGCCGCCAGCACCGAGAAGTTCCGCCGCGTCACGAGCCTCCCTCGCCGCCCTCCGCAGGAGCGGCGGGCCGTAGCGTAGTCCGCTCCAGCTCCTCCGATAAGGGTTCGATCACGGCGCGCAGACGGCGGGCGGCATCCGCCGCCTCGTGCATCCACCGGTGCTCGGCGTCGAAGACGAAGAACTCGACGCGGTAGGCCGCTGGCAACGATCGCTGGATCGCGTCGCGATCGCCGTCCGAAATCGGACCCGGGCTCACGACCAGCAGCAGATCCGGCGCGAAGGCTCGCAAGCGGCCCGCCTCCAGCGGGATCTGCGTCTCCTCGCCGCCGTGCGTCACGCTGCTCGCGCCGGCGATTTCGATGAAGTCCGTGATGAAGCTGTGTCCCCCCGCGAACGAGAGCGGCGCGGGGCCGATCAACCCGGCCACGCGCGGGCGCGGTCTTCCGAACGAGGAACCTCCAATGCCGGCGAGCTCACGCGAGAGCGCCACCTCGAATGCCCGGGCGCGAGGAGTGCCCACCAGCCGCGCCCCCAGATCGCGGCAGAGAGCGAGGGCCTCTTCGAGGTCGTGGGGCGCGTACACGATGACTTCGAACCCGGCAGAGCGCAGCGCCTCGCCAGCCTGCGCTTCCGGCACCAGAATGACGTCCGGGGCGAACTCGCCCGCGCCGGCGAGATCCACGATCGGAAGCCCGCGCAGGGCGGGAATCTCGCTCGACCCGCGGTCGACGGCGAGGATGCCTTCGCCCGCGCCGAGGGCGAGCAGGAACTCACTGGCCGCCCGGGACAGCGAGACGAGACGCAGCGGCGAAACCGATTGCGGCGCCTCTGCAATCCTCTCCGACGATCCGCAAGCGATCAGGCCGGCGACGCCCGCGAGCAGGGCGACGCGCCTCCCCACGGGAAACCTCCTGTTGAATACGTCTGACATCCCGTGACCATCCCTGATAGAGTGTGATGCATTCCCCGAGGAGGGAGAAGAGATGAAGACCACGATCGGGAATTTCGCGCGCTGCTTCGCCGCGACTGCGCTGCACTTTGCCGTCGCCGGAACGGCCTTTGCCGGCACCCACACCTGGGACGTCAACGAAGTCTTCAGCAATGCCGACGGGTCGGTTCAGTTCGTCGAGCTGGTGGAAGCCAACGGCACCCCGAACGAGCTGGGCGTGCCGGGCCAGACGCTGTCGAGCAGCTTGGAGAGCTTCACGATCGGCGGCGGCCCGTTGTCACCGCCTACGTCGAACAAGTTCTTCCTGATCGCCACGGCTGCATTTGCGGCGCTGCCTGGCGCACCCACGCCGGACTCCATCGTGCTGGCATCCAACACACCGATTTTCGCCAACACCGGAGATACGATCAACTACGGGCCGTACGACAGCCTCGCATTCGGGTCGGTGCCGACCAACGGAATCCTCTCCCTGAATCGCAACCTGACCACGGGAACCAACTCGCCCACGAACTACGCTGGAACCTCGGGGTCGGTCGATGCATCCACCCCGGCTCCGCTTCCGGCGCTGAACGAGTGGGGGATGGGGCTCGCGGCCGGGCTGCTGTTGCTGGCGGGTGCGGCGGTCGTGCTGCGGTCGCGCGCCAGGACCGCCTGAGCCGGGAGCGGCGGGGTCGATCCTTCTCGACGGTGTGACCGGATCTGACACACCAGCGGGGCATGCTGGAGGTCGAAGGAGACCTCCCCATGCATCCCCCCGCATCGGCTTCGACGGCCCCCGACCTCTCGCCCATCGCCGAGCTGCTCGGCCGCCTGGCGCTCGCGCCGCGCCAGACGCACAAGGCCCTGACCCTCTGGCCCCTCGTCCTGCGCGAGGACGTCCCCCTGGCCGAAGGGCCCGGCTACGTCCCGCTCGCGCGCGCGCTCGAAGATGGCAGCGTGCAGATCGACGAGCTCGACGAGCGCGGCTCGGTGCCGCTGGTGCGCGTCCGCAACCGCGGGAGTCTCGACGTGCTGTTCCTGTTCGGTGAGGAGATCCGCGGCGCCAAGCAGAACCGGATCGCGAACGCGAGCTTCCTGGTCCCCGCGCGCGGCGAGCTGGTGATCGACGTCTCCTGCGTCGAGCAGGGGCGCTGGGGACGCCGGGGCCGCATCGACTTCGCGCCCTCCGGCGAGATTTTCTCGCAGAGGATGCGCAAGAAGATGGCCCAGCGCGTGGCGGAATCGCGGCGCCGCGGCGGACGCTTCGAGGCCAACCAGATGGAGGTCTGGCAGGAGATCGGCGAACGGCTCGCGCAGACGCACACCGCGTCGGCGACGGACTCGTACGAGGATTACGTGCGCTCGCGCCGCGCCGATCTGAGCGACCTGCTGGCGGCCTTCCGCCCACTCGGGCGCCAGGTCGGATTCCTCGCCGTCGCCGGCGATAGGATCGTCGGCCTCGAGGCGATCGGCCGGCCGGAGGTGTTCGCGGAGCAGTTCGAAGGGCTCGTGCGATCCTACGCGGTGGATGCGATCGACCCGCCGCTGGGCGAGCGCGCCCGTGAGCGCAGGGCCGCCGGCGCCGATTCCCCCGAAGCGTTCCTGGCGGCGCTCGGCCGTGCGCCGGCCGAGCGAGCGCGATCCCTCGGCCTGGGAGACGATCTCAGGATCGAGGGTGAAGGCGTGGCCGGCTGCGCCCTGGTGGCCGGTGAGGTGATCCACCTGACCGCCTTTCCTTCGCCGGCCGCATCGCTGGCTCCCGGCGAGGGGTGAGCGAATTCGATGACGCGCACGCTCTCGAAATCGAAATACCTGGCCGGCTGCCAGTGTCCGCGCCGGATCTGGCTCAGCTGCCGCGCGCCGGAGCTCGCGGCCGAGCCCGACGCGGCGAAGCAGGCGCTCTTCGAGCAGGGCCACGAGATCGGCCGCCGCGCCCACGCGCTCTTTCCGGGCGGCGTGCTCGTCTCGCACCCCGCCTGGGAGCACCGGCAGGCCGTCGAGAAGACGCGGGCGCTGCTCGCGGATCCCTCGGTGCCGGCCATCTTCGAGGCCGCCTTCGAGCACGACGGCGTGCGGATCCGGGCCGACGTGCTCGAGCGCCTGGCCGGCGGCGGCTTCGGCCTGCGCGAGGTGAAGGCGAGCGCCCGGGTGAAGCCGGAGCACCTCGACGACTGCGCGGTGCAGCTGCACGTGCTCGCGGGCTGCGGCCTGCGCATCGATTCCGTCGAGCTCGTCCACGTGAACACCGCCTACCTGCGCGAGGAGGGCGAGATCGACTGGGCCGGCCTGTTCGCGCGCAGCGACCTCACCAACGAGGTGGCGGCGGCGCTGCCGGGGGTGGCCGAGCGCGTGGCGGGCTTCCACGCCGTGGTGAGCGCGCCGAGCGCGCCGGAGATCGAGCCGTCGGACCACTGCTTCACCCCCTTCGACTGCGAGTTCTGGGAGCACTGCACGCGCGCCAAGCCCGACGACTGGATCTACCACCTGCCCTGGATCGGAAAGCGCTACGAAGCGCTGCGCGCCGCCGGCATCGAGCGCATCGTCGAGCTGCCGGACGACCCGCCCCTCTCCGTGCTCCACCACCGGATCCGCGCGGCGCTGCGCAGCGGTCGAGCGCAGCTGGCGCCCGGTCTGGGAGAGGCGCTGCGCACGTCGGGGCCGCCCGCCCACTATCTCGATTTCGAGACCACCAACCCGGCCATCCCGCTCTATCCGGGAACGCGGCCGTACCAGGTGATCCCCTTCCAGTGGTCGCTCCACTCGGACGACGGCAGCGCCGGCCTACGCCACCGCGAGCTGCTGGCCGGCGGAGCCTGCGATCCGCGCCGCGAGTTCGCCGAGACGCTGATCGCCGCGCTGGACGGCGACGACGCGCCCGTGCTCGTCTACTCGGGCTTCGAGGGCACGCAGCTCGGCCAGCTCGAGAGCCGCTTCTCCGACCTCGCGCCCGCGCTGGAGCGGATCCACGCGCGGCTCTTCGATCTGCTTCCGGTCGTGCGCCGTCATCTCTACCACCCCGGCTTCGCCTTCTCGTTCTCGATCAAGTCCGTCGCCCCGGCGCTCGCTCCCGGCCTCGACTGGAGCGATCTGGGCGCGGTCGCCGAGGGCTCGGCCGCGTCCGCCGCCTTCGCCTCGCTCGCGGCCGGCCGCGTCCCCGCCGGCGAGCAGGAGCGTCTGCGCACGGCCCTGCGCACCTATTGCGCCCGCGATACGCTGGCGCTGGCGCGCGTCCACGCGGCGCTGCGCGAGAGGGCCCGCGGGGCGTAGCGCGCCGGTGTGGTACAAACCCCGGCCGTGATCCGAATCGACGGCCTCTCCAAACGACACGGCCGGCAGATCCTCTTCCTCGAGGCGTCCGCCGCGGTGAACCGCGGCGAGAAGGTCGGCCTGGTCGGCCCGAACGGCGCCGGCAAGACCACCATCTTCCGGCTGATCACCCGCGAGGAGGAGCCCGACGACGGCCAGATCTCCGTCGATCGCGGCGTCGCGATCGGCTACTTCAGCCAGGAGATCGGCGAGATGAAGGGCAAGAGCGTCGTCGAGGCGACGCTCGACGGCGCGGGGCCGGTGTCCGACGCCGCCCGCAGCCTGCACGAGCTCGAGCACGCGCTCGCCGATCCCGCGCGCATAGACGAGCTTGACGCGCTGGTCGAGCGCTACGGCGAGGCGCAGGCGCGCTTCGACGAGCTCGGCGGCTACGGGCTCGAGGCGCGCGCGCGCGAGGTGCTGGCCGGCCTCGGCTTCGCCCCCGAGGCGATGGACGGCGACGTCGGGGCCCTCTCCGGCGGCTGGAAGATGCGCGTCGGACTGGCGCGGATCCTGGTGATGCAGCCCGACGCGCTGCTGCTCGACGAGCCGACCAACCATTTGGACCTCGAGTCGATCCTGTGGCTCGAGGGCTGGCTCGCCGGGTTTCCCGGCGCGCTGCTGATGACGTCGCACGACCGCGAGTTCCTGAACCGGATGGTCTCGAAAGTCATCGAGATCGACGCCGGCGAGCTGCTCACCTATTCGGGCAACTACGACTTCTACGAGCGCCAGCGGGCGATCGCCGAGCGCGAGCAGGCCGCCCAGTACGCGCGCCAGCAGGCGATGCTCGCCAAGGAGGAGGCCTTCATCGCGCGCTTCAAGGCCCGCGCCAGCCACGCCGCGCAGGTGCAATCGCGCGTCAAGAAGATCGAGAAGATCGAGAAGGTGGAGCCGCCCAAGCGGCGAGCGTCCGTCGCCTTCGAGTTCCGCCCGGCGCCGCGCTCGGGAGACGACGTGGTGCGCATCGCGGGCCTGCGCAAGGCCTACGGCGATCGGGTCGTCTTCGACGGCCTCGATCTCTGGGTGCGCCGCCGCGAGCGCTGGTGCGTGATGGGCGCGAACGGCGCCGGCAAGTCCACCCTTTTGAAGCTGATCGCCGGCGAGGCGACGCCCGACGCAGGCAGCCTCACGCTCGGCGCGGCCGTCAAGCTCGGCTACTTCGCGCAGCACTCGATGGACGTGCTCTCCGGCGACGAGAGCGTCTTCGAGACGCTGGAGGCCGCCTTCCCGTCCGCCTCGATCGGCTCGCTGCGCGCGTTGGCGGGCTGCTTCGGCTTCTCGGGCGACGAGATCGAGAAGCGCTGCCGGTTGTTGTCAGGCGGCGAGAAGGCGCGCCTGGTGCTGGCGCGGATGCTCTACGATCCGCCTAATTTTCTGGTGCTCGACGAACCCACCAACCATCTCGACCTGGCGACCAAGGAGATGCTGATCACGGCGCTCGCCGGCTTCGAGGGCACCCTGCTGCTCGTCTCCCACGACCGCCGCTTCCTGGCCGCGCTCACCAACCGGGTGCTCGAGCTCACCCCCGGCTCCGCGCGCGTGTACGGCGGCGGCTATCTCGAATACGTCACCGCCAGCGGACACGAGGCGCCTGGCATGCGGGCCTGACGGCGCTCGCGCCGATCCGACACCCGATCCGCCGTGGGCTACGACGGAGGCTGCTGGCAGGTTCCGTGGACGCATTGCAGGCCGGACTTGCAACCGACGTGCTTGGTGACCTGACCGATCTTGCGCGGTCCGCACGCCTGGCCGACGTCGCTCTGCGGGATCCCGCCGCCGCTCGGACCGCCCGTCGCTGGCCCGCGGCAGGCGCCCCCGGTGCAGGAGGCGCGGTCCCTGGGGCAATCCGTGTCGACGTTGCACGTCAGCTGCTTGCATTCCTTGATCCCGGGAATCGCCGTGTTCTGACAGGTCTTGTCGCTCGCACAGTCGCTGTTGCTGCTGCACGCCGCGAGTGCCGGCTGTGAACCAAGCACGATCGACAGCAGCGCTCCGATCGTGCACAGGATGATCGCGCGAAGCGTTGAACCCATGGGACCCTCCCTCATCTCGGCCTGGACGGGAACTCCTTCATCGTGCTGGCAACCACCTTCTCGACCGCGCCCGCGTCGGAAGCGGGATCGATGCCCCCGGTCGCGGTGCCGACCCACACCTCCTGATTGGTCTTCGGGTCCACCGCGCGAATGCTGAGCCGGGTTTCCTGATCGGTCGCCACGCCCTCCGGGCCGACGGGGACGGAGGTGCTGACGCCGCCGCCGACGTTGCTGCCCCACGACCCCACGCCGACGCCGATCCGGACGGGATTCTTCGTCTTCTCCACCACGTAGGTCGCCGTCTCGAAGCGGATGCGAAGGTCGGGTTGGCTCTGGACTTCGCGGTAGCCCCTCTCGACGAGCTGCGCTCGGATGGCGTTCCGGATGTTGGCATCGAGAATCGAAAGCGGCGCACCGGCGGCGCCGGCGTTGTCGCCGGCCGGCTGCCAGCCGAAGGTCGCATACGCGGCGAGGTCCACCCCCGGAGCCGTCACCGACTCCTGCTTCGATGGGCCGCCCGCACAGGCGAGCCATGCGAAGGCCACGACGACTGCGGATACACACGCGGGTGCTTGCACGAGCCGGCCCTCCTGGTCGAATCCCCGTCGGTGCGGAATATGCCGGCTCGACCGGACGATCCGCCATGCAGGGCAATGGTCTCTTGCTTCCCCGTGGGTCCAGAGCCCCACGAAGCCCGCTCTCCGTGATATCGTGGATCGCCGTGGATCCCTGGCAGCTTCTGGGTGCGGGACTCGTGGGCTTGTGGCTGGGCGGCGTGCTGGCGCTGATGCGGCTTCCCGCGACGCCGCTCTCGAGCGCGGTCCGCGCGCTCGCCGTCTGCGCCGCGCTCTGGGCCGTGGGGGACCTGATCGCCGGTCTCGCCCGGGATCTCCTCTGGAAGCAGGTCGGCGTCTCCATTCTCTATTCCGGTGTGATCTTCCTGCCCACCGCCTGGTGGATCGTCGCTCTGCACTGGGCCGGGGACCGCCAGCGCGCTCCGTCTCGCCACATCCAGCGCTGGATTCGCGCACCCCTCGTGTTCGCCAGCGCCATCTGGCTCGCGATGCTCTCGAACCCCTGGCACGGCCAGTTCCTGGTTCCGGTCGTCGGGGGACGCAACCTCTACGGCCCCCTCTGGTGGCTGATGGCAATCCCGAATTACGCCCTGATCCTGGGTGCCGGGGTCGTGGTGCTGAGGGCCCTCCGGAGCCCGGACGGCCGGCACACGCGCAGCCAGGGCGCCTTCTTGATCGCCGCGAGCGGCATCACGTTGCTGGCCAACTGGATCTACGTGTCGGGGGCGGGGCCACCGGCGGGTGTCACCCTGCCGCTGATCTCGATCGCCGTCCTGATCCTGGTGGTCGGCATGCTGCGGCAGGGTCTTTTCGGCGTTCTGCCGGCGGCGCTCCGCGTGATCGCGTCCCACGATCCCGACGGGCTTCTCGTGGTGAGGGACGGGCGCCTGGTTCACGCCAATCCGCGCGCCCGCGAGCTGCTCGCCCCCGTGGATCCCGCTCCCGGCGTGCCCTTCCCCGAAGCCCTGGGCCCCAGCCTCGAGCGGCCCGGAACCCGGGCCGTCCTCGACTGGGACGAGTGGTGGCAAGCGGTGCTCGCGCCCGGCGGCGCCGTCTACCGCTACGACGGCGACACGCTGCGCTGGCTGCGCGTGAGCGCGCAGCCGGTGCGCGGACGACGGGGCCGCCTGATGGCCTACTGCCTGCGCATCCACGACGCGACGGAGCAGCAGCGCGCCGAGAGCGAGCTGCGGCGCGCGCGACGACTCGAGAGCGTGGCCGAGCTCTCCCGGGGTGTGGCCCACGACTTCCACAACCTGCTCGCCGTGGTGACGGGCAACGCCGACCTCCTCCTGGATCAGCTTCCGGCGACGCCCGCGGTGCAGCGCCAGCTGCACAAGATCCTGCAGTCGAGCCAGCAGGCGGCGGAGCTCGCCAATCAACTCCAGCTCTACGCGGGCGACGCGCCGCCCGCGCATCGTCCGGTCGATCTCTCGGAGCTGACGCGCGACACGCTGGCGATGCTCGATCCCGACGAGCTCCCGGCCCCCAGCGGCGGAAGGCTCGACGTGCAGCTCGATCTCGCCAGGGGACCGCTTCGGATCGAGGGCGACGCGACGCAGCTCCGACAACTGCTGCTGAATCTCTACGTGAACGCGCGCGACGCCCTGCACGAGCGGGGCGGTGAGATCGGGATCGCGACCGGCCGCACCTGGCTGGAGCCCGCGCGCGCCGAGCACCTCGTGCTCGGGCGCGATCGCCCCGCCGCGGACTATGTCTCTCTGCGCGTCGCGGACACCGGCATCGGCATGGATCCGGAGACCCAGGAGCGCATCTTCGAGCCGTACTTCAGCACCAAGGGGAAGCAGCGCGGCATCGGACTCTCGACCGTGTTCGGGATCGCGCGCTCCCACGGTGCCCTGATCGCGCTGGAGAGTCAGCTCGGAAAGGGCACCGTCTTCACCATCTACTTCCCCCGGCCCGAGTCTCCGTAGACGCGCTGCGCCCTAACGGGGCTCGCGCTCGCTCGCGAGCGCCATGCGCAGCGCTTCCGTGAGCTGCTCGCTTTCCATTCTCCACCTCGACCGTCACGACGTCGCGGAGCCACACGATGCGGCCGTCGGCCGCGAGCATCCGGTTTTCGAAGGCGTGGGGGCTCGCCGGCTTCGGTGGCCTTCTGGCAGAACTCGATGGCCCACTCGCGATCGTCCGGGTGGACGTGCTCCACCCAGAAGCCCGGTGCGAGCCAGGCCTCGACGGGATGGCCGAGAACGCGCTCGGCCTGCTTGCTGACGAACCTGAACTGGAGGGATTGCGGATCGCCTTCCCAGACGATGGCGTCGATCCATTCCAGCAGCCGGGCATGTTCGGCGTTGGCCTGCGGCGCGGGAGGTGTTCGCTCGCGAGCGGGCACGGTGCCGGGAATCCCAACCCGGCTGGAGGAACGAGTCGTACGCAAACTTGCGGAGCCCCGGCGCGCGCAAGCCGGGCGCTGGGCAATCCCCGAAATCAGCAAGCCCCCTCGCGCAACCGCGCGAAGGGGCTTCGGAAACCTGGAGCGGGAAACGCGATTCGAACCCGCGACCCTCCGGGTGGAAAGCTCGATTCTCCCTTCCACTGGGATCGGCTCGCGACGTGTCGCCAGCCGTTCGGCTCGCCTTCGAGTGCCCGAGCACCCGTTGCGCGGACTGGATGTCGGCCCGCCCGCGAGGGCCAACGTGGCCGCGGTATGCCGCAAACCCGAGCGGCGCCGTCCAGGCCCGGAACTCCGGGGTATTCAAGATCGTGCGGCCATGACAGACTGCCGAGAGGGCTACACGAGAGGGAGTGCCGGGTGGCAGCTCGCGGGTCTCTGGCGCGGCGGCAGACGCGGGCTGGCGAAGCGCCCATGCCCGCGGAGGGGCGACGCTGGCTCGCCGCCGTGCCGCTGCTCGTGCTCTTCCTCTTCTGGAGCGATCGCGCGCCGGCGGCCGTGACCTTCGCGGGAAACGTGCTGTCCACCAGCGTCGCCCCCGACACCGTCGACATGGTCGTCGCGGGGGGCGCCGTCGCCCGCATCCAGATGCTCGACTCCGATCTCGTGCGGGTACGGGTGAGCCCTGCGGGTACCTTCGGCACCCGTCTGAGCGGGGCCATCGCAGCTGCCGGCCTGACCCCGCCGGGGGCCGCGATCCATGACTCCGCGGGCGCCGCCTACCTGATCACGAGCGCGATGACGGTCGTCGTTCTCAAGGCGCCGTTTCGTGTGGTCGTGTTGAGGCCCGACGGAAGCCTCGTCGTCGCGGACCAGGAGGTCGCCGTCGGCTGGGATGCGGACTCCGGCCTGGTCTTCAACCGCAAGTACGCCCCGCCCGACGAGCACTATTTCGGGCTCGGGTTCCGTGGCGGACCGATCGATCGTCGCGGCCGGCGATTCGTGCTGGCGAACACCGACAACGCCGCGTACGGCGAGTTCTCCGATCCCCTGTACTCGAGCTTCCCCTTCTACTACGGAGTGCGCGGCGGCAAGGTCTACGGCTTGTTCTTCGACAATCCCGCCATTCCGTTCTTCAACATGGTTCTCGATGGCACCGACGAGGTGCTCTTCGGCGCGCTCGACGGCGAGATCGACTACTACGTGATGGCGGGGCCCGAGCCCGCTCGCGTGGCCCGGACGTACGCCGCATTGACGGGCTTCACGGCCCTCCCTCCCAAGTGGTCGCTCGGCTATCACCAATCGCGCTTCGATCCCCGGTCGCAGGCCGAGTATCTCGAGGTCGCGGCGGAGTTTCGCAGCCGGCGGATTCCCGCCGACGTGCTCTACTTCGATCTCTACTACATGGACCTGTTGCAGATCTTCTCCTGGGATCCGGTCCGGTTCCCGGATCCCGTCGGAATGAACACCACGCTGGAATCCATGGGGTTCAAGCGGGTCAACATCATCGACCCGGTGATCCACGTTCTGGACCGTCTGTGGCCCACTTTCGACCACTATCGGTTCTTCCTGACCGACGCGCAGGGCCGCTCGCTGATCAACGACATCTTCTACGGGACGCTCAGCTGGATCGACTTCACCAGGAGCCAGACGCGCGCCGCCTACAAGGACCTCCTGAAGATCTTCCTTTCTACCGGCGTCACGGCGGTGTGGAACGACCTCAACGAGCCGGCCAGGAACTTCATGCCGGAGGCCGTCTACGATTTCGACGGCGAGCGGCGCAGCGATCTGCAGGCGCGAAACCTCTATGCCCTCAACAACGTCTCCCTCACCAGCGAGGCGCTGCGGGAATTGCGGCCCGGCGAGCGCCCCTGGATCATCGCGCGCTCCGGATACGCGGGAATCCAGCGCTACGCAGCCAATTGGAGCGGCGACGCGCTGAGCACCTTCGACGCGCTGCGGGTCAGTGTGCAGATCAGCAACAGCATGGGACTCAGCGGGCAGAACTTCTTCGGGCACGACATCGGCGGATTCCTGGGCGACCCATCGCCCGAGCTGTTCATCCGCTGGCTGGCCTTCGGGAGCTACATCCCGCTCTTCCGCAACCATTCGACCGACACGTCGCTGCCCCGCGAGCCCTGGGTCTTCGGCGAGCCCTACACGAGCATGGCGAAGAGCATCATCGAGCAGCGCTACCGGCTGCTCCCCTACCTCTATTCCCTGTTCGCGGAGGCCGCGGCGGGCGGGCAGCCGCCCGTCGCACCCACGCTGTTCCACTTCCCGGCCGACGAGGGCAGCTATGCCCAGGACCAGGAGTTCATGCTCGGGCCGCAGCTGCTGGTGGCGCCGGTCGTTCAGGAGGGTGCGACCACCCGCACCGTCTATCTGCCGAGCGGAAGCGACTGGGTGGACTACTACACCGATGCCGTGCACCAGGGGGGACAGACCGTCAACGTGCCGGCGCCCCTCGACCGGATCCCGGTGTTCGTTCGGGCTGGAAGCCTCTTGCCCGGCGGCCCCGTCGTGCAACACGTCGGCGAGCCCGTCGCTCCCCTGGTGCGGCTCGACGTCTATCCGGGTCCGGCTTCCGAATTCGTGCTCTACGAGGACGACGGAGCGACCCTGGACTACGCGCGCGGCGTCTTCCTGCGTACCCGCCTGAGCCGAACCGCGGAGTCGTCGGGGACCGAGGTCGGCATCGTGCGCGAACAGGGCTCGTGGGCGCCGCCGGCGCGGCCCTGGTGGATCTACCTGCACGGCACCGCGACGCTGCCCACGCGGGTCCGCCTGAACGGAGAGCCGCTGGCGCAGGTGGCCTCCGAATCGGATCTCTCCACGCAGTCCCAGGGTTGGTACTACCGGCCGAGCGAGCGTCAGCTGGTCGTGCTCTTCCAGGATTCGCCGAGCGCGCTGGCCTTGACGGTGCAGTGACGCTGCGAGCCCCACGCATCCACGGCGCGCGGTCCTAGTCGCCCGGAGCGCGGGGGACGCGGCGGCGCACCGCATCCGGATTCTCCGCGAAGAGGCGCTGGCTGGGCACCAGCGGACCCTCGAGGAGCGACACGGAGGCGAGCACGGGGATGCCCATGCGCTCGAGGTCCCCGCCGTAACGCACGGAGCGATCGACCGCGTCGCTGGCGAACGCGAGGGCGAGGCCCGCGATCAGGCCGCCGAGGAGCCCTGCGCCCATGATCAGCATGCGCCGAGGCGACGAAGGCTCCGCGGGCGGCGTGGCGGGCGAGAGCACCACGAGGTTCGTCATCTGGGCCTTGCCCATCTGCTCGAGGACCTGGGTCTCCTCGATCTTCTTGCTGAGGCTGAGCAGGCTCTCCTCGGCCAACGTGCGCTCGCGCCCGAGAGCCCGGGAGCGCGCCTCGTCGGCGTCGAGCTGGTCGAGGCGTCGCCCGACCTGCGCGGCGTCGCCACGCAGCTCTTTCAGCTCCGCCTGGATGCCCTCTCGGGCCGCCTCGGCGAGGATGATCTGCCGAGCGATCGATTGGCGATTCGGGTTGATGGCGACCGTGGTGGACCCGTAGCTCCCGGTCTTTTCCGCGGCCATCTGCTTCTCCACGGCCGCGATCTCGTCCTCGACCTCGCGTACGAAGCGGCTGTCGGGCAGATAATGGCTGAGCAGTCGGGCGCGTTTCTGGTAGAGGGTCGCCAGGCTTCCCGCCAGCTCGGCACCCACCGGATCGCTCTGGGTGGACTCGGAGGAGATGCCCTCGGGCACCTGCTTCAAGCGGGCGCGCAGAGCTCCCACCTCGGCCTCGCTGTGAGCGACGGCGGCCTCTGCCTGGTCGATCCGGGAGTCGAGCTCGCGGGCGCGATCGAGCGCGATTCGCCGCTGCTCCTCCATCGCCGAGATGCCGGACGTGGAGCGGAAGGCGAGCAGCGCCGTCTCGGCGGCATCCAGATCGCTCTGTCGCTTGGCCAGCAGATCGCGGAAGAGCTGGTTGGCGCCGGCCTCGCCCAGGTAGTGGATGCGGCGTTCGAGGTGGTTCTGAACCAGGGCGTTCACGAAGTCCGCCGCGAGCTCGCCGTTCGTGAGGCGCAGGGCCACGACGATCGTATGGGAGCCCTTCACCGGGTTCGCCACCAGGTTTCCGCGCACCAGGGCGATCACCGCCTGCTCGTCGCTCAGGCGCGCCCTGAGGCCGAGCGCATGGAGCACCCCTTCGTAGCCGTTGCGAACCATGCGGTAGGCCCCTCGGGCCAGATGCTTCACCCACTGGACCAGCGTCGCGGGCGGCGGCCCATCCGCGAGGAAGCGTTCGTACCCGATCTCCTCGACGGTCTCGCGCACGATCAACTCCGAGGTGAGGGCCGCGATCTCGGAGTTGACGTGCTCGGTCCTGACCCCGCTCTGGAGGAACGACTCGTTCACGACGGTGACCGGAACCCCAGCGTTCTCCTGTCCGATCTGGACCAGCAGCATGCTCTTGGCGTCGAATTTGTTCGACATGGCGGAGAGCGCTGCGAAGACCGTGAGCGTCGTGGCGAGGAACACCGCGAGGATCATGCGGCGATACTTGAAGATCACGTAGGCGAAGTCGCGGGCCGACGCGAAGCGCGGATCCGGCGCACGCGGCAGGCCACGATCGCTCGCGCGGATGGCGGCGGGGAGACGGCGATACTCGCTCATGTGGTTCGCAGCTTTCGGGCGCTTCGGAGCGCCTACGAGGGAGGACGAGTCGGCTCCGGGGGGCGGGGCGCCACCTCGGCGCCCTCCCCGGGACCGGGTACCGTCGACGCAACCCAGTCGCCGTCGACGTTCTTGCCCGTTGGCCACCAGAAGAAGACGTAGGTGCCGCCGGGGATCATCTGGTTCAGGTACTGGTCGATCCACACGAGCAGCCGGTAGGTGCGCGAGGGGGGCGCGTAGATCAGATCACCCGCGGCGAGCAGCACGCGATCGGCCACCGCCTCCACGTCGCCCTCGAAGCGCACGCGCTGGCCGGCGACACCGCCTTCCGGGTTCCTGCGCAGCAGCACCACCCCGTTCCCCGCGCTGAAGGGCAACAGGCCCCCGGCGACGCGCACCGCGTCGGCCACCGTGCGCGCCTCGGAAAGGGTGGTCCGGCCGGGGCGAGCGACCGCCCCCCCCACCGTGACGCGGGCGCCGCGGGCCTCGCGCAGGATCACGCTGGGATCCGGATCGCGCAGCACGGCACTCCAGCGCGACCTGACCTCGCTCCGGATCTCCTGGGCCGTACGGCCTCCCACCTGGAGCGAGCCCACGATGGGGAGCGAGACGATGCCATCCGAGGGCACCACGAATTCGAGGTCGAGCTCGTCGGCGCCGCGCTGCCGGATCGAGACGACGTCACCCGGTGAGAAGCGATACTCGGACACCTCGAGCTGCTGCTCGGCCACGGGCAGGCCGCGGTACGGATCTCCGAATACCGAGCAGCCAACCGTGAGGATGCAGAGGAGCGGAGCCAGCGAACGCGCGACTCTTTGCAGATCGGGCTCCTGATGCCCCCCGCTGGAATCGATGCTACAGGGCATCGGGCTTCCGGGTCAAGCATTCCGACGGATCAAGGTGTCCGGCTGCGGCGCCGACCCAGGGGACGCGATGCAGCAAGTCTCGGGCTCGGCCGCCGACACGACTCGGGATCTCGTCCGAGTGGTGCTCGCCAAGGCGCTCTCCGCCGGGGCCCTGTTCGCGACGGGCGTCCTGGTGGCTCGCGTCGCCGGCCCCGCCGAGTACGGCCTTTACACCGCCGCGCTGTCACTCGTGCTCCTGATCGACGGCGTCGTGGGCTCGCCGTTCGACGTGGCGGCGGTGCGCTTCGGCTCGCAGCACGCGGATGATCCCGCCCGGGTCGAGCGGCTGCTGGGCGGCACCTTTCGCGCCAAGCTGGCGATCGGCCTCGCACTCGCGATCGTGGCGGGGTGGGCGCCCGCGCCGATCGCCGCCCTGATCTTCTCCGACCCGGAACGCACGGGCCTGCTGCGGCTGGCGCTGGCCTCGACGCTGGGCCTGCTCGCGCTGCGCAGCACCGCCGTGGCGCTCCAGGTGCGGCTGCGTTTCCAGGCATACGCGCGGCTCGACGTGCTGCTCGCCCTCGGTCGCATGCTCGCCGTTGCCGCGCTGTGGCTGGCGGGCGTGCGAAGCGCGGAGCCCTACCTCGGGAGCTACGGAGCCATGGCCCTGGCCGTGTTCGCGTGGACGCTCTTCGCCGTGCCCCAACCGTTCCTTCGCCACGGCCTGCCCGAGCCGCGGGATCGGGGCCGCATCGCCGCCTTCGCCGGCATCACCGGCGCGACGGGCGCGCTCGGCACCGTCACCGGGCGGGCGGATGCCCTGGTGCTCGCCAGCTTCCGGCCGTCCGCCGAGCTGGGGCTCTATGCTGCGGGAGCGCAGATCACCGCGGTGCTCTCGCTGCTGGCGGCCTACGCCGGCGTCGTGTTCCAGCCGAGGATCCTGCCCTGGGCCCAGCGCGGCCGGACCCGCTCGATCCTCGCCCTCGCGCTCGCCGGCGGAGCCCTGGTTGGCGTCACGGCCGCTGGCGTCGGCATCGCGCTGGCCCCCTGGTTGGTCGAGCGGCTGTACGGAGCGGAGTACCACGAGGGCGCGACGATCCTTCGCGTGCTGCTGATCGGTGCGGGGATCGACTTCCTTGGGCTCCCGATCCTGATGCACATGGCCGTGCAGCTCCATCCCCGGGCCGCTTTCGCAGGGGAGCTGCTCACCCTTGGCGTCTTCGCGGTGGCCGCGCCGCTCGCCACCGTCGAGGCCGGCGCTCTCGGCATCGCCTGGACCGGGGTGGGCATCCGCCTGGTCAAGCTCGCGGTGTATCTGGCGGCGGTGCTGCGCGGGTCGAAGGCGCGGCCGCTGCTTGCAAGCCCCTGAAGCGACGCCGCGTCGCGCGCCGGTACAACGCCCGGCCCCCGCGGATGGCCCCGTAGCAGAGCGGACCGCTGCACGCGCTGACGAGACCCGCGCGCAGCCGCGTGCCGGCGCCGGGGTCGAGCGCACGGGCCGCGCTCACGTAGCCGGCTACCAGGTCCCGCCGTTCCGCGCCCTCGGCGAGGAGCGCCGTCGCCGCGTCCAGAAGCCGGCCCGCAAAGCGGGCGCGCAGGCACCGGAAGGTCTCGTCCCAACCCGCAGCCGGCTCGAGGCCGCCGGCCGCGACGGCGACCCGCAGGCGCGGCACGAGGTCCCCCACCTCCTCGAGCCAGCGCTCCGGGGAAAACCTGCGCGTCGTCGAGTGGGGGTGCAGCCGCACGTGCACGAGCGGCTCGGCCAGGTAGGCCACGTCGGCGCGAAGCGCCATGCGGACATAGAAGTCGAAGTCGGCGTACAGCCGATCCTCCACGAAGCCGCCGACGCGCTCCACGACGGCGCGCCGCAGGAGCGTCGAGGACGGCACCACGTCGTGGATCTCGGCCAGCCAGCGCAGCGCCTCGTCGCGCCCCGGGCGCACGAAGTCGGCGGCCGCCGCCCGCACGGGACGGGCCTCCGTTCCATTCTCGGTGAGGCGGATCGCCGCCGTGTGCACCAATCCCACGGCGGGATGGGCGTCGAGCACGGAAGCGCAGCGAGCCACCATCTCGGGGTGGTAGAGGTCGTCGTCGTGGTAGAGCGCCACGTAGTCTGCGCGCGCCAGTCCGAGGGCGCGGTTCCAGTTGGCCATCTGGGGAATTCCGGGCTCGCAGCGAGCCAGTCTCAGGCGGGGATCGGTGCAGGCGCGCACCCAGGCGTCGGTGCCGTCGCTCGAGGCGTTGTCCACCACCACCACTTCGATGTCGGTTTCGGTTTGTGCGAGCAGCGTTGCGAGCGTCTGGCGCAGAAGCGGGAGCCGGTCGCGGGTGGGGATGACGACGCTGACGCGGGGCACGGACGCACCTGGCTAGAGCCGCCGGTAGACGGCCTCCGGGATGTGTAGGGGCTTGCCGTTGTAGATGGCACCGAGCACGTTGCCCCCGGCCCGCCGGAGCTCCGCGACTGCGCGCTGCACCGCCTCGCACGAAGCGCGCTCGGCTCTCACCACCAGGACCACGGCATCCACGCAGGGCGCCATGGCGAGTGCGTCGGGCCGGCGGTCCACCGGCGCCGCGTCGACCAGTGTGAACCGCCGGAGCGCGGCCAGCCGGGCGAGCGACTCCTGGAAGGCCTGCTGCCCGCGCGGGTGGGCCACCTCGAACGGGGATCGCCCATGGGTCACGAGCGAGAGGCCGGCGCAGATGGGCCGGACGCGCCCGTCCACGTCGCTTTCGCCGAGCGCCAGCATCTCCGAGAAGCCAGGGCCGTTCTCCACGAGGAAGATCTCGTGAAGGCCGGGCTGATGGAAGTTCGCATCGACGAGGAGCGTCTCCGCCCGGCCGCGCAGCGCGAGCTCCTGCCCGAGGGTCGCGATCACCGAGCTCACGCCTTCGCCCTCGCCCACGGCCGTGAACAGGATCGTCGGCGCCTCGCCCTCGCGACTGAGGAGTATCTGCAGCAGGCGCGAATAGGCGCTCTCGACGTGGGCTTCCCGGTCCGGTCCGCGCGGGCTGCGCCGCAGCAGCTCGCCCAGCGACAGGGCAACCACCCGCGCTGCGAGTCCTGCCCCGGCCAGCAGCCGCCGCGGATCCCTCGGCCCGAGCCCCCGGTGGCGGCAGTGAAAGCGATGGCTCCCGCGCGCGAAATCCAGATGGTGGCGGACGCGGTCCGCGAGCGTGCGGCTTCCGCTGCCGAGCCCTTCGTAGTGGACCATGCGGGCTTTCGGATGCAGGTAGATCTTCCGACCCAGCCGATGCAGCTCGAGGGCCAGACTCGCCTCGTGCCAGTAGTAGAGGCTCTCGTCGAGCCCACCGGCGTCCGCCAGGACCTCGCGCCGATAGAGCGCGCCGGCGTGCGAGATCCAGTCCACCTCGAACGGCTCGTCCCTGCGAAGGTCGTCGGCGTACAGGTACGCGCGCGACCATCGGTTGTCCGGGAACCAGCGCGTGAGCAGCGAGCGGCGCCCGAACACGGCGTTGCGGCCGGTGGGGAACCGTCGCCCCGAGTACTGCTCGCGCCCGTCCGGATAGACGAGGCGGTTGCCCACGCCGCCGGCCTCGGGGGTCGCGTCCATGAACTCGACCAACCGATCGATCGCGCCGGGCAGCACGATGGTGTCGTTGTTGAGCAGCTCCACGTAGCGCCCGCTGCACTGGGCGATGGCCTTGTTGTTGGAGCGCGTGTAGCCGAGATCCTCTCCGAACGAGAGGATCTGGGCCTCGGGGAACTCGCGCCGGACCATCTCGACGCTGCCGTCCGTCGAGCCGTTGTCCGCCACCAGGATCTCGAATTCGCAGGCAGGCCGGCCAGCGCCGCGCAGGCTCAGCAGGCAGTCGCGCAGGAATGATCGGCCGTTGCGGTTGCTGACGATGATGGAGACATCCATGGCTCGCCCCTAGCTCCAGGTCACGGCCAGCGAACGGGGAGCCGGCCCGAGCACTGGCAGGATCGGTTGAGGTGCTTCCTCTTCGATCTCTCCGAGGGCAATCCGTCGGAGCACGACCGAGAGTCCGACACCCAGCCACCAGATCTTCATGGGGAAGTGGTGCCAGTCGCACGAGATGCCGAGGATCATGGGTGCCACGAAGGAGACTCCGATGGCCGCGCACAAGAGCGCATCGCTCGTGTCGCCGCGTCGCCGGAACGATCGGTATGCCGCCACGAGATTCGCGCCGATCATCCCCAGAAAGCCGAGGAAGAGGGCAAAGCCCACGATGCCGAGCTCCGCCCACAGCTGGATCAGGAAGTTGTGGGCGGTGGTGGCCTCGGGGCTCAGCTCGGGCACGCGTCTCGGGATCTCGTGGAAGTTGCTGTAGCCCGCGCCGAGCATGGGGTTCTCCCGGATCACTCCCAGACCCGCCCGCCAGTATGCCATGCGCAGACCCAGGCTTGCCGATTCCTTCATCGTGTACTGCTGTGTGTCGAAGATGCGCTCGACCACGCTCTCGGGCATCGCGAACGGCAGCGCCGCCAGCGCGGCGATGGCGAGGGCGATGCTCCAGGCGCGCAGCGGGATCAGCCGCGTAACGACGAGAAGCAGACACACGACTCCGACGGTGAGGATGGCCGCGCGCGTGCCGCTGAGCATGAGGCTCACCGCGAACACCCCCAGGCTGGCCGCGAGCAGGAGAGCGAGCGAGGGCCGCAGGCGCCTGTGAAAGAACCACACGCACAACGGCAGGAGCGTCAGCAGATTCGCGGCGTAGACCGTGGGGTGCGAAGTGGGCCCCGCGAGGCGTTTGCGGGCGCCGAGCGAGTCGAGCTCGGACTCGTCGATCCACACGCCGCTGAAGCGGTCCGAGGTGGCGAAGGCGCCCGCGCCCACCTCGTCGTCGACCACCAGCGTGGCGCTCGAGCGCCACTGCTGGAGCGAGTAGACACCGAGCACGGCAGAGACCGTGATCGCCAGGGCAATCAGCCGGCGGGCCATCGCGCGGCTGCGCACGGCATTGATCAAGAGCACGAAGAAGATCAGATTGCCCGCGTAGAGGCCGAAGCCGCGCTTCGACGCGGTGGGATCGCTGGTCCAGGCGGTCGAGGCTGCGACGAGGGCCACCCACGCCCCGAGCACCCATGCCTCGCGGGGCAGGTAGAGCCGCCGACGACGCACCAGGCAGTGGATCGCGTACGCGCCGAAGGCCGCGAGCCCGATGATCCGCATGATCGAGACGGTGAACTCGGCCGAATCGTCCGTGAGCCGGCCCAGGCGCTCGACCGGCGTGACCATGGCGGATGCGTAGAGACCGAGCTCCGGCCGCACCAGCAGCACCGCTCCGCCGATCAGGGCCAGCAAGGCCGGCAGCGCCGCAGCCGCCGACGCGCCGATCGCCACGCCGACGATCACGACGCCGGCCAACACGCCGACCGCCAGGCCCGCCGCGACCCGATGCTGTGTTTGCGCGCTCAACGGTCTACCCGTCCGCCGCGGCGCAGGCCGGGCGGCCCCCCTTCGTCTTCATCGAAGAAGCGCCGGTACCAGGCGATCGTCTCGTCGAGCGCGTCTTCGATGGACCAGGCTCCCTGCCACCCGGTGAGCTTGCGGACCTTGGTGCTGTCGAGGTACTGCGCCCGGATCTCGCCGCGCGCCCGGTCGAGGACCACCGGCTCGAAGCTGCGGCCCATGCGCGCGCAGATCCCCTCCGCCACTTCCAAGACCGACCGCGGTTGCTCGTTCGAGACGTTGAACGCCTCGCCGCGCACCTCGGGACGGTCCATGGCGAAGGCGATGGCGAGATAGCTCTCGACCACGTCTTTCACGTAGATGTAGTCGCGCAGCAGGGTGCCGTCGCTGCGGATCTCGATCGGCGCGCCGTAATGACAGGAGCGGATCGTCCCCGGGACGAGGCGATTCCAGTTCAGGTCGCCGCCGCCGAAGATGTTCCCGCAGCGGGAGACGCAGACCGGCAGCCCCCAGTGTTCGTGGTAGCTGCGACAGATCAGGTCGGCGCAGGATTTCGAGACGTCGTAAGGCGTGCCGCCCTCCAACCGGTGCGTCTCGAGGTAGGGAAGCTCGTCGCTGGGCCCGTAGGCCTTGTCGCTCGATGCCACCACCGTGGCCCGCACGCCGGGGGTGAGACGCACGGCCTCGAGCAGGTTCCAGGTGCCGCGCACGTTCGACTCGAAGGTCGAGAGCGGGGAGTTGTTCGCGATCGGCACGATGGTCTGGGCGGCCAGGTGGAAGACGGTGTCCACCTCGTACTCGTTGAGGACACGCAGGAGGCACTCGAAGTCGACGAGATCCCCGCGAACCCCCATCACGCGTCGACCCGCCGGGTTCGACCAGAGGTTCGAGTGGGGCACCTCGTCGCGAATCAGGCCGACGACCCGGGCGCCGAGCTCGATCAGACGAATCGTGAGCCAGGAGCCCAGGATGCCGGTGCAGCCGGTGACGAGCACATTCCGCCGAACCCAGAAGTCCGGAGCCACGGTGGATTCGACACGCACACCGTCCCGCCTTTCCCAAAACACAGTTTGACGTAACTTGCCCGAGTCTGAAAGCACAAAGTGCCGGAAGCCTCTTCGGGGAAGAACCCGCCCTGCCCGCCCCTGGGACTTCCGGCGACACCCCGAGCCGGCCGCCGCGTCTCAACCCATGCCGTCCTGCGCCAGCATGGACTCCCAGGTGTGCCGGATCCCGCTGCGCAGGTCCACTTCCGCGCGCCAACCCGTCTGCCGCTCGATGCGCGACGGGTCGAGCACGCTGTAGGCGATCCCCGCATAGGCCTCCGGCCGCTGGACCACCCGAACGTCCCGGCCGGTCACCTCGCGGACGAGATCGATGACCTCGGGGATGCGATGCCCGCGGCCGCTGCCCACGTTGAAGGTCTGGTTCGGCTCGGCGTTTCGCAGCACGGCCGAGAGCGCGCGGATCACGTCTTCCACGTAGACGAAATCGCGCACGCTCCGCCCGTCGCCCCACACCTGGATCGGCCGGCCATGCAGGACCTCGGTCAGGAAGGCGTTGATCACACCCTGGACGCGGTGGGATCGGGAGCTGCGCCCATACGGATTCGAGATGCGCAGCACGAAGTGGTTGGGGCCGCCATGCGCGGAGCGGAAGCGCAGGACCTCCTCGATCAGCAGCTTGCCGAGACCGTAGGAGCAGGTGGGGTCGAGCGCCGTATCCTCGCGCGAGGGCTGCGCGTTCTCGCTGCCCGGCCCGTAGAGCGTGCCGCCGGACGACGGGAAGATCACGAGCGGCACACCGAGCTCGCGCATCGCGTCGAGCAGTTGCACGGTGGGCAGCACGTTCGCGCGGATCTCCACGTCCACCTGGTCGAGCGAGGTGAAGGGCACCGTCGCCCCGATCAGGTGGAAGACGCACTCCACGCCCTCGAGCGCCCGCCGCAGGTCCGTCTCGTCGAGGAAGTTGCCCTGGAACACCTCGCAGCCGGGCGCTTCGAGCAGCTTGGCCGGGAGATGGCGCACCGAGAGGTCGAACAGACGCACGGGCGCGCCCCGACTGGTGAGCCAGTGCGCCACGTGGCTGCCCAGGAACCCGCCCGCCCCGAGGACGAGCGAGCGGCCGGGCGGCGCCACCGGCTCAGCGGACGACATCGATGCACAGCCAGGGGGAAAGCGCGCTCTGACGAAGCACGCTGCTGGACGACACCGCGTCGAACCAGCCGCGCAGCAGTCCTCGCAACAGCCGCGTGCTCGCCCGAGCCCCCATGTTCACGAAGCCCCAGTAGCCGGAAATCGGGAGCGGCCGAATCGCCCGGCAGCCCGCTCCCTCCACGAAGAGCTCGTGATAGTCCTCGAAGGAGAGCAGAAAGGGATCCCGGGGACGATTGGGCCTTGGAACGCGTCGGGTGGGATCGCGGCGGTGGAAGAGGTCGAAGGGAAAGCGGCGATTCGGACTCGACACCAACAGGTGTCCTTCGGGCTTCAGCAGCCGCGCGATCTCCCGGGCCAGCTCGAGTCTCTGCGTGCGGAAATCGGGGCGCACCTCGAAGCTGTCCCCTTCGACACCCACGTGGGGAAAGACGCAGCCCATGATCACCGCATCGAAGAGCCCCTGCCGAAAGGGTGCGCGCTCGCCACGGGCCAGCAGGAGGCGGTCACTACAAGCGCGGCGCGTCCAGGCCTCGCAGCGGTGGCCGCAGTCGAGGCCCACGGCGTCGAAGCCGGCGCCAGCCAGGATCTCCACGTCGACGCCGGTGCCGCAGCCGACCGAAAGCACGCGGGGACGCCGCTCGCTGGCCGGGCTCAGGAGCCTCACGAGCGTCGGCACGTAGTAGTCGCGTGCGCAGGCGGCGTTGGCTCGCTCCTCGTATTCGAGCAGCCGAAGGGCTGCGGTGTCGGGAAATCGGTCGCCCAGCAGGAAATCCGGGAAGCCCTGCGTCCGAGCGTACTCGAGAGAGCACGCCCGGCACGTCCAACCGGTTTCGATGCGCTCCAGCTCGCCCCGGCAGGCCGGGCAGACCAGGCCGTCTTCCAGCGCGAAACGCGGCGCCATGCCATCGCCGAGCATCGCGGTTGCTCCTCGAATTCCCTTCGGATGTGTATGATACCATCCGGTCGACGTGGGATGTGCGGCGTATCACGGCCTCGCCGCGGACGCTGAAGAGGTGTGGAAGATGCCGCGATCCCCGAGCCTGCCGGCCGCGGCGCTGAACGTTCGAATCTCCCTTCTCCTCTGCCTGCTTGCCGTCCCTGGCTGCGCGGTCTTCCGATCGCCGTCGAACGGCTTGCCTCCGCCGCCGGAGCAGGAGGTGACCTACCACCTGCTCTCGGGCGATCACATCCTCGTGAAGCTCATCTACACACCCGAGCTGAGCGAGCAGGTCGTGGTCCGCCCCGACGGCGTGATCAGCGTGCCCCTGGTGGGTGAGATCCAGGCCGCTGGGCGCACACCGGAGGCGCTCGCCCTCGATCTCCAGGAGCGTTTCGCGAAGTTCCTGGCCAAGCCCGACGTGTCGGTCGTGATCCGCAGCTTCGGAGGGCAACGCGTCTACGTGGGAGGGGAAGTCGTGATGCCGCGGATGCTGCCGCTCGACGCCTCCACCACCGTGGCCGACGCCGTCTTCGCCGCCGGCGGCCTGCGCGAGACCGCCTGCCTCGACAGCGTGATCCTGCTGCGCCGCGGCAAGAGCCCCGGCGAGTTCCAGGCCTTCCGCGTGAACCTCGAGGAGGGCCTGTTCGGCCGCGCCCCGCTGCCGGAGCTCCAGCCCTACGACGTGGTGTTCGTGCCCAAGTCCCGCATCGCGCAGGTGAATCAGTACGTCGAGATGTACGTCAACCGGATCATCCCGCACGCCGTGAGCTTCGGCGCCACGTGGATCGGCGGGCTCTAGAGCCTGCTTTGACCGGGAGCATCCTCATCACCGGCGCCGGAGGCTTTCTCGGCACGCCGCTCGTGCACCGGCTGGGCGAGGAGGGGCGGCGCACCCTGGCGCTCGGACGGGGGCTCGAGCCCGCTGCGCAGGGCTCGGTGCGACGGATCGCCGGCGGTGTCGGCGACGCTGCGGACCTGAGGCGTCTGCTCGACGAGGAGGCGGTGACGGCGGTCGTGCATCTCTCGGCCCACCCGGATGCGCCGCTCGCCCAGGCCCGGCGCATCTTCGAGGCCAACCTCGGAGGTACACTTCGGGTGCTCAGCGCCGCGCGCGAGGCGCGCCGGCCACCCCACGTGGTGCTCGCGAGCTCGATCAAGGTCTACGGACGGGCCGCGGAGATGCCGCTGCGCGAGTCCACTCCGGAGGCGCCCACGTCTGCCTACGCGGTGGCGAAGGCGGCGGCGGACCGGATCGGACTCCTCTTCCACGAGCAGGCGGGCGTGCCCGTGACCGTGCTGCGCCTCTCCCAGGTGTACGGTCCGGGGCAGCCTCCGGGCATGCTGGTGCAACAGCTCGTCGAGGCCGCGCGGTCCGGGAAGACCCTCGACATGACCTCGGGTGAACAGACCCGCGATCTCCTCTTCGTCGATGATGCGGTCGACGCATTCGTGCGTGCCCTGGATCGCCCGGAGCGGGCGGGCCGCGTGCTGAACGTGGGAACGGGCGTGGAGACACGCCTGTGCGACCTGGCGCAGCGGTTCCACGAGCTCGTCCCCAGCGCCCCCCGCCCGCGGATCGGGGCGATCCCCTATCGAGACGGCGAGCTGTGGCGTCAGGTCGTGGATCCCGCCACGGCGCGGACCGAGCTCGGCTTCACGGCCCGGGTCGCGCTCGACGAGGGGCTGCGGCGGACGCTGGAGGCGGCCCTGCGGACGGAGGCGCCCGGAGATGGCTGACGCGCGGCTTCCGCCCCGAGTCACGGTCCGCCCCCTGCGTCTTCTGCCCGACGAGCGAGGCAGCCTGCTCAAGGTGCTGATGCGCCAGCAGCTCCCCGAGCCGGCCCGCTTCGGCGAGATCTATCTCACGACCGCGGTGCGCGGAGCCACCCGGGGCCTCCACTACCACGAGCGCTCCCACGAGTGGTTCTGCGTGGTGGCCGGGAGCCTTCGCATCTGGCTCCAGGAGCTCGACCCCGCGCCCGAAGCCGTCTGCCGCCTCGAGCTCTCCGCGGACGAGCCGTGCCTCGTGCACGTGCCGCCGCGCATCGCCCACGCCTTCGAGAACCACGCCTGCGACCGCGCGGTGATGCTCGCCTACGCGGACCGCCCCTACGATCCGGAAGACACGGACACCTTCGCCCACTCGTTTCCGGTGCGCGAACAGGAAGGAGCCTAGAGCATGCGACTCCGGCAACCCGCCCTCACGCTTCTCTTCGCACTCTGCCTCGGGGCCGATGATTGCGATACCCCGGACGGCCGGGTGAACGAGCCGGCCCCGGGCCCCTTCGCCGCCGAGGGCGCGCGCTACCTGCCGCTCGAGGTGGGACGCCGCTGGGTGCTCCGCTCGCAGCGGGTGGATGCGCCCGTGCGGGTCGAGGTGATGCGCCGCGAGGGCGATGCCTTCGTGCTCGAATTCGAGAACCCCTGGTCCTTCCACGAATACCGCGTGGTCGAGCGAGGGGGCCGCATCCAGCGCCTCGACCGCGACGCGGGGGCGCCCAAGGCCGACGGCCCGGCGCTGCTCTTCGACTTCTCCGCCAGCCAGGGCACGCGCTGGAGCAACGCCCTCGGCAGCATGGAGCTCGCCGACCGCAATGCCGCGGTCGACACCTCGGCCGGCCGCATCGCCGGGGCGGTGCGCATTCGGCAGAAGAATCTCGCCGGCGACGTGCTCTCCTGGACCTTCGCCAGGGACGTTGGCCTCGTGCAGTTCGGCGAGGGCGACTGGGCCTTCCAGCTCGACCGCGAGGCCTCCCAGCTCACCGGGGGAAGTCCGTCCCCCGCGCCGCCCCCGCCGCCTGCCCAGGCGCGTCCACCCGGCGGCGACCGCGTGCTTCTCGGGCTGGCCGCAACGCTGCCGGCGAACCAGCCCTACACCGTGCGCAACCGGATCGCGCGCTTCGAGACGACGCTCGAGGCGGGTGTCAGCTTCGTGTACCTGAGCCCCAAGTGGGACGAGCTCGAGCCGCGCAAGGGGCGCTACGACTTCGACGAGGTGGACTTCTGGGTCGCCCAGGCCCGCCGCCACGGCGTGCCCATCGTCTTGAATCTGCGCATCGTCGACACCGGACAGCTACCCCGCCCGTCCGATCTGCGCGGTGACGACTGGGACGAGCCCGAGCTGCGCGGGCGGCTTCTCGCGTTGATCGACGCCCTCGTGCCCCGGCTCGAGGGATCGGTCAGCTGGTTCCTCGTGGGCAACGAGATCTCGGCCTACTTCGGTCAGCGCCCGGGCGAAGCGCACGCCTACACGGAGCTCTGGAAGGCCGCGGCTGTCCGGATCCGGGCGCTCGTGCCCGGGGCGCGGGTGAGCGCCAGCGTCACGTTCGACGGACTCGACGTGCTCCGGGGTCCGCTGCGGGAGCTCGACGAGGCGATCGACTACCTCGCCCTCACGTACTACCCCCTGCGAAGCGACTTTACGATGCGCCTCCCCCGCGACGTTCCCAGCGACTTCGCGGCCATCGAGCGGGCTGCCGGGAACCGCAAGATCCTGTTGCAGGAGGTCGGGTACTCCTCGTCGCCGGTCAACCGCAGCTCGCCGGAGCAGCAGGCGGAGTTCTACTCGCTCGTCTTCGACCAGCTCGGGCAGCGCTCCTCGCGCATCGCGGCGGCGAACTTCCTGTGGATGTCGGATCTCTCGGACGAGCTCGTCGAGGAGTTCGGGCGCTACTACAAGCTCCCGAACGTCGCCGCCTTCAAGGCCTACCTGAAGTATCTCGGGTTGTTCGACGACCGGGACCGGCCCAAGCCGGCCTGGGAGGTGTTTCGCAGCCGGGGACCCGCCCTCGGCCGCTGACGCGGATCGGGGTCGGCCTTGGAGGGGATGCAAAACCCCGGGAATTCCCGCCCCGCCCTGTGTCACACTGGTGTTCCGGGTGGTGGGGTTGCTGCTGGAGGTGAGCTGATGCGGCCTGCCGACGTCCCCGTGGTGATCCTGTGCGGAGGGCTCGGAACCCGCCTGCGCGAAGAGACGGAGACCCGCCCCAAGCCGATGGTCGAGATCGGCCACGCGCCGATCCTCTGGCACATCATGAAGATCTACGGCCACCACGGCTTCCGTAAGTTCGTGCTGTGCCTCGGGTACAAGGGTCACGTCGTCAAGCAGTTCTTCCGCGAGTTCGAGATCTGGGGCAAGGACTTCACCATGGAGTTCAGCCAGGATGGCGGCCACATCGAGCACCGCAACACGCGGCCCGGGGAACCCTGGGAAGTGACCCTGTGCGAGACCGGCCCGGACACCATGACCGGCGGCCGCATCTTCCGCATCCAGCAGTACATCAAGAACGACGTCTTCATGGCGACCTACGGCGATGGGGTCGGCGACGTCGATCTCACGGCGGAGCTGGGCTTCCACCTGGCGCACGGCAAGGTGGCCACCCTGACGGCCATCAATCCGCCGTCGCGCTTCGGCGTCCTCGATCTCGGCGACCACGACCAGGTCAGTCGGTTCCGCGAGAAAGCGCAGCACGACAACTGGGTGAACGGCGGCTTCTACGTCTTCCACCGACGCGTGTTCGACTACCTCGATCCCGATTGCGTCCTGGAGCAGGCGCCGCTCGAGCGACTGAGTCAGGACGGCGAGCTGGTGGCGATGCGCCACCGCGGCTGCTGGTATCCGATGGACACCTATCGGGACTACCAGGAGCTGAATCGTCTCTGGGCCGAGGGCCAGGCCGGATGGAAGATCTGGGATCTCTGAGCCCGGCGCTCGCGAGCGAGACGCGCGCGCCCATCACGGTCCTGCACCTGCTGCATACGGTGGCCTACGGCGGGGTGGAGACCGCGCTTCTCGGCTGGATCGGCCGCATGGATCCCGAGCGCTTCCGGGTCCACCTGATGTGCTTCGCCAACCCCGACGGCTCGGAACGACCGTTCGTCGAGGCAGCCGAGCGCCTTGGACACGAGGTGTCGACCTTGCGCTGGAGCCGGCGCAAGCCGGTGCTTCGCTGTGCACGCGAGCTCGCCCGCCGCGTCCGCGAGCTCGGCGTCGACGTGCTGCACACCCACAACACCTATGCCGATTGCGTCGGGGCGGTCACCCGGCTCTTGGTTCCCGTTCGGACCGTGACCACGCTCTACGTCTGGACGAACCTGGGTTTCAAGCGCAAGGCCCTGCAGTGGATCAACCAGCGGGTGATTCGCGGCTACGACCAGATCTCGGCGCACTGCGAAGAGACCCACCGGCAAACGGTGGAACGGGGCTTCCGGCCCGAGGAGCTCAAGACGCTCATCTGCGGCTTCGAAGCGGAGGTTCCCGAGCTCGGACCCGGGGAGCGCAGCCGGCTGCGGCGGGCCCGGGGCGTCGCCGACGACGAGGTGTTGCTCGCGAACGTGGCCCGCTTCTATCCCGAGAAGGCCCAGGACGACCTGCTGCGCAGCTTCGCCGAGATCCACCGCCAGGAGCCGCGGACTCGCCTCTGGATGATCGGCGTGGGTCCGCTCGAGGCCAGGTTGCACGCGCTATGCACGCGGCTCGGACTCGACGACGCCGTGGACTGGCTCGGCTTCGACCGGGACCTGATGACGACCCTCGCGTTGGTCGACGTGCAGGTACACCCCAGCCACGTCGAGGGCGTGCCCCTCGCCATCTGCTCGGGCATGGCGGCCGGCCTGGCGATCGTGGGCTCGAACGTGGGCGGCATGTCCGAGGTGCTGAAGACCGGAAGCACGGGGATACTCGTGCCCCCGCGTGACCTGCCGGCCTTCGAGCGCGAGGTGCTGCGACTGGTGCGCGACGAGGGCGAGCGACGCCGCCTCGGCGCGGAAGCACGGCGATTCATCGAGACCGAGTACTCGCTCGACACCGCAGTGGCCCGGGTGGAAGCGACCTACGAAGAGGTCGTGGGGCGGTGCGGCTAGGCATCTTCCCGATGCAGCTCGGACGGCGCGCCGGGGGACCCGAGACCTACGAAGCGTCTCTGCTTCCCGAGCTCGTGGACCTCGCGCCCGAGAGCTCCTTCACGATCTACTGCTTGAGCGCCCAGGCCGCCGCCGCCGCCCCTGGCGGGCGCCCGCACGTGCGCACACGCGTGCTGCGCCCGCGCAGCCGCTGGCTCAGCATTCCGCTCTCGCTCCCCTGGCGCAGCTGGCGCGACGGCATCGACCTCCTGCACGCGACCTTCATCCCGCCGCCCGTCTCGCCGGTGCCCTACGTCTTCACCATGCACGACGTGAGCATGTTCGAGCACCCCGAGTTCTACCCGAGCGCCATCCGGTTCCGGCTCACGCGTTTGATCGAGCGCGGACTGCGGCGGGCCCGCGTGGTTCTGTGCATCTCCGAGCACTGTCGACGGTCGGTGCTGGAGCGTTTCGATCTGGATCCGGAGCGTCTGCTCGTCGCACATCATGGCGTGTCTCCGCGCTTCCAGCCGGTGGCCGACGCCGCGGAACGCGCCGCCGTGCTGAAGCGGCTCGGGGTGGAGCCGCCCTACCTGCTGCACGTGGGAAAGTACGAGCCGCGCAAGAACCTGCCGCGCCTCCTCGATGCCTTCGCGCGGGTGGCGAGCGGAAGCGGAGCTGGCGTGAGCCTCGTTCTGGCCGGCAAGCCCGTCTGGCGGGACCCCAGCGTGGCGCACGCGATCGCCCGGCTCGGACTCGCGAAGCGGGTGGTCGAGCTCGGCCACGTCGCGGACGAAGACCTGCCCGCGCTGTACACGGAGGCCCTGGCGTTCGTCTTCCCCACGCTCTGGGAGGGCTTCGGCCTGCCCATCCTCGAGGCGATGGCCTGTGGCGCCCCGGTCGTCGCGTCCAGCACGACATCGCTTCCCGAAGTGGCCGGAGACGCTGCGCTGCTCGTGGATCCCGAGTCCGTCGAGGCTCTCGCGGCGGCCCTGGAGCGCATTCTCGACGAGCCCGCGCTCCGAGACGCGCTGCGCCAGCGCGGCGCCGCCCGCGCGGCTGCGTTCAGCTGGCGCAGGAGCGCCGAGGCGACGCTCGCGGCCTACCGCACCGCGCTCGGAGTCCAGCGATAGGCCGCTCCCGATACCATGCCGCCCCAGTTGCGGTCGCCGTCGGGCCTGCAGGAACCGGCACATGACTCAAACCCTTGGAATCACGATTCTTCTTGTCGGGGGACCGATCTTGGTGTTAATGATCGTCGTTGGTGTTCCGTCCGAGGTCCTCCGAGTGACCTTCTGCTGGTAATCCTCTGCTGAGTGGGAAACGCGGTGGCGCTGAGACGGGAAGCAGAACACGCCGAGTCGTCCCGTCGGGGCGCGGACCTTTCCATGACGCTCCGGCAACCGCTGGAGGGCGCTCCGACGCTCGCGGAGATCGTGCGGCGCATCCTCGACGTCACCCTCGCGTCGATGATGTTGCTGGCCACTGCGCCGCTCATGCTGGCGATTGCGATCCTGATCAAGCTCGATTCACCCGGGCCGGTCCTCTTCTTCCAGAGGCGAATGACCCGGTGCCGCCGCTCGCGTTCCTCCGGCCCGCTCCCGCCCGAGGTAGATCGCCGGGCGAACGAGATCGCCGGGCGGCCTTTCCAGTTCGTGAAGTTCCGCACCATGCACGTGGACGCGCGCGAGCGCTTCCCGGAACTCTACTGCTACAGCTACTCCGACGCGGAGATCGAGAAGGTCCGATTCAAGCTGCCTGATGATCCGCGCGTCACGCGCTTCGGCGCCCGGCTTCGCCGCACGAGCCTCGACGAGCTTCCGAACTTCTGGAACGTGCTGGTCGGCGACATGACGCTGGTGGGGCCGCGCCCGGAGATCCCGGAGATGAGCCGGTACTACGGACCGCGGGAGCGGTTCAAGTTCAGCGTGAAGGCCGGCGTGACCGGGCCTGCACAGGTGAGCGGGCGGGGCTGGCTGACCTTCCGCGAGACACAGGCGTGCGACATCGCCTACGTGCGCGAGCGATCGCTCGCGTACGACCTCTGGCTCTTGCGGGAGACGTTTCGTTCGGTCCTCAAGCGAAGAGGAGCGTTCTAGCGCGTGGCGTGGCTCACGGAGGCCCTCGTCTTTGCAGCGCTGGCGGTAGCTCCGGCGGCGCGCGCCGGCGAGGATGTGTGGACCCCGCTCGGGCTGAATGGGGGCGTCGTCTTCTCGCTGGCTGCGGCCCCCGAACCCGGGGGCATCGTGTACGCGGGCACGGCCTTCGGCGGCGTCTACCGCTCCCTCGACGACGGTGCCAGCTGGACGCCGCTCCTGAACCAGATCTCCCAACCGACGGTTCTCGCCCTGGCCCTCGATCCCGATCAGCCGACCACGGTCTGGGCCGGCACGAGCGACGTCGGCGTATGGAAGAGCAGCGACGCCGGCGACCACTGGACGCAGGCGAGCCAGGGGCTGGGCAGCCAGGTGGTCCGCGCCCTCGCCTACCACCCGACAGCGGATGTCCTGATCGCTGCGACCTCCGACGCGGGCATCTTCCGCTCGCTGGACGGGGGCGCCAGCTGGAGCCCTGCCAATTCCGGCCTCACCACGCAGAACGTCTCCGGCCTGGCGCTGGCGGGTGTAGGCCCGGTGGTCTACGCGAGCTCCTCGGCGGACGGGGTGTTCCGGAGCGACGACCTCGGGCTGAGCTGGCGGTCGGTAGGCGCTGCGCTCCCCGATCGCTTCGTCACCTCGGTCGCGGCGCGCAGCGACGACCCCGATCGGGTCTTCGCCGGCACGCTCTTCGACGGGCTCCAGGTCTCCAGCGACGGGGGGCAGACCTGGGCGCCCGCCGGCGACGGAATCGGAAGCTCCGAGATCCGCCATGTCGCGCTCCACCGCGACGCGCCATCCGTGGTGTGGGTGGCGACGCGCACGGGTCTGTTCCGCTCGGCGGACGGCGGCGAGAGCTTCGTCGCCACCTCCATCGACGAGCTCACGGTCTCCCAGGTGGCGCTACGCGCGGGCAGCGCCGGGCGCAGCTTCGCCGGCGTGTTCTTCGGCGGCATCCTGATCAACCAGGAGGGCGACGCGCTCCAGTTCACCGCCTCGAACCGGGGGCTGCTCAACGTCTTCGCCGGAAACATCCGCTTCCAGCCCTACCTCAACGCGATCTCGGTGGCGACGAACCAGGGCATCCACGTGAGCTTCGACGGGGGCGGCGGCTTCTTCCAGACGGCCGAGTGGGACGGGCCGCCGAGCGTCTTCTCCTTCGAGCTCGATCCCGACGCCGTGGGGCGTTGGTACGCGGGCATCGAGGAGGACGGCCTCGTCCGCACCGATTTCTTCGGCTTCGAATGGCAGCGCAAGAACCAGGGACTGGTGCCCCAGGGCGTGACCGCGCTCGTCCCGGACCCCTTCGATCCGACCCGCGTCTTCGCCACCTCGGCCTACCGGGGGATCTTCACCAGCACGGACGGCGGGCGCCGCTGGGAGGGTCGCGACCTGCGCAACATGGTCCTCTTCGATCTGGCCGCGGACCCTTCGGCCGAGGGCCACCTGTTTGCGGCCTCGAACGCTGGGTTGTTCTGGACCTCGAACCGCGGCGAGGGCTGGCTGCCCGTACACAGCAATCTGGGCCCCGGGCCGACCCGGGCCGTCGCCGTCGTGGGCGGGGCCGTGCCCGCCGTGCTGGCCGTGCGCAGCACGGGCCTCTTTCGCTCGACCAACGGCGGCTTCAGCTGGAATCCGGTCGACCTCTCGGGGCCGTCCGTGCTCTGTCTCGCCGTGGACCCCTCCAGCCCTGGCCGCGTGTATGCCGGGACCGCGGGCGGCTTCGTGTATCGCTCCGACGACGCGGGAGCGACCTTCGCTCCCACGGGAGCGAGCGCGGGCGATGCCTTCGTCTTCAGCCTGGTGGTGACCGCCTCCGGCCAGGTGCTGGCCGGGACCCTCGACGGCGTGCGGCGTTCGCTGAACGGGGGCGCCTCGTGGTCTGCGGTGGTGACGGGCACCGGCCGGGTGCTCGACCTCGCCACGGATCCCGCAGACCCGGCGCACGTGATGGGCGCGGCGGGCGACGCTGGCCTGCTCGAGAGCACCGACGGAGGGGCGAGCTTCTCCCTGCGCGCGCTGGGCGCGGGCGTGCTCTCGGTGGCTGCCTCTCCCGGGGAGCCTGGGACGGTGCTGCTGGGCACCGAGAGGGCTGGCGTTCTTGCCACCTCCGACGGCGGGCTGACTCGCACGCCGCGCTTCGAGGGCATGAGCGTCTTCGTCGATGCGATCGCCGTCGATCCCTCGGCGACGCAGACCCTCTTCGCGGGCACCATCTTCAACGGCGTGTACCGCAGTCGCGACCACGCCGAGAGCTGGGAGCCCGTGGGGCTCGAAGGCCGGGTGGTGCCCTCGCTCCTCGTCCCCCGCATCCCCGGCAACCCCATCCTGGCCGGCACCGACGACGGTGTCTTCGCGAGCCAGGACGGGGGGGACTCCTGGTTCAAGTACGGTCTCGACCGATTGCATCTGCTCGCCCTCGAGAACCCCCCAGCCGCGCCGGGGACCCTCTACGTGAGCGGCGCCCCGAACGAGCTGTTCCGATCGTCCGATTCCGGAGTGACCTTTTCGCGTGTAGGATCCGGTCTGCCGAGCGCCAACGTCACAGCGCTGGAGGGCGATCCCTTCGACGCAGGCACCCTCTTCGCCGGCACCGAGCAGGGGCTCTTTCGCAGCCGCGACGCCGGCGTGAGCTTCGCGCCGGTGGGAAGCAACCTCGGGAATCACACCATTCTCTCGCTGCGGGCCGATCCGACCACGCCGGGCCGGCTCTTCGCGGGGACGAACGGAGCCGGCCTCTTCCGCAGCGCGAGCGGGGGAGACGGCTTCATCCCGCTCGAGCTCACCCCGAATACGATCCGCCTCGATCGCACCGGTGCCTCCGCGATCGTCACGCATCCGGCGGAGCCAGGTGCGGTGTACACCGGGCTGGTGGGCGGAGAGATCCACCTCACCGTGGATGGCGGCGAGACCTTCAGCGATCTCTCACCCGACTCCGGCCCGTTCAATCCGCTGGATCTGGCCGGCGACCCCTTCGACGGCAACCGCCTCTTCGCCGCCACGAATCTCGGGGTGAAGCGCAGCTCGGATCGCGGAGCCACCTGGAGCGACGCTGTCGGGCTCCCGGGGCTGCCGATGCCCGTGGTGCGAGCCGATCCCAGCATCCCGGGCATCGTCTACGCCGGCAGCGTCGGCGGCGGCCTCTACCGCAGCAGCGACTTCGGCGCGAGCTTCGCTCCGCTGCCGGTTTCGGCTCTCGACTCCGGTCTGACCAATCTGAATCTGCTCAGCCTGCTCGTGCACCCGGCGGATCCGGGCACCCGCTATCTGGGAGCGAGCTTCGGCGAGGTCTACCTGAGCTCCGACGGCGGCCAGCACTTCGAGCGCCGCGATCTGGGCACGCCGAACGTCCTCGCGCTGGCCGGCGATCCGCTCGATCCCCTCCGGCTCTATGCGGGAACCGAAGACGGGCTCTACCGCTCGCTCGACGGAGGCGCGTCCTGGGAGGACGCGAGCCAGGGGCTCACCGAGCGGCGCGTCTTCAGCATCGCGGTCGATCCGGCCGATGCGCTCCGTCTGATCGCCGGCACGAACGGAGGCGGCGTCTTCGCGTCGACGGACGGCGGCGACTCCTGGAGCCCGCTCGGCTCCGGGCTCGGGAACCCCGTCGTCTTCTCGGTGGCCTTCGACGGTTCCGGACAGCTGCACGCCGGGACCGGAAGCGGTGCCTACCGCTTCGACGCGATCGGAGCCCTGTGGCTCCCTCCCGTGGCGGGCCCGGGTGAGACCCTCGTCACCTCGCTCTCGGCGGATCCGGCCGATCCCAACGGCCTCTACATCGCCGTGCCCGGCGCAGGCGTCTTGCGCAGCGGCGATGGCGGCGCGAGCTTCGGCCCCGCGAACGGCGATCTGTCGGATCTCCAGGTGGTGAGCGTGCACGCTGCGGCGGGCGGCTCACGGCTCTTCGTCGGGACCGCCCCCGGCGATGTGTTCCGCTCCGACGACGGCGGCATCCACTGGACCGCGCTCGACCCGGGCAACCAGGGCTCGCTCCCGCGTGCGATCGCCACGGTGCCCGGCGATTCGCAGACGGTCTGGCTGGCCACGCTCGGGGCCGGCGCCTTTGCGTCGGCCGACGCCGGCGAGAGTTGGTCGCCGCTGGGGGCCGCGGTGGCCGAGACGATCTTCGACCTCGCGTTCGATCCATCGGGTCGCCTCTACGCCGCGACCGATCAGGGCGCCTTCCGCTCCGACGACCGGGGGCGCACCTGGCTCTCCATCCAGCAGGGGCTTCCGCCAGGGCCGGTGACCTCGCTCGCCGAGAATCCCGCTGGTAGCGCGACGCTCTTCGCCGTGGCGGGGGACGGAGCGCTCTTCGCCACCGCGGACGGCGGCGCGAGCTGGTCGGCTGCCGGCGGAGGCGATCTCCCAGCGTTGGCATCCGTACACCAGGGTGCGATGTCGGGCCTCGTCTTCGCGGGGGACGAGGACGGGGGTGTCTTCCGCTCGGCGGACGGAGGGGCTTCGTGGCAGGCGGTGGTGATCCGGGGAACGCGGGGAGCGCCGCGTTTTGCCGTCGTCCCGCAGTTCCCGACCCTGGTGTATGTCGCCAGCGAGACGGGGATGCAGGTGAGCTTCGACGGCGGGCTCACCTTCTACTCCCGGCTCGGCGCGGTGGCCGACATCGTGTTTGCCGTCGAGATGGATGGCTCCGGCCGGATCCATGCCGCCACCGACGCGGGCCTTTTCACGAGCAGCGATGCGGGCGATACGTGGAGCGGCCCGCCCGTCAGCCTGCCGGCGAATGCCGCGGTGGTGAGCCTCGCGGCCGAACGGGACTCGCCGGGGACGCTGCTCGCGGCGACCACTGCCGGTGAGCTGTTCCGCTCCGCGGACGGAGGCACGAGCTTCGCGCCGGTGACGATCGGCCTGGGCGAGGCGGAGATCGTCCTGCTGCACGAGTCCGCGTGGCCCAGCGTTTTTTATGCCGCCGCACGGGATGGCACGGTCTTCGCCAGCCTCGACGGCGGGCAAGGCTGGTACCCGATCGGGAGCGGCGCGGAGGGGCGCACGATTCGAGCCATCGGGAGCGATCCCGGGAGCCCGCTCGAAGTGCAGCTCGCCACCGACGCAGGCCTGCTCCTGAGCCACGATGCCGGCGGGAGCTGGGCATCGGCGCTGTCGTCTCTCATGCTCGAGATCGTGCACGGGCTGACGCCCCTCGCGAGCGTGCCCGGTCGCATCTACGCCGCGACCTCCGACGGCGTCTATCGCAGCGACGACGCGGGCCGCAGCTTCGTGCGCCGCAGCCAGGGCCTCGTCTACACCGATCCGGTGGGCGGACTGTCCACCTCGTTCACTTTCGAGGTGGCCCTCAATCCCTACGTCCCGGACCGCCTCTTCGCCGCAACGCCGGGCGGCGGCGTCTTCCGCTCCGACGACGGCGGCCTCTCGTGGGCGCCCATGAACCAGGGGCTCTCCTTCCGCCGCGTGATCGGGATCAGCGTCGATCCCCTCGACCCGAACCACGTGGTCGCCGGCTGCGAGGGCGGCGGCCTCCACGAGATCACGCTCCCCCCGTGACGTGCCAGCCGCGCATCGACCCGTCGCAATCCGACGCGCCGCAGCCCGATCCCCGGCGCGAGGTGATTGGTGTTGGCGGCCGCGATTTCGAGGGCGCCCGCTCGCCCCTGGAGCGTGTGCTCAACGTGATCCGGCATCCGCGGCGGATCCTCAGCTGGCTGCGCCGCCGGGGCGGCTACAAGCAGGGCTGGAACCACCTGGGCTCCGATCGCCGCTCGGCCCGTGCCATGGTGGACTCGAGCCGCGACGAGCAGGAGTTCGCGCGCCGTGGACGCGCCGTGGCCGAGCTGCTCGCGGATGCGCTCGGCCTCGACGGCAGTCAGCGCGTGGTGGAGATCGGCTGCGGGCCGGCGCGCATCGGCCGCGAGATCGCGCCGCGCTGCCGCGAATGGATCGGCCTCGACATCTCCGGCGAGATGCTCCGCCTGGCCCGGGGCCGTGTCGGCCATCTCTCGAACGTGTCCTTCCATGAGCTCGAGGGAGCGCGGCTCGACACGCTCGCCGACGCATCGGTGGACCGGCTCTATTGCCACTCCGTCCTCGCCCACATCGACAAGGAAGACATGTATCGATATCTCCGGGAGGTGCGGCGCGTGTTGGTGCCCGGGGGGCTGGCCTACCTCGACACCTGGAACCTGCTGCACGAGGCAGGCTGGGCCTGGTTCGAGAAGAGCGCGGCCCAAGCGCCGCTCACGGGCCGCAAGGAGTCCTGGCGACCGCAGTTCGCCACCGCGCCGGAGTTCCGCGAGCTGATCCGACGGGCGGGGCTCACCGAGATCCTGCTCGTCGACGAATCCCACCTGCTCCAGGCCTTCGTGACCGTGGAGGCCGGGCCCGAGGGGATCGAGCGGGAGCGGCGCCGCCTGTTGCCCCTCCTGCCGGGGCTGATCGGAATCGACTGAGCCGCCCGCTGTCCGATCTCTAGTTCAGGCGGTGGGCCGAGCGCACCTGCGAGGAAACCCGAATCCGGGTCACGAGCTTGGAGAGTCCCGTGAGGCGCGACGTCCACACCGCGAGCGCCGCTTCGATCTCGCGCGCGCCTTCCTCCGTCAATTCGAACAGAAACGATGCGGGATCGTCCAGGGCGTAGTCCGACGGATCGGCCGGCTCCCCGGCGGCGATCCAGGCCGGGATGTCGAGGTGCATCTTGACTGCGACCGGCTCCAGGATCTTTTCGATCGACCCGCCCGACGCGTGTGACGCCTCGACGTGGGCTGTGAATTCCGACCAGAAGCGGTCGAAGCCCGGGATCCCGGCAGGCGCCCCACGCGCTTCGAGCAGCCGCCGCGTGGCGGCCATGGCGACCGCGCAGGTTTCCTCCCATGAGAAGAAGGACGCCTTGGCGCGGTACTTGTACATCAGATTGTCGCCGATCTCGCCGCGCAAGAGGCGCTGGAAGTTGTCTTCCTGCGCGTAGAAGGCAGCGCAGCCCTCGCGCGTCTCGAAGAGCTCGCCGACCGTCTCGGCGACGAAATCATCGAGGAGCGCGCGCATCGCGCCCTGGTCCGCTTCCATGGCCTCGAGCATGGCCGCGAGCCAGCTGGAGCGGAGCACGCCAAAACGGCCGCAAAAGACGACTACCGCGTGGAACCAGGAGTCGTTCCAGAAGATGCTGAATGCCAGGTGGTGCTTACGAGCGGTTACGTAGTCCGCGAACGGGAGCGTATCGGTTCCAACGACGATCTCCTCGATGTCGAAGACCTTCTCGCCGCCGTAGCTGCCGAAATTCTTGGGCAAGACGCGAAAGCGGGTGGTGAAGTTGAACTTTTCGCGCGTCGAGAGCATCTCCATGTCGGCGCCCTTCAACATCATGGACTGGAAGCAGTGCGCCTGGTCCGTTCCGGCGTCGATCAGCCGGTGGAGGCCGTTCAGGTGCGACGTCAGTGTTTCGCCGGGCAGGCCGAGGATCAGATCCGACACCGAGCGGAGGCCGCGGCCCCGCACGTGCACCATGATCTTCTCGTAAGCATCCAGTTTGATGTTGGCCCGATTGATCTTGCGCAATACCTCGTCGTCCAGCGATTGGACGGCCTGGTAGAGCACCAGCGCGCCATTCACCTTTTCCATCGAGGCGATGATGCGTTCGGGGCGATTCTTGCCCGTCGTCGCATCGATGAACGTGGGCCAAGCGTACTTCGCCTGGGCTTCGCCGATGGCCCCCGAGATCTCGATGTCGCGCTCGTACATCCCGTAGTTGGGGTCGGCGATGCGAAGCGTTCCCATCGCAGGGGCCCGGGTGTGGATCAGCTCGCCGATGCGTTCGATCTCGGCCTTCAAGCGCTCCATCGAGAAGTAATTGACCTTCGTGTAGTAGCTGGTCCCCTGCACACAGAAGGTGCACCGGAACGGGCAGCCGCGGTTGGTCTCGATGATCGGGGCGAGTTTCCCGTCGAAGAACTCGTCCATCACGCCCGTCAGCCACGGCGAGGGGATGTCGTCGAGCGCGCCCAGCCGGCCGGTGATCTCGTTTCGGACGATCTCGCCGCTCGATCGGCGATAGACACACGACGGGATCTCGGCGTCGCCGATCGCGGCGCGGGACCGGCCGGCGTCGAGATAGCGCAGCACGAGGTCGCGCGCGAGGAAATCGGCTTCGCCGAGCGCGTAGGCATCGATCTCCGGATGGTCGGCGACGAACTGCGCCTGACGCTCGGCTTCGATGGAGATGTTGGGGCCGCCCATCACCGTGAAGGCGTTCGGATTGAGCTGGTGCGCCCGCCTCAGGAAGTGGAGTCCGAGCGCTTCATTCCAGACATAATTGCTGACCATGAGCACGTCCGGCGCGCGGGTGCGCATCGCTTCTTCGAGGCGATCGGGGTACGCGAAGATGCGGACCTCGGCCTTCGGCAGGTCGCGATCCATGACGGCCTTCATGTAGCCGACACCGAGGGGCATGCAGTCGGTGGCCAGCACGCCGCCGAAGTTGTGCCTTAGGTCTGCGAGGTAAATGACGGTGCTCATATAGGGAAATGTGTTCATGACCATACGCGCCCGTCGGGGCAAGCGTCAAACGCAATCCGTCCGAGCCCGTCGAATTTTCCCGGAATTCCTCCCCCCGGACGGGCCGACAGCGCAAAGGGTCAGGAATGCCCGCGCGCCGGAGCGCCTTCGACGCCGACACCGTCGGCTGAGCAGGGGAAGTTGAGGCTCCGTCCTGGCGCGCTGAGAGCTGGGCCAACCCCGCCCGGGGAATTGGCAATGCGCCTCGACCCCCGCGAGCGGCGCGTCGAAGCGGTGCAGGAACCAGCGGCCCAGCACCACGTGCCGGGCGAACCAGCGGTTCCCGAGCAGGAGGCGCGCGAGACGCGGCCGCAGGCTCGGGGGGACGAGGTCGGAGAGGCCGGGGCGGGGCGCGCTGCCCCGAGTGGATCGGACTCGACATCTCCGGCGAGATGCTGCGGCTGGCCCGGGGCCGCGCCGGCCAGCTCCGAAACGTATCCTTCCACGGGCTCGAGGGAGCGCGGCTCGACGCGCTCGCCGACGCCTCGCTGGACCGGCTCTACCGTCACTCCGTCCTGGTCCACATCGACAACGAGGACGTGTACCGATATCTGCGGGAAGTGCGGCGCGTGCTGGCGCCGCTCGCGGGCCGCAAGGAGTCCTGGCGGCCGCAGCTCGCCACCGCGCCGGAGCTGCGCGAGATGATCCGACGGGCGGGGCTCTCGGAGATCCTGCTGGTGGATGACTCCCATCTACTACAGGCCTTCGTGACCGTGGACGCCGCGCCCGGAATGCTCGAGCGGGAGCGGAGCCGCCTGCTGCCACTCGTGCCAGGGCAGATCGGAATCGACTGAGCCGGCACACCGAGCGAGCGGCGGCCCCAAAAGCGAAAGCCCCCTCGCGCAACCACGCGAAGGGGCTTTGCAATCCTGGAGCGGGAAACGGGATTCGAACCCGCGATCCTCAGGTTCGGGGAGCGCCGAAAGCCCTCGAAGTGGCGCGCAGTTGCGCGGCGCACGCCGTTGCCTCGGAACCTCCTTCCGCGCAATCCGACTCGACGCCCCTGGTCGGACGTAAGATGCCGGCTTGACCGGACGATCCGCCACGCACGCCGCTTCGAGACGCCCCCTCGCTCTGCTGGCCCTGGCTCTCGGCGCCGCAGCCCTGACAGCATTCGGATGGAGCCTCTTCTGGTTCCTCACGGACGATGCCTTCATCGCCTTCCGGTACGCCAGCAACCTGCTGCATGGCTGGGGTCTGGTCTGGAACCCGCTCCCCTTCGTACCGGTCGAGGGCTACACGAGTTTTCTCTGGGTGGTCCTGCTCGCGTTCGTGTGGGCGGTGACGGGCGTGGCGCCCCCGGAATCGGCGAACTGGCTCTCGCTCCTGTTCGGCTACGGCACGCTGTACCAGGTCTTCCGGATCTTCGAGCGCATGTCGCTCCCCGAGGCCTTCCGGCGTCACCGGCTGACGCTCTTTGCTCTCGCGCTCCTCGGGACCGTGACGAACCGCACCTTCCTCACCTGGCTCAGCTCCGGTCTCGAGACGTCGCTCTTCAACTTCTGCGTCGCTTCGTGGGTCTACTACACGCTCGACGCGGGCCGCGGGCGAAGCCCCGCCTGGGTCGCAAAGACGAGCGCCGTTTCCGCCCTGCTCGCGCTCATCCGACCAGACGGTCTGCTCTTCTGCGCGGCAACCCTTCTACTCGTGTGCCCGAGCCTCATGCGCGATCGATTCCGGCGAGGCAGCCTGATCCTGGCGCTGTTTCCCCTCTCGCTGGTACCCTTGCATCTGATCTGGAGGCGGCTGACCTACGGCGCCTGGCTCCCGAACACGTTCTACGCCAAGGTCGTGGGCGCGTGGCCCGAGAGCGGCGCGCGCTACCTCGCGTCCTTCGTGATCGAGAACGGGCTCTGGGTCTGGATCCTGCTTGCGGTCCTGGCCTTCGCCCGGCAGGGGCGTCGGCTCACCTCGCTTTCTCTCGCCCCACTCGTCGTCTGCGGCGCGCTCGCCGCCCAGGCGGCCTACTACACGTTCGTCGTCGGGGGCGACCACTTCGAGTACCGCGTCTATAGCCACCTGGTGCCCCTCTTCTTCATCTCCGCCGTCTGGCTGTCTGCCCGGGGGCTCGGGCGACCGAGCGCCTCGATCGCCGCGCTGGTACTTCTTCTGTTCGCCTCCTGGCCGATCCCCTGGGTGCACTGGTTCGAGACGCGCGACCTGAGCACGCGCCAGCAGACGTATCTGCTCGCTGCGCCCATCGCGCAGCGATTCCCCGGCCCCCTGCGCTCGCCGATCGCACGCTGGGACCGACTCCAGGCGTGGCTCATCGAGCATGCGGTGTGCATTCGGCATCAAGAGCACAAGGTCTTCTACGAGTTCATGCGCGACCGGCTTCCGAGCCGCGAAGAGGGCTCGAAGATCCGCTGGCGTGACCGCGCGCTGATGGAGGCCGGGAACATCGGCGTTCTCGGCTGGGTGCTCCCGGAGGTGGCGATCATCGACACGAGCGGCCTGACCGATCGCATCGTCGCGCGCACCCCGATCGATGGGGGTCGAGAGCGCCGCATGGCCCACGACCGCAGGCCGCCGGAAGGCTATCTGGAGTGCTTCAGTCCCAATGCCAGGATCGAGGGCCGAACGCTCGTCTTTCGCACGCGCCCACTCTCCGACGAGGCCATCGAGGCGTGCGAGGCTCTCGGCTGGTTGCGAATCCAGGAGGCGAAGCGTACGGTCGCTCACCCGTGAGCCGCGCTCCCTTTGCAATCGCCTGCGCGGCAGTGGGAGCCTGGATCCTCTCGCGGGCGTGGATCGCCGACGACGCCTTCATCACCTGGCGCGTCATCGACAACCTCGTTGGGGGCCACGGTCTGCGCTGGAACCCCGACGAGCGGGTGCAGGTCTTCACGCATCCGCTCTGGGCGCTCCTGCAGGTGCCGCTCTACGCGGTGACCGGGAGCCTGCCCTTCGCGAGCTTCGCGCTGGCGGCGCTCTGCCTGGTCCTCGCGGGCATGCTCGCGCTGCGCGCCACCGGGTCCGACCGGGCCGTGTTCCTGCTGGCGCTCGTCGTGCCGCTGGCGGCGTCGCGCGCCTTCGCGGACCACGTGGTCTCGGGGCTCGAAAGCCCCCTCGTGGTGCTCTGCACCGCGGCCTTCGCCGCGCAGGCGCTTCGCCCGCGCGCGCGCGACGCGGAGCCACCGTGGCTCGGTCTCGCGCTCGCCGCCTCCCTGCTCGCGACGGCACGGCCCGACGCGCTGCTGCTCGTTCTCCCCTGCCTCGCCGCGTTCGGCGCGCGCCACGGCGTGCGCTGGAGACAACTCGCGCTCGGCGCGCTGCCGCTCGTCGCGTGGGAACTCTTCTCCCTGGTCTACTACGGCTTCGCGTTCCCGAACACGAAGTACGCAAAGCTCGACACCGGGATCGCGGCCGGCGCGCTCGCGCGCCAGGGGCTCTCTTATGCGGAGGATCTGGTGCGCCGCGACGCCGCCTCGGCCGTGATCCTGCTCCTCGGCCTCGGCGTCGCCGCTGCGCGCGCGGGGGCTCCGTTGCGGGCGCGCCGCGCCGGCGACCGCGATGGCCCGGAATCCCTCGCGTTCGCCGCGCTCGGCCTCGGCGTCGCCGCGCAGATCGCCTTCGTGGTCGCCGTCGGCGGCGACTTCATGTCGGGGCGCTTGTTCGTACCCGCGGTCTTCCTCGCCGCGCTGCTGGTCGCGCGCGCACTGCAGCATCGGGTTCGGGCCGCGGCGGCCGTGGCGGCGTTCGCCCTCGCGTCCGCGCTCGCCAGCTCCGCGGCGAGGCCCTCCGACCCGAGCGCCATCTGGCACGGGATCGCCGACGAGCGACACCTCTTCGAGGGGACCACCTCGGTCCTGGGCCGGCCGGGCTTCCGCGACGGCGCGCCGGAGCGCCATCCCTGGTTTCGCGACGGAGCGAGCGCGCGAGTGCGGGCGCGGACGAGCGGCGAGCGAGTGGTGATCGTACGCGGGGCGATCGGCATGCTCGGCTACGCGGCCGGCCCCGAGGTGATCGTGATCGACCAATTCGGGCTGGGCGACCCGCTCCTCGCGCGCCTGCCGGTCGCGACGCCCTGGCGCTGGCGGATCGGTCACTTCCAGCGCGCCGTGCCCGAGGGCTATCTGCGGGCGCGCGAGACCGGTGACACTCGCGAGATGCAGCCAGACCTCGCCCGCTATTGGGAGGATCTCCGGCTGGTGGTCTCCGGCCCGCTGATCGCTCCCGAGCGCCTGCTCGCAATCGCGCGCCTGAACTCGGGCGCCGACGACGGGCTCCGCGACGCATACCTGCGCAGCCTCGCTGAGCCGACCGCAAGGTCAGCGCCGTGAAGCGATCGCCGACCGCGCCGAACACGACTTCGGCGGAATCGGTGCGAGCCGGCCGGGTCCGCTGCTCGCGCGCGGCGTGGCTCGGCGGCCTGCTCTGCATCGCTCCCGTGCTGGCCACCGCCGAACTGCTCGGGCGCGCCGCCGTCGACGTGCCTGCTTTCGACGACTATGACGCGATCGTGGAGTTCCTGAACCGTTGGGTCGCGGCCGACGGGCCCGTCGCCCGCGCGCGTCTGCTCTTCGCGCAGCACATCGAGCATCGCCCCGCCGTGCTGCGCGCCGCCGCGGCGGCCACCTTCACGGCGCTCGGCCACGTCGACCTGCGCGTCCTCCAGGTCTTCGGCGCCCTCGGCCTGGTACTCCTCGCGGGCACCCTCCTCGCGAGCTTCCGGCCAGGCGCGCCGTTGCGCGAACGCCTGCTCCCCTTCGCCCCGGCAGCGCTCGTGCTCTTCCATCCGCAGTTCTGGAGCGCCTATCTGTGGCCGACCTGCTCCGCGCCGAACTTCTTCTCGGTGGCTTTCGCGGCGATCGCCTTCCAGGCCCTGTGCAGCACGAGCTCCGGCTCGTTTGCGCTCGCGATGACGGCCGCGACCGCCGCGACCTTCTCCCAGGGCAACGGAATCGCCGTGCTCCCGCTCGGCCTCGTCGAGCTCGTCGGCCCGCGGTCCCGCGCGCGGCGGCGGGCATGGGTCGCCTTCTCGCTGCTGCTCGGCGCCACGCAGCTCGCGGCCTTCGAGCGCCCGTTCGACACCTGGAGCGCCGGCTCGAACCTCGCGAGCCCGGCGTACGTCGCGCGCGTGTTGGCCTACGTGCTGCACTTGATCGGCGGGGCGCCGAGCTTCTCGCAGCCCGGCCTCGCACCGGTCGTGGGCGCCGCGCTCCTCGCGAGCTTCGCTGGCCTGCTTCTGCGCGGCGCGCACCGGCGCAGCCCCGCGCTCGTGGCGCTGCTCGGTTTCTTGCTCATGAGCGCCGGGATGAACGCGCTGGTGCGGGCGCAGCAGGGCGTCGCCACGCCGCTGCTCGCGGACCGCTACCGCTTCTACGCCTGCGCCTTCCTCGCCGCGAGCTGGCTCGCCTGGGCCTCGGAGCTCACGGGCTCGCGCTGGGAGCGCGTCTTCGTGGCCTGGGGGCTTTGCACGAGCCTCGCCTTCTCGGTGGCGTCGCATGCGCGCTACCGCGGCGACCTTCTAGATTTCTCGCGGAGGCTCGCGGTCGGCTACGAACGCTGGTGGGTGAGCGGCGACGGGGGGCTTTTCTACCCGGGCTTCGCCTCGGCCAGCCGCGCTCTCCTGACCGGCTTCGAGCGCGGCGTGCTGCGCGTCCCACCCGCGTGGTTCGCTGCACACGGCGCGGTACCCCAGGAGTCGGCCCTCCCCGAACCCGGCCGCTCGGTGCACTTCCGGCTCGGCACCCTCCACCTCGACGCCGACGGCCTGCTCGTCGACGGCTGGGCGCAGGTGGGCCGTGCAGGCGCGCGCGATCCTCGCGTCTCCCTCATCCTGCGCTCGCGCGAGCGCACGCTCGTGGTGCCGACCCACGCCGTCCCGAACCTCGCGAGTGGCGCCGAGCAGGGGCCCCGCGCGGCCGCCGGGCGGGGCTTCCGCAGCCTCCTCCCGCGCGCCGCGCTGCCTCCCGGCGACTACCGAATCGGGGTGCTCGTGGAACGCTCGGACGGCGCCTGGATGACCTTCCACGGCGACAGGCTCGCGGTTCCGGGTGGGTCCTGAGCGCCGGCATGCTCTGCCTGCCGGCGAGGTTCCCACACGACACGGCCCCCAGATCGCTACAGATTGGCTACGTCCGGAGGCCAGAGACGCGCAAGGCCCGTCGAGCCGATCGCCCGACGGGCCTCGTCGTTACCTGGAGCGGGAAACGGGATTCGAACCCGCGACCCTCAGCTTGGGAAGCTGATGCTCTACCAACTGAGCTATTCCCGCGCGTCGGCAAGACTGGCACGGGGGCCGGGCCGCGGCAAGCAGGGCGCGACGGCTCGGAAGCGCGAGCCAAACGGCGTCTCGGAGTGTCGGGAGCGCTTTGGTGTGCGAAAACCGCCCCAGCCTGACCCGCTTTGCATCCCCTATTTGCCGATATCCCTCGCTTCGGGGGCCCCTACCCGGTAAGGTTTCGCCGGGTCGCGCAGCTAGAGGAAGCTTCAGTGCGCGCGGCTCCGATCGACTCAACCCCTTCCCAGGAGGATCCATCGTGATGCGAAAGGCGCTCTTGATCATCGGTCTCGCCGCACTGGCCTGCGGCAGCCAGGAAACCAGCACATCCACCGACGCGGGCGCCGGCGCAGCCGGCGGGGAGACCCCGGCCGTCTCCGCGGTGACGCCGCCGTCCGAGGCGACCACGCCCGAGGAAGCCGCCACAGCCGTCGACGCCATCGAAGTGACGACCTGCATCGAGCTGGTAAGCGGCGGCAAGTACGCGGAGGCCCTGGTGGCCTGCCAGACGGCCGTGAATCTCTATCCCGACAACACCGCGGCCGCCGACGCGCTCGCGAAGGCCAGCGCTGCGAAGTTGACCGCGGATGCCGCGGCAGCCGCCGGGGCCTCGAGCGATGCGGCCGACAGCGCCGCGGCCGCCGCAGGGGCCGCGAGCGATGCGGCCGACACCGCGAGCGACGCGGCCGGCAGCGCCGCGGAAGCGGTGAAGCCGTAGGGCGCTTCGGAGCTCCAGGGAAGTGGAGATGTCGCGCATTCGCGATGGAAGGGCCCGCGCTCCGGCGCGGGCCCGCTTCCGCGCCCTGCTGCTCGCCGGCCTGCTGGCGGCGAGCTGCGGCGGCGACGATGAGGAGGCCCGGCTCGAGGCGCTGAGCCAGGAGCTGGGCACGCTGCGCGAAGCGCAGCCCGAGCTGCGCAGCCGGCTCGAGGAGCGCGAGGCCACCGCCAAGGCGGCGCAGGACGAGCTGGCGCAGGCGCGCGGCGCGCTGCGCGATTCCGAAAAGCGGATCGCGGAGATCGAGAAGGAGGTCGGCGCGCACGCCACCGACCCGCTGCTGTTCCGCATGATCCAGAAGCAGCTGCTCGACGACGACGATCTCGAGGAGGTCGCCATCTCGGCGCGCGTCGAACACGGCGTGGTGACGCTTTCGGGTGTGGTTCCGGAGGCGGAGCTGCGCGAACGCGCGGTCAAGCTCGCCGAGTCCGTCCCCGGCGTGGTCTCCGTGCAGGATCGGATCCAGGTCGCCGGGCAGAAGCCCGCGGCTCCCTGACTCCCGCAGCCTAGTCTTCCAACAGCTCGATCAACAGGTCGTCCCCGCTCTCGTCCGGCTGCTCCTTCGGCGGCGCCTGGTGGGGCACGCGCGGGCGCGGCGGCGGCGCGTAGTGCGGCGGGCGCGGGGCCTCCCGGGTCTCGAAGACGGCCTCCAGCTCGGAGTCGAGTTCGCCGAGCGAATCGTCGATCGGATCGATGATCTCGAGCTCGGCGCGCCTCGGCTTGCGCGAGGCCGGAGCGCTCAGGCTGAAGTCGAAGGTCTCCTCCGCGGAGGCGCTGGCGGAAGCGCCCGCATGGCGGACCACGCGCTCGGGCGGGAGGATCGCGATCGGGCGCGGCTCCTCGGCCGGCGGCGCCGCGGGAGCCGCGGCTGCGGGTGCGGCGGAGCCGAGATCCCGGTGGGCGCGCTCCACGTCGGTGCGGGTCATCTTGGCGCGGCCGCACAGGAAGGCCTCGAAGAGCGCGTTGTCCGCGAGCGTGTTCATGCGGCCCGGGAGCCCCCCGCCCAGCGCGTGCAGCGCGGCGACCGCGCCGGGATCGAGGATGGCGGGATTGCCGCCGGCCGCGTCGATCCGATGCGCCAGATAGGCGGCCGCGCCGGTGGGATCGAGCGGCTCGAGTCGCACCTTCACGTCGATGTGGTGGCCCAGCGTGGGATCGTTGGCGAGGGCCTGCTCGAGGGTCGGCGCGCCCGCCAGCACCAGCGAGAGCAGGCGGCGCTCCTCGTACTCCAGCTTGAGCAGGCCGCAGACCTCGGCGAGCGTGGGCTGGGAGGCGAGCGCCTGCGCGTCGTCGATGATCAGGACCGCGTGTCGGCCGTCCTCTCGGATGATCGCGAGCTTCTCGTAGATCTGGGCGAGCAGCGCCTCGCGCTCGGACGCCGGCTCCTCGATCCCGAGCTGGGCGGCGAAACGCCCGAGCATCCAGCCCGCGTCGGCGGCGCCGTGCAGCACCACCAGCATGCTCGCCTCGAAGACCTCCTCCTCGAGGCTCTCGAGCAGCCGGCGCACCACCATGGTCTTGCCGGAGCCGATCTCGCCCGCCAGCACCAGCAGGCCCTTGGCCTGGCGCAGGCCGCGCTCGAGCCGCCGCATCGCATCGCGGTTGGCGTGCGTCTCGAAGAAGAGCTCGAGCCGCGGCTCGTTGCGGAAGGGATCCTCGGCCAGCCCGAAGTGCTGGAAATGCTCCACGTCGACTCCTCAGACGAAAGAGATCTTCTTCTTGCGGGCGGGCTTCGCGGCCGGCGCCTTGCCGCGGGTCGCGGCTTTGCGCGGGGGAGGCGCGGCCACCGGCTCGTCGGTCTCCGGCTCTTCCGGCTCGGCCTCCTCCTCGTTCGCCTCGGCGATCACGTCGTCGAAGCTCTCGTTCCCGGCCTCTACCGCCTCCGGCGCGTCCGCGTCCTCGCCGATCAGGTCCTCGAAGGATTCGAAGCCCGCCCCCGCGGCCTGCGACTCGGGCTTGGCGTTCTCGTCGGTCCGCTCCAGCCACTCCTCGACGTCGCAGAAGCCAGGATCGACGGCCGCTACGGCTTCGAACGCGGCGCGCGCTCGGACCCGGTCCCCGAGCGCGTCGAAGGCGCGGCCGAGCTCGAAGCGCACCGCCAGCTGCTGCTCGGGCGTCGAGTCCGGCGCGGCGAGCGCCTGCTCGAAGAAGCGCGCGGCGTCCGAGGCGCCGCCCTGCTCGAGCGTGCACAGGCCCAGCATGTGGAGACAATCGATCTTGCGCGCCGGGCTTCCCATCGCGGCGCGGAACTCCGAAACGGCGTCGCCGAGCAGCCCCATCTCGCGGTAGGCGATGCCCAGATCGTAATGGGCTTCGTGGTCGCCCTCCGAGAGCATGCGGCTCACGCCCTTCTTGAACTCGCCGAAGACCGAGGCGAAGCCGTCGTCGGCGGCGCCCGCGGCGCCTCCCGAGCTGCCGTCCTTGTCGTCGCCGAAGGCCTCGGAGAGCTCGGCGGCCAGATCGAAGCTCGCCTCCCCTTCGGCCGAGAGCGGGGCCGTGGGCGCGCTCGCCCCCTGATCTGCTGCGGTGTCGGCATCGGGATCCAGCGCATCCTGCTCGGCCTCGTCGTCGAGCGAGAGATCCTCTTCGGGCGCCGCGGGCTCGGGCGCGACCGCGACGGGCGCCGCCACCTCGTCGGTCGAGTCCTCGGCGGCGGCCGACTCGACGGCCGGCTCGTCGTCGATCTCGATCTCGAGATCGCTTCCCGAATCGGCGGCGCTCGCGACCGAAGCGGCCGGCTCGCCGGCGATGTCGTCGCTCCAATCCGCCAGGTCCCGGCCGATCTCGCTGCTGTCGGAGGCGGAGGCGGCTTCGTCGGCCTCGGGCTCGGCGGCCGCGGCCGGGTGGCCCCCGCTGGTCGAGCCTGGGTCGGAGCCCTGCGCGGCGGCGATCTCGCCCATGCGCACCAGCGCGAGCGGGTGGTTCGGCGCGAGCGCCAGCACGCGCTGGTAGATCGCCTCGGCCTCGCCGTGCAGCCCCTGCTGGAAGTAGAAGTCCGCCTCCTCGAGGTCCTCGCTGATCTGCTGGGAGGCCGAGGCGCTGTCGCCGGGGGCGGGCGACTTCGGCGCGGCGGGCTCGGCCTTCTCGCGGACGGCGACGGGCCGCGCCGAGTGTTCCGTCTCGGCGGCCGGATCCGGCTCGTCCGCGTCCACCTCGATCTCGATGTCGCCGAGGTCGAACTCCTGCTCTCCGCTCTCTTCGGCTTCCTCGTCGGCGGGCGCTTCCGCGGCCGCGGGGGCGAGCAGCTCCTCGTCGGGCTCGACCAGCTCGATCTCGGGCTCCGGGGCCTCGGCTCCCGCCGGCAGCCAACCGGCGACCTCCGCGCCGGCCTGGTCGTCGAGCGCGCTGATGCGGTCGCGCAGCACGGCGAGCGCAGTGAGATCCGACTCCTCGCGCGCCAGCTCGGCCGCGCGCAGCCAGGCCTCCACCGCCTCCTGCGGCTCGCGGGCATCGGCATGCGCATCGCCCAGCTTTTCGAGCGCCGCGCGGTGACGCGGGTTCTGCACCAGGATCGCGTGCAGGTTCTCGATCGCCTGCGCGCGCTTGCCGTAGCGCAGATAGACGCTCGCCTCCGCGAAGAGCTGCTCGGTGTCGCCGGTGGGCCCAGACTCGGCGGCTTCGGCGCGCCGGACGCCGCCGCGCGGAACCAGCACCGTCTCCTCGGCCACGCTGCGGGCCGGGCCCTTCACCGGGGGCGCCGGCTCCGCGGATTCCTCGAGCAGGTCCTCGCTGAAGCCGTCGTCGAGGAACTCCTCGTCGATCAGCGACTTCTCGTCGGCGGGCGCCGACTCGTCGGCGAGCAGCACCTCCTGCTGCATGGTGTCGGCGAGCGCATCGGGCGGGACGAAACGCTGGAGGATCTGACGCGCGTTCTCCTCGTCGCCGCGCCGGCGGTAGAGATCGGCGAGGCGGCGGTAGATGTCGACGAGCGCGTCCTCGCGCTTCTGGGCGCGGTACACGTCGGCGAGCAGCTCGTAGTTCTCGGTGCCCTCGGGACCGGCGTCGAGCAGGCGCTTGGCGTACGGCTCGGCGCGCTCGCCGAGGCCGCGCGCGAGCAGGTTCTGGGCCAGCAGCCGCACCGTCGCCGGCCGGTTCGGATCGAGCTCGAGGATGCGCTCGAGCACGGTGCCCACCGCCTCGATCACGCCCTGGCGCTGGAGCTCGGCGGCGACCTGCTCGTATTCGTCGATCGCCTCCGCGAAGAGCTTCTCCTGGCGCAGCAGGTCGGCGACCTTCAGCCGGCTCCCGGTGTTGGTCGGGTCGAGCGTCGCCATCTTGCGGAGCAGCTCGAGCGCCTCGCGCTTCTTCCCCTGGCGGTGGTAGCCATCCGCTGCCGTCTGGAGGGCGGCGATCGCCTCGGCGGTCAGGCCCATCCGCTGGTAGAGCTCGGCGAGGGGCACGAAGGAGTCGAAGCTCTCGGGGGCGAGGTTCTGGATCTGCTTGAAGACGGCGACCGCGCGGGCGTCGAAGCCTTCCTTGGTGTACTGGTCGGCAACCTTGGTGTAGGCCGAGATCGCCTCGTCCACCTGGCCCCAACGCCGATAGGCGTCGCCGATCTCGAGGCGCAGCTTGGCGTCCTTGGGATCGAGGCGGAGCAGCTGCTCGTATTCCTTGAGCGCCCGGTCCTTCGCGCCCTTTTGGGCGTACTTCCGGGCCGCCTCCAGGATCTTGCGCTTGTTCGCAGCCAACCGGCGCCTCTAGGCATGGCAAGTGATGGGGGTAATACCCCTGCGCATGTAGTTATCGGCCGGCGACGGGGTCTCTTGAGAATCCCCAGGGGACGGGCTCGACGACCGCTTCGAGGTAGCCCGAGGTGAGAACACGAGCCTGGGTGAGCTCGTCCGCGTCGAGCGTCGCGGGCTCGAAGGCCGCCGGGAGGACGGCGGCGAACGCCGCGGCGCAGGCCGCGCGGACGCTCCCCTCGCCGAGCGCGAAGCCGAGCTCCGCGAGGCTGGTGGCGCCCTCTGGATCGAGGCCGGCCGCCCGGCGCGCGGCCGGCGGATCGGGCCGCAGGCGCAGCGAGCCGTGTTGGAGCACCCCGCCCCCGGCGCGGCGCTGGGCGCTCCCGGCCAGCTTGCGGCCGCTCGCGCAGATCTCCTCGGCCGCCGGCGCCTGGAAGCAGTCGAAGGGCCCCTGCCCCGCGCTCGCGCGGGCCGGACCCGCGCGCTCCACCTCGACGCCGAGGGCCGTCAGCCCTTCCCGCAGCGCTTCGCCGATCCGGGCGTAGGTCGCATGCAGGCCCGCGGGCAGCGCGCTGGCGGGCGCTGTCACCGAGTAGGTCAGATCCCCGCCGTGCAGCACGGCGCGGCCGCCGGTGGCGCGGCGCACGATTCCGACCCCGGCCTCGCGGCAGGCGACCCGGTGCGCCGCATCCAAGAACTGGGCGAAGCCCAGCGAGAGCCACACTCCATCCCAGCTGTAGAAGCGCAGCGTGGGCGGAGCACCGCGCTGCGCCGAGCGCAGCAGCGTCTCGTCCACGGCCATGTTCCAGGGACCGGAGCCCGGGCCGTCGAGCAGCAGGCGCCAGCGCGCGGCCACTCGCGGCCTAGCGCTCGAGGTGCTCGAGCAGCGCGTGCAGCGCCAGGCGGTAGCCCAGCGCTCCGAAGCCGCAGATCACGCCCACCGCGATTCCCGACACGAAGGAGTGCTCGCGGAACTCCTCGCGTGCGAAGATGTTGGAGAGGTGGACCTCGACCACGGGCAGCCCGGTGGCCGAGAGCGCGTCGCGCAGCGACACACTCGTGTGGGTGAGGCCGCCGGGGTTGATCAGGATCCCGTCCGCCCAGCTGAGCGATTCGTGGATCCGGTCGATCAGCGCGCCCTCGTGGTTGGACTGGAAGCACTCGACCTCGGCGCTCCACTCCTTGGCGGCCGTGGCGAGCCCCTCGTTGATCTCTTCGAGCGTGGTGGTCCCGTAGGTCTCGGGCTCCCGGCTGCCGAGCAGGTTCAGGTTGGGGCCGTGCACCACGAGGATGCGCCGCAGCTCGGGGGGAGGCATGGGCTCAGAACTCCTGACGGATCGCGGTCAGCTGCTTGCGCATGAGATAGCGCGCCTTCCCGAGGTTGCCATCCGGGGCGAGGATCACCACCAGGAACGTCTCGGTATCGACGCTCCGGAAGATCAACGTGAAGCGGGCCAGCACGATCACCGTCTCGTGCACGGCGCCCGCCGACATCGAATCGGAAGCCTTGCGGATCTCGTCGAGGATGCGGCCGAACTCGACCCCGGCGTTGCCGATCTCCTCGCCGAGGCCTCCGTCCCAGGCGTCCTCGGCGATCACTTCCTCGATCGGGACGCCGTCGTTGCCCATCAGCGCGGCGCCGATCGCGCCTCCGCAGCCGTCGACGATCTCGTGAAGCATGGCCGCGAAGCTCATCTCACGCCTCCATCCGAAGGTTGGCGAGCCAGCGCTCGAGCTCGCGCAGGACGCGTCCGCGCCGATCGTTCGGAGACGCGCCCGCCGCGCCATCCCGCGAGCGCTCGAGCCGGCTGCGGATGCGCTCGGCGCCGGCGCGGTCGCCCTGGCGCTCGAGCAGCTCGGCCATCGTGCGCGTCGCGAAGACCGATTCGCCCGCAGCGGTCGGCGAGATCTCGTCCGCGGGCCCGAGCTCGGCCTCGCGCAGCGCCTGCTCGGCCACGCGATCGGCGTCCATCAGCTGCTCGGCCTCGGGCTCGGCCTGCTCGAAGGCGGATTCCAGCTCCTGCTCGGAGAGCTCGGCCGGAAGCTCCGACACCGCCGAGAGCGCCCGCTCGAGCTCTTCGCGCGCGGCGTCCGTGCGGCGCTGGTCGAGCAACGCGAGCGCGAGCGCCACGCGCAGCCGGGGCGAACGGGGATCCTGCTCGAGCCCGCCCCGCGCGAGGCGCTCCGCTTCCGCGGGCCGGCCCGCGCGGCGCTGCGCCTCGGCGAGCGCCGTGGTGTCGGCGGCCGCGCGCGCTTCCAGCCGCGAGATGGGCGTCTGCTCGGAACGCAGCGTCACGGCTTCAAACCTTTCTGGGATCGCCGCCGGCCGGAAGCTCCCGGCAGGATCTCGGCAGCGGTCAGCGGGACCGATTCGGCCCGGCCGATCCCCCGCAGCACAATGTAATGGATGCGGGCGTCCCGCCTCTTCTTATCGACCTTCAGCGCCCGGAGATAAGCGCTCCGGGGCCGGGCCGGGAGCTCGGTCGGGAGCCCAAGCCGCTTCAGGAGGGCGCACAGCCGCGCCGCCGTGCCGGCCGGGGCGCAGCCGAGCTGCTCCGAGCGGCGCGCCGCGTAGGCCATCCCCATGCTCACCGCCTCGCCGTGCAGGACCTTGCGGTAGCCCGTCAGCGCCTCGACCGCGTGGGCCAGGGTGTGCCCGAAGTTCAGCAGGATCCGGAGGCCCTGCTCGCGCTCGTCCCGGCTCACCACCTCGGCCTTGATCGCGCAGGCCCGCTCGAGCGCCGGCAGCAGCGCCGCCTGGTCGAGCGCGAGCAGGCGCTCCGCATCGCGCTCCAGATCGGCGAAGAAGCCGGCGTCGCGGATGGCGGCGGCCTTGACCACCTCGGCCAGCCCAGCCGCGCGCTCACGCGCCGGCAGCGAGCGCAGGGTGGCCACGTCGATCCAGACCAGGCGCGGCTGGTGGAAGGCGCCCACCAGGTTCTTGCCCTGCGGCAGGTTGACCGCGACCTTGCCGCCGATGCTGGCATCCACCATCGAAAGGATCGTGGTGGGCACCTGTACGAAGGGGACGCCGCGCAGGTAGGTGGCTGCGGCGAAGCCGGCCAGGTCGCCCACCGCGCCGCCCCCGAGCGCCACCACCACGCTGCCGCGATCGGCCCTGCAGGCGAGCAGCTGCTCGTAGAGCCGGGCGGCCTGGCGCAGCGTCTTGGCGGCGTCGCCGTCGGGAACCTCGATCCGGCTGGTGCGCAGCCCGGCCTGGCGCAGCGAGCGCAGGAGCGTCCCGGCGTAACGCCGGCCGACGCCGGGAACTGTCACCACGGCGGCGTGGGTCGCCTTGCTGTGTCGCGCGATGGCGTCGCCGGCCCCCGCCAGCGTCCCCGCGCCCAGATGGATCGGATAGCTGCGCTCGCCGAGATGAACCTCGACCAGGCGCGCCCGCGGCGCGGACGTCATCTCGCCTCCCGCCCGATCCGCTCGGCCAGCTGCTCGACCACCGCGGCCGGCGCCAGATCGTCGGTGTCGATCACGATCGACGCGGATTCATAGGCTTCCCGCCGCCGTGCGAGCAGCTCCTCCAGCCGGAGCGCCCGCCCGGCCGGCGAGAGCCGCCGAAGCAGGGGCCGGCTGTCCGGATCGCCCACGCGGGCGAGCAGCGTCTCCGGACGCGCCCGCAGGTAGACCACGGTCCCCGTCTCCGCGAGGCGCTCGCGCACGCCCGGCGGCTCGATCGCTCCGCCGCCCAGCGCCACCACCGCGGCCTCCCCGGCGCAGGCCTCGATCGCCTCGCGCTCGTAGCTGCGGAACGCCGGCTCGCCCTCGCGCTCGAAGATCTCCGCCACGCGATTTCCCACGGCGCGCTCCACCTCGGCATCCGTATCGATGAAACGCCGACCCAGCCGGCGGGCCAGCAGGGGACCGACCGTGGATTTGCCCGAGCCCATCATCCCGACGAGCCATAGCGTCTGGATCTCGGCCACGCGCGGCAGTATAGGCGACGCGGGGGAGCCCGAGCTCCCCCGCGCGCCTCGACTGGACTCTGCGGAAAGATCAGCCGGCGATCGCGGGACCCACCACGATGCGCGGCGTCACGAAGATCAGCAGCTCCTTGCGCTTGTCGACGACCGTATCGCTGCGGAACAGCGCGCCGAGCAGCGGGATCGTGTGCAGGTACGGCACCCGGGACTGCTTCTGCGAGGTATCGACCACGTAGATGCCGCCGATCACCAGGGTCTGGCCGTCCTTCACGAGCGTCTCGGTGTCCACCTGGTTCTTCGCGATCGCGGGCGAGCCCGTGAGCGTGACCACGCTGGAGTCCGGAGCGTTCCGGCTCACCTTGACCTTCATGATGATGCTGCGATCCGCGGTGATGTGCGGCGTCACGTTCAGCGACAGCACGGCGTCGACGAACTCGAGCTGGGCGTCCCCGTTCTCGAAGGTCTGGAACGGGATCGACACGCCCTGCTCGATCTTGGCCGGGCTGTTGTCGAGCGTGACCAGGCGCGGGCTCGAGATGACCTTGCCGTCGCCGGCGGACTCGGCCGCCTGCAGGCGCAGGTTCAGGTTCAGCTTCTCGTCCAGGATGAACGCGCCGAGGTTGTAGACCGACGCGAGGCCGGCCGTCGGGTTGGTGAACTGGGCGTTGTTGCCCAGCAGGTCGTTGGCGTCGGGCGAGAGGTGGAAGCCGTCGCCGCCGATCTGGTCGGTCGTCAGCGGGTTCACGCCGAAGCCCCAGGTCACGCCGAAATCCCGGGCGAAGTCGAGCGTCGCCTCGACGATCTTCGACTCGATCATCACCTGCGGCGTCTGGGTGTCGATCGCCTTGACCAGCGCGGTGGCCTCGTCGATCACCGAGGCGATGTCCTTGATGATCAGCGTGTTGGTGCGCTTGTCGATGTTCACCGTGCCGCGTGGCGTGAGCAGCCGCTGGACCATCTGCTGGATGTCGTTGACCTTGGCGTAGTTCACCGGCTGGAGCTTCACGACCAGGTCTTCGAGCTTCTCCTTCGCCCGGCGCTCCTGGAGCCGCGCCTCCTCTTCCTTGGCGAGCACGTCGGCGTTGGCGATCCGCAGCACGTTGCCCACGCGCATGAAGCCGAGGCCCTTGGTCAGCAGGATCACGTCCAGGGCCTGGTCCCAGGGCACGTCGATCAGACGGATGGTGACCTTGCCCTTGACCTCGTCGCCCGCGATCACGTTGAGGTCCGAGACCTCGGCGACCAGGCGCAGCACGTCGGCGATGTCGACGTCCTTGAAGTCGAGCGAGATGCGGCGGCCGGCGTACTGCTTGCCGTCGATCAGACCGCCTTCCTGGAGCACCGAGATCGCAGCCGGCGACTCGAGCGAGGCCGGCGCGGCCTGGCCCCCGCCGGAGGCGGCGCCCGGCGCCGGGAGGTGCGGGAGCGTCTCTGCCTCCGCGGCCGCCTCGGTGGTGGAACCCGGCGGCAGCGTGCCGACCTCGGTCGCGGCGCTGGCGGCGGCGTGATCGAGGATCGGCGGCGAGGCCGCCACCGCGCCCGAGCGCGGGAAGTCGACCACCAACAGGGCTCCGCGCCGGGTGATCTCGGGCTTGAGGCCCGCGGCGCGCTTCACCACCACCCGCACTTCGGAGACCTTGGTGTCCGGCTGCGCGAAGGCGGTCACCAGCGAGACGGGGCCGCCCGCCTCCGGCGTGATCCGCACGGCCGCTTCCGGATCGATCGAAGCCTTCTCGAACGAGAGCACCAGGGTCTCGGGATCCGGCTCGTAGATCACGTAGTCGATCGGGCGCTCGCCGAGCACGACGATCCGGTCGCGCTCGTCCTGGGCGTCGAACTCGACACCGTAGATGGTGACGGGCCCGCTGGCGTCGGCGGCGCCGTCGGCGATCGCCTCGCCGGCCGATTCCGCCGGAGCCGCCGGGGCCGGCTCGCTCGGAGCATCCGCCGCCAGCATCGCCGGAGCGGACGCGGCGGTCGCGGCCGAGACGGCCTGGTCGAGGTCGGCGCCCTGGCCGAGCGCCACCACCAGCCCGTTCGCCGTCGGCACCACGCGGCGGCCTTCGAAGGCATTCTCCGTCGTCCCAGCGTCCACCACGACGCGCACCATCTTGTCGTGGCGACCCACGCGCACCTTCGCGATCAGCGGCGATCCCACCTCGATCTCGTTCTTGGCCACGGCGCTCTGGAGGCCCGGCAGGTCGATCACGAGCCGGCTCGGACCCGAGAGCGCGAAAGTCTCCGCGCTCGGCAGCGTGCCGTTCGCGCGCAGGTGCAGCATCGCCCCTTCGGCGGTCTTCTCGACCTCGACCGCGAGCAGCTTGCTGGCGGGCGCGCCGGTCGGCTCCGCCGGAGCGGGCGCGGGCGTCGGCTCGGCGATCTCGATCGGCTCGGACGTGCTCCCGGCCTCGGACATCGGCGCCACCGCCCAGGGATCGTCGGACGCGGGCGTCGCGCCCATCTCCTCGGCCTCGGGCTCCAGCGCCTCGGCGCTGTCGGAGTTGCCGTCGATCCGGATCACAAGCCCTTGTTCGCCGGGCGTCACCGTGTAGCGCGCGGGGGCGGTCAGCGAGATCTCGACCCGGGTCATCGGTTCACCCGTGCCGGTCGAGAACGGCGCCATCGTCACTTCCTGAACCAGACCGTCGTAGACCGCGACCGGCTCGTGCAGCGAATCCGCCGCCACCGAAGCCAGATCGACGATCACCAGATCCGGGTTCTGCTGCTCGAACGCGGTGAACACCGGTTCGGAGAGCCCGAGCAGGGTGATCACCGTGGTGGCCCCGTCCTTGGCGACGTGCACTTCGGCGATCGACTTGGCCGCATTCTCGCCACCCGGGTTGACCGCCGTGGACGACGCGCAAGCGCCCATCCCGGCCATCCACAGCCCTGCACAGGCCATGGCCCAAACACCCCTGAGGCGACCCGTCATGGATCCCCGCATCGAACTCACCCCCCTTCGCTCCGACGAATCCGCAACTCGATGTCCTTGGTCGATTCCTGCCCCATCAAGTCGACGTAGGTCTCTTTCACGACCACCACGCTGTCGTCGATCTTGATGATGCGGCCCTCGTTCTTGCCCACCCGGGCGCCTTCGCTCACGATGAAGCCCTGTCCGGACGGATCCTGGATCAGGGCTCGGGCGTTGCCGACGTTCCAGACCACGCCGACCACCGAGAGCTGGCTCACGTCGAACTCCTCGAGCGGACCGCGCATCTCGGTCTCGGCCAGCAGATCGCGCTCCCACTCGAAGGATCGGAAGGGATCGCGCAGCCCGGTCGGGTCGTAGCTGAATTCCTTGTCCGTGACCGGCGCGAAGGCCGGCGCGTCCGGCACCCCCGGCGCCCCCGGCGCCCCCGGCGCGGCGGCCGGCTTGGGCGCCTGCACGACCTTCTCGGCCTTCTTCCGCTTCAGGCGCGCCATCAGCTCGGACCGTTCTTTGTCGAACTCGGCCTTGCTCGCCTCGATCTTCGCCTCATCCTTGCAGCCGCCGAGCGCCAGCAGGACGATCAACATCGTCGTCGCCAAGAACCTCATGAACCCCCCGCTCCCCGCCGAGCCGGCGCCCTCAGGCCTTCTTCTCGTTGTCGCCCACGAAGCGGAACGTGGTGAGCGTCCCCGTGACCCGCACCCGCGTCGATTCCAGGGACTCCTTCGAGACCCTCACGGTCATCGATCCCATGTTCACGATCCGCGGCAGGTCCGACATCAGGTCGAAGAAGCGCCCGATGTTGTGGTATTCGCCCTCGATCTCGATCGAGATCGGAACCTCGGCGTAGAAGTCGTGCGGAACTTCCTCGAGGCGCTTGAACGACTTGATCTCGATCCCCGACTTCTTGCCGAGGTTGCTGATGTCCGTGAGCAGGACCTCGAGCTCCTTCTCGTTCGGGAGCTGGCGGAGGACCTTCGAGAGCTTCAGCTCGAGGTTCGCGATCTCTTCCTCGAAGGCGCCGATGTTGGCGGCCACCGAGCGCACCTCGGAGAGCTTGCGCTGGAGCTCGAGCTCGTTCGCGCGCAGGCCGTCGAGCCGCTCGCTCATGCCGCTGTAGACGCCGAAGTAGTATCCGGCGACCACCATCGCGGCGATCCCGAAGATGATCGCGGCCCGCGCCGACTGCGGAAGCTTGGCGATCTGGTCGAGCCGGGCCTGGATCTGCGGCGAGACTTCCATGGGGCTCCCCTCACCCGGCCTTCGGCGCCGCGGGCGGCGGAGTGGCCGGTCCGACGGGCGCCGCGGGTGCCGCGGCGGCGTCGGGGTTCACGATCTGCGCCCGGATGGCGAACTTCACGACCTTGAGACCGTCGCGCCCGTCCACGATCTGGGTGCTGTCGAGGTCGACCTGGTCGAAGTACTTCGATTCCCCGAGCCCGCGCAGGAAGAGCGCGACCAGCTCGTTGTCGAGGCTGCGCCCTTCCATCCGGATCTCGCCGCCCTTGGAGTCGAGCCCCGTGAGCCAGAGCCGCTGCGGCGTGCGCGAGGCGAGCTCGGCCAGCACGTGCACGGGCCCGCTGCGGGCGCGATCGAGCCCGTCGATCACGTCGATCTTCTTCTCCAGGCGGGCCTTCTTCAGCTTGAACGCCGCCACCTGGTCGAGCTGCGGCTTGAACTGCTGGATGTCGTTCTGCATCTGCGAGATGCGGATCTCGGACATCGAGATCTCTTCCGCGATCCGCGAGTGCCAGAAGCCGATCGCGCCCATCGTGAGCAGGAGCACCAGCAGCAGCTGCATCAGCTGCTGGCGGATGTCCGCCTTGCGACGCGCTTCTCGGACCGGGAGTAGGTTGATTTCGAGCATCAGGAGTCCATCCGCCGCAAGGCGAGACCGACACCGACGCCCAGCGACGGCGCGACCTCGTCGAGATATTCCGCCTCGAACCTCGAGCTCGGGATCATCCGCGCCAGCGGGTCCATGATCTCGACCTTCCCGCCGCTGCGCGCCTGGAAGCCCGCCTGGAGCCCGGCCACGCTGGCGCCGCCCCCGCAGAGCACGATCCGCTCGATCCGGCTGTCGGCGCTGGTGGCGGAGAAGAAGTCGAGCGACCGGCTGATCTCTCCGATCACCGTCTCGGTGACCGAGCGCATCGCCTGCTCCACTTCCTGCGGCACCACTTCCTGGCTGCTCTCCGAGCGCCGCCCGCCGAGCTTGATGCGCTCGGCCTCCTCGAAGCTGATCGAGAGCGCCTTCTGGATCTCCTCGGTGTACTGATTGCCGGCGGTCGTGATGTCGCGCGTGAAGGCCGGCGCGCCGTTCGAAATGATGTTGATGTTGACGACCTGGGCCCCGATGTTGACCAGCGCCACCACCTCGTCGGGCCGCACTTCGTAGTTGGCCTCGAAGGCGTTCTCGACCGCGAAGGCCGCCACGTCGATCGCCGCCGGGATCAGGCCCGCCTCGCGGATCACCTGCACGTAGTCGTCGACCAGGTCCTTCTTGGCCGCGACCAGCAGCACTTCCATCTGGCCCTCGCCGCCGCCGCCGTTCAGGATCTGGAAGTCGAGGTTCACCTCGTTCACGTCGAACGGGATGTACTGCTCGGCCTCCCAGCGGATCTGCTCGTCGAGCTCGTCGCGGGTCATCGCGGGCAGGCTGACCTTCTTCACGATCACCGAGTGGCCGCTGACCGCCGCCGCGACGTTCTTGGTGCGGATCTTCGCCTTCTCGATCGCCTCGCGAATGCCTTCGACGATGGCGCTCGAGTTGAGGAAGGCGCCCTGGACGATCGCCTCGGCCGGCATCGGGGCGACACCCAGATGCGTGAGTTCGAATTCCTTGCTGCGGCCGCGGCGCGACAGCTCGACGGCCTTCACGGACGAGGAGCCGATGTCGAGACCGACGACCGACTTGGATCCGAAGCTGGGAAGCGCGAACCGCACTTGTGTCTGCCTCCGCTGCGTTCTAGGGACGGCCGCTGTCGGCTTGAGCGCCGAGCTGGCTCTCGCGCTCCGACGTGGGACCGAACACCTGATCCTTGTCGGTGATCCGGAGCGATAGCGCGAGCAGGATCTTGCGCTTGGTGTCGAGGCGGCACGGTCGCCCGGCCTCGACACGATCGATCGTGAGGGTCGAGAGGCCCGACTTCCGCGCCAGCTCCGCCTTGCTGAGCATCAGGGCTTCGCGGAACTTCTGGACGTTGTTGCTCGCCACCCTACCCCCTCCGGCGTGCCTCCCGGGCATCCCGGTGCTGCGCACGTCACGGTCTTCGCGGGTATCGGTGAGTGGTTACGCGGACTTGAGAGCCGGGGAAGCCGCTTCCTAGTGGCGCGGATCACCTGCTCGCGCCGGAAGCCCACCGGAAGGCCGGCGGCGGCTCCCACGCAGCCGTCGAGGCGGCCCAAGCGCGCCGAAACCCTCACGCGGCCGCGCCGGGCGTCCGATGCACTCCCCATCGCCATGTCCGGACGCATCCTGATCGTCGACGACGACGAATCGCTGCGCGAGAGCCTCGAGCTGGTGCTCTCGGCCGAGGGCTATGAAACGGTCTGCGCAGTGGATGCCCCCTCCGCCCTGCGTCAGCTCGAGATCGCGCCCCCGGAGCTCGTGCTCTGCGATCTGCGCATGCCCGGAATCGACGGCCTCGAGCTGCTGCCGCAGCTCGTGCGGCGCC